>NZ_CP015039.1:827500-1433333 GCF_002079305.1 Rhodovulum sp. P5
TACAAGCGCCCGGGCGATTTCCATCCGCCGCCGGTGGCCGCCATTCAGCGCGCGAACCTTTTCCCCCGCACGTTCGCGCATCTGCAGCCGGTCGAGCGCCGCGTCGATCCGCCGCCCGGCATCCCGCCCCGACAGCCCGTGCAGCGCCGCGAAATAGCGCATGTTCCGCATCACGCTCATGTCCAGATCCAGCGTCGGCTGCTGGAACACCACACCGATGGAGGCCAGCGCCGCAAGCGGTGCCCGGGCAATGTCGTGCCCGGCGACCTCGATCCGGCCCTCCCGCGCCACGCGCAGACGGGTCAGCAGGGAAAAGAGAGTCGACTTGCCCGCACCGTTCGGCCCCAGCAGGGCCGAAAACCCCGGCTCCAACGCGAAGGACACGCCATCAAGCGCCTTCTTGGGCCCGTAGGACATGTTCAGATCGGTGACGCGCAGGGTGGTGGTCATGGCTTACTGAATCGTGATCTCGACCCGCTGGCTTTCACCGGTGGAGCCGGGAATGCGCAGCACGTAGCGGCCCGGCTTGATCGCGATGAACTCGATCTCCATCGTGCCCGCATCGTCGAATTCGACGCTTTCGATACCGAAGGGGCGCACTTCCAGATCGTTGATGACGATCTCGTTGATCCAGATGGCCCGGAAAAACCCCGCCCCTTCAAGGCCAAGCTCGCCGGTGCCGTCCGAGGTGATTTCAAGCTCATACCCGGTGCCGGATTTCAGGGTGATGGGACCATCGGCCAGCGGCTTGCCGACGCTCAGGGTGATCTCGGGCATCTCCTCCATATTGGTCGAAGACAGGATCCCGGCAAAGCCGAAGTCATGGGCTGTGGCGGGCGCCGCCTGCATTGCGGCCAACAGGGCGGCAAGGGCGAGGTGTTTCATCGGTCATTCCTTCCATTCGAGGTCAGGGTGGCGGGCTGGCCGTCCAGATACAGGATGCGCGTGGCAAGGCGCTCAGCCTCGGCCCGCGCATGGGTCACGAACAGCGTGGCGGGCCGGGTGTCGGCAATCAGCCGCTCGGTCAGCGTCAGCATGGTTTCCGCCGTCTCGGCGTCGAGAGAGACGAACGGTTCATCGAGGATCAGGAGGTCGGGCTGCCCGGCAAACGCCCGGGCCAGCGCAAGGCGGCGCTGTTGACCCAGCGACAACTGCCCCGGAAACGCATCGGCCTTGTCGGTCAACCCAACACGGCTCAACATCAGCCGCGCGTCACCCTCCGACAGGCCGGGATGAACAAGGGTCAGGTTCCGGACCGCGCTGCGCCAAGGCAGAAGCGTCGGCTCCTGAAACACCATCCCGATGCGGTCGGGGCGGACAACCTGCCCCTCGAAATCCTGATCCAGCCCCGCCACGATCCGCAACAGCGTCGATTTCCCGATGCCGGAGGGACCGAAGATCGCCAGCGTCTCCCCCGGCGCGATGTCGAAGCCGACCCGCCCCAGAACGGGGACGCCACCATAGGCCTTTTCCCGGATGTCCACACGGATCATGCGGTGCGCCAGCGCCGGACCCGGCGTTCCCACGGTTGCAGCAGAAGCCATTCGACCGCCAGCATCACCGCGATAAAGGACAGCGCATAGACCAGAACCATGCCGACGTCGAACAACTGGAAATACAGGTGGATCTGAAAGCCCACCCCACTCGACCGGCCCAGAAATTCCACCACCAGCACGATCTTCCAGATCACGGCCACTCCCGACCGCGCCGCCGCCGCGATGAACGGCGCCAGTTGCGGCATCAGCACATGCCGCAGCCGCGCCGTCCACGACATCCGATAGACCGCGGACATCGCGTCCAGATCGCGGGAGAACGCCCTCGCCCCCTCCCGGATCATCGTCGTGACCTGCGGTACCTTGTTCAGCGTCACGGCGGCAATCGCCGCCGTCTCGTTCAATCCGATCCACAGATAGCACAGAACGATCAGAACCAGCGCCGGAAGGTTCAGGAACACCACCAGCCACGGGTCCAGCCACCGATCGATCCGCGGGAACCGCCCCATGACCAGCCCAAGCGCCAGACCCAGCGTCATCGCCAGCCCAAAGGCCCAGACCACACGCAGCAGCGTGTGGCCCAGGTGATAAGGCAGTTCGCCCGACAGCATCTCGCGCCAGAACGGCCCGATCAGGGCGAAAGGTTGCGGCAGGATCTGCGGATCCGCCGTCAGTGCCGCCGCCCCGATCCACAGGGCCAGCAACCCCAAAAGGGAAATCGCCGGTACGCCGATCCGTTCTGGCATGCGCGCTCACTCGACCGCCACGAAGGTGCCCTCTGGCAGGGTCGTGGCCTCGCCGACGAGTTCCGCCCCGCCAAGCTCTGCCATCAGGGCGAGAAAGGCGTTCGCGTCGTCGGGGTCGACATTGCCCGCACCCGGGATCCCCGCGCGCCAGTCCGCGCGCAGCGCCTGGAACTGGGCGTCGGTCTTGGCATTCATGATCGGGCGGATCGCATCCCACGCGGTATCGTCATCGCGCAGCAATTCCTTAGCCTCGCGCGAGGCCGCGTACATCGCCTTGGCAATGCCGGGATGCGCGTCCACGAACCCTTCCTTCAGGATGTAGCTTAGCAGCGGGACATCGGGGTTCAGCCCCAGCGCAACCGACGCCGTCTCGGTCGAGATCAGTTCGCGCATGCCCGACGCCTTCATCTTGGCAAGGAAGTGCCAGAAGTTGATCGCGCCATCGGTCTCCCCCGACAGCCCGGTCTTGAACACCAGCGGCGGCGCGCCGAAGACCTGCTCGGTCTCTGCCTTCAGATCCATCCCGTATTCCTGTTCGGCATAGGCCCGCAGGATCAGCCAGCTCTTGTCCAGCGGCCCGCCCGCGATCCCGATCTTGCCGCCCGCCAGATCCGCCAACGTCTCGGCATTGCTGCCGCCGGGCACGACCAGTCCGCCCACCGCCTTGGAATAGGGGATGGCGACGTAGTCCTTGCCCGCCGCCCGCTGCCGCGCGACCCAGATCCAGTCGGCCACGGCCATGTCGGCCTCGTCCCCCTCAAGGGCCACGCGCGTCGCACCGTTATCGGCAAAGGGCTGCACCACCAGGTCGAAGCCGTGCTTGGCATCCAGCCCGTTGGCCTTGATCGTCTGCAATTCCCAGTTCACCGTGCCGATCTTCAGCACAGCGGCGCGGATCACCGGCAGATCGGCGGCCCAGCAGCCTGTGGCCAGCATCAGGCCCAGCATGGCCGCGATCGGGCCGGTCAGTCGTTTCAGCATGTCTTTCCTCCCAAGACTTGCGCGCGTCTCCGAATTTCAGTCTGGCGCCACCACGACGCCCCAGGGCTGTTGCCCCACCGGGATCGACCGGATCGCCTTTTGCGCGGCCACGTCGATCACCGTGATGTCGTTGGAATTGCCGTTGGTGGTCAGCAGGTATTTCTCATCCGGGGTAAAGGCCATCTGCCAGACCCGTTGGCCGACGATTATGTATTTCACCACCTCGTGGCTTTCGGCATCCACCACCGCCACCCGGTTCGCCGGCCCGAGCGCCACGAACATCCATTTCCCGTCCGCGGTCACCTTGACCCCCACCGGCTGCAACCATTCCGGCAGCACGCCGGGCACCGCGAACTCGACCTTGTAGCTGAGCGAGGGCGTGCCATCCTCGGCGATGTCGATCACCGAAACGGTTCCACCGATCTCGGCACTGACGAACAGCTTGCGCCCGTCGGGGGTATATTCGGCATAGCGCGGGCGCTGATCGACCAGCACGTTGTGCTTGATCTGGTAGTCGTCGGTCGAGATGAAATGCGCCATGTTCGTCGTCTCGGACGTGTTGACCACGAAGGCCCCATCGGGGCTTATCGCCATGCCTTCGGGTTCTACCCCAACGGCGATCTCGGCCAGAACCGTATGCGCCTGCGTGTCGACCACGGTGACAAGGTTGTCGTCCTCATTGGCGATGTAAAGCGGATTGCCGGTGTGATCGAGGACGAAGAGTTCCGGATCAGGGCCGGAGGGCAGCGTGTAAAGCTCCCGATAATCCCCGGTGTCGAAAACCCGCACCGTGTCGTCATCGGACGCGCAGACATAAAGCAGCGTGCCATCCGGGCTCATCGTGATGCCGCGGGGCCGGTTCCCGGCGTCGAATTCGGCCAGAACCTCCCAGCCGTCACTGTCGATGACGGTGACGGTGTTGCCCTTCTCGTTGCTGACGAACACCTTGTTGGCCAGCGCCGGGGCCGCGGTCAGCGCCAGCACGGCGGCATACAGGATCGGTTTCATCGCGGTCCCCTTCATTGGAAAGCCGTGCAGCCGGATTCGGGTTCGTCCAGCCCCAGCGTGTCCAGCGGCGAGCGTTGGTGCAGATACCCCTGCTGGGGTGACACGCTGACCGTGATACGCCCGTCAAACAGAAGGATCGGCTGCCGCATCTGGCCGTTCCACGGACGGAACGTCACCGGCACCCCCTTGAAGGCCGCCAGTTCGAACGCATCGCTCAGGATATAGTCCCGCAACACCGCCGGTTCGGCCGACGAGGTGCGCGTCACGGCCTCTCCGATCACGCGCAGCGCCAGCCAGACCTGATAATCTTCTTCGCGCACGTACCGGCCCGTCAGCGCCTCGAACCGGCGCTGGAACTGCGTGGCGCCCCAGGCCTCATGCGTGGCATGGAAGGTAACCGGGCGCAGCCCCGCCGCGCCCATGACCGGCCGCGGCGTCCACAGGTGGAACGGCAGATAGGGGGCGAAAACGTCAGAGGCATCGGCAGCCACCACGATGTCGTGCCGCTTCGGGTCCTGCATGAACACCGGCAACTGCCGTTGCACCAGCACATGCCCGGTATCGGTGCGCCGCCCGCCGCCGGTACCCTCGAACTCCCGCTCCTCCACGATGCGGGCCCCGAACTTGGCCGCGGCATCGCGATAGGCCTGCGCCAGGTCCCTGTCCGCGGGGTTGGAGCCCGCGACCAAGACCCAGCTGTCCCATTTCTTCCACATCGCGAATTGCGCCACCGCGTCGGCCAGCATCGCCTGGCTTGGCGCGACATGCAGCAGGTTGGCGCGACAATCCTGGCCACGCAGCGTCGTGCCCCGCGCGCCGGCATTGACCACCAGCACATCCTCACCGGCCAGATCGGCAAGGCGCAGCACGTCCTGATCTGCACCCAGAAGCACGATCAGATGAACGCCGTCCGCCAGAAGCCGCTCCAGTGCCTCGTCCGCCTGTTCGGGCGTCGCGGCAACCATGTCTGTGCTGTAGGTATGGCCCAGAAATCGGCCGGTTGTCTGATTGTCCTCGTCCGCCAGAAGCCCGCCCGCGAAACCGACATCCGCCGGCACCTCGTCAAAGCGGGAGATCGGGGCGACCCGCGGATAGTCTAGACGCAGGACGGCACTACGCACCTCGACCGCCGCGGCGGCACTCCCCGTGGCAATCATCGCAAGCACCAGAAGCACCCGCCAAACGATTGTCATGTCTTCCTCCCGAAAGGCCTCTCGCGTGCCCTGTAATGATGCTGCCAGATGGCACCGGGACTATGAAACCGATACTTAAGGCGCATTGCGGGAAACGGGCCTTGCCCTAGGCTTGCGCCATGTTGCGCCTCGTTTTCCTGTCCCTTGCCGCCTGCACCGTGCTTTCGACGGCCGCCGCCGCGCGGGTGGACCTGCCCCGGCTTGACCGGGCCGGGCCGGTGGCGTTCCTTGGCATCGTCTTTCTCGACACCTCCACCGAAGGGGCCTATTTCGGCGAACGCCCGGATGAACTGGCCCGCATTGCCCTGCTGGAGGACGCCGTGCGCGACCGTTTCGCCATGGAAGGGTTCACGCTGATGGACCTGTCGCCCATTGCCCAGCAGTTGGAAAACACCGTGAACCCGGCCAACTGCTATGGCTGCGAGGTGCGGATGGGCCGGAAACTTGGCGCGACCTATGTTCTGGTCGGCGAGGTTCAGAAAGTATCGAACCTGATCCTGTCGATGAACCTCGTGATGCGCGAGGTCGAGACCGGACAGATGGTGCGCGGTCAGTCGGTCGATATCCGGTCCAACACCGACGACTCGTGGCTGCGCGGCATCCGCTACATCCTGAAAAACCATTTCTTCAAGGAGTGAGGGAGGACTTCGTGAAACATATAGGACGACGCGCCGCGCTGGCGGGCCTTGTGACATTGGTGCCCGCGATGGCGCTGGCCCACGGGCCGACCCGGCAAAAGGTCACCGTCACGCGTGAGGTGGCCGCCGACCCCGCAACGGTCTGGGCCGCCATCGGCGATTTCCAGGACATGACTTGGCATCCCGCCATCGCCGCAACCACCGGTGAGGGCGGCAATGCCATCGATGCCACCCGCGTTCTGCATCTGGGCTCGTCGGACGGGCCGACCATCGACGAGGTGCTTTACAAATACGACGCCGGCAAGATGACCTATTCCTACCGGATCACGGATGTGAAGGTCGAGGTGCTGCCGGTCACCAACTATTCCTCGCATCTGACGGTCAAGCCGCGCGACGGCGGCGGGTCGATCGTGGAATGGCGCGGCGCGTTCTATCGGGGCTACCCCAACAACGATCCGCCGGCGGAATTGAATGACGAGGCCGCGATCAAGGCCGTGACGGGCGTCTATGAGGCCGGCCTCGACGCGCTGGTGGCGCGCTTTGGCGCGCCATAGACGACCCTTGGCCCTTATGGCTGCTTGGTCCCTCGCCGTGCCGGTCGCGGCGGGGGACCTGGCCTATGTGACCAACCAGAACAGCAGCGATCTCAGCATACTGGACCTCGACCTTCGGGCAGAGGTTGAACGCATCGCCGTGCCGGGCAAACCCGCGGGCGTGGCAGCGGCGCAAGGGGGCGGCTTCTTCACCGTGTCGCCCGACAGCAAGACGGTGCGCCGCTTCGATGCCAAGGGCCGCGAGGTCGCGCAAACCGTATTGGACGGCGGCCCCATCGGCATCGCCGTCACCCGGGACATCGCTTTCGTCTCCGACTGGTACAATGCCCGGATCTGGTTGCTGGATGCTGAGACGCTGACACAGACCGGAACCCTCGCCACTGGCAGCGCGCCCGCCGGTCTGGCCGTCTCGCCCGATGGCCGCTGGCTGGCCTCGGCCGACCGGGACGCCGATCAGGTTTCGGTCTTCGATCTGGGCACAGGCGCCCTGCGGCACCGGGTGGATGTCGGCACGCGCCCCTTCGGCCTTGCCTTCGCCCCGGATGGGCGGCTTTTCGTCGGCAATGTCGGAACAGATGACGTGACGGTTCTGGACGCTGCCAAGGGGCAAACGCTGGCCACCATTCCCGTCGGCGCCCGCCCCTATGGCGTGGCCTTCGCCCGCGGGCGGGCCTTCGTCACCAACCAGTATGCCGACACGGTCAGCGTGATCGACCTTGCCACGCTGGCCCCTGTCACCGAAATCGCCGTCGGCGAATACCCCGAAGGGATCGACACCGCCAGCGACGGAAAGACGGTGGTCGTGGCCAACTGGTTTTCCAACACCGTCAGCCTGATCGATGCCGAGCGGCTGACGGTGACGGGCGAGATCGCCACCGGCGACGGCCCCCGTTCCTTCGGCAAGTTCATCGCGCAGGGAGGATTGTGATGAAGCGACGCCTGTTTATTGGCCTGTGCGCCGCGCTGGCGGTCCCCGCCCCGGCGCTGGCCGTCACCGCGTGGGAGGATATTTCCAGCCAACTCTATGGTGACCGGCCGCTGATACCCGCCGGCGACCACATCGCGCTGGATGCCCCCTATCGCACCGACAACGACGCCCGCACGGTGATCGGCGCCCGCATCGACGGCCCCGATGGCCGCTTGATCGACAAGGTGACCTTGGTGCTGGACGAAAACCCGATGCCGGTATCGGCCGTGCTGGATTTCGCCCGCCCCCTGCCCCGCGTGCTGTTCGAACTGACCCTGCGGATCAATGGGCCGACCCCCCTGCATGTAATTGCGGAGACGACCGACGGAACGCTCTACGTCGCCGAAGGCTTCGTCAAGACCAGCGGCCAGGGCGCCTGTGCCGCGCCCCCGGGCACCAACCCGGACGATGCACTGGCGACGCTGGGCGAGATGACCATCGACCTGTCGCCGCTGTCGGGCAGTGAACTCGCGGCACGACTGGGCGCCCTGTCGCAAGCCGAAGGTCGGCTGGATGTCGGCATCAGCCATCCCAGCCTGTCGGGCCTGCAAAAGGATCAGGTGACGCTGCTGTTCATCCCGATGCGCTATGTCGAGACGCTGGAAATCGACCTCGACGGTCAACCCTATGTCGACATTACCGGAAGCATTTCGCTGGCCGAAAACCCGCGCATCGGGATCGGTGCGCCGTCATCCACGCGGCGGGCCGATGTCACGATGACCGATACCGACGGGACCGTCACCCATGCCGGCCGGTCGTTCCCGGGTTACTGAGCGACCGGTTCCCCCGGTTCGGCTTCGATCACCTCGGTCGGGTAGTCGGCAAAGGTCCAGCCATCGGTGCCTTCGGGATACCAGTAGACGGTGGTGTAGCCATAGTCCAACGCACGCCGCGCGGCGTTCCAGCTCATCCAGCAGTCATCTAGGCAGAAGAACAGCACCGGATGGGCGGGGTCGCCACCGGTGGCGCGGTCAAGCCCCGCGCGAAACCAGTCATGGGTAACCGGCGCAATCGCGCCATAGCCCACATTCGGCAGCCACATCGCGCCGGGGATCGAATGCCGCGGTTTCTCGCGCCAGATGGTGCCCGCGGGCAGGTTCGCCGGTTTCGGCGGGCGCGGCAGGACGTCGATGAAGGCGACCTCGCCGCTTTGCCACAGCGCATGGGCAGTTTCGGTATCGACAACCGTACCGCCGGACAGCGTCTCTGGCACCGGGGCGCGGTAATGGTCCATCCGGTATCCATCGGGCTCAGGCTCCTGCGCCAGGACCGGCGCGGCGGCCAACAGCGCGATCACCACCGCGCGCTGCATCAGTTGGCCGGGCCCAGAACCGACTGGCCCATATCGTCCAGCAGCGGCACTCCCGCCTCGCGCAGGATCGCGTCGATCTCACCCTGGTTGCGGCGGATCAGGGAGTTCAGCTTGCGCTGCCACACCTTTTCGCCCTGACGCACGCCCATCGTGATGCGATAGAACAGCCGCGGCGGCAGTTCTTCATGGATCAGGGGGATCACCTTGAAGCCGGGATAGCCCTCCTTCACCAAGGGGCCGCCGATGGGCCCCCACAGGATGGCCGCGTCGATGTCGCCTTTCGCCAGATCGTCCAGCATGTCGGGTGCGGGGGATTCATACCGTCGGTCAACGACAAGGTTATACCCCTTCGCGTTCCCGATCAGGCCATTGCGCGCCATATGCGTGGCGGGCGGGCTGCCCGCGATGATACCGATGCGCGTGTCCTTCAGCGCAGGGTCTGACAGGGCCTCCACCCCCGCCAGGGGGCCGTCTTTGGACACCACCAGAACGAAGGCCGAGGTGAAGTAGTGGTTGGTGTTCAGGACCATCTCGTGGCCCTGTGCATAGCCCATCACCACGTCGCATTGATTGGCACGCAGCGTGTTGCGGATGAACCCCGTCGCCATCGGGTACCACGTATATTGCACGGGCACGCCCAGCCGATCCGCGAACATATCCGCCAGACGGTTTTCGTACCCGCGGCCCCGGTCGTCCGACATCGGATAATTGGCCGGGTCGGCGCAAACCCGGAACGCGGTCCTTGAGACCAGGTCCGAGGTTTGCGCCGAAGCTGCGCCGGCAGCGGAGGAAAGCAAAGCCGCGCAGATCAGGCCAAGGCCGAGCCTAGCTCTGACCAAGGCAGGTGTCCTCGTTCGCCCGGATCTCGTCGGCCTTGGCCTCTTTCTTCGGCGGGCGGCCGCGCGGCAGAACCCCGTCACCCCGAGCCTTCAGATAGACATAGATATCATCGATATAGCACATGACGTTCTTGTTTTGCCCGAAGGACGGCATGACGTTCTTGTGGGATGTATCCACGTTCTCGCGCCCGTTCGAGACGATGTAGATGAAGTCGTAGTAATCCATCTGCTCGACCGCGTCCTTCAGCGGCGGCGCGTAGGTGGAGCCCATGCCGTCGGGGCCATGACAGACATGGCATTCCGAATGATAGCGGCGAAACCCCGAATAGGTCGCCCAGTCGACCGTTCCATCGTCACCGATATGGTACACGGGCGTGCCCTCGTCGGTGAAATAGCGTCCATCTTCCTTGTAAGCGGCCGGCCCGTTCAGGCCCTCGGTCGCCGCCACGGTCCCGGCACTCGCCGTCAGGAGAACCGCAAGCAGCAGGCGTCCCATTCTATTCATTTGCGCACCCAGATTTCCCTTTCCGGGATCGGCACCGGGAAACCGATGCCGATCCTTATTTGGTTTCGTGACGAAAGGGCCCGATCAGTCGGGCAGTTCGAACACGGTGAGCTGACCGCCAAGCGCGGTGTAGTCGCTGAGCGCGGCATAGCCGCCCACCGCGCCAAGACCGTCATTGGGGTTGGTCAGACCGGCCGCAAGACCGATGCCCGCCCAGCCGCCGACGCCCGACAGGATGCCGACATACTGCTTGCCGTCATGTTCGTAGGTCATCACGTTGCCGATGATCCCAGAGGGCGTCTTGAAGCGGAACAGCTCGTCCCCGGTATCGGCGCTGACGGCCTTCAGGTAGCCTTCGAGCGTGCCGTAGAAGACCACGTCGCCCGCCGTCGACAGCGCGCCCGACCAGACAGAGAACTGCTCGGGGATCGACCACTTGATCTCGCCCTCGACACCGTCCCAGGCGATGAAGTTGCCCATGCCGCCATGGCTGTCCGGCGCGGGATACATCGCAAGGGTTGCACCGACATAGGGCTGACCGGCGGTGTAGCTCACCCGGAACGGCTCGTAATCCATGCAGACATGGTTCGTCGGCACGTAGAACAGGTTCGTCTTGGGCGAATAGGATGCCGGCTGCTGGTCCTTGGAGCCAAGTGCGGCCGGGCAGATCCCGGTGGAGTTGACGTCCTCGCCGTTCTGCTCGGTCGAATACTCGGCCACCACGGCCGGACGGCCATAGGTGTCGGACGCGGGGTCCATATCGACGCCGGTGGTCCAGTTCACCGCCGGGTCGTATTTCTCGGCCACCAGCAGTTCGCCATTGGTGCGGTCAAGCGTATAGGCCAGACCGTTCCGGTCGAAATGGGTCAGAAGCTTGCGCATCTCGCCATCGACTTCCTGCTCGGTCAGGATCATCTCGTTGATGCCGTCGAAGTCCCACTCGTCATGGGGCGTCATCTGGTAGACCCACTTGGCCATGCCGGTATCGGCGTCACGCGCGAAGATGGTCATCGACCAGCGGTTGTCGCCGGGGCGTTGTGCGGGGTTCCAGGTGGAGGGGTTGCCGGAGCCGTAATAGACGAGGTTCAGGTCCGGATCGTAGGAATACCAGCCCCAGGTGGTGCCGCCGCCGATCTTCCACTGGTCGCCTTCCCAGGTCGCGGTACCGGAATCCGCGCCCACGGGCTTGCCCAGATGGGTAGTGTTTTCCGGGTCCATCAGCGTGTCGCTGTCCGGGCCCATCGAATAGGCGCGCCACTCCCGCTCTCCGGTTTCAAGATTGTAGGCCGTGACCGAGCCGCGGACGCCGAATTCGCCGCCCGAGATGCCGACGATCACCTTGTCCTTGACCGGCAGAACCGTCGCGGTGTTGGTCTCGCCGCGGGACGGGTCGCCGTTCTTGACCGACCAGATCACTTCGCCGGTTTCGGAGTCGAGGGCGACAACGGTGGTATCGGCCTGGTGCAGGATGATCTTGCCATCGGCATAGGCCACACCGCGGTTGACCGTGTCACAGCACATCACGGGGATGACGCTGGTGTCCTGCTTGGGCTCGTACTTCCACTTGATCCGGCCGTCATTGGCAAGGTCAAGGGCATAGACGATGTTCGGGAACGGCGTGTGCAGGTACATCGTGTCGCCGACCACCAGCGGCGACCCCTCATGCCCGCGCAGCACACCGGTCGAGAAGGTCCACGCCACCTTCAGATCACCGACATTTTCGGCATTGATCTGGTCAAGTTCGGAATAGCGATGATTGGCATAGTTGCCCATCTGGATCGCCCAGGTGCCCGGATCGCTCATCAGGTCCTGAAGGCCTTCGTTTGCCAGCGCACCGCTTGCGCAAAGTGCGACCCCGGATGTCAAAGCCAAGAGCTTCTTCATGTTCAACTCCCTTAGGTTGGTCTTTCGATTGGTCCGGCCGGGTCCGCAGCGGCGCACCGTCAGTGGAAAGGCCGGATCGGGCCATGCGCAACACCGGAACTTTTCAGTCCTCCCTTCGGTGCGACATGGATCCGTGGTTCAGACGTCGTCCCCCTCTTGTTGTCTTCGGTCCCGAATTCGCGGGCCGGGCCGTCGATGGCAGATCGCGGCACCGCCCCGTTTCGCGTTCATCCGTGCAACCGCTCCGCATGCCAAGCGACATGCTCGCCGGCAAAGGTCGACACGAAGAAATAGCTGTGATCATAGCCCGGATGCATGCGCACCTGACCGGCCTGCCGCCGCCGGGTCAAAACCGTAGCCAGCGCCTCCGGCCGCAGCAGGTCCAGGAACTGGTCGCCGGCCCCCTGGTCGATCAGGATGGAGTCCTTCCACCCCAACTCGTCCAGCAGCAGGCTGGCATCGTACTCCGCCCAGGTGGATTCATCGTCCCCCAGATAGGCAGACAGTTGCTTGCGCCCCCAATCCGACTGCGTGGGGTTGGCAATGGGCGAAAACGCCGTGACCGAGTCGTAGCGGTCGGGGTTTTTCAGCGCGATGGTCAAGGCGCCGTGCCCGCCCATCGAATGCCCGGTGATCCCATGCCGGTCCGCAACCGGGAAGTTGTCCAGCACCAGCCCCATCAGTTCCGATGTGACATAGTCATACATCTGGAAATGCGACGCCCACGGGGCGCGGGTGGCGTTGACATAAAACCCCGCCCCCTGTCCCAGATCATAGGCTTCGTCATCGGCCACCCCCTCGCCCCGGGGCGAGGTATCGGGGAAGATGACCGCGATGCCATGGTCGGCGGCATGTTCCTGAAAGCCGCCCTTGGTCATCGCGTTCTCATGGGTACAGGTCAGACCGGACAGATACCACAGGACCGGAACCGGCCCGTCCTCTGCCTGCGGCGGCAGATAGACGGCAAAGGTCATATCGGTCCCGCAGCATGTCGACGGGTGGGTGCAGACCATCTGCACCCCGTCGAAACAGCGGTTTTGCGACACGACATCCATGGCCGGCCTCAGTAGATCACGACCGAGCGGATACTCTCGCCCGAATGCATCAGATCGAAGCCCTTGTTGATCTCGTCCAGCGTCAGCGTGTGCGTGATCAGCGGGTCGATCTCGATCTTGCCCTGCATGTACCAGTCGACGATCTTGGGCACATCGGTCCGACCGCGGGCGCCGCCGAAGGCCGTGCCTTTCCACGTCCGCCCCGTGACCAGTTGGAACGGCCGGGTGGAAATCTCTGCCCCTGCGGGCGCCACGCCGATGATGATGCTTTCGCCCCAGCCCTTGTGCGCGCATTCCAGCGCGGCCCGCATGACGTTGACATTGCCCGTGCAGTCAAAGCTGTAGTCGGCCCCACCCTTCGTCAGATCGACCAGGTAGGGCACCAGATCGCCCTCGACCTCGGACGGATTGACGAAATCGGTCATGCCGAAGCGTTCGGCCATCTCGCGCTTGGAGTTGTTGAGATCCACGCCGACGATCTGGTCTGCCCCGATCATCCGCAGCCCCTGGATCACGTTCAGCCCGATCCCACCAAGGCCAAATACCACCGCGCGGCAGCCCGGTTCGGCTTTCGCGGTGTTGACCACCGCACCCACGCCGGTGGTCACGCCACAGCCGATGTAACAGACCTTGTCAAAGGGTGCGTCCGGACGGATCTTGGCCAGCGCGATCTCGGGCATGACCGTGAAGTTGGAGAAGGTCGAGCAGCCCATGTAATGGAATAGCTGATCGCCATCGAGCGTCTTGAACCGCGAGGTTCCGTCCGGCATCAGCCCCTGGCCCTGGGTGGACCGGATCGACTGACACAGGTTGGTCTTGGGGTTAAGGCAGTATTCGCATTCGCGGCATTCCGGCGTGTAAAGCGGGATGACATGGTCGCCCTTCTTCACGCTGGTCACGCCGGGGCCTGTATCGACCACCACGCCCGCACCCTCATGCCCGAGGATGGAGGGGAAGATCCCTTCCGGGTCGGCCCCGGAGCGGGTAAATTCATCCGTATGGCAAAGCCCGGTTGCCTTGATCTCGACCAGAACCTCGCCCTCTCGCGGACCGTCAAGTTCGACTTCGGTCACCTCAAGGGGCTCGCCGGCCTTCCAGGCCACCGCGGCACGCGTTCTCATGCGTTTCTCCTCCCAAAGATACGTCTTTTAGAATTCTCTTAAGTTCGGAGTATGCGAAGGCACACCGCGACCGGCAATCGATACCTTGGTTGGTATTCCGGGCCGTGGACTCCCCGATTGCGTGCGATAGACTTCCGCGCGGGAGGACCTTTCATGCCACGTATTACCGCCGCCGTTCTGATCGGCGCCCTCGGGTTTGCCACCGTGGGTGCCACGGCCGATTTCTCCGACCCGACATGGCCCTGCATCCAGCGCAAGGTGGCGCGCCTGTCCCCGGCGCTGATGTGGCCCTACCCCATTGAGGAGCGCACCTTCGATCCGGCGACCGAGGCTGATGTCACTGATCTTGCCGGGCGGATGGCACTCCGCCGGGTCACGCTCGACGCGCTGACACCACGCGTGGAGGCATTCGTTACGTCCCATGGCAATGACCCGGTCCTTCTGGGCCATGTCTTTACCCAGGCCTTCGACAGACTTGCCGGGCAGCGCCGGGAGATCATGGCGGGGATCGAGGAATATTCACTGAAACAGATCGCCCTGGCCAAGCGCATTGACGACACCCGCACCCGGATGGACCGCCAGATGGACGCCGAAAACCCCGATTTCGACAAGGTCGACGCGTTGGAGGAACAGCTTGCATGGGACGAGCGGATCTATACCGACCGCCAGAAATCGCTGACCTATGTCTGTGAAACGCCGGTCCTGATCGAGAAACGTCTGTTCGCCGTGGCGCAGATGCTGGCAGCGATGGTTGACGACTGACCGGGCCGATCGTCCCGCGTCACTCCCATTCCAGCTCCGTATAGGCCACCGTCGCGTTCCGCGCGTTGAACGCGTCGAATAGCTGCCAGTAGTCACGCTCGCCTTGGGCGATCCGCTCCACCGCCGCACCAAGGCGCAGCCCGTCGGCAATCGCTGCACGGGTGTCGGCGGCCAGAACGCCCAGATACCGGGCCGTGGCCGCGCCGCCCGCGGGCCAGGGCAAAACCGGGCCGCCATGCCCGGGCACAACCCGCACGGGCGGTTGGCCTGCCATCTGCTCTAGCACCGCCTGCCAGCCCGTGACCGACCCGTCGAGCGCGGGGATATGACCATCGAACACCAGATCGCCCGCCAGGAGCGTTCCGCTGACCCGGTCGACCACCGTCAGGTCGTTGCCGGTATGGGCCGTGGGCCACGTGGACAGTTCCAGCACCCGCCCGCCCAGATCGATCTCCATCTTGCCATCGATGGCAAGGTCGATGTCCGGCGGCGCAGTCCCGATCAACCGATCGGCCCCGATCAGGCTGGCCAGGCTTTCCAGATAATTCGCCTGCCGATCCGCCAGCGCGCGGGCCAGCCCCGCGTGCCCCACGACCCGAGCCCCGTCAAAGACCGACGCACCGAAGACGTGGTCGGGGTGCATATGGGTCAGGATGACATGGCTAACCGGCAGTTTCGTCCGCGCCCGGACCGCCCGCCACAGGGATTCGCCCATCCAGCGGGCGCTGCCGGTATCAATCACCGCCACCGAAGCGTCGCCGATCACCACCGCGATGTTGGAGACATCGCCCCCATTCACACGGTCAGGCTCTGCAATCGCGCCTTTGTGGACCCATAGGCGCGGCGCGATTTCCTGAAGGTCCAGCACCGGCCCGGCCGGTTGGCAGCGGGGCGCACCCGGCGCGATCACATCCGCACCGAATACGTCAAGGTCAGGCGCCGTATCGGCCAGCATCGCCGTGCAGTCGGCCATGGTCGCTGCTTCGTATCCCGGCAAGAGGACCGACCGGCATTCGGCCTCGGCCCCCGCAAGGCACAGGGTCAGGACCGCTTCGAACATCGCGCTCTCCCGCGTCAGGCGTGGCCCCTTCAGCCTGCGCGCTCCCGAAGGGTTGATCCATACAGACCTTTGGCCGATGTCAAACTGCCCGGTTTTGTGGCATCCTTCGCCATCGCGCACGCGCAACAGGGAGGACTGCCAGATGAAATCCGCACTCGCAGCGGCGCTGACCGCATTGGCCCTTTCCCCGGGGCTTGCCACCGGGGGCGAAATCTCCAACCCGATGACCGACAGCCCGATCTGGTCCGATCTCAAGGGCTATATCCTTGGGGAAGACGTGGTCACCGCCGACGGATCAGCCGTCTTCGACATCGACGCACCCTATCGGGCCCACGACGCGGCGACGGTTCCGGTTGTGATCCACCAGACCGACCCGAGCGTGCGGATCAAAAGCGCGAGGCTGGTAATCGACGAAAACCCCGCACCGCTGGCGGCAACGATCACCTTCGGCCCCGCCATGGCCCCCATTGACATGGAGCTTCGGGTGCGGGTGAACCAGTATTCCAATATCCGCGTGATCGCCGACACCGACCGGGGGCTGTTGATGACCGGCCGCTTCGTGAAAGCGTCGGGCGGTTGTTCGGCCCCGGCGACGAAAGACCCCGAAAAGGCGCTGGCCGGGATGGGTCAGATGATGCTGCGGACCTTTCCCGCCCAGGGCGCGATGTCGACGCCCCGGCGCGAGGCGCAGATCATGATCCGCCATCCGAACTATTCCGGGCTACAGCGCGACCCGATCAGCCAGCTTTTCATCGCGGCCCATTTCATCGACCTGCTTGAGGTCTGGCAGGGCGACGAGATGCTGTTCACCGTTGAGGGCGGCATCTCTGTCAGCGAAAACCCGGTGTTCCGTTTCAGCTATTCCGACAACGGCGCGCCCGACCTGCGCGTGGTCGCCCATGATACGGAAGGCAACCGGTTCGAGCGGACACTGGAAAAGGCCGGCAGTATCTGAGGTGGCTGAGGCATCTGCGGGGTGGCGCCGCCACCTCGCCCTCAAAAACACAGGATCTCCGCCTCCGCCTGGGCGCGCCGCAAATCGGCGACCAGTGCCTTGGCCGGGGCGGCTGTGCGAAAGATCGACATCCGCTCGCCCCCCACCTGCTGCATCGACAGCACGGTCTCGGCCTCCACATATTTCTCATATGGCAGGAGAGAGGCGATCACGTCGATGGAACAGGAACATTTCCGCAACACGTCGCGCCCCTGCCCGTTGACCGCCATGCAGCCAAAAACATAGTCCGCCCGCGCCTCGGTCGGATAGTCGTTCAGCCGGGCCTGAAGGTCCTGCGCCGCGGCGGACCCGGCCAGAAACGTCAGGACCATGGCGGCAATCGCACCCCTCATTCACCGCCCTCCACCGCGGTCAGCATCACGGTCGAGACATAGACAGGCCCGCCATCCTCCGTCCCCGGCACCTCGGCCCGCAGGGTGTGGTACCAGCCCGGCACGTCGTCGGACATGGTGACGGTCAACGCAATATCGGCAAAGCCGTACATGCGCTGGCGGTTGGGGTCATGCTCGAAGGGGCGCAGGGTCAGCGTCTGCGCCTCCACCCCGTGTCCGTCAAAGGCAGCCTGTACCTCGTGAACCTCGGCGGAGCGCACCAGAGCTTCTTTCAGTCGGTTGCGGATATAGAACGGGCTGCCCCCCGCGGTTTCGGCCATGTCGCGGGCGACGGTCTCGACGAAATACATGATCATCGGATTGCCGATACTGGCCGGGAAGGTGCCGATCAGCCGGCGCTTGTCGCCCTGCTCGAAGGTCATGACCACGTCATCTTCCGGCCCGGTGCCCACGATGATCCGGCCGCTATCGCGTTCGGCGGCCTGCGGCAGCAAGCTGTTTTCCACATCCCGGCGATAGACAAGCGCCGCACCCGCCGGCATGGCGTCAAGCGTGCCCGTCCTGAACAGCAGATGATAGGTTTCCACGCCCTTGGTATCGGCCATGGCCAGCGTGCCGCACAGGGTGATGGCGGCAATGGCGGAAACAAGCCGCTTGCGCATTTTCGATATCCTCCCTTTGCCGGTCAGCTTACCCCCGGGCCCCGCCCTGTCATGGCAGACTTTCGTCGGTAGCGGGGTTCTGGCGGCGGGTCTTCCAATCGATCAGCGGGCGCAGGCGAGAGACGTCCACCGGTTTGGTCATCACGGTGAAATCGTCCTGTGTTGCCGTGCGCAGCAAATCCGGGCTGCGGTTGGCGGTGATCATGATCGCCGGAACCGCCGCCCCGGTGCGCGCCCGCACGGCCCGGATCGCCGCAAGCCCGGTATCGGTGCCCTCAAGCTGATAATCGGCAAGGATGATATCCGGCGGCATGCCAAGATCGTCCACCAGCCCCAGCGCCTCTTTCGTCGACAGGGCGCCCAGAACGCTCGCCCCCCAGCGTTCCAGCGTTTCGGTCGTGGCAAACAGGACATCGGGGTCGTTTTCGACGATCAGCGCAATCAGGTCGAACGGGCCCGAGATGTCACCCGAGCAGGCCTCGGAAACCTGCGGACAGGGCGCCTGTGTCTCCGCGCGCTCGATCTCGATGGAAAAGACCGATCCGCGGCCGGGTTCGGACTGCACCGACAGGACATGGCCCAGATGCCGGCAGGTGCGGTCGACGATGGACAGCCCCAGCCCCATCCCCGTGCCCGGCACGGCGTTGCCCGCGCGGGCGAATTCCTGAAAGACGCGCGCCTGGTCAGCCGGCGAAATGCCGATGCCGGTATCCCATACCTGCAACAGTATCCGGTCTCCCCGCCGCCGCGCACCCACCAGCACGCGGCCGTTTTCGGTATACTGGATCGCGTTGACCACGAGGTTCTGGAGTGACCGCATCAGGAATTGCCGGTCGCTGCGCACCCAGACCGCGCAGGGCACGACGCGCAGGTCGATCCCCTTCTGCGCGGCGACCATGCCGTAGTCGTCGGCGACGGCGCGCATGATCTCGCCCAGGCAGAAATCGCCCGGCGTCAACTCGGCCCCCGTGCTTTCAAGCCGCGAAATATCCAGCAGCGAATGGAGCAGCCCCTCCATCGAAGAAAACGATCCCGCCAGCCTGTCGGCGGTCGGGGCCAGATCGGTGCCCCGCGTGCGTTCGGCAAGGGTCGAGATCAACAGCTTCGCTGCATTGATGGGTTGCAGCAGATCGTGGCTGGCCGCAGCCAGAAACCGCGTCTTGGAGCTCATCGCGGCCTCAAGATCGGTCTTGGCCTCGCGCAGCGCGTCCTCCACCCGGGCCTGTTCGGCGTGCTGATCCCGCAAGAGCCGGTTGGCCTCGGTCAGTTCGGCGGTGCGTTCTTCCACCCGCTTTTCCAGCACCTCGGTCGCGCGGGTTTCCAGCGTGATGTCGGCCATATACACCATGAACCCGCCATCGGGCAGCCGGTGCACCTGCAAATCCAGCACCCGTCCCCCCGCATGGCGCAGACGTTTGCGCAACCGCCCTTTCTTGCGCAACTGCACCGGCCAATCGTCGATATCCACGATATCTGCCGCCGCGATCAGGCGATTGTCCTTCACGAAACGCAGGATCTGCGCAAAGGGCGATCCCGGCTGCACAAGCATGTAGGGCAGGCCCAGAAGCTCCCGAAACCGTCCGTTGCAAACCGTAACGCCCCCGGCGCGGGAAAAGGTACAGATCCCCAGCGACATGTGATCGAAAGCGGCCTGCAGGTAGTGCGCCTGCATGTCGATCAGCAGGTCCTTTTCCTGCCGGTTCATCCGCACGACATCGGTGATCTCGGTCAGAAGCAGCACGATATTGTCGGACTGCGTGCGCTTCTGGCTGATCTGGTACCAACGGTCGCCCGTGAACTCGATCACGAAGGACAGGCTGGCCCCGTCCGCGGGCCCGCGGATGGCCGTTGCCAGATCGCGGCAGGCCTTTTCGGGATCGGCCAGATGGCGGCTGGACTGCACGGCGCGGAAATAGTCGGCCAGCGCAAGACCGGGCAGCAACCGGGCCGAGATATCGGGCAGCACCGACTTGAACAGCCCGTTGCAGGCCTGAAGGCGCCCCTCGATGAACAGGGCAAATCCGCCCTCCATCGACTCCAGCGCCTCGGTCAGGCGCTTTTGCGTGCGCTCCCGGTCGTCGCGGGCGATTTCCAGTTCGGTGAAGGTGCGTTCCAGATCGCGGGTCTTTGCCCAGACCTGCCCCTGCAACGCGATGGCCGACTGGAACAGGGCATAGGCGGAACTGCCGACCTCGTGCTGGCGGCTGGCGCGGCGGATCAGGGCGTCGATGATCTTCGCCTGCTTGGCGATGGTGACCTCGGGCGGATCCGACGGGTCGATCATGTCAGCGCCTGCGGAATCGGGTCGAAAAACGCGACGCCGACAAAGGTCTGGTTCACATGCACGCCGCAATGCTGTTCGCCATAGGTATTGAAGCCCAGAACCCGCCTGGCCCGCAGGATGTCGGAGGCCGCATCGGTCAACCGTTTCTGGCCGATCTCAAGCTTTCGCAGGAAGCAGTCGAACCCCAGAATGAAGTCCGGCTCGCGCTGGCGCGCATCTACCAGATCCAGTTCGGCATCAAGCGTGCGCAAGATTTCCTGCCCCCGCCCCAGCGTCAGCAACAGCCCGTCATCGATGGCCGACAGGAAGGCAAGTGCGCCATCACCGGCAACACCCTTGATCGCGCGCACATGGTAAAGGCCGTCATTGCGGACCAGAACGGGATGTTCGGCGAAGACCTCCGGCGACAGAAGGTCCACCGGGCAGCCGATCAGCCGGGAATACTCAGCCGCCGCAGGTGCACCGTTGAGTTCGAGGACCAGCCGTTCCTCGGGGATTGCATCGGTGACGACCATCCGATGCTCGGTCGGCAGGAAATGGTCGAAGCCCAGCCCGACGAATTCAAGATCGGTCTCGATCAGGATCAGCACCGCAGCGTCACCGTGAAACCGCCCGTTGTGCAAGACGGCCGTACTTCGAAATTGCAGCGCGTCGCCGGCTGACCCGCCAAAGACCGGCAGCCCGTCCAACCCCCGGCCAGCGCCGCCACCAGAAGGTCCTCTCGCATCGACAGACCGTCGGCAAAGATCAGGGCAAGGCGGTGCCAATGGGCCGATTGCGGGAACTGTGCCGACAGCCGCCGTGCATCGGCAGATACCTTTTCGATCGACAACGGGTTCAGCGGCGCGATCAGTTGCGTGGCACAGCGGAAATGGGCCCGCGGAAAGGCCAGCAGCAAGAGCGCGTCATCCTCATAGCCTTGCGGCGTGATCTGCCCCGCCGTGGTGCAGCCGATCACCTGCACACCGGCCAGGCATTCGTCGAAGGCAGCGGTCAGCGCGTCCCGGTTCAGCCGGTCGGGCACGACAGCCATGACAAAGCAGCAGCGGTCCGTGTCCAGATCGGCCGCGGCCTCACGCACGGCGGTGAGAGGATCGCCGGACCGGGACACGCCGACGCCGATGGCCCGCGGTCCAGGATCGGTGCGTTGCAGCATGCGCGCGGGCGCCCTTACTCGCTCAGAAACGCACGGGCGTCAGACTGGCTCAGCCCCATGGCCGATTCCAGATTGGCGCTTTCGACGAGAACCGCGGCCTGGGTCCGGTTCTGCACCCCCAGACGACGCAAGAGCGCGGTGATATGCGCCTTGACCGTTGCCTCGGCCAGCGACAGTTCGTATGCGATCTGCTTGTTGGGCTTGCCTGCACAGATCAGTTTCATGATACGCGCCTGTTGCGGCGTCAGGTCTGCAATGCGCTGGCTGATGTCCTGCACGCTTGGCGCGCGGGTGTCGCGGCTGACCTTGCGCTTTCCGACGGATGCGAAACCGGGTGGCAGATATTGCCGCCCCTCTCGGATGATCATCAATGCGGTTCGCAATTCCTCGGTCGAGGCGTCCTTGGAAATGAAGCCGGCTGCACCGCTGTCCATCAACGCCTCGACCACCTCGGTCGAACTCAGCGCCGATATGACCAGCACGGGCACATCGGGCACGCGTTCGCGCAGGCGCAAGAAACCGCTGATGCCCGTCACATCGGGAAGGCGCAGATCCAGCATCACCAGATCGGGGTCGAAATCCGGGCCGAGCTGGTCAAGCCCGTGCTGCAGGCTTGTTGCCGTGCGGATCGTGCAGCCCTCGAACACCTGCGAGAGCGCCCCTGCAAGAGCGTCGCCGTAAAGCGGATGATCGTCGATGACCAGCACCCCGCGAACGGCAGAAACGCCCGGAATGGCCGGGTCTTGTGTCATGAAAAGTCCTCCCTCACCCTATGCTAGCAACGGAGTCGGGGAGCGTGCAACTGCAATGAAAACATGACGGCGCGTCATGCGGTTTCACGCCGGGAGGGCCGACCGCCAGGGGGCTATCCGGCCGCTGCGCGATAGCACAGGTCCGCGGCATCATTCGCCGCAAAGGCATCGGCCCGGGCCTGCAGATCGACGTGATGGGGCGATTTGATACAGACGGGATCGGTCGCACTGGCATCCCCCACCAGCGCCATCGCCTGACAGCGGCAACCGGCGAAATCAATGGTCTTGCGCTCGCAGGACTGGCACGGTTCCGGCATCCAGTCGGTGCCGCGATAGGCATTGAAGGCCGCGCCCTCGTACCAGATGTCCCGCAGGCTCCTCTCCCGCACCGTATCGAAGGTCAGGCCCGGGATCGTCTGTGCCGCGTGGCAGGGCAGGACAAGCCCATCGGGCGCCACGTTGATCCCCGTGGAGCCCCAGCCGCCCATGCAGCGTTTCGGGTAGTCGGAGTGATAATCCGCCCGGACATAGTCGATCACCAGCGTGCCCTTCAGCCGCTCACGGGCTTCGGCCACGATGGCGTCGGCCTCGCGTGCCTGCGCCCGGGTCGGCATCAGGACGTCCCGGTTCTTCAGCGCCCAGCCGTGGAACTGTACGGTCGCGACCTCGATCCGGCGCGCGCCCATCTCGACCGCCATGTCCAGCGCCCGCGGCAACTGGTGCAGGTTCTGCCGGTGCAGCACGGCATTCAGCGTCAGCGGGAATCCGATCGCGCCGATCCATTCCGCCACCTGCATCTTGCGCGCATACCCGCCCTTGTAGCCGCCGATGCGGTCGGCCATCTCGGCATCGGTGCCCTGCAACGACAACTGGATGTGGTCGAGCCCCGCCTCGTCCAGCTCGCGCAGGCGCCGCTCGGTCAGCCCGATGCCGGATGTGATCAGGTTGGTGTAAAGCCCTGCCTCTCGCGCGGCGATCACCAAATCCACCAGATCGCGCCGCGTTGCCGGCTCTCCCCCCGACAGGTGAAGTTGCAGCACACCCAGATCCGCCGCCTGCCGGAACACGTCGCGCCAGGCGTCGGTGTCCAGTTCGGTCTCCTTCCGGGTCAGTTCGACCGGGTTGGAGCAATAGGGGCAGGACAGCGGGCAGCGGTGGGTCAGTTCCGCCAGCATCGCGATGGGCGGGTTGGCGGTCATGGGCGCACCTCAAGAAATCGCCGTTCGATCAGCGCACCAATGAACCGGGCGCTGTCGTCGGCAATTTCCTCGGCCGGCGCCTTGTATTTCGCCGCCAGCGCCGTTGTGATCGCGCCGAAAGAGCGGTTCCCGTCGATTTCCGACAGGATCGCATGGCCGATGTCGTCCAGCGCGACGGTGCGCTCTGGCGCCAGCAGGACCCAGCGGTCGCGCACCCGGTCGAAATGGGTGCGCACGCCCCGCGGAATGATGGGAATGTCGGTCTCCGCGATCATGAGGCCCGGGCCAGCGCAAGCCCCGTACCCGGCACCCACGCCCCCGGCGGAATGCGGGCCGGTTCGACATAGGCCGAATGAAGCGCATCAAGCTGCGACCACAGGACATCGGTCTTGAAGATCAACGCGTTGGCCGCCGCATCCTGCTTTTCCTGCGTATCGGCGTGATCCAGCACCCAGGCAAGGCCAAAGGCCACGTCCTTCGGCGCCTCGGTCAGGCGCTTGCGGAAATAGGACATGCTGACATCGTTGGCGAAATCGTAGTTTTTCAGCAGTCCCTCGATCCTTTCAGCGTGGATCTTCGGGGCGAATAGCTCGGTCAGGGAGGAGGCCACAGCCTCCAGCAGGGTCTTGTCGCGCACAAAGCGCACATAGGCATCCACGGCGAATTTGGTGGCCGGCAGGATGCCTTCTTCCGATGCCACATAGGCGGGGTCGAGCCCCACGGCCTCTGCCAGCTTCAACCAGCGCGCGATGCCGCCCTCGTTCTCGGCGGTGCCGTCATGGTCCTCGATCCGGCTGCGCCAGGCTCGGCGCAATTTCGGGTCCTCGACGCGCGACATGAAGGCCGCGTCCTTCATCGGGATGCGGGTCTGATAGTAATATCGGTTGATCACCCAAGCGCGCACCTGATCGGGCGTACAGCCCCCGCCATGCAGCAGCTTGTGAAACGGGTGCAGGTCGTGATAGCGCTCCGCCCCGATCTGGCGCAGGCGGGCCTCGAACTCTTCGCGTGTCTGGGTCATGGGGTGATCTCCATTCCGTCCTGTCCAATGATCCAGCCCGACGCCTCGGCCTCTGCCCGCTCGGCGGAGGCCGGGTTCAGCACCGGGTTGGTGTTGTTCATATGCACGAAGACCTTCTTGCCGACATTCAGGCCCGCAAAGGCGGCGATGGACCCATCCGGCCCGCTCATCGACATGTGGCCCATGCGCTTGCCCGTCTTCGGGCCCAGCCCCGCGCGCACCATCTCGTCATCGCGCCAAAGCGTGCCATCGAAAAAGACCAGCGGCGCATCGGTCAGCCGGGCGCGAAGGTCGTCGTTCAGGATCGCGCAACCGGGGATATAGAAGACGTCCTCCCCGCCCGCGGTCAGATGCACCCCGACCGTCTGTTCGCCGACAAGATCGGTCTCGACCGTTTCCCCCTCCATGTAGAGCGGCACCTTGCCGGGCACGGCGAACAACTTTGCCGTCAGGCCGGGCGCAAGGTCGAACGGCGTGTCCAGACGGATCGTCACCCGCTCCACGACCTCTGCATTCAGCGCGTCGAAAATCGGGTTGGCGGCCAGCACCGCGTGAATCTCCCGCGTGGCGAACAGCCGAAAGGCCTGCATCTCCCGCAGGGTCAGAAGGCCCGCGACATGGTCGATATCGCCGTTGGTCACCAGAACCGAGGCCAGCGGCATGTCGCGCAGCCCCGTGGGATGCAGGGCCGCGCAGTCCGTGAGTTGGTGACGTATGTCGGGGGAAGCATTCAGAATCGCCCAGTCCGTGCCGTTTCCCGTCACCGCCAGCGACGACTGCGTCTGCGGCGGTATCGCCCCGGACCGGGCAAGGGTGCAATTTTCACACCCGCAGTTCCATTGGGGCAGTCCGCCTCCCGCAGCGGCCCCAAGGATATGCGCGCGGAGTCCCATTTCCGTCGTCCGCGCGCGGCCGATCAGAACAGAACGCCGTGATCGTCGCCGTTGTCCGGCCCGTACATGTTGATTTCCATGCCGCACTCGATCTCGCGGATGACAGGCTTCTTCCAGCTCATGGTAGTCCTCCCTCTCAAGGTTTGCTCAGCGATGGGTCAATCTTGATCGAACCGACCCGATGCGTCAAAAAGCTTCTTCTAAGAAAAAATAAAAGCATATCTAGACCAAGGTCTTAGGGGCGCGGGCCCGGAATTGGATCAAGCATGAAACCGCGATTGCGCAACGTCTTGATCTCAAAGCCGAAGTCCTGCACCGGGGCAAGCTTGCGGCGCAGATACCCCAGATAGACATCGACCACGTTCTCGGAACTGGTTCCCTCACCTGCCCAGAGACAGTCGAAGATCTCGCCCCGCGGATGCACTTCGCCGCGATGGTCCCACAAATACAGCAGCAGCGCGAATTCACGCTCCGTCAGACTGACCGAGCGGCTGTCGGTGCGCACGATGCGCGCCGCCCTGTCGAACCGGACGGACGGCCCGCCCGCCTGCGCCGCGGCCCGCCTTTGCTGAACCTGCAGACGGGCGACAAGTTCGTCGAAGGAAAACGGCTTGACGATGTAGTCGTCGGCCCCGGCCTCCAGCCCGGCGGCGCGGTCATCCACCTCGGCCAGCGCGCTAAGCATCAGGATGGGCATCCGCCCGCCCCCCGCACGCATGCGGCGCACCAAGTCGATGCCGCTGTCGGGGCCGATCATGACATCGACGATGGCCGCGTCGGGCCCCCTGTCGCGCATGGCCGCAAGCGCCTCCTCCACCCGGTTCGCGGTCGTGGTGCCGAAGCCGTGAAGCTGCAATCCCCGCGACAGGGCGGAGGTGATTTCGGGGTCATCATCGACGATCAGGATAAGGGGCGCGTCGGTCATCGGGGCTCACTCCTCGGCCAGCGGGATCCGAAGGGTCATCATGGTGCCCGGCGCATCACCCAGGCGGTCGGGGTCTGGCACCGGGCTGGTCAGGGCAATCGTCCCGCCCTGCTCCTCCATCACCCAACGGGCCAGCGCAAGGCCGATGCCAAAGCCCTCGGTCGCCGTGTCCTGCCCCCGGTCGAACCGGTTGAAGACGCGGGTCTTGTCGGGCTCGGGGATACCCGGGCCGTTGTCGGTGACGTTCACGCAGCCATACCGCTCCGCCGAGGTAACGCACATGGCCAACCGCCCGCCATCGCGGGCATGGCGCACCGCGTTCCGGATCAGGCCGACAACCACCTGCCGCGACCAGTTGGCATCGCCCCGCACCAGAACGCCCTGAACACCGTCATAGGTCACGGTCAGCCCCGCACTTCTTGTTTCCGCCTCGGTCTCGGTCAGCGCCTCCTCGACAATCAGGTTCAGGGCGAAGGGCGTTCTTGCCAGGTCGATCTGCCCGCTTTCCGATCGTGCGATCCGCAACAGATCGTCGATCCGCCGGTTCAGGCGCCGGGCGCGCGCCTCGATCACCTCAAAGGCCCGGGACGGGTCTCCGGCGCCTTTCGCGCCCAGTTCCGCCTCCATCAGGATCACCGTCAGCGGCGTGCGCAATTCGTGCCCCACATCCGCGAAGAAGCGTCTGCGGCTTTGGTCGGTCCGGGCGAGCAGGTCATTTGCCTCGCGCAGCGCCTTTGTCCGGTCGGCAATCGTCTCGTTCAGTCGATCCCATTCGGCGGCGACCTCGTCCTTTCGTCGTGCCAGCGCGACGGCCATGCGGTTCGTTTCGGCAAAAAGCTGGCTGATCTCGTCAGTTCCGTCCTCGGGCAGCGCGACCGCGAAATCCTCCGCCCCGATCCGCCGGGATGCGGCCCGCGCCAGATCAAGACGGTTCAACTGCGGCCGAACCAGACCGAAATGGAACACCGCCAGCATCAGGGCCGCCAGCACAGACACCGCAACCGCAAGCGAGGTCAGGGTGCGCCGCAACGCCTCCACCCGCGCGTTCAACCGGTCACGGGTTCGGATTTCTTCGGTCACCGCCGCGTTCAACAGCATGTCGAAGCTTTGCGCGAAGACGTCGAGAAAGCCCTGAAGCCGTTCCGCATCTGCCCCTTCGGTCAGCAGGCCGTTGCGGGTGGAGGCAAACAGCGCCTCCATCCGGGCGATGGCAAGGCTTTGGGTCGCCCGTCGGGATTGTTCGTTCAGCCCCAGCGCGGCCGCCTCTGCCACCGCGGCCCCAAGATCGGTGCGGATCGTGGCAAAGCTGCGCGCCAGATCGGCCGCCACCGGGGCCAGCCTTTCGCGGCGCACCTCCAGCGGCACCCCGGCCTGAATGGCCTCGACCGCCACGACAAGGAACGATGACGCCTGCGTGGACAGAACGGCATAGCCCGCGATCCGACGCTCCGCGGCAAGTGATGCCTCGATCCGCTCTCCCATCCGCGCCATGCCGAAAACCGTCAGGCCGCCGGACAGCACCGCAACCGTCCCGATCAGCCCTGCCCCCAGCAACAGCCGCGCCTTGATCGTGCCGAACCCCAAGGCCGACCTCACCCTTGCCGCCCTGCAGCATTTTTTGCTGCACCGCAGCAAATACGAGCAGACAGCGCAAACGCTGCCTCTTTTTCGGCAATCGCCCTCATGTTCGTCTGCCAGTGGCCCAGTCGGAATGGCATATTCGCCGGCTCGCTTCAGACTAATTTCACCCACCTATGCGCCAAATACCAAGCATACCTTTGGATCTATTGACAGCAGGAGCAGCCCATGATGGTGCAACTTCTCTTCATCGCCTGCACTGGGTTGTCCCATCCCAGTTGCGAAGAACGCAGCATGATCTTTACCGACATCACCCCGATGACCTGTGTCATGGGGGCCCAGCCCGAACTTGCGAAATGGGCCGAGGAACATCCCAACTGGACCGTGTCGCGCTGGCGCTGCGGCTACATCAACACCGCCCAGAAGAACATCTGAGCACGCCTTCCGGGCTGCGAGGTTCGGCAGGTCGCTACCGCGGCCCTGTCCCTTCGTCGGGCGGCCATGTGGCGCCGCGTTTTTCCATGTAGGGCTTGAAGTAGTCCCGAAAGGCGGAAAAACCCTCGGCCAGCATCATGAATTCCTGACGGTTCATGACCAGAACCTTGGTATCCTCCGCGGCGCGCACTGTCGTCTTGCGGCGGGTGGCCCCAAGGATCAGCCGCTCCCCGAAATGGCCACCGGGGCCGATGATGCGTGTGGTCATCTTGCCGGTCTCGTCGTCCGGGCGCTCCATCTCGACCGAGCCGGAGACCACGGTGAAAAACCCGTCTGACCGGTCCCCCGCGCGATAGATGATGTCGCCGGCCCGGTAATAGACGTAGCGCAGCGGCGGCTTCGAATAGGCCTTGATCTGCACCACGCTGCGCGCGCCCAGCCCGTCCAGCACCCAGTTGAGCAGCACCTTGATCCGCGTGCCCATACCCGGCAACAGCGCAAGGTAATAGGACCGCCACAACAGCCACGCGGGAACGCCGGTGATCTCTTTGCCGAACACGTCGGCCACCCCCCGTTTGGCCCCCAGCGACGCGAGGGAACCCCGCGATTCATAGGCGAAGGTCTTCACCGGCTTGCCCCGGATCGCGGCGTTGACGTTCTGCGCGATCAGCTTGGCCTCCCGTACCGCGAATTGCGCGGTCGGCGGGGCGAAGTCGAACCGGTCCGTGGCGTTCTCCTTCAGTGGGATCAGCGCACAGTCGCCCAGCGCCCAGATGTTGTCGCGCCCCTTCACCCGCAGCGTGCGGTCGACCGAAACCCGGCCATGTTCCGATGGCAGCCCCATGCGTTTGACGACCGGCAGCGGGGCGTTGCCGATGGTGGCCACGACGGTGCGGGTATCGATCACCTCCCCGTCGGAGGTAACAAGCTGCCGGGCGGTGGCGCTGGCCACGCCGGTTTTCAACCGCAGGTCGATACCGTGGCGGGTCAGGTGGTCGGTGGCATAGGCGGCCAGCCCCTCTGGCATCTCGTTCAGAATGCGCGGCGCGAATTCCAGAAGCAGAACGCGCACCTCAGATGGATCGATCTCCGGGTAATAGGGCAGCGACCGGTCGATCAGCTCCTTCATCTCGCCCACGGTTTCCACGCCGGAGAACCCGCCGCCGATCACCGTGAAGGTCAGCGCGCCGCGGCGCGTTTCCGGCAGGGGTGTGACAGAGGCATGTTCAAGCTGCTGGATCACATGTTCGCGCAGGCGCCGGGCATCCTCCAGCGTCTTCATCTTCAGCGAATGCTCTTCCAGCCCCGGCATGCGCGACAGGTCCGTCCCCTGCCCCAGCGCGATGACAAGGTGATCATAGGGCACCTCCACCGGCATGCGCTGAATGCCCTGAAACACCGTGATCAGCCGGCGGTCGAAATCCACGCTGTCGATCAGCGCCTTGCGCACCATCACGCCTTTGAGAAGAAACCGCAGCGGCGACACCGCATGGCCCGGCGTGATGGACCCTGCCCCGACCTCCGGCAATAGCGGCTGGAAGACGAAGTAGTTCTCGGCGTTGATCAGTTCGACCTCCGCCGTATTGCCGAGTTTCCGTTTCAGCGCACGGGCGGCATACATGCCCCCGAAGCCACCGCCGAGGACTACAACACGAGTCGCCATGGTCATCTCCTGCCTTCTGCGTTGCAGCATAGGGACTGTTCTGCCGAGGGCCAGCCAATTTGCGCAAACGAACGACGATCACGCCGGCCCCGATTTCCGCGCCGCGACAATTACAGGTTGCAAAAGAAATGGCGGAGGGCACAAGGCCAATTTGCCCTGACAGGGGCGGCAAAGGCCCTCACCGTCAGGAAGCGGATCTTGATCGTTAACGTTTGACGCAATGGACCGCCGTTTCTAGACTAAGCCGGCAAAATTTCTCGGGGGGAGACAAGATGAAGAAGAGCATTGCGGCTGCGGCCCTTGCAATCGGCGTGGCCAGTTCGGCCCAAGCCGTCGAGGTCAACTGGATCGACTGGACGGGCTCCGACAATACGAACGGGTTCACCGCATACGGCACGATAACCTCTGACGGGGAAACCATCGATGTCGTCTACAACAATCCGCAGGGCGTGGGGTTCATCCAGACGGGGACCGGTGCGAACTATTTCGGATATTCCGGCGACTCTCCGTATACGAGCGAAGGGCCGAACGGCAATTCCAACGACCCCACCCCGGCAGAGATGATCGCCCTACGCTATGCCGGCACGCAAACGCTGACCTTTTCGCAGACCGTTCAGAACCTGTACTATTCCTATGTCAGCATGAACGGGAACGGCTACCGCTATAGCCAGGATTTCGAAATCCTCAGCAATACCGGCCAGAACTGGGATGGAACCGGCAATGACGGCCGGGGCTATTTCGGCAGCGGCCCGGTGGTACGGGTGGACAACAATGACGGGACCTACTCGCTGAATGCGATCTCGGGTGAACCGCATGGGACGATCCTGTTCACCGATACGTTCGACACCCTGACCTGGCAGAGCCTGACCAACGAATACTGGAACGGGTTTACGATCGGGGTCGAGGGCACGGACGCTCAGGTGCCGGACCCTGTACCGCTGCCGGCAGCGGCTTTTCTGCTGATCGGCGGTCTGGGGTCGCTGGCCGCCCTTGGAACGCGCCGGACGTCGTAAACCCGCAACGGGTTCAGATCACGATCTCATGGCCCGGGGCATGCGCCGGGCCAACAGCCATACACGCGCTGGCGCATTTCAAACCACTCAGATCCGCGCGCCGGTCTTCGCGTCGAACAGTTTCGCCTTCGCCATGTCCACCGCGAACCGGAAACTCTGACCGATGCCCACAGCGTCTTCGGGGTGGACGCGGGCGATCAGGTCTTCACCGGCAATCTGGAACACGATCATCGTGTCGGGGCCGGTGGGTTCCACCACCTCGACGGGCGCATCGAACACATAATGGGTCGGGCCCGGCGCAGCCCCCCGTGCCGCCACGATGGTCTCCGGCCTTATACCGAGGATCACGTCATGGCCGTCCGGCGTGTCGATCCGCGTGGCCTCCGGCGTTGGCAGGGGAAACTTCAGCGGCAGGCGCGCGCCCACGGGCACCACGGACACCGCCGCGCCCTCGCGCAAGACGCGGCCCTTGATCATGTTCATCGGGGGCGAGCCCATGAAGCCCGCCACGAACATGTCGGCGGGGTGTTCGTAGATCGTGGCCGGGTCGGCGAATTGCCGGATATGGCCGTTGTCCATCACTGCGATCCGGGTGGCCAGCGTCATCGCCTCGATCTGGTCATGGGTCACGTAGACGGCGGTCTTGCCCAGCCGCTGATGCAGCTTCTTGATCTCGGTCCGCATCTCGATCCGCAACTTGGCGTCGAGGTTCGACAAGGGTTCGTCGAACAGGAACACCGCCGGTTGCCGGACCAGTGCGCGGCCCATCGCCACCCGTTGCCGCTGCCCGCCCGAGAGCTGCCCCGGCTTGCGGTCCAGCAAATGGTCGATCTGCAGGAGTTTGGCAAATTCCGCCAGCGCCGCATCCTGCCGGTCATTCGGCACCCGGCGCGTCTGCATCCCGAAGGTGATGTTCTCGCGCACGGTCTTGGTGGGGTAAAGCGCGTAGGACTGGAACACCATGGCGATGTCCCGGTCGCGCGGCGGCACCTTGTTGACCTGCTTTTCGCCGATCACGATCTCGCCCGCACTGGCCGTCTCCAGCCCCGAAATCAGGTTCAGAAGGGTGGACTTGCCGCAGCCCGAGGGGCCGACCAGCACCACGAATTCGCCCGGATCGATCTCCAGGTCGATGCCCTTGATCACCTGGGTCGCGCCGAAATTCTTGCGCAAGCCTTTCAGCCGGATGCCCGCCGCCATTCCCTACCCCTTTACCGCCCCGGCCGACAGCCCGCGCACGAACCAGGCACCGGCCACGACATAAACCAGCAATGTGGGCAGGCCCGCGATGATCGCCGCGGCCATGTCCACATTGTATTCCTTCACGCCCGTCGACGTGTTCACCACATTGTTCAGCGCCACCGTCACGGGATTGGAATCCCCCACCGTGAAGGCCACGCCGAACAGGAAGTCGTTCCAGATCTGCGTGAACTGCCAGATGACCGTAACCACGATGGCCGGCAGCGACATCGGCAGCACGATCTTGAAGAAGATGCCGAAGAACCCCGCCCCGTCGACCTGCGCGGCCTGCACGATCCCGTCTGGCACGCCGATGAAGAAGTTGCGGAAGAACAGCGTCGTGAACGCAAGGCCATAGACCACATGCACCAGCACCAGCCCCGGCACCGTACCCGCCAGCCCCAACTGCCCCAGCGTCCGCGCCATCGGCAGCAGGATCACCTGGAACGGGATGAACGCGCCAAACAGCATCAGCGCAAAGATGATGTCCGCGCCCCGAAAGCGCCACTTGGTCAGGGCATAGCCGTTCAGCGCGCCCAACGCGGTGGACAGGAACACCCCCGGCACCGCCATCATCACCGAATTCATCATGTAGGGCTGCAACCCGTCGCAGCGCACGCCCACGCAGGCCGCGCCCCAGGCCTTGGCCCAGGCGTCAAAACGGATGGACGACGGCAGGCTCAGCAGGTTGCCCGCCCGGATCTCCTCCAACGACTTCAGTGAGGTGGAGAGCATCACGAATAGCGGGATCAGGTAGTACAGGCAGAAGATCCCGAGGATCGCGAAGAGGGCGAACCGCATCAGGATTGCCACCGGCCCCGAGGGGCGGACGATGTCAGAGGTCGCGCGCTGTCTCATGACCGTGGCCCGCCAGATTGGCAGAGTCGCCCTGTCGTGCTGCTTGGCCCAGCGTATCGAGGCGCGGAGTCATGGGCCGCAGGCCCGCCGCGCCATCGCCGGGCCGCCCCCTCGGCCCGGCGATCTGGTAATGCCAGCGAGACGTCCGCGGGTTCGGCGGATCTGCTGCCATAAATCGCGTAGAGCAATCGTCGGATCGCCGCGCCGCGGCCCGTCCACGACGCGGCTCGGCATGTCTTCGGAACTCGGGTTGACCCGACAAGGGCGCGACAGCTGCGACGGGCCACTGGGTTCATCGCCGGCTCCCCCGCAGTTCGGAATAAAGATAGGGCACGATGATCGCACAGACGGTCGCCAGCATCATCACCGCGCTCGCCGCCGCCATGCCGAGTTCGGAGCGCTGGAAGGCATAGGCATACATGAAGGTCGCCGGCATGTCGGTGGCATAGCCGGGGCCACCGCCGGTGAGCGCCACGACAAGGTCGAAGCTCTTGATCGCCAGATGGGCGAGGATGATGATCACCGACAGGAAAACGGGCCTGAGGGACGGCAGCACGATGCGCGTATAGGTCCGCCACGGCCCGGCGCCGTCGATGGCCGCGGCCTTCAGCACCTCGTCATCGACCGACCGGAGCCCGGCAAGGAACAGCGCCATCGCATAGCCGGAGCTTTGCCAGACCGCCGCGATCACCACGGTGTAGATCGCGTAATCGGCGTTCACCAGCCAGTCGAACCTGAACCCTTCGAACCCCCATTCATGCATGACCTTCTCAAGGCCAAGACCGGGGTTCAGGATCCATTTCCAGACGGTGCCGGTGACGATGAAGGACAGCGCCATCGGGTACAGGTAGATCGTGCGGATCACCCCCTCGATCCGGATACGCTGGTCCAGCAGGATCGCCAGCACCACCCCGATGGCCATGCTGATCCCGATGAAAAGCCCCGAGAACAGGAACAGGTTCTTCAGCGCCACATACCAGCGCGGCGTGTCCCACAGCCGGATATACTGGTCCAGCCCGTCGAAGGTGTAGACGGGCATCATCGTGGACTTGGTGACCGAGATATAGGCCGTCCACGCGATGAAGCCGTAGACGAAGAACAGGCTCAGCGCGAAGAGCGGCGAGACCACCAGAAGCGGCAGCTTGCGCTCGAACCAGCGCGAAAAAGATGTCAGCACCCCACCCTCGGCCATGACGGCACGGGCGGGCCGGGACATGCCCGGCCCCCCGCCCTTGTCTTACATCGCGCGCTTGACGGCGTCGGCCAGCCGGTTGGCGGCCTCTTCCGACGACATGTCGGAGTTGAAGAACTCCGTCACCAGATCAAGAAACTCCCCCCGGATCGAACGGGGGATGGCCATTTCGTGGGCCATCGACGGCACCAGCGCATCACTCGCCATCGCGTCCAGAAGGTCCGCATGGGACAGTTTTGCACAATCGTCGAATTCCTCCAGCGAGACGTCCGTCCGCGCGGGGATCGAGCCCTTGGCAAGGTTGAAGGTCTTCTGGAAGTCGGGCGACATGATCAGGCTGGCCAGAAGATTCTGACCTTCGATGTTGTCGTCACCCTTGACGTTGAAGAAGGTAAAGCTGTCGGCGTTCAGCACGAAGCCATTACCCGGTGTCGGCGCGCAGACGAAATCCTTGCCCGGCACCTTGCCGGCGGCGAGGAATTCGCCCTTGGCCCAGTCGCCCATGATCTGGAACGCGGCCTCACCATTCATCACCATCGACGTCGCGAGGTTCCAGTCGCGGCCCGGGAAGTTCGGATCGACATAGCCGCGCAGCTTGCGCAACTGATCGAACGAGGCGACCATCGTCTCCGACCGCAGGGCCGTGTCGTCTAGGTTGACCAGCGACGCGCGGAAGAAATCGGCCCCGCCGATCCCCAGCACCACGTTTTCAAAGATCGTCGCGTCCTGCCAGGCCTGCCCGCCATGGGCCAAGGGCGTGATGCCTGCCGCAACCAGCTTTTCGGCCACGGCGTTGAAGTCGTCCCATGTCGTGGGCATCTCTGTCACGCCGACCTTGGCCAGAACTTCGGGGTTGGCCCACATCCAGTCGACGCGGTGGATGTTAACCGGGGCGGCCACATAGTCGCCATCGTATTTCATGATCGCTGCCAGAACCGGCGGCAGCACATCATCCCAGTGCTCATCGGCGGCAACGCTGTCCACGTTGTTCAACGCGCCCAATTCTGCCCATTCCTGAATGCCGGGACCTTTCAGTTGCACCGCCGTCGGCGGGTTGCCGGCCACGACGCGGGCGCGGAGCGCGGTCATCGCGGCATCGCCGCCCCCGCCTGCGATGGGCGAGTCGATCCATGTGCCGCCCGCGGCCTCAAAGCTGTTCTTCAGTTCGCCGACGGCCTTGGCTTCGCCGCCCGAGGTCCACCAGTGCAGGACCTCGACCTTGGGTTCGGCCCAGACCGCGCTTCCCAGGGCCACGCTCGCCACTGCCGCCAGGGGCAGGATTGTCTTCGACTGCAACATGGGATGTCCTCCTCTTTCGTCCGTGGTCCGCAAACCCACCCACGGGAACGGTCTTGCCAAGGCAGCGGATGTGACAGGCCGCCGCACTTTTAGGCTTAATTCCACGTTAGTGCTGCAAATCGAGTCGCGTCAACGACGACGAGGCCTGACCTTGCGGCAGGCCCCGCGTTCAGCGCGGCGAAAGATGAGAATGCGCGGGATCACGCCGGGTGGAGCACGACCCGCGTATGCATCGGCACCTGTTCGTACAGATGGGTGACATGGCTGTTGGCCATGCGCACGCAGCCGTTGGAAACCGACCGGCCAAGACCCGACAGGTCATTGGTGCCGTGGATGCGCAGCATGCTGTCCGCGCCGCCTTCGGTGAAAAGATAGATCGCCCGCGCACCCAGCGGGTTGCCGGGACCGCCGGGCATGCCGTCCTCGTACCGCTTGTAGGCCCGGGGGTCACGCTCGATCATCTCGGGCGTGGGCTTCCACTTGGGCCATTCCTTCTTGGCGCCGACATAGAACACACCGGGTTCATAAAGGCCGTCGCGCCCCACGGCGACCGGATAGCGGAAGGCCCGGTTCTTGGGCAGCGTCCAGTAAAGCGCGTGGTCGCGCGCCACGACGTGGATCTCGTTCGGGCCCGCCCCGCGCATCCGCACGATCCGGGCGTTGAATTCGTCGGGGAGTTTCTTCGGGGCGTCTTCTGTCTGCGCATGCGCCGCGGTGCCAAGAAGAGCGACGGCCCCTGTCTGGATAAGAAATGTTCTGCGTTTCATGTGTTCAACCTGGGTAATTCAGTCCCTGTGATACAATACCACAGCAGCCGGATCAGACATATAGCCCGCCGAACCGGATTGTCAGAACAGGTCGGTGGCCGATCAGCGCCCGGACAGCGCGTCCTCCAGCACGGCACGCAGTATCCCTGCATCGACGTCGGAGGTCACGAACGCCTCTCCGATCCCGCGGGCAAGGATGAAGCGCAGCTTGCCGTCCTGCACCTTCTTGTCCTGCGCCATCAGCGCGATCAGACCCTCGGCGTCGGGCAAATCGCCCGGGATATCGGCCAGGTCCTTCTTCATGCCCATCGCGGCCAGATGCGCCCGCACCCGCGACGGCTCTTCCTGGCTGCAAAGCCCCATCCGGGCGGAAAGTTCAAACGCCAGCGCGCAGCCGATTGCCACCCCTTCACCATGCAGCAGACGGTCGGAATAGCCGGTCGCGGCCTCCAGCGCATGGCAGAAGGTGTGACCGAGGTTGAGCAGCGCGCGCTCCCCCTGCTCGGTCTCGTCCCGCTCCACGATGCCCGCCTTCATCTCGCAAGACCGACGCACGGCGCGGATCCGCGCCGCCCGGTCGCCCGCGGCCAAGGCGGGGCCGTTGTCTTCCAGCCAGTCGAAAAAGGCCGCATCACCCAGCAGCCCGTATTTCACCACCTCGCCATAGCCGGCCAGGAAATCGCGCGGGGTCAGTGTCTCCAACACACCGGTATCGGCCAAAACGAGGCTTGGCTGGTGAAACGCCCCGATCAGGTTCTTGCCCAGCGGCGAGTTGATGCCGGTCTTGCCGCCGACCGAGCTGTCCACCTGCGCCAGCAATGACGTCGGGATCTGCACAAACCGCACGCCACGGCGCAGCACCGCCGCGGCAAAGCCCGCAAGATCGCCGATCACCCCGCCGCCAAGTGCCACGACGATGTCGCGACGCTCGACCTTCTCGGCGATCAGCCATTCGACAGCGCGGGAAAACTGCTCCCACCCCTTTGTGGCCTCTCCGGGCGGCAGGGCCAGCGCCGACATCTCGATCCCCGCGGCGGCCAGGCCCGCCCGCAACGTGTCCAGATGCAAGCCCGCCACGGTCTCATCGGTCAGCACCGCAACGCGGGGGCGTTGCAGCAGCGGCGCGATCTCGGCCCCGGCACGGTCCAGCACCCCCGTTCCGATGCGGATATCGTATTCGCGCCCCGGCAGGGCCACATGCACGGTTTCAAAAGTGTCGGTCATGCTGCCTCCAATACGTCGGGCCGGGCGCCAAGGGCCTTCACCACCGCGTCGGCCGTGTCTTCGATGGTGAATTCGGGATAGGTTCGCACCGCGACATCGGCCATCGCGTAGAACGGCAGACGCTTGTGATACAGGTCGTGCAGCGTCGCATAGGGGTCAGGCGTGCGCAGAAGCGGCCGGGTGTTCTTGTGTTTCACCCGGTTCCACAGCAGATCGAGATCGGCATTCAGCCACACCGACGCCCCGTGTTCGGAGATGATGCGCCGATTGGCTTCGGACAGGAAGGCCCCGCCGCCGGTCGACAATACGCAGGGCCCCTCGGTCAGCAACCGGGCCAGCACTTGCGATTCCTTGCGGCGAAAGAACGCCTCCCCGTCGCGTTCGAAGATCTCGGCAATCGACATGTTCGCGGCTTTCACGATCTCCTGGTCGGAATCGCGAAAGGGCACGCCCAGCTTTCTTGCCAGCGCGGTCCCGACAGCCGTCTTTCCCGCGCCCATGAGCCCCACAAGCGCGACGGTCTTCTTCAACTTGTCGCCCACCTTGGGCAACCTCCCGCCACAGATATCGAATTTCTGACACTCAATGGCGTGAACTCGCGCGGAATGCCAGTTATAATACTCAAAAAGCGTGTCGCACGCAGGTCGTCACAACAAGGCAGAGCAGCATGGTGCGTCTTCTCAAGGCACTGTTTTTTCTTCTGATCGTCGGATTCGTGGGTCTCGTCGGGTTTGCCTATCTGGGCGATCTCGACCCCAGCCAGACTGAGATCAACCAAAGTTTGTCGCTGGATGTGGACTAGACCGCTCCGGCTGGGCGTCGCGATCGGTGTGATGGTCGCGGGGGCCGCGGCAAAAGCCGAACAGCCGCTTTCAGCCATCGACTGGCTGTCCGATTCCATCGCAACGCCGGCGGGCCGTCCCGACGGCCCGGTGATCAATCGCGTCCCCGAAACCGAACCGATCTCGGTCGCGCCGCTGGGCGCCACAAGCCGCGATGCCGTCGGGCTGATGCCCGCGCGCGTGGCCGGACTGCCGGAAAACCTGTGGGGGCCGGGCGACAGTGTGACCATTGCCCGGGCGATCCGGGCGGAGCGGTTCGACACACTGCCCGCGGCCCAGACCCTGCTGTTCCGGATACTTCTGATGGAACAGGCCCCGCCCACCGGCGAGATGGAAGAGGGGCAAATCCTGCTGGCCCGGCTGGACAAGCTGCTGGACCTCGGGGCGCTCGACCAGGCGCAGGCCTTGGTGGAACGGGCGGGCCCCACCGATCCGGCGCTCTTTCGCCGTTGGTTCGACATATCGCTTCTGACCGGGCAGGAAGACCGCGCCTGCGCCGCGATGCGCGCCAATCCCGGGGTCGCGCCGACCTTTCCGGCTCGGATCTTCTGCCTTGCCCGCGGGGGCGACTGGAACGCAGCCGCGCTGACGCTGGAAACCGGGCGCGCCCTGGGCTTCATCACCGATGAAGAAGACGCGCTTCTGGCCCGGTTCCTCGACCCCGACCTGTTCGAGGGCGAGCCCCCCCTGCCCGCGCCGGTCCGCCCCAGCCCGCTGATCTTCCGCATGCGCGAGGCGGTCGGGGAATACCTGCCCACGACGACCCTTCCAGTCGCTTTCGCCCGCGCCGATCTGCGCCCGACCGCCGGATGGAAGGCCCGGATCGGCGCGGCCGAGCGCCTGGCAAGAACCGGCGCCCTGACGCCCAACCAGCTTTTGGGGGTATGGACCGAACGGGAACCGGCCGCCTCCGGCGGATTGTGGGACCGGGTGGGCGCGCTTCAGGACTTCGACCTCGCCATGCTGTCCGGGGACCGGGCAGAGATCGCCCGCACCCTGCAACCCGCGTGGGCTGCCATGGTGTCGGCGGAGCTGGAGGTCCCCTTCGCACAGCTTTACGCCGCGCGACTGGCCGGCCTGCGGCTGAAGGGCAGCGCCGGGGCGCTCGCCTTCCGCATCGGGCTGTTGAGCGACGACTACGAGGAGATCGCGCAGGCCTACAAACCCCAGACGACCGAGGAAACCTTCCTCGCAGGACTGGCCCGCGGCGAGGTTACAGGCCTTTTGCCCCTCAACAGCCTTGGCGAGGCGCTGCGGGACGGGTTCAAGGCAACCCCCGCCCCGACCCAGGACCGCCTGCTGCGAGAGGGCCGCGTGGGCGAGGCGATCCTGTCGGCCATCGACCTTATCACCACCGGCGCCGGCGGCGACATCGCCGACGTGACACGCGGCCTTGCCCTTTTGCGACAACTCGGGCTGGAGGAGGTCGCGCGCAAATGTTCCCTGCAAATGATGCTTCTGGAGAGGCGCGGATGACCCCGGACGATGCCCGCTGGATCGAAACCTTTCTGGAGGCCCAAGCCGCCGAACAGGATGCTGCCCGGAACACCCAGCTTGCCTATGCCCGGGACCTGAAGGACTTCGCCGGCTGGCTCGCCCGCCGGGCGCGCAGCTTTCAGACAGTGGCCGAGACGGACGTGACCGCCTATCTCGTCGATTGCGAGGCAGAGGGGCTGTCGGTCGCCACGCGCGCCCGCCGGCTGTCCGCCATCAAGCAGCTATACCGCTTCGCCTATGAAGAAGGCTGGCGCAGCGACAACCCGGCGATCCAGATCAAGGGGCCGGGCCGGGCCAAGCGGCTGCCCAAGACCCTGACGCACGAGGAGGTCGACCGCCTGCTGGCCGCGGCAGAGGCCTCCCCGAGAGAGGCCACGCGCAATGCCTGCCTGATGCAGGTGCTTTACGCCACGGGCATGCGGGTCAGCGAACTGGTCTCGCTGCCGGTATCTGCCGCACGGGGCGATCCGCGCATGCTGCTGATCCGGGGCAAGGGCGGCAAGGAACGCATGGTGCCCCTGTCGCCGCCCGCAAGACAGGCGCTTGTCGACTGGCTGGCCGAACGCGATGCCGCCGAGGACGCCGCGCGCCAAAAGGGCCGCCCGGCCAGCAAGTTCCTGTTCCCCTCGCGCGGCAAGCTGGGTCACCTGACCCGGCACCGCTTCTACAGCCTGATCAAGGAACTGGCCGTCACCGCCGGGGTGTCCCCCGACAAGGTCACCCCACACACCCTGCGCCATGCCTTTGCGACGCATCTTCTGGCCGGCGGGGCCGACCTGCGCTCGATCCAGATGCTCTTGGGTCATGCCGATCTGGCCACGACGGAAATCTATACCCATGTCCTCGACGACCGTCTAAAGGAGCTGGTGTTGCACCATCATCCACTGGCCCGCGACCCCGGACCGACTTGAATCGCGGCGCGACGCCCCCATAACTTGCACTGACATCCATATCAGAGTTCCCGATGGACAGCCTTGCCTCGCTGCTTGACGCGGCCTTTTTCGCAACCGCCGCCGCCATTCTCGGCCTTCTTCTCATGTCAGCCTTTTTCTCGGGGTCCGAGACCGCCCTGACCGCGGCGTCTCGCGGCAAGCTGCGCGCCCGTGCGGACAAGGGTGAAAAGGGGGCCGAAACCGCGCTGAAGATCACCGAGGATAACGAACGCCTGATCGGGTCGGTTCTGCTGGGCAACAACCTCGTCAATATCCTCGCGACGTCGCTGGCCACGGCGATGTTCACGCGGATCTTCGGGGAATCCGGTGTGGCGCTGGCCACGCTGGTGATGACCTTCCTCGTGCTGATCTTCGCCGAGGTCCTGCCCAAGACCTATGCCATCACCAATGCCGAACTTGCCGCGGCGCGGGTGTCTCCGGTGATCCGTCTGTTGATCCTTGTGTTTTCTCCGGTGGTGGGCGCGATCCGGGCACTGGTGCGCCAGATCCTTGCCGTCTTCGGCGTCAAGACCGACCCCGACAGTCATATCCTCGCCGTGCGAGAGGAAATCGCCGGCGCCCTTCAGATCGGCCATGCCGAAGGCGTCGTCCACAAGGAAGACCGCGACCGGATCCTCGGCGCGCTGGATCTTGGCGAGCGGGCGGTGGAGGAGATCATGCGCCACCGCTCCAACATCGAGATGGTCAATGCCGACGACCCGCCCGAGGCGGTCCTGTCGCAATGTCTGGAAAGCTCTCACACCCGGCTGCCGATCTACAAGGACGACCCCGAAAACATCGTCGGCGTGATCCATGCCAAGGACCTGCTGCGCGCGATGGACCGGCTGGTGCGGGGCCCCGATGCCTGCCCCGAGCGGTTGAAGGAGTTCAAGGTCCTCGACGTCGCGATGAAACCCTATTTCGTGCCCGAGACGACCACGCTGGACGACCAGATGCGGGAGTTCCTGCGCCGCCACACCCATTTCGCACTGGTCGTGGACGAATACGGCGCGCTGCGCGGGCTGATCACGCTGGAAGATATCCTTGAGGAAATCGTGGGCGAGATCACCGACGAATTCGACGTCGACGCCGAGAACCCGGTCCGCCGGGCGGAAGATGGCAGCGTGCTGGTCGATGGCGCCATGACGATCCGCGACTTCAACCGCGCCATGGACTGGAACCTGCCGGACGAGGAAGCCAACACCATCGCCGGGCTTGTGATCCACGAGGCCCAGACGATCCCCAACCAGGGGCAGGTGTTTTCCTTCCACGGCTTCCGGTTCGAGGTCACCCAGCGGCAAGCAAACCGGATCACCCGGTTGAAGATTCGCCCGTTGTAAGAGGCATCGCCACACCCCCTTCCGCCCAATCGTTTCATCGTGAAAAGGCGGCGGTCCGGGCGGTGCTGAAAGCCGCACGCGACGGTATGAGGCGTAGCGGCCCAACGGATGCGCGGCGTGACTTATCCTGAAATGGGCGGAACCGCTTTGACCGTGGTGCTGCGGTTGACCAATCCCCCGACCTTCCGGGCCGCGAGGTGGATGCTTGTCGCAATGCAGGCCCGCAAGCTTCTGAAAACACGAAGGGCCGCGCAGATGCACGGCCCCTGTAATCCTTGTCCGACGCCTCAGCGCTTGGAGAACTGGAAGCTCCGGCGGGCCTTGCGGCGGCCGAATTTCTTGCGTTCCACCACGCGGCTGTCGCGGGTCAGGAAGCCCGCGGCCTTCAGCGGCCCGCGAAGCGTCGGGTCGTAAAGTTGCAGCGCCTTGGAAATCCCGTGCTTCACGGCACCGGCCTGACCGGACAGCCCGCCGCCCTTGACCGTCGCCATGACGTCGAACTGGTCGACGACACCGGCCACCTGGAACGGCTGGCGCAGGATCATCTGCAGCACCGGGCGCGCAAAATACGTGTTCAGTTCCTTGCCGTTCACCGTGACCTTGCCAGAGCCGGGCTTGATCCAGACACGGGCGACCGCGTCCTTCCGCTTGCCGGTGGCGTAAGACCGGCCAAGGCTGTCACGAACGGGCTCGCGCGGGGTTTCGACCTCGGTCACGACGGCGGCCTCGCCGGAGACGACCTCGTTCAACTGGTCGAGGGATTTGACTTCTTCAACCATCATGCGCTCCGGGTGTTCTTCTTGTTCATGGACTTCACGTCCAGCACTTCGGGGTTCTGCGCCTCGTGCGGGTGCTCGGCCCCTGCATAGACACGCAGGTTGGTCATCTGCTTGCGGCTCAGGCGGTTGCCCGGCAGCATGCGCTTGACCGCGGCGGTCACGACACGTTCGGGATGCGCGCCTTCCAGGATCTGGCCCGCGGTGCGGTGCTTGATCCCGCCGGGATGGCCGGTGTGCCAGTAGTATTTCTTGTCGGCGCGCTTGTTGCCGGTCATCTGCACCTTGTCGGCGTTGATGACGATCACGTTGTCGCCCATGTCCATATGGGGCGTGAAGGACGGCTTGTGCTTGCCGCGCAGGCGCATGGCGACGATCGAGGCGAGACGACCGAGAACAACGCCCTCGGCGTCGATCACGATCCATTTCTTCTCGATATCCGCCGGGGTAGCGGTGAAGGTTTTCATGGGTCTGCCCTATCGGCTGAGTTTGTCCTTGGGTGCGCGGGCACAGGCCCTGCCCCATTCGGGATGGCGGAGTTCTAAGGATTTCGCGCATCCAGTCAAGGGCCATCTGTCCATTTTATCGAATGTATTTCAATGACTTGAAAATACGGTATCATAAAACCCCATGAAATCGCGCGTGTCACGGGTGCCGAACGATCCTTTGGCCAAGATCGGCGGCGGCCAGACGCAGGCCTTTGCATGCCGGCTGCAAGAACGGCGCCGGCCTTTGCCCGCAGGGCGCCAGAGGTCGATGCCGTTCATGGCACGAGAAGTCGCCAGAACCTTGAACCAGAAAAATTTGAACCAAGTGCGCCCACCTTTCGACTATCCTTTGTCAATGGGGTGATTTGGGCCCGGATTGGCAACCGACGGTCAAGAATGACCGCCGGAAAATGTTGATAGAAAAGGACAGACTCTATGAAACAGTTCAAATACGGGCTCGCCGCCGCGATGGTGCTGATGTCCCCGCTGGCCGCGAACGCCGGTGTCCTCAACGTCTTTTCGGCCAATGAGGACACGGCCGCAGCCCTCACGCCGACCGTGGATGCGTTTCGCGCGGCGCTCGGCACACTGAACAGCAATGATCCGGTCAATGGGGACGCCAACGGCCGCCGCCAGATCAACTGGGACGCCGCGCCGGACGCGGTTTCGGACCCCAACGCGTTTCCCGGTGACTTCTTCAACGCAAATGTCGCGCCGCGCGCCCGAGGCATCGAATTTCGCGCGGCTGGTAACACGACCGGCTTCCAGCTGTCCTCAACCGCGGCGTCGGGCGAGCCGGTGGAGTTCGGCTTCCCCGCAGGTTTCACCTTCTTCAGCGCCGAACGGCTGTTCACGCCGGTCGGGGACACCGTCTTCGACGTGGTTTTCTTCGATCCGGCCGACCAGGTGACCCAAGCGGTGACACGCGGCCTTGGCGTGGTGTTCACGGACGTGGAATCGAATACCGGCGCGACGATGTCCTTCTATGACATCGACGACACCCTGCTGTACGAGCAGAACGTCCTGTCCGGCAGCAACGCGTCGCTGTCCTTCCTCGGCGTGACGTTTACCGATGCCGAAGTCGCCCGCGTGCGCATCAATGCCGGCATCGAAGGCTTCGATTCGATCGTGATGGACGACTTCATCTTCGGTGAACCGGTGGCCGCGACGAATGCCGTGCCGCTGCCGGCGTCGCTGGCGTTCCTGCCGGCCGGTCTGGCGGCCTTGGGCCTGATGCGTCGCCGCCGCCCCGGTGCAATCGACCCTGTTGTGTAAAATTATCCCGAAAATTGGTCCCGACCGGCAACGGTCGGGACCCGCGCTAAAGGAATCGTAACGCGGGGCGTGGAAATCTCTTGATCGACTCGGCCATAGGTCTTAGGTGCGCTCCACGATCGGAACCGATCCCAACTTCGGATCTCCCGGGGGGGCGCTAAGGGACCGACTGGATTCAATCTACTGGTAGAAGGGGCGCGCCATGACTGACGCCAACCTCTTCCAACTGGGGATCGGTCTGGAGACAGGCGCCCATGCGGAAGATCACCGCAGCTTTGTTGCTGCACAGAAAACACGTGACGTCTTCGACGAAGACCGCGATGACCATTTCATCCGCCGCGACGGCCGGGTGTTCGCCGGCACCCATCTCATTATCGAGGTGGTGGACGGTCACGGTCTGGATGACGAAGATCGCATCCAGAACGCGTTCCGCGATTGCGTGGACGAATGCGGCGCCACGCTGCTGCACATCCATACGCACAAGTTCAGCCCCCAGGGCGTCAGCGGTGTGGCCGTGCTGGCCGAAAGCCACATCTCGGTCCATACGTGGCCCGAGATCGGCTATGGCGCGTTCGACGTGTTCATGTGCGGCGATGCCGATCCCTGGCGCGCGGTGGACGTGCTGAAGGCCGCCTTCCACACGCAGGACGTCCGGGTGAAGGAACTGCTGCGCGGCGACGGTCTGGTCAGCGAAGAACAGGCCGCCTGATCACCCCGACCAGAAGGGGCGCGCGGCCTCCCGCCGCGCGGCTTCTTGTGTCAGCCCGATATCGTTCAGGGTGTGCGTCGACATCCGCGCAAGCTGACCGCGTGTCCGGGCGTTGCGCCACCAGCGGCGGAACATGTTCCCCCAACGGATCGCGCAGGATGCGGCGTGGGGAATGGTCAGATCGTCCATCGGGTGGGTCCTTTTCTCTGTGACACCGGCACCCTGCCACGCTGCGGGACGGCGATGTTTCGGCCCGGGCCGAAATGTCGGCCCTTGACCTGCGGCCGCCACTTCCTGACGGTCTGCCCATGAAAGATGGCCCTGACATCACGCGCATCGCCGCGCTTATCGGCGATCCGGCCCGTGCCTCGATCCTGTCGGCGCTTCTGTCGGGGCAGGCGCTGACGGCGGGCGAACTTGCCGCCGAGGCCGGGGTCAGCCCGGCCACCGCCTCGGGCCACCTGTCGCAATTGGCCGAGGCAGGGCTTTTGTGGGCGCGCAAACAGGGCCGGCACCGCTATTTCGCACTGGCCGATGACGAGGTCGCCCGGACGCTGGAGGCGCTTGCCGGGCTGGCCGCCGCACGGGGACATTTGCGCACCCGCCCCGGCCCGCGCGATGCCGCCCTTAGAGAGGCGCGCGTCTGCTATGACCACATGGCGGGGGCCCGCGCCGTACAGATCTTCGACAGCATGGCCGACCGCGGGTTCCTGACCGTCGCGCGCGAAGACGTGGCGCTGACCGCTGCGGGCCATGATTTCGTGGCCGGGCTGGGGATCGACCTCGCCCCGTATGAGGCCGCACGCCGCCCGCTTTGCCGGGTCTGCCTGGACTGGAGCGAACGACGTTCCCACCTTGCCGGGGCGCTTGGCGCGGCGCTCCTGTCCCACGGCCTTGACGGCGGCTGGCTGCGCCGGGCCGACACCGGGCGCCACCTTGCCATCACCCAAAAGGGCGAAGGAGCCCTTGCCGCGGCCTTTCCGCTTTGACCAAATGCCGGCAACGGACCGACCGTGCCGATTGACTTCCAAGGAGACCCGAGATGACCGATGACACGATGCCCGGATGGACGGTGGAGCGCCTGCACAACGGCTGGGGCCAGGCGTTGGAAGAATCCGAGGTTCTGTATGACAACGAAACCGACCATCAGCGCCTGCGCGTCTTCACCAACCCGCGCTTCGGGCGGGTACTGACGCTTGACGGTGTCGTGCAAACCACCGAGGCCGACAATTTCATCTATCACGAGATGCTGACCCATGTTCCGATCCTCGCCCACGGCGCGGCAAGGCGCGTCCTGATCATCGGCGGGGGCGACGGCGGCATGGCGCGCGAAGTGTTGCGCCACCACGGCATCGCGCATGTGACCATGGTGGAGATCGACGCGGGCGTGGTCGAGTTCTCCAAACAATATCTCCCGATGCTCAGCGCGGGCGCCTTCGGCGATCCGCGCCTTACCCTCGTGATCGACGATGGCGCGGCGTTCATGAAAACGACCGAGGACAAGTTCGACGTCATCATCGTGGATTCCACCGATCCCATCGGCCCGGGCGAGGTCCTGTTCACCGACACGTTCTATGGCCATGCGAAGCGCGCGTTGACGCCCGGCGGTATTCTCGTCACCCAGAACGGTGTGCCCTTCATGCAGGGGGACGAGTTGACCAACACGCTGCGCGCGTTCAAGGCGCTGTTTTCCGACTGGGGGTGCTATCTGGCAACCGTGCCCACCTATGCGGGCGGCCCGATGGCCTTTGGCTGGGGCACCGATGGCGACGGGCGGAGCGTGGATGTCGACACTCTTCGGCAACGCTATACCGCTGCCGGGCTCGAAACCGACTATTACACACCAGCAGTCCACAAGGGCGCCTTCGCCCTCCCCGGCTATGTCGAGCGGCTGATGCCCTGAGCCGGACCAGCGGAGAGGGGGCGGGCCGCCGCCTTCTCTATCGCGGTGGGATCGAATAGGTAAGCCCGGCCCGCGCCACCGCGCCCTCCATCCCCTCGGAAAACAACAGCGCGTCGCCCACCGCCAGCACGCGCCCCAGCTTCAGCAACCGCGCCTCGCACAGCATATCCCGCCCCGCCGCGGGTTTGCGCATGAAATCGATGGAGCAATTCGTAGTGACCGCCAGCGCCTTCGGCCCGATCATCGCCAGCACCGCCAGATAGATCCCCACATCGGCCAGCGCGAACATCGACGGGCCCGAGACCGTGCCGCCGGGCCGCAGGTGCCGTTCCGCCACGGGCATCCTGACCCGCACCTGCATCGGCGCCACGTCCTCAACACTGAAATCGCCCGTCACCTGCGGAAATTCGCGCGCCAGAAATTCTTCCAGCGCCGCCTTGTCCATCACCGGCTGCATACCCTTCCCCCTGCTCCCTTTGCCGCGTAGTCTGCGCCGCAAAGGGGAGGAGACACAAGATGAGCGACATCCTGTTACGCAACGACGAAGACGGCATCGCCACACTGACGCTGAACGCGCCTTCGCGACTGAACGCTCTGTCCGATGCAATGCTGGCCGCGCTGCAGGCCCAGATCGATGCCCTGTCGGAAGACCGCGACACCCGCGTCGTCATCCTGAAAGGCGCCGGCAAGGTGTTTTGCGCGGGCCATGACCTGAAAGAAATGCAGGCCGGTCGTCAGGCAGAGGATGGCGGGCGCGCCTATTTCGCCGATCTTTTCGCCCGGTGTGCGAAGGTGATGACGGGTATTACGCGCCTGCCCCAACCGGTCATCGCCGCGCCCCACGGCATTGCCACCGCCGCGGGCTGCCAGCTTGTCGCGTCATGCGACCTGGCGATTGCGGCAGAGGGAACGCGCTTTGGCGTCAACGGTGTGAATATCGGGCTTTTCTGTTCGACCCCCATGGTCGCGCTGACCCGCAACGTGCCGCGCAAGCACGCGTTCGAGATGCTGACCACCGGCCAGTTCATCGAAACGGGAAGGGCCGAGGCGCTGGGCCTGATCAATCGCGCCGTGCCCCATGACATGCTGGAAAGTGAGACCGCGGCCCTGGCCAAAACGCTGGCCGAGAAGTTGAACACCGCCGTTCGGATCGGCAAGCGTACCTTCTACGAGCAGATCGCGATGGATATCGACGCGGCCTATGCCCATGCGGGCGCTGTAATGGTGGAAAACATGATGATGCGCGATACCGACGAGGGTATTTCCGCCTTCATCGAAAAGCGCAAACCCGACTGGCAAGCGTAGATCGCATCGGGGCCGGGCATCGTGCCCGGCCCTGATCGGTGCATCCGGTCAGTCGGCACCCACGGAGCCACGACGATCACGCCGCTTCTGGCTCGCACCAGACCGATCACCGGTCTGAACCATGTTGATGTAGGTGAATGCCGACAGAAAGCCGACCGTTCCAAGCATCAGGGGCGCAATCAGATCCATTTCTCGTCTCCGTTGGTCGATGTCGGGTTACTGTGCCGGGACGGTGCCGGTCTCACGCCGCTTGCGCGACTCTTCCAGCTTCTGTTCGGTCTGGCGCAGGTTGATGTAGGCAAAGGCCAGCGCGAAGCCGAGCGAACCGAAGGTCAGGATGAACATTTCCATATCTCGTCTCCTTACGTTGGGGTGGTCGGGTTACTGGGCGGCGGCGGTACGCTGCTCGCGGCGCTTGCGCGTTTCTTCAAGCTTCTGCTCGGTCTGGCGCAGGTTGATGTAGGCAAAGGCCAGAGCGAAGCCGAGCGAGCCGAACGTCAGGATGAACATTTCCATTGTGAGTTCCCTTTCCTGTTTGGTTGTTATGCAAGGGATACGCGCCCCATTCCTGACCGGATCACCGGGCATCGGAAAAAACCTGCGTATTCAAATGCATACGGATGCACACGATGCCCAAGGCCCTGAAATACGGCACAAAATTGCCATTCTCTCGCCCAGTTCAAACGAATGTGAGCGGCCTCAAGTCTGGCTCCACCTCGCCTGAACGCGCAGGAATTCGGCCCCGCTTTCGACCAAGAACCGGACGCTGACCAACGGCCACAGGCCCGCCGCAGCAGTGCCAAGCTGGCCGTTTCCCGACCGTCTTCGGTTTCAGTGGATGATCAGAACGACCAGCAACAGAAAGACCAGCATGCCGATCAGCCCGAAATGCGCGAACAGGAGGCTGGTCAGGAACAGCCCGGCCAGCACGGCGATCACGATGGCCGTCTGTTCCTTGTCGGGGCGTCGGGAAATGCGCGTCTCGATATCCTCGGCCGAGTGACGGCGCCAGAACCCGGCGAGGATGGCAAAGGCCACCCGCCGGGCCCGTTTCCATATCTCGCGCAAGATCTGGTCATTCCGCGTCATGACCGACTTTGTAACAGCCGATCTGGAACGGTTCCAGCGCGATCGCGCCTCACAGCCCGTAAAGCGCTTCGAACTTCGCGTCGAGATAGTCCAGCAGCGGCCCTTCATGCGGGGCAAAACCGCACGCCCGTTCGATGACCTCGGCGGGCTCGAACAGCCCCCCATGCCGCTGAAGGTTGTCGCGCAGCCATGTGGTGGCCGGTTCCGCATGCCCTCGTGCCAGATCGGCATCAAGGGTCGGCACCGCCTCGCGCAGGGCCACATAGAGACATCCGGCATAGACATTGCCCAAAGTGTAGGTCGGGAAATAGCCGAACAGGCCAACCGACCAGTGCACATCCTGCAACACGCCGTTGGCGGGAATGTCCACTGCCACGCCGAAATCGGCCTTGAACCTTTCGTTCCACGCGGCTTCCAGATCGTCGACCTCCAGCCGCCCGGCGATCAGCTCCCGCTCCAGATCGAAGCGCAGCATGATGTGCAGGTTGTAGTGCACCTCGTCCGCCTCGGTCCGGATGTAACCCGAATACACCCGGTTCACTGCCGCGTAAAAGGCGTCGGCATCCGCCGCGCCTGCCGCGCCAAACACCTCCCTCATCCGCCCATAGAGCCAGCCACAGAACGCGCGGGAGCGGCCAAGCTGGTTCTCGTAGATGCGGCTCTGGCTTTCGTGAACGCCCATCGACACGCCGGTGCCAAGGGGGGTCAGCGCATAGGCCGGATCAATACCCTGTTCATAGGCGCCGTGGCCAACCTCGTGCAGGGTGGAGTAGAGACAGCCCAGCGGTTCCCTTTCATCGACGCGGGTGGTGATGCGCACATCCGTCCCCGCGCCCGAGGTGAAGGGATGCACCGAAAGATCCAGCCGCCCGTGCCGCCAGTCATATCCGAAATGGCTCGCCACCTCGTGGGAAATCGCCATCTGGCCGTCGGTGGCGAAAGTGCCCGTCAACCCGGCAGGCGTGCGTTCTGCGCCCATGATCCGTTCGCGCAGGGCCACCAGACGGGCCCGCATCCGGTCGAACATCGCGGCGATGTCCGCCGCCGTCGCGCCCGGTTCGTAGTCATCCAGCAGCGCGTCGTACAGATCGCCCCCATCCGCCAGCGCCGCGGCTTCCTCCCGCTTCAGGCGCACCACGTCCCGAAGCACCGGCAGGAAATGGGCCACGTCATTGCCGGCCCGCGCCTCGGCCCAGATGCCTTGCGCCCGGCTGGTCACGCGGGCGATCTCTGCCGACAACGTTTCCGGCAGGCGCGTCGCGCGGGCGTAGGACCGGCGGATATGGCGCAGTTGCGCCCGGCCGACATCGTCCAACGCCGCGTCGTCAATGGCGGCCAGCCAGTCCCCGATGCGGGGATCGGTGCGGCGGCGGTGCAGCACGCCCTCGATCGCGCCCATCTCCTCCGCCCGCTGGGCGGCGGCCCCCTTGGGCATCATGGTTTCCTGGTCCCAGCCGAGCTGTCCGGCCACTTGGGCCAGGGCCTCGGTCTCCCGCTGGAATGCCATCAAGTCGGTATAGGCGGTCATGGGCTTACCCCCGGATGGTGGATTGCTGAACCGGATATTGCGACAGGAACCGTGCCCGCAGGATCAGCCCCCACAGCAGCACGGCACCGATCTGGTGGGTCAGCGCGATATGCCATTGCGCGGCATAAAGAACGGTGCCGACGCCAAGGACGATCTGCCCGAACAGCATCACCGCCATCCAGTGGAACGCCCAGCGGACGGATTTGTGAACCGATCGCCGCCCCCGCAGCCACGCCACGATCCCGAAGATCAGCAGCAGATAGCCCAGCAGCCGATGGATGAACTGCACAAGCCCCGGATTGTCGAGCATATTGGTCGCGAACATGCCTTGCGGGAACACGCCCCCGCCCATCAGCGGCCAGTCGGTAAAGCCCCGCCCGGCATCCAGCCCGCCCAGAAGCGCACCGAAAAGGATCTGCAGAAAGGCAAAGTGCATCATCCCCGTCGCCATGCCGAATGCCTTGCCGTCGCGGGCCCGGCGCGCCTGGATCAGGTCGGCCTCGGGCCGGCCCAGCTTGAACATGAACCACGCCAGCACGCCCAGAGTCGCAAAGCCAAGACCGGATTGCACCATGCTCCGCAACCCGCTGCCGCCGAACGGTTCCGGCAGATAGGGCAGCCCGATGGACGACCCAACGAGGCCGAGGATCAGCGCCCCCGGCCAGATCAGCCGCCCGGCCCAGCCCTTGGGCATCTTCTTGGAAATCAGGAAGGCCAGATAGCCGCCCAGCCATGTCAGACCGGCCAGCCCCGTCAGGGCCCATCGACCCCAGCCCCACCAACCGCTGCCCTGTACCGGGGCCGTCGCCGTCTGGGCATGGGCCGCGCCGATCATCCACAGACCCGCCCCTTGCGTCGTCGCAGGCGGTTCCGGAACGATCCCCGTCACGCGCACGACCCCGTCGGCAATGACCATAACCGCCAGCGTCAGGAAGATCGCCAACAGCCATAGCCGCACAGGCCCACGCGCGCCCTGCCGCGCGCTGCGATCGATCACGCCGGGCTTGACCAGCGGCCGGGCCTCGGGGGCCGCTGTCGCCACCTCTTCGAAAATGTTGCGAGACTTGGTGTCGCGGGTCTTGCGCATGGACCGGCCCCCTTGCTTTTTCGCGGGCAGACTAGGCGCGGCGGCCCATGGCCGCAAGACATACAAGTGCCGCCTTTGGGCATGGTTCTGGGGACGCCGGAGCGGCGTGAATCACCGTTCCATCGACGGGCCTTGGGTCAGCCCAAGGCTAACGCCCCTTGACCCCGCGCATCGGTTGTCCGGCCCGAGCGATACCTCGCGGTCAAGACTTCGGGCCGCCCCTTAGTCCGCCCGATCCCACCACCGGGTCAGTTGCCGCATCATCCCGTGGAAGATCTGGACGTCGGCGCGGGTCAGGGGCATCCGGCTCCAGACATTGCGCAGGGCCAGCTTCATCCCCGGCGCCTTGGTCTCGGGGAAGAAGAAGCCCGCCTCCTCCAGCCGCGACTCATAGTGGTCGGCCAGTTTTTCGACCTCCAGCGCCGTGGCCGGATCGGCCCCGGCCATCTCCATCCGCTCTGGCACGATCTCAACCGTCTGGCGGCGCCATTCATAGGCGGTCAACAGGACCGACTGCCCAAGGTTCAGCGACGCGAACTCCGGGTTCACGGGGATCGAGATGATCGCATTTGCCCGGGCGATATCGTCGTTTTCCAGCCCCGCCCGCTCCGGCCCGAACAGCACCGCCACCCGGCGCCCCTGCCCGATCATCTCTCGCGCCTGTTCCATCGCGCGTTCGGGGGTGACGATGGGCTTGGTCAGGCCGCGGCCCCGCGCCGTGGTGGCAAAGACATGGTCGCAGTCGGCCACGGCCTCGGCCGTCGTCTGCGTGATCCCCGCCTGATCCAGCAGACGCCCGGCGCCCGAGGCCAGTGCAACGGCCCGCGGGTTGGGCCAGCCATCGCGCGGGTCGACCAGCCGCATCCGCTCCAGCCCGAAATTGTACATGGCGCGCGCGGCCGCCCCGATATTCTCCCCCATCTGGGGCCGGACGAGGACAAAGACGGGCTGCGCGATCATGGGGTGCCTTTCCTAGGGAACGGGGCGCGTGATACGCGGGCGCCGCGCGTGGTTCAACCCGTAGCCAAGCCCGCCAAACCCCGCTATAGCGACCGCACGTCAAGAAGGAGCCCAAGAATGGCCGATCCCGAGCGCCCGCAAATCTATCTGGTCACGCCCCCTGCCTTCGACCTCGACACCTTTCCCGACCGGCTGGCCGCCGTGCTGGATGCCCATGAAATCGCGTGCTTGCGCCTGTCGATGGCCACGAAGGACGAAGACAGCGTGGCCCGCGCCGCAGACACCCTGCGCGAGGTTGCCCATGCCCGCGACGTGCCGCTGGTGATCGAGACGCATGTCGGGCTGGTCGAACGGCTTGGGCTGGACGGGGTCCACCTGGCGGACGGCTCGCGTAACGTCCGCAAGACCCGCAAGGCGCTGGGTGCCGATGCAATCATCGGGGCGTTCTGCGCGGCCTCTCGCCATGACGGGATAACCGCGGGAGAGGCTGGCGCCGACTACATCGCCTTCGGCCCGGTGGGATCGAGCGCACTGGGAGACGGGACGCGGGCAGAGCATGACCTGTTCGCCTGGTGGTCGGAAATGATCGAATTGCCCGTCGTCGCCGAAGGCGCGCTGGATGCTGGCATCATCGCAGAGCTTACCCCCGTCACCGATTTCTTCGCCATTGGAGAGGAGATTTGGGGTGAGGAGGACGCCGCAGCAGCGCTTGGACGGCTGATCGCCGCGATGGAGTGACACGCAGGGGTGATGCCTAGATGCGCGCCGTCTGCCATTCCCGCCAGATGAGGAACAGGGCGCAGATCACCAGCGCCACATCGATATAGGCCCCGAGGAAGAAAATACCGAACAGGCCGAAATGCAGCGTGGCAAAGGCTGCGAAAAAGGTCAGAAGCCTTGGCCGCGGCGGCGTCGCCAGACACAGCAGACCGCAGATCATCAGCAGCGTGGGGCAGTTGACGACGCCCAAGGGCGACACGATAGCCGCGTTCAGCAAGATCGGGGGCTCGACCCAGTGCAGGTACCAGAAGCCGAAGAGAAGCCCGAGGGTCGCAACGCCCTTGTCGATGCGTCCAAGCGCGGTCAGATCGAAAGCGATTTGCCCCGATAGCAACACCCGTGCGCCCAGCAGGAAGATCGCCGAGAACACCAGGGTATTCGGCGGCAGACCGTACAGGACCGAAACGACAGCCGCAGAGAGCGCCAGATAGGCGATCAGGCCCGCAAGAAGCCGCGACCTGAAGCGTTCGAGAACAAGGCCCGCCGTCAGAACCACCGGCACCGCGACATGCAGCCCGCCGGAGTATAGGCGCAGGTCATGGGCGATCCCGGCAAGCACCGCGCTGATCTCGGCTGGCGGCTTCATGAAAGTCATCGCCACCGATACCGCAAGGAGGACGGCGGCCCCGCCCCATGCCAGTTTCGATTTGTCGAACGCAACCATATCGCGACGCCCAGCCTCGGCTCACGGTCTATTACAACAGTCTGCCGGGTATTCGCGTCAACGGTGTGACGCCTGAACCTCTGTCAGCGCCCATAGCCCGGCCGATCAACGTTCAGACGACGACCGCGGTCAAACTGGCAAAGCCCCCGTGCCCATCGCAAGGTCAGACGGCAACCCGGACCGAACCGACGCCTCACAGGCTTTCGCCAAGGCCTTGCGGTCAGCGAAATCGGCCACCTTCAACGGCGGGTGATAGACCAGTTCCACACCGCCCTGCGGTTTCGCCGCCAACACCTTCAGCAGATGCGGACCGAACCCCATATCGCCCCACCAGCCGTAAAAGGCCGGGTCTTGCCCTTCGGGCGCCGAATAGATCACCGTGACCGGTTGGATATGCAGAATGTCCTTCAGTTCATCCGTGAAGAACGCCGCGAAAAGCGTTGTCTTGAATGGCAAAATACGCCGCCCGTCGGTCGAGGTTCCCTCCGGAAAGAACAGCAGCTTATGGTTCGCCTTCAGCCGCTTTTCGAACAGGTTCGCCTGCGCCTTGGCCTCTCGCCGGTCGCGGTTGATGAACACCGTGCCGGTCGCCCTTGCTAGCCAGCCGATGCCGGGCCAGTCGGCGACCTCGGCCTTCGAGACGAAGTAGATCCGTTTGCGGGCGTTCAGCGCGAAGATGTCCAGCCAGGACGAGTGATTGGCCACCACAGCGCCGCGGGCGCGCATCATCCGGCCGCGCACCGAATAGCGCATGCCCAGAATGACAAAGGCCATGCGGCAGACAAATTGCGTGATGAATGGCGTGACCGGCCGATGCCAGCCAAAGATCGGACGCTCCACCAGTCGCACCAGCAGCAAGAGCCCGAGACATCCGAAGGTCACGACCCCCAGCGCAAGCCCGCGCCACAGAACCCGCCCCCAGACCCAACCGCGGATCACCGGCATGTCGGTGGGCTCCGCCCCGCGCCAGGTGGTCACGTCTGCCTCCGCATATAGCGCTCGCGGCTTTTGGCATTCATCCGGCCGGTATCCATCAACAGGCACACATCGGTGGTGTTGAAGGCATGGTCGACAAACGCACCCTCTCCCACGAAACCGCCGAGGCGAAGATAGGCCTTGATCAGAGCGGGCATGGCCAGCATGGCGCGCTTGCGGTCGATGGTCTCGGGCGCGATCAGGTCCATGGTCTGAAAGACCTCAGGCCGGACGCGCACGCGCATGGACTCGGGCGCAAGGAAGTTCTGGTGCAGATAGGACAGCGGTTCGGCCAGGTCGTCGATATCGGTGCCGTGGAAACTGGCCACCCCGAACAGAACCTCCACCCCGTGGTCCAGCACGAAATCCGCAAGGCCGTTCCACAGGTGATAAAGCGCGGTGCCCCCGCGATAGTCCGCATGAACGCAGGACCGTCCAAGCTCCAGCAACTTGCGGCCGCTCGCCTTCAGCGCGGTCAGGTCGTATTCGTCCTCGGAATAGAACTTGCCCAGACGCGCGGCGCCATCGCTGGTCAACAGCCGGTACACCCCGACCACGTGATCCAGCGCCGCCGCGTCGCGACGCGTGTCGATCAGCAACAGATGTTGGTAATGGGGGTCGTATTCGTCCCGCTCAAGCCGGGCCTCGTGGTCGACAAGCGGACCGTCGCCACCCAGTTCGGCTACGAAGACCTCGTAGCGCAGTCGCTGCGCAGCGCGCAAATCGTCGTCCGACGCGGCCAAGCGAAGCTGGAAATGCTCTTCTGGCGGTTGCATTTAGATGTCTGGCTCCCGCGCCGTTTCCGTTACGGCATCGGTGCCTTCTATGGTGCCCGGCGCATGAGTGCAACTGTGCTACCCTGACACGGGCACAAGCGGCATTAAGCCGGCGTTAACGATGTTGATGCAGCTTGGGCGCCAGCCTTAGACCCTCAGGACTCGAATACCGGCATGAGCTCCACCCGCCCACCGTTTATGACCACCTTGCCCGCATCGCGGAAATTGACGGTGATCCGCCCGTCGATGACCGATTGCACCTGTCCCAGCCCCCAATCGGGGTGTTCGGGATTGCGCACCAGCATGCCGGGCTCCAGAATATCGTTAATCGGATGCATTGCGTTCCTTTCCGCCGTAGGGGAAGCCCAAAATGACTGACCTCACCGCCCTTGTCGGCTCTCGTATCTGTCACGATCTAATTAGCCCGATCGGGGCCATCGGCAACGGGATGGAGCTTTTGGCGATGTCCACAAGCGCCGCCCCCGGCGGCGCCCCGACCGAGGAACTGGCGCTGATCACGGACAGCGTAGAGCGGGCGAATGCCCGTATCCGGCTGTTCCGCCTGGCCTTCGGCGCCGCACCCCCCGAGGCAGAGGTGGCCGGGCGGGAGGTTTGCGACATCCTTGCCAACTACTATGGCGGCGGCCGGCTGACCGTGACGGCAGACCCGCCTTCGGGTTTGCCCCGCATGGATGCCAAGATCGCGCTGCTTGCCGTTCTGTGCGCCGAAACCGCCTTTCCACGGGGCGGCCGCATCGCGCTGACCTTCCAGCCGGGGGAGGTCACCCTGTCCGCGGAAGGGCCGAAGATGACGCTCGAAGACCGGCTCTGGCACCCGCTGACGGAGCGCAGGTCCCCCGCGGACGAGCTGCGTGCAGCAGAGGTGCAGTTCGCGCTTCTACCCCTCGCGGCGATCGAGGCCGGGCGCTATATCAAGCTGCGCCATACCGAGACGCGGCTTGACCTGACGATCTGAGAGAACGTCTAACGGGAAACGCGGCCGTCAGGGCCGCGTCGTCCCGTCACCATCGACAAGATACTTGAAGCTGGTCAGTTGCGTTGCCCCCACGGGGCCGCGCGCATGCAGCTTGCCGGTGGCGATCCCGATCTCGGCGCCCATCCCGAATTCGCCCCCATCGGCGAACTGGGTCGAGGCATTGCGCATCAGGATCGCGCTGTCCAACCGTTCGAAGAACCTCGCCGCGGCCGCGTCGTCCTCGGTTATGATCGCGTCGGTATGGCCGGAGCCGTAGGTCCGGACATGGTCAATGGCCGCGTCGATATCGGCCACCACCTTTGCGGCGATGTCCATATCCAGATATTCCCGCCCCCAGTCGTCCGCGGTCGCAGGCGTCGTGCCCGGCAGTTTCGCCAGCGTCTCATCCGCATGAACCCGCACGCCCGCCGCCACCAAGGCGGCCACCAGATCGGCGCCGAGGGTGTCCACCACGTCCGCATGGATCAGCAGGCATTCGGCCGCACCGCAGATACCGGTGCGCCGGGTCTTGGCATTCAGCACCACATCCAGCGCCTTTTTCGCATCCGCCGCGCGGTCGACATAGACATGCACGATGCCTTCGAGATGGGCAAAGACCGGAACCCGCGCCTCGCGCTGCACAAGGCCCACCAGCCCCTTGCCACCGCGGGGCACGATGACGTCGATGAAGTCGGTCATGGTCAACATCTCGCTGACCGCCGCCCGGTCGCGGGTGGGCACGCGCAAGATCGCGTCCTCCGGCAGCCCCGCCGCCCGCAACCCCTCGACCAAACACGCATGCAGCGCGCCGGAGGAGTGGAAGCTTTCCGACCCGCCGCGCAGGATCACCGCATTGCCCGCCTTCAGGCACAGCGCCCCGGCATCTGCCGTCACGTTCGGGCGGCTTTCATAGATCACGCCAATCACGCCGAGCGGCGTACGCACCCGGCGAATATGCAGGCCAGAGGGCATGTCCCACTCCGCCATCACCTCCCCCACCGGGTCGGTCTGGGCGGCCACGGTACGCAAGCCCTGCACGATGCCTGCGATCCGGTCCTCGTCCAGCTTCAGCCGGTCGAGCATGGCCGGGCTCAGCCCCTTGTCACGGCCGAACGCCATGTCCTTGGCATTGGCGTCCAGAATGTCCGCCTGCCGGGCAAGCACCGCATCGGCCGCGGCCTCCAACGCCTTTTGCTTGGCCTCGGCCGGGGCGAAGGCCAGGTCCGCAGCGGCGGCTTTGGCCCGGCGGCCCAGATCGGCCATGACGGCGGGAATGTCGTTCAGATCCTTCATGTCGCCATATCGTCCCTGTGGATGAGCGCAGCCCGACCGGGATAGCCCAGAATTGTCTCTATGTCACCCGAGCGGCAGCCCTGGATCAGCCGCGCCTCTGCCCCCGTATAGCGCGACAGCCCGTTGCCCAGCCCCTCGCCATTGGGTCCCAGGATCGCAACCGGGTCGCCGCGCCCGAAATCGCCGGTGACATTCGTCACGCCCGCGGGCAGCAGCGACTTGCCCTTGCCGAGCGCCGCCATCGCGCCATCGTCGATGGAAACGAACCCCTGCGGCTTCATCGATGCGATCCAGCGTTTGCGCGCGGCCTGCGGGTCGCCCTTGGGGCGGAACCACGTCGCGGGCGCCCCCTGTTCCAGCGCCTGCACCGGGCGCAGGCGGGAGCCTTCGGTGATCGCCAGCGCGCAACCCGCGCCGGTGGCGGTCTTGGCAGCCATTAGCTTGGTCTTCATGCCGCCCTTCGACAGGCCAGACCCGGCATCGCCCGCCATCGCCTCGATCTCCGGCGTGATATCCTCGATCATGTCAAAGCGGTGGGCCGTCGGGTCCTGCGCGGGATTGGCCGTGTAGAAGCCGTCGACATCGGACAGAAGTACGGTCACATCGGCGCCCACGGTCACGGCCACCTGCGCGGCCAGCCGGTCATTGTCGCCAAAGCGGATCTCGTCGGTGGCGATGGTGTCGTTCTCGTTCACGATCGGCACCACGCCCAGTGACAGAAGCGTCGCCAGCGTGGCCCGGGAATTCAGATACCGGCGCCGATCGGCGGAATCCTCCAGCGTCACCAGCACCTGCGCGGTGGTGATTCCGTGGGGGGCAAGCGTGTCCTCATAGGCGCGGGCCAGCCGGATTTGCCCCACCGCCGCCGCGGCCTGCGCCTGTTCCAATGGCAGCGCCCCGGCCGGCAATTTCAACGCCGCCCGCCCCAGCGCGATGGAACCGGAGGAGACCAGAACCACATCGGTCCCCCTCGCCTTCAGCATCGCGACATCCTCGGCCAGAGCGCGCAGCCAGTCGGCCCGCAGCGCGCCGGTTGCACGATCCACCAGCAGGGCCGAGCCGATCTTGATGACGATCCGTGTCGCGTTGGTCAGGGACGCCAAGGCTCTACCTCCACGCCCGCGGATTTGTGGCGCAGGCGATCCTCGTCGATCTCGGCCCGCAGCGCGCGCAAGACCTCGGTCACGCCTTCGCGGGAAACACCGGACATGCACAACACGGGCCGGCCGACCTCTGCCTCCAGCTCCGCCTTCTTTTCGGCCCGCTCTTCGTCATCCAGCGCGTCGATCTTGTTCAGCACGGTTACCCGCGGCTTGTCGGCCAGATGGCCGCCATAGGCCTCTAGCTCATGGATGATGGTATGATAGTCCTCGGCCACGCTGTCGGAGGTCGCATCGACCAGATGCAGCAGCACGGCGCAGCGTTCGACATGGCCCAGAAACCGGTCGCCGATGCCGCGCCCCTCATGCGCGCCCTCGATCAGGCCGGGAATGTCGGCAATCACGAATTCCACACCGTCCACGCCCACGACGCCCAGATTGGGGTGCAGCGTGGTAAACGGGTAATCCGCGATCTTGGGCCGGGCGTTCGACGTCGCGGCAAGGAAGGTCGACTTGCCCGCATTCGGCAGACCCAACAGCCCCGCATCGGCGATCAGTTTCAGCCGCAGCCAGATCTCGCGCTCCACCCCCGGTTGGCCGGGGTTGGCATGGCGCGGTGCCTGGTTGGTGGAGGTCTTGAAATGCAGGTTGCCAAAGCCGCCATTGCCGCCCCGAGCCAGCAGCACCCGCTGGCCAAGTTCGGTCATGTCGGCGATCACCGTTTCCTCGTCTTCCTCAAGGATCTCGGTGCCCACGGGCACGCGCAGGACGATGTCGTCGCCGCTGGCGCCCGTCTTCTGGCTGCCCTGCCCGTTCTTGCCGTTCTTGGCGAAGAAATGTTGCTGATAGCGGAAATCGATCAGGGTGTTCAGCCCCTCGACCGCCTCGGCCCAGACATCGCCGCCGCGCCCGCCATCGCCCCCGTCGGGGCCGCCGAACTCGATATATTTTTCCCGGCGGAAGCTGATACAGCCATTGCCGCCGGCACCGGACCGGATTTGGACCTTTGCGAGGTCAAGAAATTTCATGGGAAGCCTCGAAGGTTCTGCGCATCAGGCGATACTGGATCTTGGGCGCGGGCTCAAGCCGGGCCAGAGACCGACCCGCGCCTGTGCCCATCCGGACAAACCCCAGTTTCTCCAGCACGCGGCCAGAGGCGGGATTGTCTGCGAAATGGTCCGCGACGACGATGTCCAGACCGGAAAACCGGGCGAATGCCCCGGCCAGAAGACCCCGCGCGGCCTCCGTCGCCAGCCCCTGCCCCCACATCGCCGGATCGAGGAAGTAGTTCAGGGAGACCGGCGCCCCGACCAGCCCGGCCGCACCGATCAGCGGGCCGTCCCGGTGCTGAAGCGCCACCCGGAACCCGACCGTGCCGCGATAGGGCCAGCGCGCCACCCAGTTCCGGGCGGCATCGTCACTCCAATCCAGCGGGATCGACCCCATCATCGGCGCCACCCGCGGGTCGCGCCCGATCCGCACAAGATCGGTAATATCACCGGGATCGAAGGGGCGGAGGATCAGGCGCGGCGTCTGCACCCGGAACTCGTCCGCCCCGGCCATGACTCAGCCGAGTTTCTTCAGATAGGTCCAGGTGCCAACCTGCGCGTTGCGCGCAACCGAGAACGCCTCGGCATCGCCGATATACTCGAAACCGGCATTGGTCAGCACCCGGGCGGATCCGGGATTGTCCTGAAAGACCTCGGCAAAGACCGTGTTGGCGTTCTGCGGATTGGCGGCCAGAAGGGCATTCACCGCCTCTGACGCGATGCCCGTGTTCCAGAAGGCCGGCGCGACCCAATAGCCGATCTCGGACTGATCCCGTTCCATCCGGTCCAGCGCGATTGTGCCCAAGACCTCCGACAGGCCATGATCGGCGCCGTCCATGACCCACACATCCTCGGACCGCGCGGGATTGCGGGCACGTTCGATAAAGGCCTCGGTCGCGCCGGGCGGCAGCGGATGGGGGATCGAACGCGTGAACCGGGCCACGCGCAAATCCCCGGCATAAAGGTTCAGCAGACCGGCGTCGGATCGGCGTACCGGCCGAAGCACAAAACGCTCGGCCTCGATGACGGGCTGACTTGAAATGGTGTCAATCTTCATACCGTTCCTCCTCCGAACCGACTGACCGGGGCATATGCCTGCTGGTCTGCGCCGGACCTGTTCCCCCTCCGGACAGGCACGCGCGTCGTTTTCTGCAATCCACCGGTCAAAACCACGGGCGAAATGCACGCCCAACCCCAAACCAGAATAGCATTCCAGATGGCCGCCGGTATGATCTTGCGCAAGCGCGAGGGCGAAATTCGCCCCATCAGGACACCGGGTGTTTCCCCTTTAAAAACAATCCCCATGGCCCACATGGCCTTGTCCCTTTTAACGAAACGAGGGACCGGCTGTCTGCCGATCCCCCGCCTTGTCTCGTCTCGCCTTGCGCGGTGTCGGCTTACTCAGCGGCCTCCGCCACCGGGAGAACCGAAATGAACGTGCGGCCCTTGAGCCCCTTTCGGAAGCTCACCGCGCCTTCGCAGACGGCGAAGATCGTGTGATCCTTGCCCATGTCCACGCCTTCGCCCGGCCAGAACTTGGTGCCGCGCTGACGCACGATGATGTTGCCCGGGATGACCTGCTGGCCACCGTAGATTTTCACGCCCAGACGGCGTCCGGCGGAGTCGCGACCGTTACGCGAGGAGCCGCCTGCCTTCTTGTGTGCCATATCGTCGTCTCCTCTCGCTTAGCCTTTGGCCAGGGTCTTGGCTTGCTCGACCCAGCCCTCTTTCTCGATCTTGCCCTTCAGGCCCAACCGGTTGTCCATGGCGATGACCTGCTCCGGCGTCCAGCCTGCGATTTGGGCGAAGCTCTTGATGCCCACTTCGTGCATCTTCTTCTCCATCGCGGGGCCGACACCGGTCAGCTTTTTCAGGTCGTCGCCAGCCGGGGCCGCAGCCGCCGCAGGGGCTTCGGACTTGGGCTCTGCCGTCGGCGCCGCGGCCTTGGGCGCGGCTGCTTTCGGGGCGGCCGCCGCAACAGCGGCACCCGAAACGCTGCCCGCACCGATGGCGGCCTTCACGCCGGTCTTGTCGCCGCCGGTTTCCAGCAGGTCGGTCACGCGCAGCAGCGTCAGTTGCTGGCGGTGGCCCTTGCGGCGCTGCGAGCTGTGCTTGCGGCGACGCTTGACGTAGTGGATGACCTTGTCACCCTTGATCTGGTCGATCACCTCGGCCTGGACGGCCGCACCGGCGACGGTCGGCATGCCGACCTGGGACCCGATCATCAGAATCTCGTTGAATTGCACCGTTTCACCGGCATCGGCGGCCAGCTTTTCGACGCGCAGCACGTCGCCCGACTGGACCTTGTACTGCTTGCCACCGGTTTTGAGGACCGCGAACATGGGCCTTCTTCCTTTTCTCTCTTCCGCGTCCTTCGGCCCCGCCTGACTGGCGGCGTTCATGGCATCTGCGCCTTCGGACAGCGCGCCCCGCAAGGGACGGCATCAACAACAATGGCCCGAAGCGTCCGCCCGGGCCGGAGACGTGCGTATGTTCGATTTTCCGCGACAAGTCAAGCCTTGCGGCGGTCAGATATCCTCCCCCGCGAGGAAAAGCGCCGCAGCCATGCCCAGTTCGCGCGAGATATCGGTAAAGACCAGATCGAAGCCCGCGAAAAGGGCCGTGTTCAGCGCCTGCCCGGCATCGGTCTGCGACAGCGCGATATAGCTTTCAAGGGCGCTGTCGGGCAGCGGATCATAGGCCATGGCGAGATAGGCGAACAGCCATGTCTGCATCTCGTCCCGGATCTCGGGCGCCTGGCTGGCCACGTCGATCAGCATGTCTTCCTCGGTGAAATCGCCGTCGAAGGCGCCCCCGCGGGACAGGCCGGTATAGAAGGCAAAGTTGGCGTTCAGCGCACTGACCACATTGGCCTCGACCAAGCCGTTGGCGGCCTCGAACCTGTCCAAAAGCGCAAGCCGCGGGTTTCCGTTGCTTTGCATCGCTTCCAGCCGCGCACGGCTTGCGGCCTCCACATCGGGCAACAGCAGCGCGCGGCGAGCCGACAGTTCAAGGCGGATGATCCGCGCGCCGGTATCGGACCGGAAGAACCCCGTCAGCGTGTCAAGGTCGCGCGCGTCAAGTTCCGCCGCCAGACTGCCCCGCAGAATACGCACCATCCGGTCGGTGTCATAGGCCCGCGCGACGGCCTCTTTCCACAGGGCCCCGCCGCGACCGGGGAAAAGCTCCTCCTCGATGGTCGCGCCATAGCCAAGCCCCTCCTCGTGGACGATCTCGACCAGTTCGTCAAAAGCCATCGCCTGCAAAAGCGCATCGACCTGCGGCGCCGCGAAGACACGAACCGGAGAAAGCAAGAACAGCACAAGAAGGACGGGCAGAACGGAAAGACGCTTCATCGCGGACCCCTGACTTTGGTTATCAAAGGGTAACGCCTGTTAACGATTGCGCCAAGAAAAAGGCAGCATATGGTTACCCCGACCGACGTCTGCGCCCTGCGATCACCCCGCCAGATGCAGGTTGACGCGGCGGTTCTGCTTTCCCTTCTTCTCGATCTTGCCAAGGCGCACGGGGCCGATTTCCCCGGTCCGGGCCACATGGGTGCCACCGCAGGGCTGTAGATCGACCTGCTCGTCCACCTGCCCGATCCGGATCAGTCGCACCCGGCCCGCGCCCATCGGCGGCTTGACCGACATGGTCTTCACAAGCCCCGGATTGGCGGCCAGTTCCGCATCCGTGATCCAGTCCTCGGTCACCGGAAGGTCCCGCGCGATCAGGGCGTTCAGTTCCGCCTCCAGCGCTTCCTTGTCCTCCGGCGCCTCGGGCATGTCGAAATCGAGCCGGCCCTTCTCGGTGCCGATGGCGCCGCCGGTCACCGGCAACGGGATCACCACCGACAGCAGGTGGAGGGCGGTGTGCACGCGCATATGCGCATGGCGGCGATCCCAGTCGAGGATCTGGGTCACCGACGCGCCGACCGGCGGCAGGGCCTCGCCCTCTGCCGGGACAAGGACGATATCGTCGCCATCGCCCTTGACCGCATTGGTCACCGTCATCTCGCCTCCGTCCCAGACCAACCGACCGCTGTCGCCCGGCTGGCCGCCGCCCTGTGCGTAAAACAGGCTCTCTGCCAACACGACGCCCTGATCGGAATGGGAGATGACGCCAGAGGGCGCCTCGCGCAGGTAGGGATCGGTTCGGAACAGGGGGGCTGTCATCGGGGGCCGTCTCCTTCGTCGACATCGCCGTCCAGGTCGGGGCGCGGATCGGGTTGCGGTTCGTCATCCTGACGGGGCAGCGACGGGGCCGGCCCCGACATTGCCACGGCCGCAGCCGGCCGCAGGGATTCCGGGTTGCGCAGCCAGATATCGCGCTGGGCGAACGGAATCTCCAGGCCCTCTTCGGTAAAGCGGCGCGCGATTTCATGGTTGAGTTCGGTGCGCACCGTCAGGCCGTAGTTGATGTCGCGCAGGATGACCCGCAGCTCGAATTCCAGCGCGTCCGCGCCGAACCCCTGAAAAACCACCGTCGGCGCAGGATTGACCATCACCAGCGGATGACTTTGGCCGATTTCCATCAGGATCTGCTCGACCTTCTTGGTGTCGCTGCCATAGGCGACGCCGACATTCAGGATCACCCGGCCCGTCAGGTTCTGCTTGGTCCAGTTCGTCACGGTCCCCGAGATCAGATCCGCATTCGGCACGATCACGTCGGTCCGGTCGAAGGTCTGGATCCGGGTGGAGCGGACAGAGATCTGCTTGACGATGCCCATCGTGCCGCCGACCTCGATCCAGTCGCCCTGCGTCACGGGGCGCTCCAGAAGCAGGATGATCCCCGAGACGAAGTTCTGAACGATGGTCTGAAGACCGAAACCGATACCGACCGACAGCGCCCCGGCCACGATGGCAAGGGACGACAGGTCGATGCCCGCCGTGGTGATCGCCAGAACAAGGGCGAGCGTCATGCCGACATAGCCGATGATGGACAAGAGCGATTCCTGCCCGCCCGGGTCGATCTTGGTCTTCGGCAGAACGGTGGACCGCAAGGTCCCCTGCACCACCCGCGTCAGCGTGAAAAGCAGCGCGAAGACGATGATGAAGGTCAGGAAGTCCGCGGGCGAAATCCGCGTCTCGCCAAGGCTGAACCCTTCTTTGAAGGACGACCAGACCTCGGTCAGGTCGGACACGCGCGCGCCCCAGATCAGCGCCAGAACCGGCAGCGCCAGAAGGGCCAGCACCATGCCGATCAGAACAGGGATCAGCGCCTCCACCCGTTCCTCACCGGCCGCGGCGCCGCCCGTCCCGGTCATCAGGTCGTAGATGTCCACCACAAAGCGCTGCAGCACAAGAACGAAGCCGAACAGCGCCAGCGTCAGGATCGACGGGAACACAAGGTAATTGGCCGCCTCGGTATAGCCGATTGCGCCAAGCGTCGGGCCGATCAGGCCCACGACGATGGCGGCATTGCCCTCGAACCGGATCATGCGGTTGCGATAGGGCCTTTCACCGCTCGCCGTATCCTCGGCCCTTGCATGGGCCAGAAGAAGCTGCCCCATGCGGGCAAGCATCAAGCCCCCCGCCAACACTAGCGCAAAGCCGGAGACGGCCAGCGCTTCGGGCGAGAAATTGTTCTTCTCCGCGATCGCCCCAAGCAGGATTTGCAGCGCGAGGATCACACCAAGGATGCCGGAATTGATCCGGCCTTCTGCCATACGCTCCGGCGTCAGGTTGAAGATCGGCCGGCTGACACCCTGCGCCATGAACACCCGACCGCCCAGCCAGCGCGCAAACAAGATGGTCAGCCCGAGAATGGGCAAAAGCGCCACAAGCGGTTCTGTCCGCACCCCCGCCAGCGACGATGAATTGAGCGCGGCGGTCAAGAAGAAGACCCCCGCGAACGGCAGCGCAATCTGGCCAAGGGACACAAGCCCGGAATAGGCCGTGCGGCCCCGGCTTTCCTTTTGCCGCGTCAGGGTCACGGTCAGCCGTTCCATCCAGTGCCGACTGCGCAAGAGCAGCACGCCGGCCAGCACGAGAAACAGGATCGTCGCCGGCAGGGATCGGCGCATCTCGGTCCGGACGATGGGGTTTTTCCAGTTGTCGTGAACCTCGCCATACCAGCCCCAGAGCGTGCGCTGCCATGTGCCCAGCGCGTTCGGCCAGTTGACCGGGTTCAGCGGTGACGGCCCCAGTTGCAGAAGGGCCTTGGCCTGCCGCTCCCGAATGATGGTGTCGATCTCCTCGATCAGGCCATCGGCGAGGCTGTGCGCCTCGACCGCGCGCAGTCCCGGCGCCTGAAGCGCGGCAAGTTGCTTGTTCAGCTCGGTGCGGCGGGCGGCGATTTCCTCTGGCTCGGTCGTGCCTTCGTCGGGCACCGGCCCCAGCGCCGCGATCTGGTCGCGAAGCGTCTTGATCCGCGCCGCGTTGGTGTTCTGGGCTGTCAGGAAACGTGCGCGCCAGTCCGCCAGATCGCTTCGAAGCTGTTCGAACGCGGCATTGGACGCCTTTCCGGCCGACACGGCCTCTTCCGCACGGGCTGCAAGACGCTCCCACGCCTCGTAGTCAGGGGCGCCCTGGTCGGTCGCGCTGGCCTGCGCGAAAACGGGGGACCTGCCCCCGCCGGGTGACACCAGCAGGACAAGACCCAAAAGAAGGCAGGCAATAACACGGTTCATTCTTCAAACACCTCAGGCAGGGAACGTGGGCTTGCGGCAAGCCAGGGCGGGACAGGCAGGTCCTTGTCCCGCAGGAAGTCCGGATTGAACAGGCGCGATTGATAGCGTGTGCCGTAGTCGCACAGCACCGTCACGATGGTGTGCCCCAGCCCCATCTCGCTCGCCATCCGCATCGCGCCCGCGACATTGATCGCAGAGGAACCGCCAAGGCACAGCCCTTCGTCCTGCAGCAGATCGAACAGCACCGGCAGCGCCTCCCGGTCCGGGACGCGGCAGCAGTAATCGGGCCGCAGCCCTTCAAGATTCGCGGTGATCCGGCCCTGGCCGATCCCCTCGGCGATGGAGGACCCTTCGGATGCCAGTTCGCCGGTCGTGTAATAGCTGTAAAGCGCGGCGCCGTCCGGGTCGGCCAGACCGATCTTCACGCCCTTGGGTTGCAGCGCCATCGCCACGCCCGCCAACGTCCCGCCAGAGCCCACGGCACAGATGAACCCGTCAAGCTTGCCGTCGGTCTGGGCCCAGATCTCGGGCCCGGTGCCGTCCACATGGGCCTGACGGTTGGCGGTGTTGTCGAACTGGTTCGCCCAGACCGCGCCGTTGGGCTCCGTCTCTGCCAGACGGGCCGCAAGACGTTCGGAATAGCGCACGAAGTTGTTGGGGTTGCGATAGGGTTTGGCCGGCACCTCGACAAGCTCTGCCCCGGCGAGGCGCAGCATGTCCTTCTTTTCCTGGCTTTGCGTCTCGGGGATCACGATGACCGTGCGAAAGCCCATCGACGCGCCCACCAGTGCCAGGCCGATCCCGGTATTGCCCGCCGTCCCCTCGACAATCGTGCCGCCGGGTTTCAGGGTGCCGCGGGCGATGGCGTCGCGGATGATCCAGAGGGCCGCGCGATCCTTGACCGACTGCCCCGGGTTCATGAACTCCGCCTTGCCCAGAATGTCGCATCCCGTGGCGTCCGACGGTCCCTTCAGACGTATCAGCGGCGTGTTACCGATCAAACCCGCCAGATCTTTCGCCAGTGCCATGCGGCCTCCCCCCCGTTAGAGCCTGTTAGCTTAAGTCGCGCGGACGCGAACTCAACCCGGCTTGCGCAAACGTTCCCGGTTCCGCGCCAGCCACAACAGCGTCAGGATCAGGGGCGCGTTGCCGATCTCGCCGCTTTCGACAAGCTCCATCGCGGTGTCGAAGGGCACGACATGGGCGCGAATATCCTCTCCCTCTGCCACCAGACCGCCAAGGCCCCCGGCGCCCTCCGGCAGGTCGGCTTCGCCCACATAGGAATAGATGAACTCCGCCTTTGCGCCCGGTGATGGGTAGTAGCCATAGACCTTGTGCAGTTGGCCGACCTCGACACCGGCCTCCTCCACCGCCTCGCGGCGCACGGTGTCCTCGGGAGTCTCGCCGGGGTCGACAAGGCCCGCGATGGCCTCCACCGACCAGCACTCGCTGTCGCCGCGGGCGTAGGGCCCCGCCCGGAACTGCTCGATCAGCAGGACCGCGTCGCGCACCGGGTCATAGGGCATGACCGTTGCCGCATCGGCGGTGAAGAAGGCCGCGCGGTTCATCTCCTCGCTCATCGTGCCGTCGAACCGGCGGTGGCAGAAATCGTATTCCTCGACAGCAAAGAAGCGCGCATAGGGTTGCCTGCGTTGGTGCAGGACGATGTCGCCGGGCTGTGTCTTCTTGCGCAGGCGGGTCGGCGCGGGGTCACGGGCGCGCAGCGCGGCGGCGGCCCTGGCCAGGATCATCCGGTAACGGCGGGCGTTCACCTCTGGCGGGCGGTCGGGAAAACCCAGCATGACCTCGTCGGCGGCCAGCGTGACGATATCGCGCCATTGGTCGTCCCAGTCCTCGAACCGCCACGGCCCGTCCGGCTGAAGGCGGTCACCGGTGGGGCGGTACATGGTGGCGACCTGCGCGCCCGCATCGGTGGTGACGCTCACCCGCGCCGCGCCATAACCATAGCCCCCTTCGTAATAGTCGAGCCGGGCGCGCGCCTCTGCATCCAGCCCTTCAATGCACAGACCCGGCGCAATGGCGCCCGGCTGCGCGCAGATCAGCGGGAAGGATTCGCCCCGGGCCCGGCACACCACATGGTCAGCCAGCCGGGCGTCTGACACGGTCAGCGCGGCAAGATCGCGATCCAGTACACGGGCCAAAAGGGGCAGATGGCACAAGGTGCCGTACAAAAAGATCGGGTCCAACAGATCAGGTCCTAATTCCAGCGCCGAGAAACGGCTTCCGTCAGCAGGGCGGCCAGAACACCGCCGATCAGGAGGGTCGCCAGCGCAAGCGGCGCGGTCAGAAGGATCAGAGCATAGTCCCCGAACAGTTCCACCATGCCCGCCAGCGCCTCCATGACGTCGGAGTATCGCAACGCGATGGCCCGTTCCAGTGCTTCGACAATCGCAAAGGTCATGAGGGCACAGAAGGTCAGCACGGCCACACTGCGCACAGCCAGCGTCACGACCGCCGAATAGCCCCGGCCTGCAAGCCGCCCCATCACCAACCAGCCCACCGCCGCCCCCAGCGCCGTATCCACCTCCACCATCCGACCGGCGGCAATATGGTCTGGCAGGACCGCCCGAAGCGCGAGCGACGCCGCAAAGGCCACCACCGCAAGGGCGAGGGTGGCGACAAGCTTGGCGGCGGTGGGCATGGCGGTCCGGTCGGGGGCTCAGGTCGGTCTGGTGACTGTCAACTGGGTGACGTCGCAGTTTCCGCCGTGAAAGGTCGCCGCGCAAGAGGTGAGATACATGTTCCACATCCGCCGAAACCGCGTGTCGAAACCCAGCCCCGAGATCTCATCCCATTTGGCATTGAAGGTTTCGTGCCAGCGCCGCAGCGTCTGGGAATAGCTTTCCCCGAATTCCACCGACCGCGAAACCTCCAGCCCGGCCTGGCGGGCCTGATCGCGCAGGACCGTGGCGCTGGGCAGCATGCCGCCGGGGAAGATGTATTTCTGGATGAAGTCGACGCCCTTGCGGTAGATCTCGAACCGGCGTTCCTGAACGGTGATGATCTGCAAGGTCGCGTGGCGGCCCGGATGCAGGCATTTGTGCAGGGTCTGGAAATAGATGGGCCAGTATTTCTCGCCCACCGCCTCGAACATCTCGATCGACGCGATGCCATCGTAACGGCCCTGTTCGTCGCGATAGTCCTGCAGCTTGATCTCTACCCGGTCCTGCAGCCCCGCGCGGCGGATGCGTTCCACGGCATAGTCATGCTGTTCGCGGCTGATGGTCAGCCCCGTCACCCGCAACCCCCGCTGACCGGCGGCGTATTCGGCAAAGCCACCCCAGCCGCAGCCGATTTCCAGCACATGATCGCCCGGCTTCACCCCCATCTCGTCCACCATGGAGGCGTATTTCAACTCTTGCGCGTGTTCGAGGCTTTCCTGCCCGGTGCGGAACAGGGCCGAGGAATAGGTCATGCTCTCATCAAGCCACAGCGCGTAGAAATCGTTGCCCAGATCGTAATGCGCCGCGATGTTCTTGCGGGCCTGCCGCTTGGTGTTGCGTTGCAGCCAGAAGCGCAGGCGTTCATAGGCCCGCACCAGCCCCTGCCCCGGGAACCCGTCATAGATCTCATCATTGTCGGCATGGACCAGATCCATAAAGGCCTGAAGGTCGGGCGTGGACCATGCGCCATCCAGATACGCCTCGCAGAACCCAAGATCGCCCTCGCGGATCAGTCGGGCAAAGACCTCGTCATCATGGATGTCCAGTTCCGCTACTGGGCCGGGGCCGCGCCCTTCTGCCCGAAAGCGACGCCCGTCGGGCAGCACGAAGTCCAGCCGACCATGGGCCATGTGGCAGGCCACATCGAAAACCTGCGCGAAATAGCGCGGCAGGTCGTGCTGCCCTTTCGTCGATGTCAGTACGGTCATTCCCGGTTCCCCCTGTTCCTCGTTACCGCTTGATTATAGGCCGCGTTTCCCGCCACGCCCTAGAAATCGCGCGCCTCGTACGCCGCAAGCGCCCGTTTGCGCCCGTCTTCCACCGTCACGACCGGATCGGGATAAGGGTCGCCGGGCAACAGCCGCCAAGATTTCGGGATCGCGTCGAAATAGGACAGCGCCGTCTTTGACGGTGCCCGCCGCCCTTCCGCGATCCAGGCATCAACATAGGCGCGCTGCGGGTCGAATTTCTCCCGCTGGGTGATCGGGTTGAACACCCGGAAATAGGGCGCGGCATCCGGACCCGACCCCGCCGCCCATTGCCAGCCCATCGCGTTCGACGCCGGGTCCCAGTCGATCAGGCAGTCGGCAAACCAGTCAAGCCCGATCTTCCAGTGGCTCATCAGGTTCTTGGTCAGGTAAGAGGCCACGATCATCCGGGCGCGGTTGTGCATGGTGCCGGTCACGTAAAGCTCCCGCATGGCGGCATCGACGAAGGGGATGCCGGTGCGGCCCTGCTTCCACGCGGTGACCTCTGGCGTGGTGGCGTCCGCGTTCCACGGGAAGCGATCCCAGCCCTCTCGCCAGTTGCCGGTCGCGATATGGGGCGTGTGCCACAGCAGGTGATAGCCGAATTCGCGCCAGACCAGTTCCTTCAGGAAGGTCTCCGCCCCTTGCTTGCCTTCTTCCATCGCGCGACGGCCCGCATGCCAACAGGTGCGCGGGGAGACCTCTCCATAGGTCAGGTTCTCCGACAGGCGGGACGTGCCGTGCGCCGCAGGAAAATCTCGCAGGTCCTTGTAGTCGGCGATCCGGTCGGCAACGAAGGCGCCCAGACGGCCCAGCGCGGCGTCTTCCCCCGCCAGCGCATGTTCGGCGACAACTGCCGCGCCACGGCGCATCGCAGCGCCCATCTGCATGTCCGAAAGATCGTCGGAGGCAGGCCAGTTGTCAGGCGCTGGGATGTGTCCCGGCGCGGGCGTCGGCTCCGGCACGGCCTGTCCCCGCACCGTTTTCCAGAAGGGCGTGAAGACCTTGTAGAAATCGCCGGTCTTCGTCTCCACCGTCCAGGGTTCGAACAACAGGTGCCCGGCGACCGAGCGTGCCTCCACCCCGTCGTCCTTCAGCGCGGCCTTCGCGGCCTTGTCGCGCTCGATGCTTGGCGCGTCATAGACGCGGGTCCAGACAACGGCACCGGCCCCTGTTTCCCGTATCAGCGCGCGCAACACGTCAAGCGCACGCCCCCGGCGCAGGATCAGGCGCGACTTGCGGTTGGAAAGGGTCTTGCCAAATGCCTCCACCCCCAGACCCAACCGCCATTTCGGCGCGGACCCAAGCGTTTCTGCCACCTCATCCAGAATGAAGACCGGAATGACCGGGCTGCCCGCTTCGCAGGCGGCCTGAAGCGCGGGGTTGTCCGTAAGACGCAGATCGCGCCTGACCCACCAGAGGACGGGGGCATGCCCTGACATGTTTCTTGTTATCCGTTGCCTGAGGGATGGCGTTTCAGACTTCGCTATCTAGGGCGGCGATCAGGCGGTCAACCTCTTCGGGCAGGGTGTAGTGCAGAAGGCTCAGCCGCAGAACGCCCTTGGCCGGGTCTACCCCCATCGCCTGCAAGAGCCGCGGCGCGTAGAAGTCGCCGCCCCCCGCCAGAACGCCGTGCCGGGCAAGGCGTGCGGCCGCCTTTGCCCCCGGTTCCGACAGGGCGAGCGAAACGGTCGGCACGCGCCCCGCCGTCGCCTGATCAGGCCCCAGCACCCGAAGCTCGGGCCGGGCGCAAAGATATGACATCAGCGGAGAAAGGATCGCGGTCTCCCGCTCTCGGATCAGGTCGGCCACCATGTCGGCACGCGCGCGGGCATCACGCCCACCGCGGAAGTGGTGCTCATAGACCGCATCGACATAGTCGCAGATCCCGGCACAGGCCGCGACCTGCGCATGATCGGGCCCGGCAGGGGCGAAGCGCTTGACCGTGTCATCGCCATTGAACCCGTGCCCCTGATTGGGCAACTGGTGGGCCAGTTCGCGCGCAACGCACATCACGCCCTGATGCGGCCCGAAGGTCTTGTAGGCCGAGAACAGGTAGATGTCGGCGCCCAGCGCGCCCACATTCGGCAGCCCGTGCGGGGCAAGGCTGACCCCGTCGACGCAGGACAGCGCCCCGGCGTCTCTCACCATGGCGCAGATGGCGGCGGCGTCATTGACCTCCCCCAGAATGTTGGAGGCATGGGGAAAACAGACCAGCGCGACCCGGTCGTCCAGCAAGGCCGACAGCCGGCCGGGGTCCAGATGCCCGGTGTCGGGGTCGACCTGCCATTCGCGGATCTCGACCCCATCCTCGGCCAGCCGCCGCCACGGGCCGGTATTGGCCTCGTGATCCTGATTGGTGACGACGATGGCCGCGCCGTTGGGCAGCCATTGCCGGAACGCCTGCGCCAAGACATAGGTGTTGGCGCTTGTGGACGGTCCGAAATGCACCTCGTCCCGGCCCACGCCCAGATGCGCGGCAAGCCGGGTGCGGGCCTCGTCCATCTCCTCGCCGGCGAGTTGAGAGGTCGCGTAGGCGCCGTAAGGCTGCACCTTTCGCTCGTTATAGAACCGGTGCATCCGCCAGATCACGTAGCGGCAGGAAAACGATCCCCCCGCGTTTTCGGCGAAGACCTTTTCGCGCAGGTCCTTGTGTCCGAAGGCCGGAAACTGGTTGCGGACGAAGTCTGCATCGAAGGCGGCCATCGGGTCCCCGGACAGAAATTGGCGGTTAGATCCTCTCTAATCGGCGTGCTGGCCCGTTACAACCAGTTGAAATCTAAGCTGATCGGGCTAGCACGCCGAAAAAGCGGGCAGATTCAGCGTCGCTCGCTCATCAACCCCCGGAAAATCGCGAAGCACATCAGGAGCAACACGAGGGTAAACGGCAGACCCGTCGAGATCACCGCCGCCTGAAGCGCGGTCAGGCCGCCGCCCAGAAGCAGCACGATCGCAACCGCCCCCTCGAACGTGGCCCAGAACACCCGCTGCGGCACAGGCGCGTCGATCTTGCCGCCCGCGGTGATCGTGTCGATCACAAGGCTACCGGAGTCCGACGAGGTCACGAAGAACACGATCACAAGCACGATCCCGATCACCGAGGTAATGGTCGCAAGCGGCAGTTCCTTCAGCATCTCGAACAGTTGCACTTCGAGAGAGGCGTCCTGCACGGCGGTATAGCCATCCTGAACGACCTGCTGGATCGCGACGCCGCCAAAGACGCTCATCCACAAAACGCAGACAAGGCTGGGAACCAGCAGCACGGCGATCACGAATTCACGCACCGTGCGGCCACGGCTGACCCGGGCGATGAACATGCCAACGAAGGGCGACCATGAGATCCACCATGCCCAGTAGAACGACGTCCAGCCCTGGGCAAAGTTCACGTCGTCCCGCCCGAACGGCATCGACAGCGCCGGCAGGTTCTGGATGTAGGCCCAGAGATTGGCGCCAAACCCCGTCAGGATCGCCATGGTCGGGCCAACCAGCAGCACGAAGACCAACAGCAGGGCCGCCAGCCCCATGTTGATCTCCGACAGCACCTTGACGCCGCCATCAAGACCGCGAACCACCGACAGCAGGGCAATCGCCGTGATCGCGGTAATCAGAAGCACCAGAAGCATGGTGGAGTCGACCGCAGGATCGGCGTTGCCGTAGGGAATGCCAAGGAACGCGCGGGTGCCCGCCTCTGAATCGCCAGTGCCGAACAGGAAGGTCAGGCCCGACGCGGCTTGTTTCGCCCCCAGCCCAAGCGAGGTGGCCAGCCCGAACAGCGTGGCGAAGACCGCCAGCGTGTCGACCACATGGCCCCACCAGCCCCAGATGCGTTCCCCGAAAATCGGGTAGAAGGCGGAGCGGATCGTCAGCGGAAGCCCCTTGTTGTACGTGAACAGCGCCAAGGCAAGCGCAACGATGGCGTAGATCGCCCAAGGGTGCAGACCCCAATGGAAGATGGTCGCCGACATGCCGAGCCGGATCGCCCCGGTTTCATCGCCGGCCGCCGCCCCCAGCGGAGCCCAGTCGGTACGCACGCCGTCTTCGCCCACCGTGATCCCGCCCATCGAGGTCGAATAGTGGCTCAGCGGTTCCGACACGCCATAGAACATCAGCCCGATGCCCATGCCCGCGGCGAACAGCATCGCGAACCAGCCGATATAGCTGTAGTCGGGTGTCGCCTCGTCCCCACCCAGCCGCACATTGCCCAACGGCAACACGATCAACAGCAGGCAGAACAGCACAAAGATGTTGGCCGCGCCAAGGAAGAACCAGTCGAAGGTGCTGGTCAGGAACGGGCGCAACCGGCCGAACATGTCTGCCGCCTGATCGGGCAAGGCCAGCGCGTAGAACACGAAGGCCACGATGGTCAGCCCCGAGACCAGGAACACCGGATTGTGGATGTCAAAGCCGAACGGGCCGACGCTGCCCTCGATATTGTCCTGCCCGATGGAATAGTCGGTGTCGATCAGGTTCACCTCCCCTTCGGGCTCGGGAATTCCCTCGGGTGTCAGATTGTCTGTCATGAATTGTCCTTTTGCTATCGCCGGGATGGAATGACTGCGGCGCGCCTCAGTCCTCGTGCTCGCGCACAAGGAAGATCGAGGCATGGGCATGCAGCGCCAGCTTGCCCCCGTGGGATGGCCACACGTAATCGCCAAGGGTCGGCATGTGGGACCCCATCACCACCAGATCGGCGCCGATTTCCTGCCGGACCTCGCGGATCGCGTGATCCAGATCGACGGCGGGATCGTGGCTGACCACGGTCTTGGCCGCGGCGGTGATCCCGTGCTCGGACGCCTGGCCTTTCGCGAAGGCGTCAAGCTTGTCGGCGAATTCCTCCGGACTGTGGGCCACCTTTCCGGGCTGCGGCGTGGTCACCGCGACATAGGTCACCCCGATGCCGTAGTGGCGGGCGAGGTCTGCTGTGGCCTCCAGCGCCCGCGTCAGCCGGTCGATATGGGCCAGATCGACCGGGGCCAGTATGTGATTGAACACATCGCACTCCCTTTTGGGACGCCCGGAACGGTCTGCGGCGCAGCGCACCGCGCGCAGCCGGGCGCGCGTGTCGGATTTACGGGGAATGGTTCGTGTCCGCGCGATTTCCCCTGACCGAGAGCCTAGCAGAAATGGTTAACCAGACAACCACGGGGATCGGAATGGGTGCAATGCGCCCGACACCGCTTTGCTTTCAAAAGGAAAGGCGCCCTACCGAACGGCAAAGGGCGCCTGCCGCCGTTCACCGCGGTCAGGCGCCCCATTTATCGGTCTGTGCGCGGGCGGCGGTTCGGGCCGGTCAGGCGTTGACGTCGACGACCACGCGCCCCTTGACCTTGCCCTTCAGGATATCGGCGCCCAGCCCCGGCAGATCGCCCAGCGTCGCGGGCTGGATCATCGCCTCCAGCGTCTCCATCGGCAGGTCTGTAGCAATCCGGCCCCAGGCGCGCACGCGGTCCTCATACGGGCGCATCACGCTGTCGATGCCCAGCAGATTCACACCCCGCAGGATGAAGGGCGTGATCAGCGCGCCCTCGATCACCGCCCCCCCGGCCAGACCCACGGCGGCAACAGAGGTGCCGTATTTCATCTGCTTCAGCACCCGGCCCAGCATCACACCGGCCACCGCATCGACGCAGCCCGACCAGCGTTCGCTTTCCAAAGGCTTGCGGGTGACCTCCGCAAATTCCTCCCGCGGGACGATCTCGGTCGCGCCCAAGCCGTTGAGGTAGTCCGCCGTCTCCGGCCGCCCGGTGACGGCCGCAACCTCATGGCCCAGCTTGGCCAGGATCGCCGTTGCCACCGACCCCACACCGCCCGCGGCCCCGGTGACCAGCACCGGCCCCTGCCCGGGTTTCAGCCCGTGATCTTCCAGCGCCATGACCGACAGCATCGCGGTGAAGCCCGCCGTGCCCACCGCCATCGCCGCGCGTGTGGTCAGCCCGTCGGGCAAGGGCACCAGCCAGTCGGCCTTGACCCGCGCCTTTTGCGCATAGCCGCCCCAGTGCACCTCTCCCACGCGCCAGCCGGTCAGCACGACGCGGTCGCCGGGTTTGTAACGGTCGTCGGCGCTTTCCTCGACCACCCCGGCGAAATCGATGCCGGGGACATGGGGGTAATTGCGCACCAGACCGCCACCGGGGCCGACGCACAGGCCATCCTTGTAGTTCAGCGTGGAATATTCGACCGCGACGGTGACATCGCCCTCGGGCAGGCGGCTTTCGTCAAGCTCCTGCACGGCGGCATGGGTCTTTCCGTCCTCGTCCTTTTCGACGACCAGCGCCTTGAACATCTCGTTCTCCTCCCTCGCAAAACCTACCCGAGCAGATCGGGCATCAATATCAGATCGGACGGGGCGGTGGTGGCCCCGGCTGCGGTCAGCATCGCATGGATCTGCCCGCGGTGATGGGTCTGATGGTTGAACATGTGCACCACACACATCGACAGCGGCAGCGTCATATCGCGCTTCTCTGCCCCCGAATACCATGTCAGATCGCCGTCAAGGCTGCCATCGCGCAGGGCCTGCGCCCAGCGGCTGATCCGGGCATCGGTGATCTGGCGTTTGGAGCGCAACTCCGCCCATTCGGTGACGAATTGGGCGCTGTCCGACAGCCCCGGCTTCGGCCGCTCCCACCCGTCGAGGCGCGACATCCACATGTGATCGGCCCACAGAAGATGCGACAGCGTCCCCCGGATCGAGCCCCAGAACGCGCCGCCGTCAACCTCACGCGTTTCTTCGGGCAGGGCCCCTGCCGTCTCGAAAGCGGCACGGTTCTGCCAGCGGTTATAGCGGGCCATCATCTGGCACCACGCGGGCGTGACCACGGCGTTCTGCATCTGGGCCTCTCCTTGTTGGACTCCCCTTTTGGCAGAGCTTCGCACCCGATGCGACCCCCCATCATGTCCGCCCCACGATCCCCCTTGAGCGGTTCCCTGCCTGAAGCTACCGTGAGTTGAAACCAACCCAGCAAAGGGGAAGACGACATGACTTTCCGCACGGTGCTTGCCGGAACGACGGCCCTTTTCATCGGACAGGCCGCGTGGGCGGCGGATCCGGATCTTCTGGTGTTTGACTATTCGGGGTTCGAGGATCCCGCCTTCCACACGAAATATGCTGCAAAACATGGCCAACCGCCCAGCTTTACCTTCTTCGGGGACGAGGAAGAGGCCTTTCAGAAGCTGCGCTCGGGCTTTCGGGCCGATGTCAGCCATGTCTGCGCAGGGTCGGTCAACAAATGGGTCGAATCCGGCATTCTTGAACCCTGGGACATCGCCAGGATCGAGGCCTGGGGCGATCTGAACGCCGACCTGACCGGCACGGACGTCGCCGATACCGGGCAGCAGGTCTATTTCATTCCCTCCGATTTCGGCTCCACCGCCATTGCCTACAACACCGATGAGGTCCCGGCGGAGGATGTCGCCACGCTCGACGTCTTCAAGAACCCCAAATATGCGGGCCGCGTGACCCTGCCCGACAATGTCGATGATGCCTATGCGCTGGCCTATCTGGCAACCGGCACGACAAACTGGACGAACGCCACCGAGGCGCAGTTCAAGGCGGCCTCCGACTGGCTGCGCGAGGTGCATCCCAACCTGCGCACCTACTGGGTGGATCCGGCGGAACTGGCGCAGCTTCTGGCCTCGGGCGAGGTTCTGGTCGCCTGGGCTTGGAACGAAACGCTGCCGACCATGGCCGAGGAAGGTTTCCCGATCGGGTTCGCCCGGGAACCCAAGGAGGGCTCGTCCCTCTGGCTGTGCGGCTATGTCAATCTCAAGGATGGCGAAGGGTCGGAAGACAAGGCGTACGACTTCATGAACGCGCTTCTCGACCCGTCCTCGACCATGGCGCTGCTGGATGCGGGCTATGGCCACTCCAACGCTGCCGCGATGGATGGCGTCGGGTACGAGGCTTTGACCGCAGTCGGGCTTGGCCCGATCTCCGCACCGGTTCTGGCGCAACTGCCGATGCCGGGCGAGTTGCGGGAAAAACAGGCTGCGGAGTTCGAGAAGATCAAGGCGGGCTTCTGATTCCATTCTGACATGACCACGTTTCGACGCGCCGCCCCACCCGGGCGGCGCAGTCTTTCTGGCCGCACTTCCCCGACTTCTTTTTTCGAAACGTCGGGTCTTACGGTGTTCCCACGGTGCCGATGAAAGGCGGAATTCCTCCCATCGGCCGAAAATCGGTTAACACTAGGGTCTTTTCCCACCGTCCCGCTCTGGTAGAGTGAAAGCGCGCGACCTTGCGTCGCGCGCCTGTTCGCCACAGGTTCGCCCCAAGAACTGAGAGGTGACCGACATGACGACACATGTGCAACATCTGGCCTTTGCGCTTGCACTTCTGGGCACGCCCGTTGCGGCGGAAACGCAATTCGGGCCGCTGATCGACGCCCCCGGTCTGGCCGCCGCGCAGGACACGATCAATCCCCTGATCCTCGATATCCGCCCGGGGAAGGTGGAAGGCAGCGATCAGACCGTGTTTGAGGCGGGGCATATTCCCGGCGCCGTGGCTGCCCCCTACAACCTGTTCCGGGGACCGAAGGAAAACCCCGGACAACTGGTGCCCGAGGACCGGCTGACCGAGGTCCTGCGCGCGGCGGGCGTAACGAAGGACCGGCCCACGGTGATCGTGTATCAAGGCCGCGACCAGTCCGATTTCGGGTCGGCCGCGCGGGTCTACTGGACCTTGAAATCCAGCGGGGTCAGCCCGCTGGCCATCCTGAATGGCGGCATGAATGCGTGGGCTGCCGCCGGTCTTCCAGTCGAGACCGGGCCCGTGGCGGTCACAGCCAGCGACATCACCGTCAGCTTTTCCCACGAGTGGCTGGCCACGACCAGCGATGTCGAGGCCATCGTCGCGGGGCGCGAAAGTGCCGAGTTGATCGATGCCCGGCCGCAGACCTTCTGGGAGGGGAATGCGAAACATGCCGCGGCGACGAAACCCGGCACTCTGCCACAATCGCGCTATTTCTCGCAGGCGAACTGGTTCGGCGACAGCCAGCCGTCCTTCATCAAACCGGATCTGGTCGAAACGCTGGCCGCCCAGAACGGCTTTGCCCCGGACGATCAGCTCGTGTCGTTCTGCAATACCGGCCATTGGGCCGCGACCAACTGGTTCGCGCTGAGCGAGCTTGCGGGGATCGAGGGCACGCGGCTGTACCCCGACTCGATGGTCGGCTGGTCGACCTCGGGGCATGAGATGGCCAACGTGCCGGGACCGATCCGCAACCTCTTCAACAAGGTGACGGGCAAGTATTGAGGATGGAATGACCGACATGACCCTGACGGCGCGGCAGGCGCCGCGTCTTCGGGGCCGCAGCCTCTCGATCCTTGCCATTGTCGTCGCCGCGCTGACGGTGGCGGCGATGGCAGGGCCCCGGTATGGGCTTCTGCTGCTGATCGGGCTGGGTCTGGGGGCAACGCTGGAAGGTCTGCGGTTCGGGTTCACCGGCCCCTGGCGGCGGATGATCCTGTTCCGCGACGCAACCGGGATCGTCACCCAGATGATCTGTATCGGTCTGATCGCGCTGGCCGCGTTTCCGATGCTGGCGGCCCATCCGACCGAACTGACCGGGGCCCATGCGCCGGTCGGCTATGCGATGGTCGGCGGGGCGTTCGTGTTTGGCGCCTGCATGCAGATCGTTCTGGGCTGCGGGTCGGGTACGCTGGTGAATGCCGGCAGCGGCAATGCCGTCAGCGCCCTCGCCCTGCCCTTCTTCGCCATCGGCAGCTTCTTCGGGGCCTATCACCTGACATGGTGGACGGGTCTCGGCAGCCTGCCGGTGGCGGTGCTCAGCGGCACGACGGGGTTGGCCCTGACCCTTGTGGCGCTGGCCGCCGTGGCTGGCGTGGCGCTGGCAATCGCCGAACCGGGCAAGCGGATGATGCCCAAGCGACTGTGGGCCGCGGCATTGATCATCGCAGCGCTCGCGATCCTGCACCTGGCCGTCGCCGGACAGCCATGGGGCGTGGTCTACGGTCTGGGCCTTTGGGTGGCCAAGGGCGCCACGGCTTTGGGGGCGGATCTGTCGGGGTCAGCCTTCTGGTCGGCGCCTTCCAATCAGGAACGCATCGCCGAAAGCGTGCTGACCGATGTCACCTCGCTAACGGATATCGGGCTGTTGGTGGGGGCGGCGCTGGCCGCGTGGTGGCGTGACGGGCTGACCGCGCAGGTCAAGGGCCATCCGGTCGGCGCATGGATCGCCGTGATCGTGGCGGGGTTCCTGCTGGGCTATTCTTCGCGCCTTGCCTTCGGCTGCAATATCGGGGCGTTCGTCAGCGGCATCTCGACCGGCTCGATCCACGGCTGGGCATGGTTCGCGGCGGCCTTCGTTGGGTCGTGGTACGGGATCAAGCTGCGCCCGTTCCTTGGGCTGGAGGCACGCAAATGACCCGCCTGCCCGTCGTGCTGATCCTGCTTTGCGCCGTGGCGGGGTTTCTGGCCTTCGATCTGGCAAGCTCTCGCCCGCTCGACCCCTATTCGGCGCCGCCGATGCTGGCCCTTGGTTCCGGGCAGGCTGTCAGCGGCGCCCATTGCGCCAGCCTTCCGGGGAAGTGACGGCAACGCGTATCGCGCTTGAACCGCGGCCGCGGCGCGCTTATGTTCAGCCTGTCTCGCAAGGGACTATGGCGATAAACGCGCCCGTAATAAGCGGATCGGACCCGGGGGCGGTACCCGGCGGCTCCACCAAACATCCCACATTGGCGGGATCATGGGGCCGAAACAGGATCGACGGACGTCTAAAGGGGTTAGCTTTTGCCCGGTGAGCTACCACCGTTATCGGTGCAAGCATGATAGTTGCCAATGACAACCGTGCTCCGGTGGCGCTGGCTGCGTAAGCAGTCCGCAAAACCAAATCTAAGCCCTTGCGTCTAGCAACGTAAGGCGGGGTTCGCAGGCACCTGGCAACAGAAGCCTGCACTCTTCCCCGAAAAACATCCGCGCCATCTTTCCGTCGTCCGCCCGACTCGCGCCGATGCGTGACCGTTGCTTGAGAGCCTTCCACGTTCACGTCAATCCGTGCAGGTGCGCCCCTGAAACCCGGCATGGAATAGAAATCGGAAACATGACGGTCCGCTGGGATTGTCTATCCGCTAAGCCCTTTTGGTTTTGGATGATGCGCTGTGCGTGGGTTAAGCTGCCCCATAACACACTCCCACATCCCGCCGTTCTCCCCAACGCGAATTTCCCGTGAATACCCGTATCGCGGCGGCATTTTGAATGATACCATTTCAAACAGGGAGAGTATCATGCAGCAAAATTTTCGCACCACAACCGGGGCCTTTGCGGCGGTCTTCGCGCTTGCCTGCGCGCCTGCCAGCGTCCACGCCACATCCCTGAGCGACCTTGTCGCCGGGGCCACGCTTGTCCTTGACGACCTTGTCCTTTCGGATTTCGTGTTCATCGATCATCCGGACGCCAGCATCTTCCCCGATGACGTGATCATGACGGCCGACCGGATCGATCTGTCGCTGTCGGCCAGCGGCGAGGATGCGAAGCTCACCTTCGTGATCGATCCGCCAACCGGGCTTTCAATCGGTGGCAGCCTTGGGTTTTTCGAGTTCGCGGTGGATTTCACCGCCTCGGTGGTCGCGCCGTCCCCCCGCACGATCATCGGCGCGGCCTTGGGGGACGGCGATCTGTTCGCCAGCGGCGACCGGGCAGACACGGCAGTAGAGTTCGCGCCGGGGGGCTTTTCCAACCCGGCCTTCGACACCATCGAAATTTACGAGGATCCCGGTTTCCTGGCAGAACCCTCTCGCACGGCCGATGCCACCGCCTTTGCCGGGACCAGCACGCTTCTGTTCGAAAGCAAGATCGACGGGATCACGCAAGCGGCGGGTGAGGTGGCGGGGCTGGGCACGTTCGCGCTGACCCTCGATCTCGACGGGCAGCCCCCGACACCGAACGTGCCGGGGCCGGCAACCCTGCCCCTGATGCTGGGGGCATTGGCCGGGCTTGGCCTGGTGCGCCGGCGCGGCTGACGCGCCGCGGGATAAGAGCTTCAACAACCGCAAACAGGGAGAAACCCGATGACCTATCCGACCAAACCGCTTTCGGCGGCCCTTTTGGCCTGCGCGGCGCTCTTGGCACCGCTGGCCGCGACGCCCGCCAAGGCCGGCGCCGAACCCTTCATCGGAGAGATCATGATGGTCGGGTACACCTTCTGCCCGCGCAGTTGGGCCGAGGCCAACGGGCAGCTCTTGCCGATCAGCGAATACTCGGCCCTGTTCTCGCTTTATGGCACGACATATGGCGGCGACGGGCGGACGACCTTTGCCCTGCCCGATCTGCGCGGGCGCGTTCCCATGCATGTCGGATCGGGGCCGGGCCTTTCGCCCTTCCAACTGGGCCAGAAGGGCGGCAGCGAGGCCAACACCCTGACCGCAAACCAGATGCCCCCACACACCCACAGCCTGAACGCCACCACGGCAGACGGGGGCAGTGGCGATCCGACCGGCAACCTGATGGCCGGCACCGGGCGAACGGAAATCTACGCCGCCGGTTCGCCCAATGCGCAGATGTCCCGCGCGGCCGTCGGGTCCGCCGGCGGCGGACAGGCGGTCAACAACATGCAACCGTTCCAGGTGCTGCGCTTCTGCGTCGCGCTGCAGGGCATCTTCCCGTCGCGAAACTGACGGTGGACCACCTGCTCCGGCCCATGTTCACGCTTCGCTAACCGTTTTGCGGGACAACGCAAACGTCAAGCGTGAGGCTGGAAAGCATGGGCCGGATCAGACAACTGGAAGCGTGGTATCGTCGCGTCTACATCGACGGGGACATGGACGCCGTCGGCGATCTTTTCACCGAGAACATGCAGGAACAGGGCCTGATGCCGGGCATGCAGGTCAATCCTGCAGAGTTACAGGTTTTCGCCACGGCCCTTGTTCATCTGGTAGAGGACCCGTCCATCCGGATCGTCAAGGCCATCGAGTCCGATGACTGGCTGTGCGCTCTGATCGAAACCGGGGGCACGCGGCCCGACGATGGCCGCCCTGTCCGCGCGATGGGTCAGCTTATGGCCCGGTTTGAGGGTGACCGCATTGCCGAAGCCTATAACAGCTTCGATTTCATTCACCTGTTCGAGCAACTCGGGCTGCTGCCCGAGGACAGCGTCGCCATCGGGATGAGCGGCCAGAAAATCGGCTGACCGCCGCGCATGTCATGGCCGTGCCGCAATCGCGCGGCTATGTATCGGACATGGCCGGACCTACGCTGCCCGAGTTGACCCGCGTCTTCGCCCGTATCGGCATGCTGTCCTTCGGCGGACCGGCAGCGCAGATCGGTCTGATGCATCGGGAGCTTGTCGAAACCCGCAATTGGCTGGACGAAGACAGGTTCCTGCGGGCGCTCAGCTTCTGCATGCTTTTGCCCGGCCCCGAGGCGATGCAACTGGCGACCTATGCCGGTTGGCGCCTGAAAGGCACGACCGGCGGGCTGGTTGCCGGCAGCCTGTTCGTGATCCCCGGGGCACTGATCGTTCTTGTCCTTGCCGCGGCCTATGCCCGATGGGGCGACGTACCGCTGGTGCAATCGCTGTTTCTGGGCGTGCAGGCGACGGTTGTGGTGGTCGTGTTGCAGGCCCTTGCCCGGCTGGGGCGGAAGGCCCTGAAGACACCGGCGCGATGGGCTCTTGCGGGTCTGTCCTTCGGTGCCCTTTACGCGCTGACGCTGCCGTTTCCCCTGATCATCGCGCTGGCCGCGGGCTATGGCTATCTCACCGCGCAGGGTGCGCCGGTACCGCGCACCGCGGGCGTGCCCCACCGCGGCAACACGGGCCGCACCGCGTTGACATGGGCCGGTCTGTGGCTTGGGCCGGTCGCGGCGCTCTGGCTCTTTGCCGATGGCATTCTTGCCCAAATCGCCCTCTTCTTTTCCAAACTGGCCATCCTGACCTTCGGGGGCGCTTACGCGGTCTTGGCGTGGATGGCGCAGGAGGTCGTGGCGCAGAAGGGATGGCTAACCCCCGATCAGATGATCGATGCGCTGGGCCTTGCCGAAACCACGCCGGGGCCGCTGATCCTCGTGACCCAGTTCGTGGGGTTCCTGGCAGGGCATCAGGCGGGCGGCCTTTGGCTTGCCGTGGCTGCGGCGCTGGTCACGCTTTGGGTGACCTTCGTGCCGTGTTTCCTTTGGATCTTCACCGGCGCGCCCTTCATCGACCGCTTGGCCGGATTTCCGCGCCTGTCAGCGGCCCTTGACGCTGTGACGGCCGCGGTTGTCGGCGTGATCCTGAACCTGTCGCTGTGGTTTGCCGCCCATGTCGCCTTTGGCGAGTTGACCACCGTGACGGCCGGCATCTTTCACCTGACCGTCCCGGTCTGGAGCAGTTTCGAACCGCAAGCGGCCATCCTTGCCGGGTTGGCGGCCGTTCTGCTGGTCGGCCTGCGCTGGCCCCTGCCCGTGGTGCTGATCCTGATGGCGGCGGCGGGCGTCGCGCTCTGAAGGGCAAATTTTGCGCACCCCCTTTCCCTGTCATCCGAATCCCCTATGCTAGGATCAGTTCAACCCAAAGGGTTTCCCACGATGACCGACCGGATCGATTACGGCAATCTGATGCATGAGGCCATGCGCGGCCTGATCCGCAGGGTTCTGAGCGATGTCGAAGCGGGCGGACTGCCGGGGGAGCACCACTTCTTCATCACGCTCGACACAACTTATCCGGGTGTCGCGATCGCCGATTGGCTGCGCGAACGCTATCCGGACGAAATGACGGTGGTGATCCAGCACTGGTACGAAAACCTTGAGGTCGACGAAGACGGGTTTTCGGTGACGCTCAATTTCGGCGACAGCCCCGAACCGCTTTACATCCCGTTCGATGCGATCCGCACCTTCGTTGACCCGTCCGTCGAATTCGGCCTGCGGTTTGAAACGCAGGACAGCGGCGACGACGATGAGGATGACTTCGAGGACGACGAAGCCGCCCCCGAAGTCGTCGAGGCCGAGGAAGACCGCGGCGCGGCCGAAGTCGTCAGCCTCGACAAGTTCCGCAAGTAATCACTCCCCCCGATCCTTCAGGATCAGGCCGAACAGACGCCCCTTGACCGTCCAGCTGACGCCAAAGGCCCAAAGTGCCGCGGCCTCGCACCAGAAGGTCATGTTCCAGGCCGACCACCATTCGCCGGTAGAACCCAGCAACCGGGTCGCAAGACCGTTGATCCCCATCGTGGCCGCGGCCAGCAGGATCACCGTGCCCGATGCATAGTAGATCACGTTGCGCGTGGCCTTGACCCCGGTCAGCTTTTCGCCACCCGCCTTGGTCTGGCGCGACACGACCACGCGCGGGAACACGCGGAAACTGTACCAGGCGAGGAACCCGAAAAGCACGCTGGCGCTGATATAGTGCACGTTGTCCACGCCCGGGAACAACTGGAACGTCGCGACCGCGCCGGCGGGGTCGACAGTCGTCCCCGGTGCGACCTGCCCCGGCAGTTCCAACACCGCGCGGGCAAGGAACGCGCCTTGGTCGACACAGCCATGACCCGTGGTCGGAAACAGGGCAACACCCAAGGCCCCCAGCCCGGCCAGCGAGGCAAGCACGTTTTCCCAGATGTTCTGCCCCCGATAGGCGAACAGGAAGGTCGCGATAGAGGACAGCGACACCAACAGAACGATGCCGAGGAACGGTTCGTAGTAATAGTGGCTGATCGAGTCGCGGAAACAGATCCCGAATTGCCTGGGCGCCCAAAGCATCACCCAAGGCATCGCGAAAGCTACCAGTCCCACCAGCGTGGCAAGCACCCGCTGATTGATGGAGTAGTGTGGGCTTTCCGTGGGATAGTAGCTGGGAGTCGGTTGATAGGTTTCGGTGGCCAGATTACGCAAGAGCGCCATGACATCTTCCCCCTCAAGGTTGATCCGCGCGCAATTGTAAAGGTCGAAGGCCGCCAGTATAGCATGGGCGCGAACGAGGACAGAGAGGGAATTCGATGACCGCCACCCGCACCGAGACCGACAGCTTCGGCCCGCTGGACGTGCCCGCCGACAAGTATTGGGGCGCCCAGACCCAGCGCAGCCTGATGAACTTTCCCATCGGCTGGGAACAACAGCCGGTCGCCATCGTGCGCGCGCTGGGGGTGATCAAGCAGGCCTGTGCCGAAGCGAACATGGCACTGGGAAACCTGGATGAAACCCGCGGCAAGGCCATCGTTCAGGCGGCCTCCGAGGTCGTGGCGGGCAAGTTCGACGACAACTTTCCGCTGGTCGTCTGGCAGACCGGATCGGGCACCCAGTCGAACATGAATGCCAACGAGGTGATCGCCAACCGCGCGATCGAGATCCTGGGCGGCACCATCGGATCGAAGGACCCGGTACATCCCAACGACCACTGCAACATGGGCCAGTCGTCCAACGACACCTTCCCCACGGCGATGCATATCGCCGCCGCGATGACGGCGCGCGATGTCCTGCTGCCGGGGCTGGAAAAGCTGGCCGCCGGGTTGGAGGCCAAGTCCGAGGAATTCAAGGACATCATCAAGATCGGCCGAACCCACACGCAAGACGCCACCCCCCTGACGCTGGGGCAGGAATTCTCCGGCTATGCCCATCAGATCCGGCAGGGGATCGCGCGGGTTCAGGCCGCCCTGCCCGGCATCTACGAACTGGCCCAGGGCGGCACCGCCGTCGGCACCGGGCTGAACACGAAAAAGGGCTGGGGAGAGTCGGTCGCCGCCAACATGGCGCGCATCACCGGCCTGCCCTTCGTCACGGCCCCCAACAAGTTCGAGGCGCTGGCCGCCCATGATGCGATGGTGTTCATGTCGGGCGCTTTGGCGACCGTGGCCGGGTCCTGCTACAAGATCGCGAACGACATCCGGTTCCTCGGCTCCGGCCCCCGGTCCGGGCTTGGCGAACTGATCCTGCCGGAAAACGAACCCGGGTCGTCCATCATGCCGGGCAAGGTGAACCCCACGCAGGCAGAGGCGATGACGCAAGTTGCGGCCCATGTCATGGGCAACGACGCCGCGATCAAGTTCGCCGGCAGCCAGGGCCATTTCGAACTGAACGTCTACAACCCGATGATGGCCTATAACCTGCTGCAGTCGATGCAATTGCTGGGCGATGTCGCCGACAGCTTCACCGAACGGATGCTGAACGGCATTCAGGCGAACGAGGCGCGCATCGAAAAGCTGATGACCGAGAGCCTGATGCTGGTCACGGCACTTGCGCCCACCATCGGCTATGACAACGCCACCAAGGTTGCCAAGACGGCCCACAAGAACGGCACGACGCTGAAGGAAGAGGCGATCAATCTGGGCTTCGTGGACGAGGCGACCTTTGACGCTGTGGTCCGCCCCGAGCAGATGATCGGCCCCAAGGACTGAGCCGAAGCGCCCTGACGGCAAGGAACAAGCGATGCGCCCCCGCGGCGCATCGCCATCAAACTTCCCCCATCACGCGTTAACCATGAGGCCCGGCATGCTTTGTCGGATCTGCGGCATTGTGGCAACTTCATGGCGTAATGTGCTTAGTTCAACGGGGAGTTCCTCAACCATGAAGACGATTGCTACGGCAGTTGCTGCCGCAATTTTCGCCACATCGGCAAGTGCCGCGACCCTTTCCCACGATGCCGACGATTTCACCGGCACCAAGACGCCCGCCTTCGGCACGCTGGCCGATCCGGTCGCCACCTTCTTTATCGATCAGGGCGTCGACTACAGCTGGGGCAATGTCGAAGGCGTGTTCGCCGATGGCGCCGAGGGTGCCCTTTGCGGCATCAACGGCTCCAACTCCTGCGATCTGGTGACGGATGTCGACGGGCGTATCGTCGTGGCCGGGACCACGACCCAGGGCCTGACCAGTTCCATCATCGTCGAAGCCGGTTATGCCGCGGCGGGTTCGCTGACGCTGTCGGTCTTCGACGTGAACATGAACCTCATCACTTCGGCGGTGAACGGTTCGCCTGCCGGCCCGAACGGCCGTCAGACCATGTCGATCGATCTCAGCGGCTCCAATGACATCGCCTTCTGGTCGGTTTCCGGCGCAGACTCCTATGGCGTCAACTACGTCGAAATCGGCACCCCGGTTTCGGTCGGTGCCGTGCCGCTGCCGGCCGGCCTGCCGCTGATCGCCACCGGCATGGCCGCGTTCGCCGTCGCGCGCCGCCGCAACAAGGCCTGATCGCCAGCCGCCCCGGTCCGGCACCCTTGCACCGACCGGGGAAATGCGAAAACACTTGGCGCGTCCTTTCCGAAGGGCGCGTTATTCTTTTCGGGCGTGGGATGGTTCACATCCGCGCATGTTTCAGGTGAAGGGACAGACGGACCGATGACCGGCAAAGTCGTCAATCTGCGACAGGCACGCAAGGCAAGGCAACGGGCCGATCAGCGCGCCAAGGGCGACGAAAAGGCCGCGAAATTCGGCAGGACCAAGGCCCAGCGCGCAAAGGAAGAAGCCGACGCAATCCGCGCCCGCGACCATCTTGACGCCCACAAGCGCGAGGACGAATGAGCGGACGGCCGGTCAAACGCTCACTGACGCTGCGGGGGCACCGCACCTCGGTCTCTCTGGAAGACGAGTTCTGGGCGGCATTTCGCGAAATCGCCGCCAAGGAGGGCAAGCCGCTGAACGCACTGGCCGCCGAGATCGACGAGGCGCGGGGGCTTGAGATGGGGCTCGCCTCGGCGATCCGGCTATACGTATTGCGCCACTATCGCGGGCGGGATTAAGGCTTACCCCAGCGCCGCAAGCCCCGGGAATGTCTCCAGCAACCAGTAGCTGAGCGCACTGAACGCGCCCGTCAGAAGCGCAAGCCCCACCGCGATCAGAAGTGCCCCCATCGCCTTTTCGATCAGGCCCATATGCTTTTTCAAACGGTTCATCACGCCCATTGCCCGCTGGATGAAGAGCGCCGCCAGCAGGAACGGAATGCCAAGGCCGGCCGCATAGACCGCCAGAAGGATCGTCCCGCGGGCCACGTTGGCCTCGGACGCCGCAAGCGACAGGATCGCGCCAAGCTGCGGGCCGATGCAGGGCGTCCAGCCAAAGGCGAAGGCGAGGCCGAGGATGTAGGCGCCGAGGGCGGAACCGCCCCGATCGCCGGCGTCCAGCCGCGCCTCCCGATCCAGAATGCCGATCCGGAAAAGCCCGACGAAATGCAGGCCCAGCACGATCACGACCAACCCCGCGATCCGGCCGAAAAGCTCTTGGTTTTGCAGGAAGAACGCACCGAAAGCCGAGGCCGTGAAGCCAAGCAGCAGGAACACCGTCGACAGCCCCAGAACGAAGAACAGCGCCGAGATAACCGCCCGGCCGCGTGCGGCAACCCCCGATGTCAGATCGCCCATGGATATACCGCCCATATAGGCAAGATAGGGCGGCACGATGGGCAACACACACGGGCTGAGAAAGCTGAGAAGACCGGCGGCCAGCGCCACCAGCATCGCCGGGATCAGCCCCGCATCGATCAGTTCTATTCCGAACATGGCATTGTCCTTTCCCGCTGCGGCTTAGCCCAAGCCATCGCCGCCGTCACGCGCGCCACGCTCACAATACCGTGGACATGCCGACGCATGGCGAACCTGTCTGATCCGGATGGGGGATGTGTTTGGTCGGAGAGCACGGCGGCGATGCGGCAGGCCCGGCCCCGTCGAACGGGCCGGGCCAGTCATCGTGTTACCGGCCGAGCGACCACCAGCCGCGGCGCTTGGGCTTGTCGTCGTCGTCGCTCTCGGCCGTTTCTTCAACGGCAGGCTCCGGCGCGCTTGCGGCGAGCGGCACGGGGTCTGCAACCGCCTCGGGCACGGGTGTGTCCTGCGGCTCGGGCTGGATTTCGGGTTCTTCTTCCGCAACGGCGGGGGTCGGAGTGTCGTCGGCCACGGTCGGTTCATCGGGCACGGATACCGAGACCTCTTCGCTCGTCACGATTTCCAGAACCGGCCCCGGCGTTTCGACGGCGGCCTCTTCCACCACAGCCGCATCGGGTTCGGCCACTGCTTCCACGACGGCCGGTTCGCCCTGCTCCGCATCCTCGGCGGCGGCATCGCTGCCGGCGTCTTCCGCTGTGTCCTGCCCGCGCCGCGGCTTGCGGTTGCGAGACCGGCGGCTGCGGCTGCGTTTCGGCTTGGCGTCGGCCTCCCCATCGCTGCTCTCGGCCGCGTCGTCGCCGCCATCCTCGTCGCCGGAGTCGTCTGTGCCGTCCTCCGCGGACTCGTCAAAGCTATCGCCATCCGATGTCTGCGAAGACTTCTTCTTGCGACGGCGCCGGCGGCGCTTCTTCGGTTTTTCACCGTTGTCCTGCACCGGGGCTTCGGTCTCTTCCGTTTCCGGCTCGACCTCCTCCTCCTCAACCGTTTCGATCATGTCGGAGGTATCGACGGAAATCACCGGCGCGCTGACCTCAGGCACCGACCGAAGCGCCGTCTTGAACCGTTCGATGGAGAAATCGGGCGAGATCAGGAACGGATCGGCCTCTACCCGGACCGACAGGCCATACCGGGCCTCAATCTGGGCGACATGTTCGCGCTTCTGGTTCATCAGATAGTTGACGATGCCGATGGGCGCCTTGACCAGAACCTCGCGCGACCGGCCGCGGACGGCCTCTTCCTCGATCTGGCGCAGGATGACCAGCGCAAGGTTGTCGTCGGACCGGATCAGCCCGGTGCCGTGACAATGCGGGCAGGGTTGGGTCGTCGCCTCTATCATGCCGGGGCGCAGGCGCTGGCGGCTCATCTCCAACAGGCCAAAGCCCGAGATGCGGCCAACCTGGATCCGCGCACGGTCGTTTTTCAGCTTGTCTTTCAGGCGCTTCTCGACCGCGGCGTTGTTCTTGCGCTCTTCCATGTCGATGAAGTCGATGACGATCAGACCCGCCAGGTCGCGCAGCCGCAACTGCCGGGCGACCTCATCTGCGGCCTCAAGGTTCGTCTTCAGCGCCGTTTCCTCGATCGAGCCTTCCTTCGTCGCCCGGCCAGAGTTCACGTCGATGGCGACCAGCGCCTCGGTCACGCCGATCACGATGTAGCCGCCCGATTTCAGCTGAACCGTCGGGTTGAACATCGAACTCAGGTAGCTTTCGACCTGATAGCGCGCGAGGAGCGGCAGCGGATCCTGATAGTGCCGCACATTCTTGGCATGGGACGGCATGATCATCTTCATGAAGTCCTTGGCCACGCGATAGCCGCGTTCGCCCTCAACCAGAACCTCATCGATCTCGCGACTGTAAAGATCGCGGATCGAGCGTTTGATCAGGTCGCCTTCCTCGTAGATCGGGGCCGGCGCGATGGATTTCAGCGTCAGTTCGCGGATCTGCTCCCACAGGCGCTGAAGATACTCGTAATCACGCTTGATTTCCGACTTGGTGCGCTGTGCGCCCGCGGTGCGGATGATCAGGCCGGCGCCTTCCGGCACATCCATTTCGGACGCGATCTGTTTGAGTTTCTTGCGATCTGTCGCGCTGGTGATCTTGCGACTGATGCCGCCCCCGCGGGCCGTGTTGGGCATCAGCACGCAATAGCGGCCGGCGAGCGACAGATAGGTCGTCAGCGCCGCACCCTTGTTGCCGCGCTCTTCCTTGACCACCTGCACCAGCATGATCTGCCGGACCTTGATGACCTCCTGGATCTTGTAGCGGCGCGGGCGGGGTTTGCGGGGCCGGATTTCTTCGGCCACGTCTTCCTCGGCGACGGACTCGATCTGGTTGTCGCGCAGGGCGTGGTCATCGTCGTCCCCGGCGGTGTCGTCCTCGTGGTCGTCGTCTGCACCGATGTCGTCGGCTGCATCTTCGGCGATCACGTCATCCTCGTCTTCGGACACCCGGGCGGATCGGGATGGCCGGCGGCTCCGGCGCGGCTTCGACGCCGTCGCGCCGGTTTCCGATGCTTCGTCCGGCGATACCAGCGCCGTCACCTGGTCGTCTTCTTCGTCGAGATCGACGACATCCATGCCCGGGATGTCCAGCCCGGGTTCGCGGCTTGTCACGGGGTCATCGCTGCGCGCCGCGGCCGCCATCGTTCTGGGCGGAGTGTCGTCGTCTTCGCCACTCCCGGCTGCCTCTTCCGATGCCGGTTCGGCTGCCGTGTTTTCCTCAGCCGGGGCTTCTTCCACCTCAGCCGGGGCTTCGGCCGCGTCGGAAACCGTGTCAGGCGCCTCGGGGTCGGTGACAACTGCCTCGCCCTCGGGTGCCGATTCTTCATCCTGCGCGGGGACATCCGCGACGGGTTCACCGACCACTTCCGGGGGTTCCTGAACGGCCGGTACCGGATCGGCAGCCTCCGTCACCTCGGCAACGTCCGGCGTATCGGCGCTGGCCATATCGGCTTCGGCAACATCGGGGGCGGCAACGTCGTCACCTGTCGGCTCGACCGTCTGCTCCAAAGCCGCGTCGGTCGCGACCGCAACGGCGTCCTGCGTATCCTGTTCCGCACCCTCGGTCGCTACACTCTCGTCGGAGGGCGCCGGGGACGCGTCGGGCTGAGCATCGCTCGACCGGCCACGGCGCCGCCCGCGGCTGCGCCGCTTGGGCTTTTCCTTCTCAGCCGGATCATCCTCGTCGATCTCGGCCGCGTAGGCCCTTTCCTCGGCCAGCAGGGCCTCCCGGTCGGCGACCGGAATCTGGTAATAGTCGGGGTGGATTTCCGAAAAGGCCAGAAAGCCGTGCCGGTTGCCGCCATAATCGACGAACGCCGCCTGAAGCGAGGGTTCGACCCGCGTAACTTTTGCTAGATAGATGTTACCTGCAAGCTGACGCTTGTTGACGCTTTCAAAGTCAAACTCGTCAACCTTGTTTCCGTCCACCACCACGACGCGGGTCTCCTCCGCGTGGGTGGCGTCGATGAGCATTTTCTTTGCCATTTTATCTCTTTGCACCACGGCACGACGCCGCGCCCCGGGGGGCGCAGGCGACATGGTGGTTGTCTTGTTGGGGCGCTGGCGCATAGCCGGTCGGCCCGGGCGGCGGCGCCTGGCCTGCCCTGTCCCTGCCTTACCTCAACCATGCGCTCCATCGCGGTTCTTCTCCGATGCCGCGCCGGGCGACATCCTTTGGTTTATCCCGGCCATAGGTCTGCGCCGGGGATTCGGGTGGCCCCGTGGGCCTGTCGGTCTGTTTCATGCGGACAAAGGCAGGTAGGTCCTGCACACCGCGAAAAACAGCAAAACTCGAAAAGATCGGCGCCGCACAATCCAAAGCGACCACCGTCGTTCGACCTTAGCGGTAGAAGTCGGTTGAACACAATGCTTTTTTCCTTAAGGAAAGCTGTCTGCCGGACATTGAGTCGGCCTTCGACGCGCAAGCGGAACGCTGACCAACCGCTGCCTTCACGGCTGGCCATTACCGCCCGGCCTGCCTTGGGGGGGCGTGTCCCGCAAGACGTTCAGCCACGAACCGCTCGTAATCCTCACGCTCCATCGGACGGCTGAGCAGGAAACCCTGCCCGACGCTACAGCCGTTGTCGGCCAGCCAGCGCCGCTGGGCCTCGGTCTCGATGCCTTCGGCCACCACGTCGATGGCAAGGCTGTGCCCAAGGGCAAGAATGGCCTGAATGATTCTCTCCGTCGCCTTTTCGGGTTTTCCAAGGCTCGCCACGAAGCTGCGGTCGATCTTCAACTCGCTTGGGTTGAGTTCGTTGAGATAGGCCAGCGAGGAATACCCGGTCCCGAAATCGTCGATGGAGATCTTCACCCCGTTTTCGGTCAGACGCTGCACGCGCTCTGCGATTTCGGAGGAGAACCGCATCATCGCGGTCTCGGTAATCTCCAGCATCAGCAGTTCTGGCGGAATGTTGTTGAATTCCAGAAGCGACAGAACCGTCGGAACGAAGCTGGCCGAATGCAGCGAGAAGGCCGAGATGTTGACCGAGATCGGAAGTGCTAGGCCCCGCTCCATCCAGTGCCGCTGCTGGGCGCAGAAAAGCTTCAGAACCCGCAGGTCAAGCGCGTAGCTTAGACCGTTCAGTTCGGCGATCGGCACGAACTCCATCGGGCCGACCTCCCCAAGCTTGGGGTCGCGCCAGCGCAGCAAGGCCTCCGCCCCGACGACGGCACCGGGCTCGCGGATAGAGAATTTCGGCTGGAACACCAGCCGGAAATTGTTGTGCGACAGCGCGTGGCGCAGAGCACTGAGAATCCGCAACCGCCGCTCACTGTTGGTGCGCATGCCTTCGTTGAAATGGGTGATCCGGTCCCGACCGTTGGACTTGGAGACATACACGGCCAGATCGGCATTGCGCATCAGGTCTTCCGCGGTCGTGGCATCCGCGGGAAGATTGCTCAACCCGACGCTGCAGGTCAGAAGAAGTTGCGTTCCTGCAATTTCGTAAGGTGTGCGGATACGGTCGAGGATGCGCGACAGGCAAGCCTCTGCCTCCTCCGGCGAATGATCGGTCAGGAAGAACAGAAACTCATCCCCGCCGAAACGCGCGATCTGGCCATTTCCGTCGACGGCTTCCTCCAGCCGGCGGGCGAAGGCCAGCAACAGGCCGTCGCCCACTTCGTGGCCCATCGCATCGTTGATGTCCTTGAACCCGTCGATATCCAGGAATCCCAGCATGACATTGCTGCCATTCTTCAGGGCGGCATCGACGGCGTCGCGCAACTGCCCCATGAAGCCGGAGCGGTTGAGCAGACCGGTCAGCGGGTCGCGGCTGGCAAGGATCGTCGCCTCATCAAAGGCCCGGTGCAGGGCCGACTGCACCTCGATCAGGGCGGTGATGTCGGTGGAAATGCCTCCGATGGCCAGATTTCCGCCCTTACCGTCGAGAATCGGGAATTTCTGGATCAGGAAACTGCGCTTTTCACCATCGGGCGTGACAAAGGTGCTTTGTGTGGACCGTTCCTTGCCCGAGACGAGAACCTCGATATCGAGGGCCCGCGATCCCAGCATGCCCTGCATGATCTTCTGCCCCTCGTCCTCTTCTGCGGCGGCCTTGAGTTCGGTCTTGGCAAGATTGTTGCTCCAGGCAAGATTTCCGTCGAGGTCGACCGCGTGCATCAGGGTCGGCGATCCGGCGATGAAAGCCTCTTGAATGAACAGGCTTTCGGCCCGCTTGCTGTCGTCCGTCCGGTCGACAAGCACCATCTGCACCTTGGCCTTGTGGCCAAGCCCGGCTGGCAAGCGCTGCAAATGGGCGTCCAGAACGCTCGGGGCACGCTGCTTGCCCTTGGGACAGAGTCCCGTGACGACACGGGCCGGCGCGGTGCCGGCGGGCGGCGCATCGGCCTTTCCACAGGATGAGATGAAGTCGAACAGCCGGCCCGATCCCTCATCTTCCAACAGCCGGTAGATCGACAGGTTCAGGATCTTTTCCGGCGCGATCTCGCCCAGGACGGCGGCACAGGCGCGGTTGGCCATACGAACGACCCCGGCGGAATCGAGGATAAGAATCGCAAGCGGCGATTCCTCGAAGAATGTTCTGAACCGCAGCACGTCCCGTTCGGCGTCTTGCACCGCGTCGGACAGTTCCTGCTTTTGAACCTCAAGTTCGACCTTCGCCGCCTCATCGCCGCGGAAAGGCTGTGGGGGAAGGTCGGCCGTATCGAAATCGGGCCAGACGGCTGACCACGGATCGTCCCCGACAGAGGGTCCGTCATCCTTCGAGCCTTCGTCGCGTACCGCCCGTGCAGGCGATGCTGTTGTCTTTAACGGCCGTTTCATAAGGTCGTATCCGTCACCGCCCCCGCGCGCCCAAAGCCATGATGCCCCGTGGCGGCCTCACTACCCGAATTTCGTGAACCATGACTTACAAAGGGTTAATCAACCGTAGATTGTATTACAATTTCTTTCCCGCTTGTTCTCGATCCTGATCCGCCGAACACAGCCCCTTTCGGGCGGCACACCTGTTAGGCCACGGGAAGCATAACGCGAACGCCATGCCGCAATAGGGTAGCCTGAACCTTGCGACGACAAGTCCGGAACGGATGCAAAGACCCGGTCTGCGCCAGAAGACGTTGCGTTCCTGACAAAAAACAGGGATGCCCTGCGGAACTGAAACGGACCGAGACAGCTGCAATGACTACAGATCGCGTCAAGAACCCCCAGTTACGCTCCCGCATCATGGACGCGGAAGACGCCGCCGCGATGATCCACTCGGGGGACACGGTCGGGATGAGCGGTTTTACCGGGTCCGGCTATCCCAAGGCCCTGCCGCAAGCCCTCGCCTGCCGGATCGAGGAGGCCCACGCCGCAGGCGATGCCTTCCGAATCCGGCTCTGGACCGGGGCTTCGACCGGGCCGGAACTGGACGGCGCTCTGTCCAAGGCCGACGCCATCGAATACCGACTGCCCTACAACTCCGACCCGGTCGGGCGTGACAAGATCAATCGCGGTGAAATCGACTATCTCGACATGCATCTCAGCCATGTCGCGCCGATGGTCCGCGAAGGGTTCTTCGGAAAACTCGACACCGCCGTGATCGAGGTGACGGCAGTGAACGAGGACGGCTCGTTCGTCCCGGCCACCTCGGTGGGCAACAACAGGTCCTGGATCGACCACGCGGACAAGGTCATTCTCGAGGTCAACAGTTGGCATGACGAGCGGTTGGAAGGGATGCACGACATCTATTATGGCACCGCCTTGCCGCCGAACCGGGTACCGATCCCGATGCTGGCGCCCGATGACCGCATCGGCCAGCCGACCTTTCAATGCGACCCCGACAAGGTGGCGGGGATCATCCTGACCGACCTGCCCGACCGCAACGCGCCGTTTTCGGCGATCAACGAGACCTCTCGCACCATCTCTGGCCACCTGATGGAGTTTTTCGAGCATGAGGTGAAGATGGGCCGGCTGACCGACCGGCTGTTGCCGCTGCAATCGGGTGTGGGCAACGTCGCCAATGCTGTGCTGGACGGGCTGAAGGATGCGCCCTTCCACGACCTGCAATCCTATACCGAGGTATTGCAGGACGGGATGCTGGACCTTCTGGATTGCGGCAAGATGGCCGCGGTGTCGGCCACGGCGCTGTCACTCAGCCCCGAGGCGGCGCAAAGGTTCCGGGACAACCTGGAGACCTACCGCGACAAGGTCATCCTGCGCCCGACCGAGATTTCCAACCACCCAGAGGTCATTCGCCGGCTGGGCTGCATCGCGATGAACGGGATGATCGAGGCCGACATCTATGGCAACGTCAACTCGGCGCTGGTCATGGGCTCGCGCATCATGAACGGCATCGGCGGATCGGGCGATTTCGCGCGGAACGCCTATATCTCCGTCTTTGTCTCTCCATCTGTGGCCAAGGGCGGCGCGATTTCGACCATCGTGCCGCAAGCCAGCCATGTCGATCACATCACGCAGGACGTGCAGGTCATCGTAACCGAACAGGGGCTGGCGGACCTGCGCGGCCTTGCCCCCCGCAAGCGGGCCGAGACGATCATCCGCAACTGCGCACATCCCGATTTTCGCCCGCTTCTGGAAGACTATTTCGAGCGGGCGAAACGGGACGCGTTCGGCCTGCAGACCCCGTCTCTCCCGCGCGAGTCCCTGTCATGGCACCAGCGCTATATCGACACCGGATCGATGCTGCCCTGAACGCGCGTCGGCCCGCCCCCTGCGGCTGCGCGGGGCGGGTTCACCCCGGGAAGGACGCGATGAAATACCCCGCAACGACCGCCGTGCCGATCACACCGGCCACATTCGGCCCCATGGCGTGCATCAAAAGGTAATTGCCCGGATCGGCGCGCTGCCCCTCCACCTGGCTGACGCGCGCGGCCATCGGCACGGCCGACACCCCCGCCGAGCCGATCAGCGGATTGATCTTGTTGGCGCTGACAAGGTTCATCAGCTTCGCCATCAGAACACCCGCCGCCGTGGCAATGCCAAAGGCCACCACCCCGAGGGCAAGGATCTTCAGCGTATCGGCATTCAGGAACCGCTCCCCCGTCATGGTGATCCCGACGGAGGTCCCCAGGAAGATCGTGACGATATTGATCAACTCGTTCTGCGCGGCCTTGGTCAGACGTTCGGTCACAAGGCTTTCGCGCAGGAAGTTGCCCAGCATCAGCATCCCGATCAGGGCAGAGGCCGCAGGCACCAGCAAGATGACGACCACGGTCACCAGACCTGCGAAGATCAGCTTTTCAAGCCGCGACACCTCTCGCAGGGACTGCATGCGGATCTTGCGCTCCTTTTCGGTCGTCAGGGCGCGCATGATCGGCGGCTGCAACAGCGGCACCAGCGCCATATAGCTGTAGGCGGCCACGGCAATCGGGGCCAGAAGCTCCGGCGCCAGCTTGTTGGCCAAGAAGATCGAGGTCGGCCCATCCGCCCCCCCGATGATGCCGATCGCCCCGGCCTCCATCGGGGAAAACCCGATCGCCGTGGCACCAAGGAAGGTGGCGAACACCCCGAACTGCGCGGCCGCGCCGAGTAGAAGCGTCCGCGGATTGGCGATCAGCGGCCCGAAATCGGTCAACGCGCCGACGCCAAGGAAGATCAGCGGAGGAAAGATCTCGTATTCCACGCCCTTGGAAATGTGGTGATAGAGCCCGCCCAGGCTGTCTTCCCCCGGCGGGTTGACCAGCCCCTCGGTCGGGAGGTTCGCCAACAGCGCACCAAAGGCGATGGGGATCAGCAAGAGCGGTTCGAACTTGCGATAGACCGCAAGATAGAACAGCCCCACGACGATGATCCACATCACCACCATCTGCCATGTGACGTCCGGGATCGCCGTCAGCTGCCACAACTCTTGCAGCCGGGACGTGTCGGGGGCCGTGCCGTCCATGCCGGGCGCCCGTCAGGACAAGGTGACGAGGGCTTGCCCCTCGGTCACGGTTGCACCGGCGGCCACGTTGATTGCAGTGACGGTCCCGTCCCGCGGCGCCCCCACGGTCGTGTTCATCTTCATCGCTTCCAGCACCAGCAGCGTCTCGCCCGACTTCACCACCTGTCCCACGGCGACCTCGATACTGACGACGGTTCCGGCCAGCGGGCTGCCAACGGCGCCGGGCGCCGCCGGGGCAGCAGGCGCGGCAGCCGGCGTTGCCGCGGCCATTGCGGGCCGGCTTTGCGGCGCCGCGGCGACCTTGGGGGCCGGGGCTGGCGCGGCGGGGCTGTCCAGATCTTCGACCGTCACGTCATAGGCGATGCCTTCCACGGTGATCCGCAGGCGTTTCATCATGTCCGTCCTCTCAGAGTATCCCGGGTCGCATCGCCCGGCAGCGGGCGCGTCGGGCCCCAGTTCGTGCGGATGCGGTGGGCGGCAAAGGTCTCGATGCGGCCCTCCATCGGCCAGCCGTCGACCAGATGGGGCGGCGCCGCGACATGGGTGATGCGGTATCCGCTGCCAAGCTCGTGCGCCACGGCCGCGGCAATGGCGGCCAGATGATGGGGCGGAATGCCGTCATCCGCGGCCTGGCTGGCTTGCGTGGCGGCCGCCGTCTTTCGTGCGGCCCGCTTCGCCGCACGGGCGAAGAACAGACCGATCAGTTCGCACGCCCCCCAAAGCGCGGCGAGCACCAGCATCACGATGGCGAAGCCCGTACCGATCAGTTCGAGGTTTTCGAGCATGTCCGGACCGTCAACCTTACAGGGGAATATTGCCGTGTTTCTTGGGTGGCCGCGTCTCGCGCTTGGACATCAGCCCCCGCAAGGTCAGCGCAATGGCGCTGCGCGTCTCTCGCGGCTGGATGACATCGTGCACGAAGAGCATCCCGGCAGAGAGATAGGGCGACGCGAATTCCGCCCGGTACTCCGCCGCCAGTTCAGCGGCGCGGGCGGCGCGATCCTCCGCCTCGGCCAGATCCTTGCGATAAAGGATGTTCACCGCCCCTTCGGCCCCCATCACCGCGATTTCCGCGGTCGGCCATGCCAGCACCCGGTCGGCGCCCATATCTTCGCTGCACATCGCGATATAGGCCCCGCCATAGGCCTTGCGCATGATGACCGTGATCTTGGGCACCGTGGCGGAGGCATAGGCGAACAGCATCTTGGCCCCGTGCCGGATGATGCCACGCTGTTCCTCATGCACACCGGGCAAAAAGCCCGGCACATCGACCAGGTTGACCAGCGGAATGTTGAACGCATTGCAGAAGCGCACGAACCGCGCGGCCTTGTCGCTGGCATCGATGTCCAGCGCGCCGGCCTTGACCATCGGCTGGTTGGCGACGAACCCGACCACGATGCCGCCGATCCGCCCGAAGCCGATCACCATGTTCGGGGCGAAGGCAGCGCTGACCTCCATGAAATCGCCGTCATCGACCAGATGCGCGATGACCGACCGGCAATCGAAGGGCATCTTGGGATCTTCGGGCACCAGTTCGTCCAACGCCGGATCGTCGACAACACAAAGCTCCGCCTCCGCCCGGTGGGGCGGGTCCATCATGTTGTTGGAGGGCAGGAAGGACAGCAACCGGTGCACGATGGCCACCGCGTCGGCGTCATCTTCTGCGATGAAATGGATGTTGCCGGCGACCGAGGCATGGGCATCGGCCGATCCGATCTCATCCATCGTGGTGGCCTGACCGGTGACGGCGCGGATGACCTCTGGCCCGCAGATGAACATATGCGCATGTTCCCGCGTCATGATCAGGAAATCGGTCAGCGCAGGGCTATAGGCTGCGCCCCCGCGCACGGGCCCGCGATGACGGAAATCTGCGGCACCACGCCGGACAACTGCACATTTCGATAGAACACCTGCCCGTAGGCCGACAGCGCCCCCACCCCTTCCTGGATGCGCGCCCCGCCGGAGTCGTTGAACCCCACAACCGGAACACCCGCCTTCAGCGCGTGGTCCAGCATATGGCAGATCTTGCGCGAATGCACATCGCCAAGCGATCCCCCCGCGACCCCGAAATCCTGGCTGAAGGCCGCGACCGGGCGACCGTCGACAAAGCCCGTGCCGGTGATGACCCCGTCGCCCGGGATCGACTTCTTCTCCATCCCGAAATGGCGGGTGTTGTGCCGGGCATGCAGACCCGATTCCTGGAACGTGCCGGGGGAAAACAGCGTGTCGATCCGTTCGCGCGCCGTCATTCGCCCCTTGGCATGTCGGTCCTCCGCTTTCTGCGCACCGCCCCCTTCCAGAGCGGCGGCCCGCCGTTTCTCCAACGCCTCGGAAAGATCCCGGGAAATCGCCATGAAACAATCACTTCCGCATGTCTGATCCCGGCCGGGCGGGACATATCGAGTTCAGGTGCAAACCGCCCCATCCGTATAGCGACCCCGCTGGCAAGGCGCTAGGGTCGGCGCGGCGCGACAGGCCCACAAGCCCAAATTTCGGGCAGCGCTAACCTGTCCACAGGCCGCGTTTATCCCGGACGTGCATCCAATCTGGGGATACGTGCGAACCGATCGCCCCGCGATGACACCTCAGAAGTCCCGCAGAGACTTCGGCAGCAGAATCCGCCCCATCAAGCGATTGGCCGGGTTTCGCGCCTCTGCAAGGAAGGCGACGGGATAAAGCTCCATCTTCTTGCGGGTCTTTTCGCCCTGAAACGGCCCCGACAGCAGCCGATATCCCAACCAGATCAACCGACCGGAAAGCGAAAACCGGTACATGTCGCGCGCGCTGTTCTGCGCCGACCCCGCCGCCTGTTGTACAGGCGGGTTCCTGACGATGGTTCGGCCCGCCGAGGTCAAGAGAAATGCATCGTCGGGCAGGCGTGGCGACCGCTGGCCCAAAACCACATCATACGCGCCAAGGCACCGGATCACCGAGAAGTCGATGTTGCTGACGATCTTCGTCACGGCCCCGTCGGTGTTGATCTCCTTGTACTCGGACTGACCGAAGCTGTAGGCCTTTGAAATGAGGTAGTGAACGAAGCGCAAGACCTTGTCCTCGTCCACGACCAGCCTCTGCTGGCACAGCTCCACCAGTTCTTCTGACGTCGTGGCCGCCCAGCAGATGCCGGGATGGGCATAGAAGGCCTCGCCACACACGATCACGGGTTTACCGAAGGCGGCGGCGATCAAACCCGACCCGGAATTGATGACCACCATGCGTTCGCACAAGTCGATCAGGTCGTGGATATTTGCGCCGTCCGGACACCAGACCACGCCATCGAGTTCGGGCCTTTCCGTTTCCAGCGGATGCGTCTTCACGACAACGACATACCGGGTGCGGTCAATGGACGTCGCGAGGTCATTCACCCAATCGAGAAACGTGTCGAAATCTCCAACCGGGCCGGCAAAGGTGGTAATCGCCACGTCCTTGGGGCGCTGGAGGGCGACGAAGATGACCTTCCGCTCGCCCACGCCAAGGCGATTGCGCCAATATTCCGGCCCCATGGACGTGTCGTTTTTCTCAAGGTGTTTGTCATCCTCGCGCAGCGATCTGATATAGGCGCGCGCGTGACGTTCCTGCCCGGGCTCAAGGGGGTGGTTCCACAACTCGCGACGATAAAGCCCGCTGCCCGCCAGAAACCCTTCCCGGTCGAAGAACCACGAGTCCGGCAAGGCCCCCCTGTCGAACGCAATCGTCCGCAGGCCGCGGCTGCGGAAAAGGTCATAGATCGCCGCGCGCTTCTCGTTTCCATAGGGGTTGAGGAAGACGGTTTGGGTGATGCTCTCCCGTTCGACAAACGCGGCGACATCCTCTGGCGTGTTGAACGCATCTTCAGGCAGGAACTGATGCTTGCCCAAGGCGGGCAGCGCCATGCGCAGGGCATTCGCGGGCCGCGCCAAGGGCGACATCAACAGCAGCGTGTTTTCCTGAACCTGTATGTCGCCGATCGGTTTGATGACGTGGACGGCCTTGTCGTAGTCCTCCATCCGCCGCCGGAGCATGCTGAAATTCTGTGAACTCACACCATAGGCGCGGTCATGAACTTCACGGCGGGGATGATCCAGATGCACCATGCAGATGCCGCGCATCCAGATATCCTGTCCGAACAGCGCAAAGAACGCACGGAAACCGCTGAAATTCCCGTTCGCATAGGGGATGCCCTCGTAATACCGGTTGCTCCGGGGCGCACGCCGGCAAAGGCTTTCAAGCCTGTGATAGAATTCGAAGTCTTCCGCGCCATGCCCCCTGAACGCCGGGTCGTGGCCGCCTGAGACCAGATAGAAGTAGCGGTTGATCACCGTGGCCGAGGATCCCAATGCCGCATGCTGGAAGAATGCCCTCTTTCCGCGAAGCACGCTGTTATGGGCGTGCCAGTCCGCGTGCTCTGGGTCTTTCGCAAAAAGGTCGAGATAGGTGCGTGTTCCGGCATCGGTCAGGAAGATGGTCGGCACCGTGAAGAAGTCGTACCCCTTTCGGTCAAGCTTGCGGGCCGCCGCTTCCTTGTAGATCCTCTGATACGTGTCCGCCGAACAAAGAAAATCGACATCGTGGAACATCACGATATCAGTCTTGGCATGCTGGACGCCAATGTCGCGCGCGCGCCCGATGCTGAACGGTCCGTCGTCGTCCACCCGCAGAATTTCGACGCCCTCGTGCCGCTCGGAAAAGCGCGCCAGTTCGCCAACGCGTTCCGCACAGGTCCCGAAATCGACGATCAGGATCTGAAACCGGTCCTTGGGGATTGTCTCGGCGATGCGATCCAGCCGCTCGATCTCGTCATACAGGCGGATTTCGGACAGGCGCAGCGGTAGGATGACGGTAATCATGTCGTTCAAGCCCGTGTGAAATGCACGACGGCCCCGACCGAACAGTCGGGATCGTAAAGCAGCCCTTCCCGGGACAGGGTCGCGAATATCCTGTGAATGCCCTCAATTCCGATGACGGATTTGTGCACCTCCAGCAGGACGGAACGCACCCCGCGCAGGTCAAGCCGGTCGAAGATATCGACCTCGCCGCCTTCGATATCGGCGATCACAACGCTTGGGTGTATCCCGTCCAGCAAGCCCTGCATATCGCGAACCGGAACAGTGACCTTTTCCCGATAGGCCGAACTGTCCGAAAGCGACGACCCCCAGAAATTCGTCCGCAGATAGAAGGCCACCTCGTCTTGCGCCGCGGAAACAAGGTCAAGCCGCCCCGTCCTTGACAGGGCAATCGCATTCTCGACAACCGCATCCACAGCGTTAAGGGCATGTGTTTTCGCGATGATCGGCACCAGTTCCGGGTTGCCTTCGATCACGTGGCAGCTTTCCAGCTTCACGGTCTTGCTGGCCAGGGAGGAGAGATACCCGATCCCGCCCCCAAGTTCGAGCAGCCGGTCGCCGTCGCGGAGGATGCGCACAAGCTGGTTCGCCTCAAGCCGCTCATAGCGTCCGGCGCTGATCGCTTCGAGGATCGGAGGTGTCAGCAGATGAGGCGGCAATTCGATCTTGATACCGCGCAGGGTGAACGTTTTCAGTTCCATTGACACGCCCGAGAGTTGTTCCGTTCAGGTTCGTGTCCTAGCCTCTTCCATGTCCACCTTGCAAGGACGGCGTCGGCACGGGATGACGCGGCGGGTGGGTCTGTTCATCTGAAGGTGGCAAAGCTGGATGGCAGGGCACGGGCGAAACGACCCGCAGCCAAGGGAGGCACCGCGAGGGCGCCCCGGGCGTATCGGTCTTGCGTTCCCGCGTTATGATCGGTGCAACCGGAAGGGATTGCCGTGGTCAAACAATGTCCCAGTTCGGCCCGACATCGGCGATGACGTGATAGGTTTCGTCCCCCTCCCGCATCTCCCAATAGGCGACACGGCCGCTGTCCTTGCGCCAGAGAACATCATCGGTGCCGTCCCCGGTGAAATCGCCCGTCCCTTCGATCCCCCAATCGGTGGTCGCATAGCCGATGACGCGGAAGGTCCCGCTCCCGCCGTCCATTTCCCAGAATCCCACGGTGCCGGTGTCTTTGCGCCAAAGAACGTCGTCGGTCCCGTCGCCGTTGAAATCACCGGTGCCCGCGATCAGCCAATCGGTGCCGGCATAGCCGATGACGTGGAACGCCTCATCCCCGTCATGCATCTCCCAATAGCCCGCCGTGCCGGTGTCTTTCCGCCACAAGACATCGTCGGTGCCGTCCCCGTTGAAATCACCTGTGCCCTCGATGCTCCAGTCACTGCCGGCATACCCGATCACGTGGAAGGTCTCGTTTCCGTCGTGCATCTCCCAATATCCAACGGTGCCGGTGGTCTTTCGCCAGAGGACATCATCGGCCGCGTCACCGTTGAAATCGCCCGTGCCCGTCACCGTCCAGTCGCTACCGGCATGGCCGATAACGTGGTAGGTTTCGTCACCGTTCTGCATCTGCCAGAACCCCACATTCCCGGCGTCCTTGCGCCAGAGAATGTCATCGGTGCCGTCCCCTGTGAAATCGCCCTTGCCGCGAATGGTCCAGGCAGTATCGATATCGGCGATGACCCTATAGCTCTCATCCCCCTCCTGCATCTCCCAGAAACTGACGCGCCCGCTATCCTTGCGCCACAGGATGTCGTCGGTGCCGTCCCCGGTGAAATCCTGACGGTCGCCGCTGGCCAGCGTGATTTCGGTGCTGCCCGCGCTGCGCCGAATGAAAAAGCCGGCCCCCGAGAAATCGCCCGAAAGCGTCAGGGCGCCATCGGAATTCCCGTCCAGATCGGTATCGAACGCGATCCGCGTTTCGGTCGTCAGAACCGTGATATCCAGAACGTCGGATTCGTCGTTGAAGACGATCCGGTCAAGCCGGGTGAAATCGGCGATCCTGTCGCCGATCAGATCCGCCGCCCCCGCTGCACCCAGAAAGATGTCACGCCCGGTGCCACCGGTCAGATCATCCGCCCCCGCACCGCCGGACAACAGGTCATCGCCGCCGTTCCCCTCTAACGCGTTTTCACCTGCATTGCCGCGCAGATCATTTGCCCCGGCATTGCCGAACAGGTTCGCGTCGAAGACGCCAAGCAGGCCGGCATCGGCGATCCCCGAAACCAGCGTCATGTCGACCGACACCAGAAGGCGGTCGCCATCGACCACGTCGAGCTTGGCATTGCCGCCCGATGTATCGACAACCACTTCGGATGTGACCTGATCGACGACGATCTCAACCGAGGTGGTTGCCGAGGCCGAAACCGCCAGCGCATATCCCCCGGCCGCCGCAGTCGACACACCGCCCAGGCCGGCGTGTATGCCGATGCCCGACCGTCCCTCGCCCACCGTGTAAAAGGCGTCGCCATCGAGGTCTTGATAGGCCACGCCGGTCACGAACACCCCGTCGCCGGATCTGGCGAAATCAACGGTCAACATCGACGCATCGTATGTGTCGCCGTCATCGGCGGTGAAATCGCCCCGGACCTGTGCAAGGCCGACCTCCCGAAAATCGGGATACAGCAGGTTCTCCCGGTGATAGGGGCTCAGGAACAGGCCCTGGTGATGGTCTTCGGCGGCCTCCAACAGGTCAACACCGCCGAGATGGATGCCGAACCATGCAAGGTTTTCGCCATAGGACCACGCCCCCGAAAGGGCATAGCCAGCGGACAGGAGCCTTTCCTCGACCGTCGACCCGCCCTCACCGGTATGGCTGAAGACATCGGCGGCGAGCATCCATTCGGAATGGTCCTGCGCGGCGGCCTCAAGATAGGTGTTGGGCGCAAGGGCGGCCTTGGGAGTGGCGGAAATCGTGCCCGGCTCCAGCCCCTCATTCAGGTCGATCCCGAAGCGGGCGGCCTCTCCCAAGGGATCCATCCGCGCGCGGTTGAACAACTCGATAAGGTATTGTTCGAGGTCGGTGATGGCCATCCTGCAATCTCCTCCGGATCGACCCGGCCGGCCGCCGCATGCCGCTCCGCTATCGGCCTCTCCCGTCGGCGCGGCAGGTGTGGAACGATCCTCTCAGCCTCTGGCATGCCGGGCAAGACAGGCTTGCCCGACCTCTTTGCCAAGCAGGACGCCAAGACGAAACCGTGCGGCGCTAGGCGCTCAGACTGGGTGCGCCATAGGCAGTCTTGCCGCGGAACCACAAAACCATCGCCCTGGCACCGCCTGGATGGAGACCAGCCGAGGGCCCCGAAGTGCCTATCTCAACCGGTGGTCCATCATGGCCGATGGCTGCGCACAGCCGGCCTCTCCGACGATCTTTGCAGGAACCCCGGCCACGGTCGATCCCGGCGGCACATCCTGCAACACGACCGACCCCGCTGCGATCCGCGAACAGCAGCCGACCGAAATGTTGCCCAGAACCTTGGCCCCTGCCCCGATCAGAACGCCATCGCCGATCTTGGGGTGCCGGTCTTCCTCTTCCTTGCCGGTCCCGCCAAGGGTCACGGAATGCAGCATCGAGACATTGTCGCCCACCACCGCGGTCTCGCCGATCACGATGGAATGGGCATGGTCGATCATGATGCCCTGGCCAAGCCGCGCCGCGGGATGAACATCCACCCCGAACATTTCCGACACGCGCATCTGGACGAAATAGGCCATGTCCTGCCGCCCATGCCCCCAGAGGTAATGACCGATCCGGTAGGCCTGCAACGCCTGAAAGCCTTTGAAGAACAGGATCGGCTGGATGTAGCGATGGCAGGCCGGGTCACGCTCCACCACCGCGGTCAGATCGGCCCGTGCCGCCTGCCCCAGTTCCGGCGCATCGGCATAGGCCGCGTCCGCGATTTCGCGCAGCAGTTGTTCCGACATCTCACCGGAGGAAAGCTTCAGCGCGAACCGATAGGCCAGCGCATCGTTCAGCCCGTCATGGTGCAAAAGGCTTGAATGCATCAACCCGCCCAGAAGCGGTTCGCACACGACCGCTTCCTCCGCTTCGGCGCAGATCCGCTTCCAGACCGGGTCGACTTCCGTCAGGCGGCGCTTGGTTTCAGCCATCGGTGTTCCTTTCTTCGCTGCCCCGATCCTACAACAAACGGTCCCGGAAGGCCAAACCGCGGCCGGGCCCCGACTGCAAAGGTATCCCAAGGATGGGGTGGACGTCATCCTAGACCAACGGCGGCGGTCACCATGTTCAAGAATTCGGCACCGTGCGAATGAACCGCGCCGAAAAACCCGAACGCCCATCTGCGAAAGGCGGTCGACTCGGCCAGCCGGGCACAGCCGCCATTTGCCTTTGCCCTCCGAACCTGCTTGGATCGCAAGATGAAAGCATCCGCCACCAATCCTCCCCGCCTGTCCGCCATCGACATGTCGCCCAAGATGGGCAAGAAACATTATCACAAGGCGCTGGAGGAGCTTCAGCTTCGCATGACCACGATCCAGCAGGCCTATCTGTTTTCCGGCGCCAAGGCGGTCATCGTGTTCGAAGGCTGGGATGCCGCGGGCAAGGGCGGCACGATCCGGCGGATGTCGGCCGCGCTTGACCCGCGCAGCTTCAAGGTCTGGCCCATCGGGGCGCCGCGGGACTACTACCTCGACCGCCATTACCTGCTGCGCTTCATGGAACGGCTGCCGCCCAAGGGCGCCATCTCGGCCTTCGACCGGTCGTGGTATGGACGGGTGCTGGTCGAACGGGTGGAGGATCTGACGCCCGCAAGCCGCTGGCGCATGGGCTATGACGAGATCTGCGATTTCGAGCGGATGCTGCTGATGGACGGCACGCGGCTGGTGAAGCTCTTCTTCCACATCACGCCGGAGGTGCAGCTTGAACGGTTCGAGGAACGCCTGCGCGACCCGCTGAAACGGTGGAAGCTGACCTATGAAGACTTCCGCAACCGCGAGAAATGGGATGCCTACTCGGAAGCCATCGACGAGATGTTCGCCCGCACCTCGACCAAGGCGGCGCCGTGGCATGTGATCCCGGCAAATGACAAGCGCCATGCCCGCATCAGCGCGCTTCGCCACATCGTTCAGGGCCTCAGCGATGGCCTGAAGATCGAACCGGTGGTCCCCGATGGCCGCGTGCTGGACGCGGCCGACCGGGTTCTGAACGTCGAAGCCGACCTGATTGCAAGCCTGCGCGGCCGAACGGAGTAGGGCACGCCGGGTGTCTTGCCCCGGCTTCCGGTCGTGGACAGCCCGCGCCCTTGGTCAGTGCCAATCGCGGCAGAGATACTTGATCTCCATGAATTCCTCCATCCCGCGGCGTGCCCCCTCGCGCCCGAGACCGGATTGTTTCATGCCCCCGAACGGGATCGGGGCGCCGGTAACCTTGGTCCGGTTCACGGCGATCATCCCGAATTGCAGCGCCCGCGACACGCGGTAGATGCGCCGCGGGTTCAGGCTGTGGACATAGGCCACCAGCCCGTATTCCGTCGCGTTGGCCCGGGCGACGACCTCTTCCTCGGTCTCGAAGGGCGTGATCGGTGCGACGGGGCCAAAGGTCTCCTCGGCCATGATGCGCGCGCTGTCGGGCACATCGGTCAGCACCGTCGGCGCATAGAAAAGCGGCCCCAAGGGCAGGCGCTTGCCGCCGCAGGCCAACCGTGCGCCCTGCGCCACGGCATCGGCAACATGGTCCTCCTGCTTGGCGAGCGCGCGGTCGTTCATCAGCGGTCCGATATCGGGGTCATCCACGCCGCGCCCCACGGTCAGCGCCTCGGTCGCCGCGATGAACCGGCGGCAGAAGTCGTCATAGACCGGACGCTCGACATAAATGCGGTTCGCGCCCAGGCAGTCCTGCCCCGAGGTCGCGAACTTGGCCTTGATCGTCTCGGCAACCGCATGGTCCAGGTCGGCGCCGGAAAACACGATCACCGGCGCATGCCCGCCCAGTTCCAGCACCAGCCGCTTCACCGTTTCGGCAGACTGACGATACAAGAGCCGTCCGATCTCGGTCGAGCCGGTGAAGGAGAGCGCCCGCACCCGCCGATCTTCGGTCCAGGGACCGACCACGGTTGGGGCATCGCCGGTGACCACGTTGAACACGCCTGCCGGCACCCCGGCCCGTTCGGCCAGTTCGGCCAGCGCCAGCGCGGAAAAGGGCGTTTCGGCCGACGGATGCGCCACCACCGTGCAGCCGGCCGCCAGGGCCGCGGCCGCCTTGCGCGTCAGCATGGCCGAGGGGAAGTTCCATGGCGTGATCAGGGCCACCACCCCCACGGGTTCCAGCCACAGCTCCACCTCGGCGTCGGGCAGATGCGAGGTCACCCCTTCGATATTGGGCCGCTTGGCCTCTTCGGCGTAGAACTCGATGAAAGACGCGGCATAGTCGATCTCTCCCCGCGCCTCCGACAGAGGTTTGCCCTGTTCGATGACCATGATCCGCGCAAGGTCCTCCCGTGCTGCGATCACCAGATCGAACCAGCGCCGCAGGATGACGCTGCGCTCCTGCGGCAGTTTATGCGCCCAGCCCGGAAAGGCCGCCTCGGCGCACGCCACCGCCCCGCGTGCCTGCGTGCCCGTCATCGCGGCAACGGTCCCGATACAGGCACCGTCGGCGGGGTCGCGCACCGTGATCGTCGTTTCGCCCTCCACCCATCGGCCGTCGATGTAGGACCCACTCCGCAGGAGAGAATGGTCCGCAATCCCGGCGCGTGTGGCAATCGTGTCATCGGTCATATGCAATCTCCCTTCGCGGGAAACCTCGCATGCCATAGCCGGGGATAAAAGCAGATCGCAGGGCAGCGCCGGCGCGGACGCGTCAGGCGCCGACTTACGTTCCGAACATGGCATCCGCCGCCCAGACGCAAGATAGCGTGTTGCAGAGCGTCCCGGGCCGGGCCATCAAGCCCGCGAGCGCTGCGCGGCGCAACCTGCCTTCGGTCCGTGCCAACGGATCCTCCGGGCGACCGCCGCGGCGAAATCCGAACATCACGCGGAACGGAGTACATGGAAATCGAGATCGACGTGAAAATGAACTACACCCTCGGCCCGGGGGCAACGGCGTGCCTGGTGATCGGTGCCGCGGACACCGACGGTCAGACCGTTCTGGACAGCCGGCTTGAAACCAACGCGGCGGAACTGAACCGGATCGACGGCGAGGCCGGGGTTGGCCAGCGGATCTGGGTCCAGCTTTCGCAGGATACCCTGTCCCTGACCTATCACGCGCGTGTCGATGTCAGTCGGGCGAATACGCCTCTTGAGTCCCTGGCCGCCGTGCCGCTTCATCAGCTTCCGGCCGAGGCGCTCTCCTTCCTGCGTCCGTCGCGATACTGCCAGTCCGACATGTTTCCCGCCTTTGTCGCGCGCCGGTTTGGCGACCGGGAGGGCGGGGCCAAGGTTGCCGCCATCCGCGACTGGGTGGCGGCGGAAATGGCCTATGTCCCGGCAAGCTCCGGCCCCGCGACGACCGTGATCGATACGTTCGCCGCCCGCGAAGGGATCTGCCGCGACTACGCTCATATGGTCTGTGCGCTGGCCCGCGCCTCTGGCATTCCGGCACGCTATGCCTCGGTCTATGCGCCCGATGTCGACCCGCCGGATTTCCATGCCGTGGCCGAGGTCTGGCTGGACGGGGGCTGGCAACTTGTCGATGCCACGGGCATGAGCCGCCCCGATGACATCGTCCTTATCGCCGCGGGGCGCGATGCCTGCGACGTGGCCTTCCTCGAAACCAGTCTCCCGGCACAGTTGGTCGAACAGACGGTAAGCGTCGGCCGCCGATAGCGTGTTGGCGGGGACGTGAAAGAAAATTGCGGCTGGGCAGTGGGGTGCCCTGCCGTGGCCCTTTGCGATATGCTAACCTCAACCCACGCCATCCCGGCGAAGGCTGTCGTTCCCTTGAAGCAAGGCCCGATCCATGACCCGTCTGACGCCCGAGGGCGAGAAAATCGTCGCTGACATCGCCGACCGCCACGCGGTATCGAGCGACGCGGTGCAAACCCTGCTCTTCGCGCTCGTCCAGGGGGGCGGCACGCAGGCCCAGTTCAACCATCCCGACCTTGGCGGGATGGGGCAATGGTCGGCGGGCGGCATGACCATGATCGGCGACATGTTCAACAACGCCCTGAAAGCGAAGGTCGACGCGCTGTGTTCCGATCTGTCCGATGCACTGCGCACGCACACCGCCATTGCACCGACCGCGCACCCGGCCATGTCGCAAAGCCAGTCAAGCGGACCCAGCCTTTTTGTTTCGGGATCGGGGATTGGGGGGCAGGCATGGCCATCCGAGCTGGGAACTCCGTCCTCCACCGGCAGCCAGAATGACATGCGCTATGCCGTGTTCCCCGACACCCAGCGCCTTGCCATCGATGTCGGCGGCAAGATCGACATCTACGATACCGGCGACCATCGGATCTCGGGCGTGTCGCAGCAGCAAAGCGGCGACAGGACGCTGACCTTTGTCAGCCAGCACGGACCGGTTTCACTTGCCGGGCTGCGGAAACTGTCGGTGGAGGAGGCGGAAGAGCCGGCAGCACGTCCCGCCCCTAACGAAGCGGTTCCGACGGATAGCCCCGCAGACGCGCAAGCCACCGAGGCCGCGAAACCCGCGCCGTCGCCGGCGGCCGTGCAGGCACCGCATCCTGCCGAACCGGTGGAAGGCCGCGCCTCTGGCGCAGAAGACACCATTGCCCTGATCCGGAAACTGTCAGACCTCAAGAACGATGGCATCCTGACCGAAGAGGAATTTGCAGAGAAGAAGGCCGAGTTGCTGAAGCGATTGTAACGGGCGGCCGCTGTTACGCAAATCGGGTGTTGGTCACGCTGGTCATCTTCACGGAACGTACTTGCCCCAAGCCCTCGCCCACAGCGGTGCAGCCATTGCTGACGGCGACCCGCAAGCTATGCGCGGCGACCTGCCGGTCGGGCTCCTGCACCACTTGGCCTTCTTGCGGGCGTTAGGGGCGCCCCGCGGGATGGCGGCCACGGCGCCCGGCCAAGGGGCATATCGGCAGAATCGTCCGCCGCGTCCCTCGGAACCGGCGCGGCACGGCAGATGCCGGTCATGCCCGCCGCCACCTGCGAATCCGCGTGACAAGTGCCGCGCCCGCGGATAGGCAACCGGGTCTCGACAGGGAGGAAAAGATGCCGCCCGCCGACGCGCCGCCACCAGCCGCCCGCAAACGCCAGGGCGAGATAAGTCTTCAGGACATCCGCGCCTTCGTGGCCGTTGTGGAACGGCAGAGCTTTTCCAAGGCCGCGCGATATCTGGGTCTCAGCCAGCCGACGGTGTCGATCCGGGTGCAGAACCTCGAAACCCAGTTCGGGCTGCGGCTGATCGACCGCAGGCAAGGCTCCCAACCCACCGCCATGGGACGCGGGCTCTACAATCAGGCGCGGCGGGTACTGACCGAGCTTGAGGCGCTAGAGACCATCGCGCGCGACCTCGAAGCGCTGCAGCAGGGACATCTGCGGGTGGGGTTCAGCACGCCGCCCGCCGCGATGGCACTGATTGGTGCCTTTCGTCGGGCCAATCCCGGCGTCCAGTTGGACCTTGTGCAGTCGCATACGTTCAACCTGCTCGACCGGCTGAAGCGCAGCGAGACGGACGTCGCCATCATGACCCTGCGCGCGCCACCGCCCGAACCCTTCGCCCATGTCACGATTTCGCGCCAAAGGCTCGCCGTGATGGTGCCCGTGGGCCACGCTCTGGCCGGTGCGGATGCGGTGCCCTGGGCGCGGGTCCTGCAGGAGCCTCTGATCGTGCGGGCACAGCCCTCGATGACCTATACCCAGATCGAGACCGAACTGGCCGCCAAGGGCCTGCCGCTGCAGCCCTTCCTTGAATTGCCATCCCGGGAATCGGTGAAAGAGGCGGTGGCCTCCGGGCTGGGGCTTGGCATCGCGTTTGCCGCCGAAACCGGGGCGGACCGGCGCATCGTGGCGCTGCCCATCGCAGATGCCGAGGACGGCGCGGCGGTGCATGTCGTCACGTTGGGCGACATTGCCGGGCTGCCGGCGATCGACAGCTTTCTGACCCTCGCCCGCGACTTCGCCAAGACCTGACGCGGCTGTCACGGAGCATTCATGTAAAATTCCAATGCGCGTTACGCAGGGAATTTAACCTTTCAATATGCCGCTTCGGCGCTGCGATGGAAGGATTGGCATGCTCGACGCGTTCTCGGCCCCCGGACAGTTCTGGCGTGGCAACCTGCACGGCCATTCCACCATGAGCGACGGGCGGATCGGCCCCGAAGAGGCCTGCGCGGCCTATCGCGACGCGGGCTACGACTTTACCTGCCTGACCGATCATTTCCGCCCGAAATACGATTACCCGGTCACCGACACGCGCCCGTTCCGCAGCGAGGGTTTCACCACGATCCTCGGCGCCGAACTGCACGCGCCCGAAACCTCGCGCGGGGTGGACTGGCACATCCTCGCCGTCGGCCTGCCACCCGATTTCGCACGCCCCACCGAGACCGAGAGCGGGCCGCAACTCGCCCGGCGTGCCCGCGCTGCCGGCGCCTTCGTCGCCATCGCGCACCCCCACTGGTACCAGCTTCAGCCCGAGGACGGTGTGGCACTCGATGCCGCGCAGGCGGTCGAGGTCTACAACCACACAAGCTTCGTCCACACCGACCGCGGCGACGGGGCGGTGTTTCTCGACACGATGCTGAGCCGCGGCCTGCGCCTGAACGCCATCGCCGTCGATGACAGCCACTGGAAGAACGGCGACGCGTTCGGCGGCTGGGTCATGGTCAAGTCCAAAACACTCGATCCCGACGCGCTGCTCGCCGCGCTCCATGACGGGCATTACTACGCCAGCCAGGGCCCCGAGATCCACGCCATCACCCGCGAGGGCGACGAGATCGCGATCAGCTGCTCGCCTGCTTCCGCGATCATCCTTGTCGGCGACGTCAGCGAAAGCGCCCGCGCCCACGGCACCAACCTGACCCGCGCCCGCCTGCCGCTGGAGCGCTTCAAGGGCGGCTGGTGCCGCGCCGTCTTGGTCGACGCACTGGGCCGCCGCGCCTGGTCAAATCCGCTCTGGCCCTGACCCCATACTGCCACTGGGAGAAACCCAATGAAGACCTTCCTTGCAACCACCGCCCTTGCGCTGACGCTGGCCGGCACGGCCACCGCGCAGGAGTTGCGCATCGGCCTGTCGACCTTCGAGGACAGCCTCGACCCGCAGGACACGACCGGCAATTCCGGCGCGCCCATCCTCTATGAAATCTTCGATGCCCTGATCGAGCGCGACAGCTTTTCGAACCCGCTGACCTTCAAGCCGGGGCTCGCCACCGAATGGACGCAGATCGAACCGACCGTGTGGGAGCTGAAGCTGCGCCGCGGCGTCATCTTCCACAACGGCGACAGGTTCGATGCCCATGACGTGGAATTCTCGCTCGACCGCATGTTCCACCACGAAGATCCGGAGTTCTTCTCCGCCTGGGGCCGCTGGGCCTATAATTTCAAGGATGTCGAGGTGGTCGACGACATGACCGTCCGCGTCCACACCCACCGCCCCGAGCCGATGTTCGAAACGCTGATGTCCGCGCGGTCCTTCGGCATCGTGTCCAAGGACTACTATGAGGAGAAGGGCTTTGACGATGCGGCGCTGACCCCGGTCGGCACCGGCCCCTACAAGGTGACGAATTTCGTCCCCGATGAAACGCTGACGCTGGAGCGGTTCGACGGATACTGGGGGGAAGCCGCGCCGCTCGACAAGGTCGTGATGACCTATGTGCCCGAGGTCGCCTCGCGCGTCACGGGCATCGTCAATGGCGAGTTCGACATCGTCACCAACATCCCGCCCGACCAGACGCCGGCGCTGGAGAAGCCCGGCATCAAGACCATGGGCGTCACCTGGCCGATGTTCCATGTCTATGTCATCGCCATGAACAAGGCCCCGACGGACGACGCCCGCGTGCGGCAGGCGATGCGGCTGTGTACCGACCGGCAGGCACTGGTCGATGGCCTCTGGGGCGGGCTATGACGGCGCGCCGATCATCGCGCAGTTCCCCAACCGCTATTACCTCTACGGGGCTCTGTTGCACAAAGCCGCTGGCGACGGAGCTACAGAGGTGGTCGCGGGAGTTTGGACCTGGTGTTAAGCTGTAGCACCTGAGGAAGAACGCACAGAAATGACCAAACGGAAACGCTATTCGGCAGAGTTCAAGGCGAAGGTGGCTCTGGAAGCCATCCGCGAGGAACTGACGACGGCCGAACTGGCCAAGAAGTATGACATCCACCCCACGATGATCAGCGGCTGGAAGCGGACTGCGATCGAGAACATGGCTTCAGCCTTCAATGGCCACGCGACTGCTGAGCCGGCGATATCGGCGGCAGAGGTTGAAAAGCTGCACGCCAAGATTGGCCAGTTGGTCGTGGAACGGGATGCTCCGCAGCGCTTACGCGGCCCCACTGGGGCCACGGTCGCTGCTACGATGTCGGAAGCCTCCAGTCTCATCCCCGGCACTGGAGGCAAAAAGCGGTGAAGAAGGGCCATCCTGATCTCAGCGTCCGGCGGCAATGCAGCCTGCTGTCGCTGGCCCGCTCGAGCCTTTACTACCAGCCACGCGGCGAAAGCGCGGAGAACCTGAAGGTCATGGAAATCATCGACCGGCAGTTCCTGGAGACGCCGTGGTATGGGTCCCGACAAATGGCCCGGCACTTGGCTCGCGAGGGACATAGGTGCGGACGGCATCGTGTGCGGCGGCTGATGAAGCTCATGCGGTTGGTGCCGATCTACCAGGAACCGAAGACCAGCAAGAAGCACCCGGAGCACAAGATATATCCATATCTTCTGAAGGACTTGCCCATCACCCGGCCGAACCAGGTCTGGTGTGCTGACATCAGCTACATTCCCATGCGCCGGGGATTTCTCTATCTCGTGGCTGTCATGGACTGGCATAGCCGGAAGGTGCTGAGTTGGCGGCTCTCGAACAGCATGGACGCGGGGTTCTGCGTGGAGGCGTTGAAAGAAGCGCTGGCCAGATACGGCACCCCCGAGATATTCAACACCGATCAGGGTTCGCAATTCACCAGCACCGATTTCACCGACGTGCTGCGCGATGCGACGGTGAAAATATCGATGGATGGTCGGGGGCGCTGGATCGACAATCGGATGATCGAGCGGCTCTGGCGATCCCTCAAATACGAATGCGTCTACTTGAACGCCTTCGAAACCGGGTCCGAAGCCCGAGAAGGGATCGGCGGCTGGATCACCTACTACAACGAAAGACGCCCACACTCATCACATGGGCTCCTGACGCCGGACGAGGCCTATGGTAGACAATCTCCGGACCTGAAGGTCGCCGCCTGAAATGAAACCCATGCTATAGCTTAGCACGGCGGCAAACTGGTCGAAATTCCAGGACCACCTCTCTCCCCGAAAAGGTCACGGGTCTTCGGGAACTGTGCCCAGAAGCCCCGAATGTCTTTCTTGGTCTTGAGCGGGGATTGATCTTGCACTTGCTGAGCCGCCTCGTCCTTCTCAAGGGCGGCGGTCAGTTCGGCTTTCGCGGTTTGTGAATGTAGGTAGGTCATTGCCGTTCCTCTTGCGTTCTCCACGCGGATCGGCGATCCTAAAGCCGATCCTCGGGGGCTTCCCTAAGGGTTCAATCCGTTGCTGGGTTTCGTCGCAGTTCCCATCAAGTAATCAGGGGCGATGCTGTTGGCGCAGCTTCGTCCCTTTACTATTCAGCCGGGCAGATCGGTGAGCAATCCAGCCCTTGAAGGGTGGTGCAGATTTCAGCCCACCCGCTGAGCAGGCGGCTGATGGCAGCCCATGGCAAGGGCATCCCTCAGGTGTAGCACCCCAGAGCGAACAATATCCGCCGGGATGGTCCGGGGATTTTTCCGGGAATATGCAGGCACATTCCGGGATTTTGGTTCCCCTTGAGGGGTGTTCTTACCTTGGAAGGGATATGTGTTTTCCAAACAAAGCCCTTTGTTATTAAGGGGATGTTTGGCTCCGGCGGTAGGATTCGAACCTACGACCAATTGATTAACAGACCTTTATGTCACACGGAAATTTATTGTTTGTACATAAGTGGTTAACGCCGTAGTTCATGGCATTAGGAATCACCCATAAGTCACCCGTTTACGGTTTGACTCCCGCCTGTTTTCGTGCCGCTCGGGACTTGCCAGCACCCGTGTGCCTTTTTGTGCCGAGCCACGTTTCATGGTCATACGCATAGCTAATTCCTGCCCGTCATCTTCGAAAAGGTGGCCGTACACGTCCAGCGTGAAGGATGCCTTGGCGTGCCCCATGTAGCTTTGCAGTTGTTTGAGGTTCGCACCCTCTTTCACCAACCAAGATGCGTAGTGGTGCCTAAAGGCGTGAAACTGCCGGTCGCGCCGGGGCTTCACGTAGTGTGGGTCAGACCCTAAATCTGCCAGTTTGTCCGCTCGGTCTTTCAGCGCTTCCAGCAAGCGGGGATAGAGGGTGGGTAGGCTGATCGGGTTGTCGGCTGCCGTTCCAAAAACAAGCGTGCGGTTATGGGTTTTCAGCCAAGGCTCCAGTATCTCACAAAGCTCTGGGTTCATCGGCACCCACCGTCGACCGGCGGCAGTCTTCGTCCGTTTGCTTCCCTTTCCCTCCGGTGCACTTTCGCGGATATGCACACGTCCTTCCTGCGGTGCGTAGTCCTGCCTGCGGAATGCGCGGGCTTCGCTAATACGTGCCCCCGTGTAGACCAAGAAATAGACCATCGGACGATACCGCGCCCACGTTCGTCGGGTTTGCTTATTCGTATCCTCGGCTAGTGAGTCCGCCGCCGCTAACAACGTGTAGACCTCGTCCGGCGAGAAGAACTTTTGTTCGGCTGCGTCCTTCTCTGCCTGTGCTTCTTGCTTGGTCCGTTTGTTCTTAATCGGGTTCTCAGGGACGTGTTCAAGATGGCCCTGATCCTTGGCGTAGGTCAAAACCGCCTTCATCAATCGAAGAGCTTCTGTGCGTGTCCGGGGTGACATACCGGTTTCATCGCACCCGCGATAAACAAGCTTGTAGTCGTCATCGTTGACGTTGGACACGCGCTTTCGCCCTATGCGAGGGTAGACGTGTTCGCGCAAAACTGACCCGTACGTTTTCAGCGTAACGGGTTCCTTTGGGTCTTCGCCGGGTTCCGGGTGTTCGAGGCTGGATAGGTAGGCGGCACCAGCTTCTTTGAATGTGGGGACCTCGGCAGTTCGAACGCGGCTAATTCGCCGACGCTTGCGCGGGAACTCAATTTCCTTCTGCGACCTGAATTCCGCAGCCTCCCACCGGGTCGGAAAGTTGCGTTGAACTTCCTTGCCCTTGCTGCCTATCCAGCGAACCGCGTAACGTGTTTCGCCTTTGGAAGTCGGTGGCAGCGGTACAATCTTTGCCATTCGGTCACCTAAGAATCAATTGGTCGTGTAGAGCATAGCGTGCAGACCGTTGGGCTTTTAGACTCCTTCATGGCATAACTGTGGAAATACAGAATTCCGGTCGCGGAAACAAAGGTGCTGGTGGCCACTATCTTGTGTCCGATTCCCAGTGATCCGCCAGATTATCCCTGCGTTGCCTTAATGTTCTCTTGATGTTCTCCTGCCAGTATGGCACACAGATTCCCAGAGCAGAACAAGGAGCAGGGGCATGGAATTCACCGAACTTCGCGAGGAAACAGGGCTCAGCGTGCCCGAGGTGGCCGGGCTTCTAGGGCGTCCGCCGCGCACGGTGTACAACTGGGAAGAAGGCAAGGGCGGGCCGAAGCCTGCCGAGATCGAAAAGCTCCTAGCCGCCAAGCCAACCCCCAAAATACCCGCTGGTGAACCGTCCTTCCGTTTTATTGACCTCTTCGCGGGAATCGGCGGACTTCGCCGCGCATTCGATATGGAAACGGGTGTCGGCGGTGAATGTGTCTTCACGTCCGAGTGGGACAAGTACGCGCGCATCACTTATTCGCAGAACTACGGTGAGCCGGAAGACGAGATTGCGGGCGATATCACGCAAATCAGCGAAACCGACATTCCGCAGCACGAAGTGCTTCTGGCCGGGTTCCCCTGCCAACCGTTTTCCATCGCCGGGGTGTCCAAGAAGAACGCCTTGAATCGCCCTCACGGCTTCGCCTGCGAATATCAGGGCAACCTGTTCTTCGATGTGGCGCGCATCGTCCGGCATCATCGCCCCAAGGCGATCCTGTTAGAGAACGTCCGCAACCTTGCCAACCACGACAAGGGCCGGACCTTCAATGTGATCCGATCCACGCTGGAAGACGATCTGGAATACGACATCTTCCCGATGATCCTAGATGCCAAGTCGTGGGTGCCTCAGCACCGTGAGCGCATCTTCATTGTCGGTTTCCCGCGCGAACGCGGGATCAAAGACTTCAGCCTGCAATCCCTTAAGGACCGCGACCCGCTGAGCGGCCCAAAGCTGGGCACGATTCTGCACCCGGAAGATGGAAGCGAAAAGGCCGAAGGGCATTTCACTGTTGGCCCGAAAGCAGAAGTGTCGGACAAATACACGCTTTCAGAGCACCTGTGGGGTTATCTGCAAGACTACGCCGCGAAGCACCGGGCCAAGGGCAACGGGTTCGGGTTCGGCCTGAACGGCCCCGAGGACGTCGCCAGAACGCTTTCCGCGAGGTATTACAAGGACGGGTCAGAAATCCTGATCCGCCGCCCCAGCGGCCCGCCGCGCCGCCTGACACCGCGTGAATGCGCCCGCCTGATGGGCTTCGACAAGCCGGGCGAGAGCAAGTTCAGGATTAAGGTTTCTGACACGCAGGCATACAAGCAATTCGGCAACGCGGTTGTGGCCCCCGTGGCAACTGATGTGGCGCGTCTGATGTTGCCCCATATCGCAGAGGTCGCGGGCGTGGCTGAGGCAGCGCAGGAGGCGCTTGAGATCGCTTGACGGACGTTCACGACCCGGAGACACGCAGCCGCAACATGGCGGCTATAAGAGGGCGGGACACAAAGCCTGAGAAGCTGTTGCGTTCCGCGCTGCATCGCGCCGGGTATCGGTTTCGTCTGAAAGCGCCTCTGCCGGGCAAGCCCGACCTGACGTTGAAGAAATTCCGGGCTACGATATTCACGCACGGGTGTTTCTGGCACATGCACGACTGTCCCCGGTTCAAACAACCCGGCGGGGACAACGCCGAATTCTGGCGGGCCAAGCTGATCCGCAATGCGGAGCGCGACCGGGAGGTTGCGGAACAGCTTTCAGCGCTGGGCTGGCGGCAGTTGGTGGTATGGGAATGCGCGCTGATCGGGCCGGGGCGGCTTGATCTGCCCACGGTTGTGGACAGAATAGGGCAGTGGCTAACGTCCGGTGCAGAAACGGGCGAGATAGCCGGAGAATTCGAGTGACGGGGCAGTTGTATGGACTTGGTGGATTGGCTGGATGAACACGCCGAAGGGTGGTTCTGGTATGTGAAGCGCCTGTCAGGTAATGACACGCTGGCGAACGGGTCGCATCAGGCCGGGTTTTATATTCCTAAGTCGGTGTTCTTCCGGCTGTTCCCTGCGCTGGAACAACACACCCACGACAACGCGGACGCATGGTTTGACCTGACGATTGACAGCCACCCCGACGCGCGGAATGTCCGCGTGGTCTGGTACAACAACAAGCTGCGCGGCGGCACGCGGGACGAAGTCCGCGTGACCAATCTGGGGGGCGGTCAGTCGGCACTTCTGGACCCGGAAAGTACCGGCGCGCTGGTGGTGTTCGCATTCCGACAGGTTGAAGGTGGCAACACCGATACATGCAACGTCTGGGTATGCCGCAACGAGGTCGAGGAAGACCTTGTCGAGCGCGAGACCGGACCCGTGGAACCGGGACGCTGGACCACGTGGCCACCTGACGGGGGCTTGTTCGCGCTTCTTCAAGCCGCCGTCCGCGCCGATTGCAGACTTGCCCGGCACGAACTTCCGCCGGAGTGGCTGGCTAAGTTTCCGACCGGTGCCGAGATCATCCGCAAGGTGATCGAACTGCGCCCGGACAGCGAACTGGCGGTGGACAGGCGCTTACTGCGCCGCCGGGATTGCGAATTCGAGCTATTCCAGTCGCTGGAAGAGGCCGTGGAGCTTCCCCGTGCGCAGGCGGGTTTCAGCACCATTGCCGACTTCCTTGCCGCCGCACAGACTGTCCTGCAACGGCGCAAGGCACGTTCCGGGAAGTCGCTGGAACTACATATGCGGGAAATCCTGATCGAAGAATCCTTTCAGGAAGATCGGGATTTCACATACCAGCCAAAGGCGGGGAACAACCCGGATTTTCTGTTCCCTAATGAAGCCGCCTATGTGGATGACACATTCCCGCGTGAGCGGGTCCGAATGCTGGCCGTCAAGACCACCTTTAAAGATCGCTGGCGACAGGTCACGGAAGAATGCGCCGATCTGCCGACACGCCACCTTCTGACGCTGCAAGAGGGCGTGTCGGAAGCGCAATTCAAGTTGATCATGAATGCGGGCATTCGCCTCGTGGTACCTGAAAAGCAAATCGAGAAATATGCGAAGAGCATCCGCCCGTATGTGCTGACGGTGGAAGCCTTTATGGCGGACGTGCGCACCGCCTGATTGGGGACAAATACCCCGACCGAAAAACCGCGTTATTTTGACATTGCGGGTGGTTTTGTGGTATGAATGCCACATCGTTCGGCTTGCGGGGCAGGCCGACATTTCCCCGGTGGGGCGGTGCCGTTTGAGGGCGATGAACCTTCCAATCAAACGAGACACCCATGGACGCTGCGCTTTCCATGCGGGATGTGGCGTCGGTCTGTAATCTGTCAGATCATGCCTGCCGGAAACTCTTCCGGGACCCCGCTCTTTCACAAACGTACACCGAACAGCCCGGCCCGAATGCCGGACGTCCCCGCCGGTATTGGCGGCTGGTTTCATTGATCCCGGTCCTGCGGGGCAAGCATTTCTTCACTCCCGTAATGGAGCGCGATCTTGTCGCCCTCGATATTCAACGCCGCAACAAGGAAATTGAAAATGCCTGATAAGACGCAATCCAAGATCACACGCGATGCCCTCCATGCCGGAGAACGGGAGCGCCTTGCCAACGTGGAGAAAGCCTTTCGCATCCACGCCGCCGCGTTGCATGGCGACGCGTTGTCGCCCCTTATGGTCGATACGCTGGTCAACGGCCTGACCGACAATGCCGCCGTATTTTCGCATCTGGTCACCGGCAATGTTGAAGAACTGGACCCCGGCAACTCAGCGGCTATGCGGCGCTTTACGCGTTCGGTTATCGAAGCAGACGAAATGGCACAGCGCAACCTTGAATTCACGCTGGGGCACCGCAAGGCCGCTCTCGAAGCTGAATTTCTTGCTGGGCTCAAGCAAGGTGAAGCTCTCCGTCTTCACCGGCAGAACCTTCTTGAAAAGCGCAAGGCTGCCTATGTGGCGGAAAGGCTCGATGCCCGGTTTGCCTGACGCTCCCGGATCACTCCCAATGAGCCGCGACCGGGAAGAACGCTTTGCGCGGTTGGTCGCAATCGACGGACTCACCTATCTCGCGGCATGGTGTGAGTCAGCGGAAGGGTATCCAAAGCCGGAACCAACACCCAGCGCCCGCGTACAATCGAGCCGCTATGCGAAGCGAACCGCCGACCGCCGGGCTTGGCTTTCGAAGCGCAAGGCAGACGCCGCAGCCCCCCGCGAAATCAGCACCTCGCCGCAGTCAGTCCTTGTGCTCATGGATGACGTAACAAAGGCGCTCATGTGTGCTGCACAGGTCGCCACGGCCCATGGTGCCGACCGGCTGGCGACGTCCATCAAGGCCTCGCTGACCCGGCATGTCGGGCGACATGACCGCGTGTCCACGCGGGTGGACCGTCCCAACGCCGCGCCAAACAGCGCGAATGATGCGGCCTACGTGTTCGCGCGCCGTATCTTGGAGGCGGACGCCAAATGAGTTCGCAGTTGGAAGCATTGGTCTATGTCGTGTCAACGTCGCTCTCGGAAATGAAGGCCCTGCTGGCGTCGGTAAATGACGCCGACCCGCGCACCATTGACGCAAAGCTGCGCCTTCTTGAGGCGGTGGCTTCAAACCTCAGTTCGGGAGCGGATCGGCTGAGCAAGCATTTGGATACCCTGCCACCCGATGATCCGAACGCCGTGCAAAACGGTCCGCAGCCGCCCGAAGATGATGACGGGCTGTTGCTGAAGGCGGCATTGTGCCTTGGGGAGATCGTGGGAGAACCGCCGCAATGACTGTCTACCATCTTGGCCCGTTCGGCCAATTCTTGAACCTTGCGGGGGGCGAGGTGCCGTTTGTGCATCTTCCCGCGACAGTTGTCAGCACAGAAGCGGGCACGCGGCGCGAATGCTACGATGCCACCGATCTTCGCGCCATCCTGACGGCCCACAACGATGCCACGGGGCGGCATTATAGCGTGGAAGACGTTCTTGATTGGGCGCTGGATCAGTCATCGCCCATGACGTGCAAAGACGTGACTTCTAACCTGTTTCGAACGTCAGTTGACGCGCGATGGTTCACCTACTGATCATGAAATGTTCACATGATATGGCGACATTTCATGAATGATACTCATAACTACCGCTGAGATTGTGCCGATATATGGGACAAACGAAGATCATAGAGCCCATTGTTCGCGAATTCGTCGCCAATGGCTTGTGAAAGTTTAGCTCGGCGCGAATTTATCGCTTGACATTCAAAATAAGTCAACCGAATGGGGCTGACTCAATGATTCGAATGTGGTAAAAAGAAGATGACCCGCCTAGCCTTGCAGGGCTGTATCCGAGAAAGAGAGGATACGCGGCGGGTCAGTAATATGAACGGACCATTGATACCCCAATCGGCGCCAGCGCGTCAATAGAACCTCGGGCGATGGTCGAAACGAGAGAACCAGAATGCAGTCTACTGTTGCAACCTCGCCCGAGGAATACTCGGGTAAAAATCCCGGCCCGAAAATGCTTGCCTCGTGGGCCGCGCAAAAGCGCGGAGAAACCGGCGTAATCGAGATTGATCGCCCCCTTGATGATCCCGCGTGGAACTGGGCGCCTGACAACCATAACGTTGTCGTATCTATCGAAAACGCGCGTAAGCGCGCCGCGTATCAAGCATCGCCCGAATATGCAGAACGCGAACGCCAGATCGCCGACCACCGCGAATGGCTGGCGCTTCTGGATCGGTTGGACGAATGGGACCGCGACATGCTAATTGAAATCGAGCGCGAACTGGCCCTGTTGAACAAGCCCGAGGTGGTCGCCGAGCGCAACGCCCACATCCGCGCGACCAATACGACCGGCAAAATGATCCGCGAAGAGATCGGCGCCGATGGTAAGGTGACCCGTGAAACCGTTGAAGTCGGAATCCGGCGCGAAAACAGTGTGGAAAAGTTCCTCTCCGATCTTGCGGTATTTAACCATGCAGCCCGCGACGATGGTCTCGACTCCGATCTGATTCAGGCAGTGGTTACACCCCTTTTGGACGTGGCCAGCGCGCATGTAAAAGGCGACGTGCATGAGGCATACGCCGCCGCTCAGGCTGCATATGCGGAAGAACTGCGCGCGCTGAAAGAGCGTGTCGCCGCGCGCGAGGCCAAGGCCAAAGATACCCGCGCGCCGATCTATCGTCATATTGACAAGGCGGTTGCAGGCTTCCCGCCCCACGCCATGCGCGATGATATGTATCAATCGATTCATGTGCTTGCAGCCAAGCATAAACTGGGCGACGAACCGGGCGCGCAGGGATACTTGAAAGAACAGATCGCGGCCAATGCGGGCTGGTCCAAACCTGCGGCGGGGAAGCTGATCAAGGAAGTCTGTATTGCCGCTCGCTCTGACGCGCCAACCAAGAAAGGTAAAATCCCCGTGGTCAATGAATGGGGCGAACCTGATATGGCGGAATGGGGAGAAGAAAAACTGGCGGCGAAAATGGTTCACGGTGTGCCGGTTGTCTTCCAATTCGAAGGCGACGTTTGCGCGGCTCGCCATGGCAAACGGCAGATGTTGAGTGACCGCCAATTCGCCGCTGTTCTGAATGACAACACGAAATGGGCAAAATCCGAAGGTGACTCCAAACGGGCTGTCTTCGCCCCGAAAGAGGTGTATGAGCATATGTTTCATCGCCAACCCAAGTCCTACGCGGAATTGACGGGCATCTGCACCGCACCCTATTTCGGGCCGGATGGCCGGTTGGTTGCCGAAGAGGGCTATGACGCAGAGACGCAAACGCTCCTGCAACTCAACGGGCTGGACGTGGGGCGCGTTAGCGCCTCGCCGTCCGAGGACGAAGTGCGGGAAGCCTTGCGTTTGATCTTCGAAGAGGCGTTCGGCGACTTCCCGATTGGTGGCATGGATCGTGACGGGATCGTGGAGTCGATGGTGGACGGCAAAGGGGATGCGAACCCGGACGCGGCCCACCTTCTGGCGATGCTGTTGCAGCCCTTTGCCCGCGACATGATTCAGGGCGTGACGCCCATGTATGCCGTCACCAAGCCGTTGCCCGGCACCGGCGGCGGGCTCTTGCTCGAAACGGCTTCGCGTATCACTGACGGCGAACCCGCCGCCATGCTGGCCATGCCTTCCACCGAAGACGAACTGACGAAGACGGTTAGCACGCTGGTGAACGAGGGCGCGCGCTGGTGCCCATTCGACAACCTCAACGCCGCCGTGATGCTGGGCAATCTCGCGTCGGCACTCACGACTCCGACATACCGGGCGCGGCTTCTGCATTCGAACCGGACAGTTGAAGCGCCAATCCGCTGGGTCTGGGCTGCGGTTGCAAACAACATCAAAGGATCAAGCGAGAACCTGCGCCGTATGGTCATGATCGAACTGGACGCCCACACAGCCGCACCTCAAAAGCGCGGCGGCTGGCGTCACAATGATCTGCCGGGCTGGGTGATGGAAAATCGTGGCAAGCTGGTCTGGGCTTGCCTGACGCTCATTCAGAACTGGGTAGCGAAAGGCGCGCAACCTTGGAAAGGCGCGGCGCTCAACTCGTTTGAAGGATGGTCGCGCGTGATGGGCGGCATCCTGCGCGACGCGGGCGTGCGTGGCTTCCTCGACAACCGCGACCGGCTGCGTTCCTATGCCGCCACGGCGCAGGATAGCGGCGCGCAGACGCTTATGGACGTGCTGGCCGCTAACTACCCGAACGGGCAGTTGTTCCGCGCCGGGGGAACGGCTGCCGTTCGCGGGCGTGAAGGAACTGTGGAATCCATCAAGGACGTTCTGGAAGAATCTGGCGAAGACGGCGGCGCGCTGGCAATCGACGGCTGGGGATGGTCCAGCGGCGATGACGGCAAAATCCGTTACGGGCGCTCAACCGGTATCGCCCGCAACTTCCGGGATGCGGCGCGGGTGCCTTGGGAATGTGGGGAATGGGAAGTCGCATTCGAAGAGCACCCCGACCCGCAATCGTCCAAACAATTCTACTGGATGATGCGCAAGACCAAACGTCCGACTTGATCACAGGCCGCGTTAGCGGCCTGTTTCATCCATGGGGCGGATCATCTGTTGAGGGGCAGACGACGCACGCCTGACGGCGTGCGTTAGCCGAGCTTTTGTGAGTTGGGAACATGATACTGCGCAGGGACATGTTACCAAGTCGGACCCGACAACATGATGCAGGGTCATGTTCCCAAGTCGCCGGGTCACTGCATTCGCGGGCATTGGCGCCCGTCAGGGCGGTTTTTGCGGACATACATGTCCGCATGTCCGCAAGCCTTATAAATAAGGGGTTTGCAGGAGCGAATTCAGCGTTGCGGACATGATTCTAGAACAAAGTCACTTAAGGAAGGTTCTTATTTTCACGAAGGCCAAAATTCGGTGCATGGTCATGCTATCAGGTTTGCCGCCTCCGCCCCACGCGCTCGCCAGCATGTCGAAAAAATATGTGAATCTGTAGGTCAATCTTGGATTCATGTCCGCAAGTCCGCAAACTAGGCGGGCACCCCTATTAACTACCAGAAATCATTCATTGAATCTCTGCGGAGATATGTCCGCAAACGCGCGGATTCAAGTCCGCACATGTCCGCAAGCCTTATAAATAAGGGGTTTACACAATCTGCGGCCTTCGCACGCCCGGTTCTTGAACTGCTAAGCAATGCCGCCTATGTTGTCAGAAGGAGCCGTTCGCCTTGGCTAAGAGCGACCAAAAAGACGGCAGACTGCAAAGCTGCTAAACCTCAACTCTCTGCGAATTGCGGGCATGGTGGCGGTTAAACGCTCTTCGACACTGACGAAGCCCCGCAAGGAACAGGAGTGATCCATGTCCATTTCCAAACTGTGTGCAGATCATCTGCGCCAAGTGCATGAGCGTGACTTTGGCCAGAAGCTGAAAGCTTCCCATGCCCGTGAAATCGTGGCGGCGTTCTTCGGCTACCGGAGCCATGCTGCACAACTTGCAGAAACCAACTATCCCCTGTCCGGGATTGAAGACGCCACCGTCATGGTGCCGGATGTGTCCCGGATCGAATGGCGGTTGGGTCGGTTGAATGGCCTTCCCCCGAACCTGCCGTCCGCAATGGAGTTGGCGCGCATTATCACTGACTTTTTGATCGGGGAGAATTGGTTCGGCGGCAAGGTGTGGCTCTATGAGACGCTGGGCAACTTTGTCGTGGAAGAGTATTTGCGGGAGAACGACTCCTATATCTCCGACGAGCTTTCCGGCGAAATGGCCGGCACCAATGCCTATTTCGAGGACTTCCCGGACTACGAACCGCCGGACGTTATTGAAGGGCAAGACGAAGTGCAAGTTGTAGCCAACGGCACCCTCTCGGGCAGCCAAGACCTCGACCGGCCCTACGTGGGGCATGAAATTGGTTTCAGTGTAACCATGACGCTGAATCGCGTCGCCGGGCGTACATGCTTCCAAGAGCCGGACATTGAAGTGGGCGGGGCCGTTGATGACGGCTTCTACGGCTTCAATGACGAAGCGGAACCGACGCTGACCGAGTGACCAAATCAAGTGACTGCCCGGCTCACTGTCGGGCAGGCGCACGCGGTTAACAGTGTTCCCGTGGGTTATCCGTCTAAATCGCCGCACCACCACCCGCGTCCGCTGCCCGATGGAGCCCTTCCAAACGAATTCAAACCCTGCGTTTGTTGGGGTGTCATGGTACCGCAATGCCCGATCCGCTCGATACAGCGTCGCGCATCTTGCCCGATAAAAAACGCTCCGACGCTCGCCGCAAACGCGCGCCAGATTTATTCTAGATCGTTACAGATCGTGACAATTTCGCGCTCAGTTCTGGGTAACCCTCATGACGGGCGTCGATTTTTTTGAACTGACTCTCGCCCGTTTCTTTTTGAACGCGAACGTGGTTTGATTTTTCGACGCGTGCGCATCGGCTTACCCTATGCCCGGCACGACCCACCCTCGATTTTCCAATCAGTCGACATATGGGGAACCGAGGGGATTTCCAGACTCGGGACAGTGAAATTCCCCCTAGAGCATTGAAAAGACTCACGAATCATGCTGGCGTGTAATACAAGATTGCCAAGGGTCCCCTTGGCAGTTTTGGAATTGGAGCGCTGGTAATGAAAATCGTATCTCTAATTCGCGTCAGCACCACGAAACAACAGCGCAGCGGCCTTGGCCTTGAAGCGCAACAAGCGACGATCAAGGCATATGCCGCCGCTAACGCGGCCAACGTTATTGCCGAATATGTAGAGGTAGAATCGGGCCGGAAGGTGGACCGTGAAGAACGCGACAAGGCGTTGCGGCACGCTCGTGTCACCGGGGCGAAACTGGTCATCGCCAAGTTGGACAGATTGGGTAGGAACGCTGCATTTCTTATGACTTTGAAAGAGTCCGGTGCCGATTTCGTCGCGCTAGACATTCCGAATGCCAACACCATGACTGTGGGCATGATGGCGGTCATGGCACAGGCTGAGGCAGAAGCGATCAGCGAGCGCACCAAAGCCGCCATGGCAGCCGCCAAGGCCCGTGGCCAGACCTTCGGCAATCCCAACGGCGCAGCCGCGCTCCACGCCGCAGGCAAGGGCAATACTGACGCGGTGCGGGCGATCAAAGGCAAGGCTGACGCCTTTGCCGCCGATCTATCCGACACGCTGGCAGATGTGCACGCCGCAGGCCACATCACGTTGAAGGCTCAAGCTCAGGAACTTAACCGCAGGGGTATCAAGACCGCCCGTGGGGGGCGTTGGCATCCGTCCAGCGTGGCGAATCTGCGGAACCGGCTGGAAGGCCACCAGAGCCACGCTGGACCCCTCTGATGCGGGACGGTTCACACCGTCAAGGGTGCCATTATCGCCCCTCGCTCACTCACCACACCACCAGCCCACCCACCCGTCACCCCGCCATGCGTATGGGCTGTTTGCATGGTATCTTGGCACTGGGGCGCGTCAGCGCCCGTGCACGGTGCCAAGCTGCATGTTCAGTCATGATCGCGCTGACGAGCGCTCCTGTCCGTTCTGATCCTTTATCACGAATCCAAATCACCCCGCCGCCAACGAGGGTAGCGTGGCACCGGCGCGCGCGGTCGGTTCGCCTGTTTGGTTGAAGTGAAATACCGCCTGAGACGTCCCCGGCGACCGAGGGACTAGGGGGCCGCGTAGCGGCCTGCTGAGCGCCTGTCCTGCTCGCCTGTCTCGCTTGGTCGCGGAAGGGCAAGATGGGCCGTCAGAGAGGCTTCCGGGGGCTCCAAGGGGGGAATATACCACTTAACTAAAAACCCCTCAGTTGCCGCAGCGGCCTACCTGAGCAAAATGTTGCAGGGTTGCCGGGGACCGCGCAAAGCGCGTCAATCGCTACGCGAGGGACCCACGCAAACGAAACGCAGGGGACCCAGCGTCCACCGGAATCTTTAGCTGAGTGGAATTTTCCGGGTTTGTTGCACACCTTTTTTCCCACGGGTGTTTCAACTCGTGAGTGTGCTTGATCGCATGTCACCGAAAGGATAACCTTCGGGTGAAAGAAGGCAACGGGGCAGGCCGTTGAATCCAAAGAAGAGGCAAGCCAATGGCGCAAATTGAGGCCCGGCACAAAACGCCAGTTCCGTTCCTCACCCAATATGCATCGGAGCGGTCGCTGTCCCCCGAAATCCAAGGGTATTACTCCCATGAAACGGCAATGTGGGTTGTGAAATCAGGCAGTGTTGAAACCCCTCTGATCGACCACGCGAAGGAAACCGTCGAACTGGTCACGAAGACCATGGTTGAGCGAGAAACTGACGACGAAGAAAGCGCTTTTTCCTCGGCGGAATTGGCGACCAAGACTCGCACCCAATCTGAACAAGATGACGCGAGCGCCTTTGTTGGTCTTGAAATGGCGACGAAAACCGAAGCGCAACTGGAACACGATGATACCTCGCCCGAGGTTACAGGGCTATTTCTGTAGTGGAGCGCCACCATCCCTACTTGATAGTCACGAATAAAAGGGACCTGACCTCCGATTTCATCGTTCGAGAAATCCGCAACCGGGGTCTGCCGTTCCACCGCCTAAATACCGAAGACGTTGCACAGTTGTTGTTCACCCAACGCCTTGGCGACGCAACCACTCTATGCAACGGTGACACCCAGATAAAATTGGACACCGTCCGCGCGGCCTATTTTCGAAGGCCCCTTCCCCCAGAAGTGAAACCGGATGGTTTGTCGCATTCTTCCGTCACCTATATCCGCGAAGAATGGAGCTACTTGCTTCGCTCGCTGTATCTGGAACTCGGTGAGAAGTGGTTCAATCATCCAAACAGCGTCATACTAGCAGAAGACAAACCCCGTCAACTCCGGCTTGCGCAAGAGGTTGGTTTCACGGTGCCCGAAACCGTTATTACGAACGAATTGGATTCAGTAGAGCGGCTTTTTTCTGACGGTGACGTCATCGCCAAACCGATGAAGCAATCCTTGCTGGAAGACCCTAGCGGCCCCGGAAGCGTGATCTACACTACCACCATCCACTCTATCGAAGAAATCGACCCAACGAACCTCCGCGTGGCCCCGGTGATCTTCCAACGGAGAATAGACAAGCGGTTTGATTTGCGTGTGACCGTTGTGGAAACAAGGGTATTCGCCGTTGCGATCAACTCCCAAAAGTTTGCGAAGACGGAAACGGACTGGCGGCACAGCTCAGTCACGGAGCTTGAACACGAGGTCTTTGAACTCCCCGAGGAAGTAGCCAAGCAATGCGTGGAAGTTGTCCGTCGATTGAATCTTCGATATGGCGCGATTGATCTTGTGTTGGATGCATCGGGCGCGTTTTGGTTCTTGGAATGCAATCCAAATGGTCAATGGGCTTGGATCGAAAATCGAACGGGCTTGCCGATTGCAGCCGCAATTGTGACCGCAATGGAGAACATATCGAAGTGAAGATTCTCGATTTCATATGGCCCCACGTTGGCAAAGTGCCGCCTGACGAAACCCTGACAGGCGAGCTTGAAAGCATCGCGGCAGCGTCATGGGGAGAGAACACCGCTACGTTCCTAGATGAAGCACGACGGTTGCGTGACGTTGAAACGGGGCGAAAGAATGCAGTCGAAACCAAAAGCCAAATCTACCTTGCGGCATTGCTGGCGCTTATACCTATTTTGGTTTCCTTGACTGAAAACGCCACCCTGAAAGGCATCATGGCCTTTGATACGTGGTATAGGATCGTCGGCTTCGTCCTTTTCATTTTGGGGCTCGCGTACGGGATTGGTGCCTTTGTATCGTCTTTTCGTGCGTTGACGGTTCGCGCCTTCCACCGCGTTGATGTAGGTGAAATCGTCAATTCTGGGACCCGCGAGGACCCCCTTGCGGACCTGACAAAGGAAATCCTGAAATCGGTCCGGCAAGATCGGCAGAACGTTAACCACAAGGTCAGCTATGTGATCGTTACACACCAACTTCTTTTCAGAATGGCGCTATTGTTACTTTTGGCCTTGGGCTTGATCACGTTCGCATCCCCTGCCAGCGACTTGTTTGAGGCCGTGAAATCGGCTCTTTGCGGTTAGAAGCGCACTCGCTCCACTCATCGCCAAGCCTTCGACAGGACACCATGGAACCGCATGAGGGAGTCGAAAGTGCGCGGCACCACGTATTTGTAGGCGGGCACATTATATCGGCGCTTAATGATGGCAGCGAAGCGGTTGGCGAGGTCCGGCAGATCATCAAGATTGTCGGGCGTCACGTCGATTTCAACGGTGTAGTTGAGGCCGGATTCCTGTTCTTCGATCTCATGTTCGGCATACCACTGCGAAACCGCATCGCTCTGAGGCACGCCGCCGATCAGGCTCAAGTGAACCACGTCCGCTTCCTCGACAAAAGCGAACATCTGGCAGAACCACAGGAATAACTGCCCGCGTGCATCGTAATCACCACGCCCACGGTCATCCACTATGAACGGGGCATCGTTTTCAAGCTTCTTGTATCGCCTATCGGCAAAACCGTCGAAGGCGTCGAAAAGCAGGCCCTTTAGCTCAAGTTTGGTGGCCACTTTTTGCCCTCACCATCATGGCCTCTTGTTAAATCGGTCTGCGGCGTCCTTAATCCGCTTGCGCTCTTTCCGCTCAACCGCTTTTGCATTCGCCTCGTCGTCGCGCGCTTTCGCGGCAAGTGTCCTCTGTCTTTCGTTCACTTCGCCAGTGATCTTTTCAAGTTCAGTCACCAGCCCATCGTCAAGTTCGTCAAGGTGGCAATGGACGACGAGGCCGTCACCTTGAACCAATGCCCGGCGTTTCTGCATGTAAAAGTGCTGCGCCCACGTCTCGTTGAAGTCGCTCGCCCAAGCCGCCGTCGGCTGCGGGGACAAGGAGAGGAAGACATAGTGCAACGCCGACTGTTCGTCCTTGCGGGTCCGATCCGTATCCATTCCGGTGATTTTAATGGGCTCATACTGCGCGATGCTCATGGTTTTTGCCCTCGTGTGTCATTGATTGCGGGAATCATATACACCCGAAAGGTGTGCCGCCAGCGTGAATTCCATGCCTAGCACCTCCGCTTGATGGAAGCGCCTCGTAACTGTAAGGGTCGAAACAACACACGCGGAGGTAGTCATGGCGACGACGGTTTATTTCGAAGAGGAAATCAAAGATCAGGGCGGCAAGGAAACTCTGTTCGTTGAGTTCGGGCGATCCTCTTGCTATTCGGGGAGCCCGATTCCCGGCGGAACTGGCGTCGATAGCATCTATCTCACGGTTGAAGACAAGACTGTCATCATGGATCGGGAAACGGCAAGGAAATTTGTGGAGGCTGCGGTTTCCGTTGGCCACTACCACGGGTTGCTCGATTAGGCGCAACCCCCATGGGCATCATAGACAGCACCTACTTTCGCATTCGCTGCCCGCAGTGCGGCACCGTCAACATCGCGGAGACGCATCAACGTGGTTCGAACTGGAGTCCCGGTAGCTGGGGCTCGATAAGCGGCGGGGGCGACTTCTCACTGAGCGTCAAGGATGATGACGTATCGGGGCCGGATATCGTGTCTGCGACCTGTAAGCAGTGCGGTGAAGCGGCTGAGGTTGAATTACACGGGTTTGCCAAGCCGAAGGACTGGTAGCCCGGCGGTGCGCCCTAACGGGCGCTAATGGCCATGTGCCTTTTTGTTCCGCCTCACGAATCGTCACATCCAAACGCGGCAGATTCAGGCCGGAGTCACCCCATTTGGAGTCACCCCTAAGTCACCCGTTTATGTGCCAAAAGGTCGAAAAACGCCGAATGAATCAGCACATTGGCTGTCAAGCGGAATATTTTCGCGTAGCTAAACTTCCGCCAAGTCCTTGACTGGAAATGGAAAAATTGGCTCCGGCGGTAGGGATCGAACCTACGACCAATTGATTAACAGTCAACTGCTCTACCACTGAGCTACGCCGGAACGTGAGGGGGCGTATAGCAAGTCGGTTTGCCGACGTCCAGAGGGTTTTGGCGATAAAATTCGGGATGCTTGTCAGGTCCGTGCCCACGCCGTATCGGCGCCAAGCGGGCCCACCGCCTCAACCGCTTCTTTGTCTTTCAAATCAATTAGGTGCGCCAGGACGTTGCGGGTTGCTGCGGGCAAAAGCGCGCGCGGCGTGTCGATGTAGATCCGCTCCGTCAAGGCCTCTGCCGTGGCGGGCGCATCGGCCAGTGCCGCCACGATCTGCGCCTCGCGGTTCTTGCGATGGGCAAGCAGATCGGCGACCCGCTCGGGTCCGTTCGCTACCGGTGCCCCATGGGCGGGAAAATAGGCGTTCTCGGACCGCGCGGCGAGCTTTTGAAGGGACCTCATGAACGCCCCCAGATCGCCGTCGGGCGGCGACACCATCGAACTGGCCCAGCCCATCACATGGTCGCCCGTGAACATTGCGTCCTCCCACGCGAAACACATGTGGTTGCCCATATGGCCGGGGGTGTGCAGCGCCGTCACCTGCCAGCCGGCGCCGTCGATCACATCGCCATCGCCAAGCAGGATGTCGGGTACAAAACCGGCATCGATACCCTCACCCCCGCCGAGGCCGGGAATGTCCGCAAGATCGGCGCGTCGCCCGGCCGCACTGTCACCGAAGGCCAGAACCGGCGCCCCGGTCAGGTCGGACAATGGCCGCGCCAGCGGCGAGTGATCGAGATGGGAATGGGTCACAAGGATATGGCTGACCCGTTCGCCGGGCCCAAGTGCTGCCAGCAGGGCCTGACGATGGGCCGGCATATCGGGGCCCGGATCGATGATCGCGACCGTCCCCTGCCCCAGAACGTAGGTGTTCGTGCCACGAAAGGTCATCGGCGACGGATTTGGCGCAAGCACACGCCGCAGACCGGGGCGGAGGGTTTCCACGATGCCCGGCGTCGGGTCGAAGGGGGGCGGTGCTGGCATCCGTGCTTCCTTCGTGCGCGCTCTCTCGCTATGGCTTTAGCATGAGCGAAAGCTGGATCAAGCGGATGCTGCCGCGCAGCCTGTATGGACGGGCCGCGCTTATTCTGGTGTTGCCGGTCCTGACATTGCAATTGGTGGTGTCCATCGTCTTCATCCAGCGCCATTTCGAAGACGTCACCCGTCAGATGACCGGGGCCATCGTCCTTGAACTCGTCTATCTGGATCGGCTTGTCTCGGCCGCGCCCGACAAGCCCGCCGCCTTGCAGCAAGTACAGGCCGTTGCCGAACCGCTGAACTTGCGGGTGAGGTTCGACGGCACGCCACCGGTCGGCGAAAGCCGGCGCTACTATGATCTCTCCGGCAAGACCGTGACATCGACCCTGCGCAAGGGCCTGCCCGGATTTTCAGGCATCGACCTTGCCAGCAATACCAACATGGTGCGCATCGCCCTTGAAAGCCGCTATGGCCCGATGGACATCAGTTTTGACCGCAAGCGCGTGTCCGCCTCGAACCCGCATCAACTTCTGGTTCTCATGGTGTTCACGGGTCTCTTGATGACCGTCATCGCCAGCCTCTTTCTGCGCAACCAGTTGCGGCCGATCAAGCGGCTGGCCCGGGCCGCGGATGCCTTCGGCAAGGGGCGGAGCGTGCGCTACAAACCCTCCGGCGCGACAGAGGTTCGGGCCGCCGGGCAAGCCTTCCTGGACATGCGCGAGCGGATCGAGCGCCAGATCGAGCAGCGGACCATGATGCTGTCGGGCATCAGTCACGATCTGCGCACGCCCCTCACCCGCCTGCGTCTGGGGCTGTCGATGATCGACCCGGCCGAGGACACGGCGGCCATGCTGCGTGATCTCGACGATATGGAGCGGATGATCGAGACCTTTCTCGATTTTGCCCGTGTCGAGGCCCTGGACGATCTGCAATCCGTCGACCCGGCAGACCTACTGGACCGTGTGGCAGGGGCGGTACGCGATGGCGGGCAGCGGGTCCATGTCACAGACTGCTGTCGCGGGACTTCCGCAATGCTGTGCCCACTCGCAGTGGAACGGGCGCTGCACAACCTCATCAACAACGCGCTGCGCCACGGCACGACGGTGGAGGTCGGTCTGGACATCACCGACCGCCATGTCACCTTCCGGGTGGAGGATGACGGGCCGGGGATTCCCGAGGACCGTCGAGAGGAGGCGTTGAAGCCGTTTCAGCGGCTCGATACGGCCCGCAACCAAAACTCCGGGATCGGGGTCGGCCTTGGCCTTGCCATCGCGGCAGACATCGCCCGCAGCCATGGCGGCGCATTGCGGCTGGGGCAAAGTGCACGGCATGGCGGTCTTCTGGCGGAGCTGGTGCTGGCAAGATGACCGTCTGACCGGCAGCAGGCCAGCGGCCCGTCATGGATCATCAGTCGCGTGGGGAATGATGCCGCTTCCGCGGCACTGCACGCCACCTGAAGCGGTCTTGTACATATTCAATCGCGAACCGGGCTTGCAGCCGACGGCCCTGCCGGTTTAAACCGCTGCGCAGTCGGGCGATTAGCTCAGTTGGTAGAGCGCCTCGTTTACACCGAGGATGTCGGGAGTTCGAGTCTCTCATCGCCCACCATTGCAACCCATTGAAATCTGGCAAGCTACTGCCCTATAACACTTTTGACCGCTCCCACTGGTACATAGGGGTGGTGCAGACATGGGATGGAATATGCCGAGTCCGGTCTTGATCGGGTCAACCTACTACTTGCGGGTTCATGTCCCGCGGGCTGTTGCTGACAAGGCGAAGGGGACGCGTGTCACTCTTCCCGTAGGAGAAATTCACAAGACGGTTCAGGTAGGCGGTGCGGTCAAGGTGTCGCTCAGCACCAAAGACCCGGCGGAAGCCAAGCGCCGGTTCGTTCAAGCCTTCGCTGCCGTTGAGCGTCACTGGCAGGCCCTCCGCCAAGATCATCTGACAGCGCTTAGCTTCAAGCAATGTGTGGCCCTCGCGGGGGAAATCCGCGCCGACTTCATCAAGATATTCGACGAGGAACCCGGGAGCCCCGAGACATGGCAGCGCGTCCGTCTCCTGAACAAGGAAGCCCAAGAAGCCACCCAGTCGCCGTTTGCGCGGCTGATGATCCGGCCTGATAGGGACACCGGCAATCGACCGGCCCTTGAGCTTCGGTTTGGTGGCTTTGTGGATACTGTTTTAGGCCGACATGGTCTCGTTATAGACGACGAGTCCCGGGGAAAACTCCTTCAACGGATAGCCGCTGAGATGGACGATGCCGCCCGCATCAACTTTCAGAAGGCCCGGGGGGACTATGGGGAAACAGGACTGACCAAGCCGTTTCCCAAGTTCCAGCCGCCCGAGGCTGCGGAAGGCCCCCAGCGGGATGCGCCTGCCAAACTCACGTTTGAAAGCGTAATCAGCGAAGAAGTCCACCGCAGGACCATGGGCAGGGATGCGAAGCCGCTGCCACCCAACACCGAAAAGAAGTTCCGCCGGGTCGCTAGGGAGTTCGCGAAGCATCGGAAAAGTGATCTTGTCGAGACGGTCACGGCAAGGGAGGCGAACGACTGGATGCGAAAAATGCAGGAAGTTGGGGAACTGTCCAACCGGACCATTGCTCAGCGCATCCAAAACCTAAAGACGCTGATCGAATGGGCACGGGGACAGGCGCTGGGCGACGTATTCCCCTCAGGGAACCCCCTAGATGTCCTCAAGGCACCCAAGGGTGCCCCTGTGCCCCTTGGGGAGCGCACGCTCCGCATTGAGGAAGCGCGGGCAATCCTGAGGGCCGCACGGGGGGAGGCCAAGCCGGAACTGCGCTGGCTGCCGTGGCTGATGGCCTATTCGGGGGCGCGAGTGAACGAGGTTGCCCAGCTTAGGGCCGATGATTTCTTTCAGGTCGGAAATGATTGGTTCTACCGCCTGACGACAAAGGGCGGTCGGAAGTTGAAGAACCAACACAGCGCCCGGCGTGTCCCCGTCCATCCCGACCTGATCGCAGAAGGTCTTCTGGCCTTCACCGGTGCAGCGAAAGCGGGGGAACGGCTGTTCCCCGAGCGCTCACAGGCGAACCTTCGGGACTGGGTGCGAAAGTCAGTGGGCCTGAAACGCGAAGCGCTGGCCCCGAACCATGGATGGAGGCACCTGTTCGAGGACATGGCCCTAACCGCTCAGATGCAGGAAGCGGCGAAACGCTACATCACGGGGAGGGCATCGCGCGGTTCCGACGATGACTACGGCAAGAGCGACGCCATGCTGCCTGCGTTGGCGGTCGAGATGCGAAAGCTGCCGCCCTTCCTTGAGGGGTAGCCTCGGGGGATGCACTCGGGGGTGAGGAACGCCCAAACCGGCGCAGGCGTTCCCCTCTCTTTTTTGGCGACCGCTATTGTCGGCGCTGGGCTCAGACCTTTACCAGCTTACATCGAGCCACGGCTCGCGAACCCCGGGGCGAACCGGGAGACGCTCAAGAAACCAGAAGAGCTTACCAACGCGCCCCCAAATCACGCCCCCGGGAACTCGCTGGAATACCCCCGGGTCTTCGTCATAAACGCGGTGTTGGCGGTGGAGTGAGATTGTCTGGCGGTAGCCCCGGAAAGCGGGCATCCGGATGGTGGCATAGAACATGACAGTTCCCCTTTGTTTTGCACTCGGGGGAAGCGACAATCTGTCCGGTATCGGAAAGACTGATTTCCTCCCAAGGGTTAACCGTATTCTTGCCAGCCCGCAAGGCGTCTAGTACTGCTTTCATCGGAAAGGCATGGAGGCAGCATGTTATTCTTTGATCGTGGCACGTGGCTGACCTCCACACTTGCTCTAATCGTCGTCATCGCGCCTAGCGTTTCACTTGCCGAGGAAAGGCTTGAAGATAGAGTGCTTCCATCATGTGAGTTTGTAACTGAAATGGCAGCAGCGATCATGACCGCACGCGTGACTGGCTCACCAATCAATGAGTTGATGGCGAAAACTGATGCAGCCGAACGCCGCAGCTTTAGGTGGATGCTAAGGTTACTCATATACGACGCCTATTATGGGCAAAGTAAAGCCCTTGGGGATGAAATACCCGAAGAGCTTTGGAAGAAGAAGCTTTGGATTGAATCTTTCAAGATGGGCTGGGAAATGGACTGCATGAGAGTGAAGCCGTGGTTGGACAAATATGGTGATGAGCAAAGCCAGAATGAATGACTATTTCGTTTTTTCTCGGCGGCTCAGAGTTTGAGGTTTGCAAAGGCTTGCCGGATATTTGAGGGCCGCTCAGGGCTGCCCCCCATGATCCGATAGACACTGGCCCGCCCGATCCCCAGCCGCCGGGCAATCTCGGTCGCGCCGACCCCTTCGGCCCTCAGCTTTCGCACCTCGTCGGCCTTGGCCTGTGCGGTGGGTTTGCGGCCCTTGTATTTCCCCGCGGCCTTCGCCTTGGCAATGCCCTCCCGCTGCCGCTCAAGCATGATCTCCCGTTCGAACTCAGCGACACCCCCAAGGACCGTCAGCATCAACTTGCCGGTGGGGGTGGCGGTGTCGATCCCCATGCTCAGGATGCGCAGGGCTGCGCCGCGCTCCGTCAGCGTGTCGAGGATTTCCAGCAGGTGCGCCACTGAGCGGGCCAGACGGTCCAGCTTGGTTACGACCAGCGTGGTCCCCCTCGCGGACGTAGGACAGGGCCTCAGCGAGCTTCTCACGGGCTGTCACGTCCACCGAGGACACCTGTTCCACGAACACCCGGTCGCACCCGGCGGCCTCAAGGTCCCTTTGTTGCCCCTCAAGGCCCGCCCTCTGGTCCAGCGTCGAAGTCCGGGCATATCCCACCAACATCGTCTCACCTCCATCAAGACTGTCTCACAAGATCTTAAACGTTATAGGGCGCAGCGTCTCAGAAATGCAAGACCATGTTTATGGGACATTCTGCGCCGGGCGGTGAGACGACTCACTAGACCTTGCCCTGTGGGACACTCTGGGGGCATCCGGCAGGCCAGCCTTTGCCCCGGAGTGTTCACAGGATCGGGGATGGGGAAGGTGGCGAGCGCTGAGCCGTCGCTACGGTGGGGGCATGGGGGAAACTCAGGCGAACGCCCCAGCGTATAGGTGTGACAGATTTTCTGTGGAAATATCCGATGGGGTGGGGGCGGCCTCAGGGTCGCACTTGGTGCCTGTCCTGTGACAGTAGAGACGGAGGCCCAGCAGACCATTCATCCCCAAGATGCCCTCGGGGACCACTCGGGATGCAAACGAGGGAATGCCCTGTTTGGGGTTGGGGGAGGTGCTGCCCTGACAGATCAGCGTTGCCAACCCAAGGGGACTCTCAGGGGAACCCCAAGAATACTTAAGCACCTATAACCAAACAATAATAACCCTCAGGTTACTCTCAGAGACATCTTTAAGAATCTATAGAAATCTCAAACGGCCCACCCATCCGTAGGGGATGCAAATTCTAAGTCATTGATAAAGATCCAGTTTCTCAAGATGCAGGGTGCGACAAGCCGAATACCCAAACTCCCCCGCGAAGCCTGACCTGCACCTGCGCCGAAGTCTCCTTGTGCATATCTCAAGCGGCCCCGTAGACCTGTGGATTTGCCCCGGACAGGCCCACTCGATGTGCCACAGGTGTCACGGCCCCAGAGAGCACCCTAAGGCACTCTCAGGGCCAAATCCCCCTACTCCCTTACATGACGGGGACGGGGTAGTTGAACGGTTCCGGTTTGGGTTGGTCGGGGTCTTCCGCCTCCCTCCGGTGATAGGTCACAAGCTTCACAGCGGTTGCGAGGTCAGAGGACCGCGCTTCCCCTTCGCGAATGCGGCGCAAGAGTTCTTGAGCCACCTCAAGATGGAGGGTGTCGAGTTCGTCTGTGCTGAGTTTGGTCATTCTCAACCTTTCCAGTAATCGTAAACTTGGCGATAAAGGTCGATCCAGCCGCGCGGCGTCATTTCCCCGCGAACATGGCGACCGAAGGCGTGATTGATGACCGCGCGGACCTTGGGGTCCCCAGTGGTACGGGCATGGTTGAGGAAGGCCAGCCGCTGCGGCCCTTGCCCATCGCCGGTGTCGAGCACGGCGGCGGCGCTTTCAGAAACCTTCCCAATGGCCTCTTGGACCAGCCGGTCGGCGGTGTCATGGTTCATACCCATCTCAAAGACAAGCGACCTTCTCAGGTCTTCGCTAAGGGCCCCATTGTGGATTGCTTCGTCCGCAGCGGCCTCAAACAGTTCAATGCCGCGGTCCCCAAGTTGAAACAGGAAGGCATCCCGAAGCACCCCAACGCTGTGCGGCAGTTCAACTGAAACGTCAGCCGGATCAACCGGGGTTGCTTGTTCTGCAACCGTTTCCCCGTGGGCCGCAACGTCTGTGCTGTCTGTTGGGTACAGCCCCGCCTCCCGGGCCGCTGCTGCGGTTAATTGAAAGCCGCTTTCGAGAGTGAGTATATCATCGTCCCGGTGCGTGTCCCATGTCGCGTGGACATACCGCCCGTCTCGCTGGACAACCGAGGGGTTTCCGCGTGCTTCCTCGGGGGACAACCCCGCTTGGACGCTGTGTTGTTTCCCCTGCGCCTTCTTCTCTAGGGAGATGCCGCGGACCCGTGCCTCTGGGACATGTTCAACGGGTTCAAGTTCAAAGTGGTTGGTGTTGGTCATCGAAAGTTCCTCGTTCAAATGAGCAATTGCGCGGCGCTGAGAAGCTGGCCGCCGTAAATCCAGTCCTTGGTAACCGCAAATTCCACCGCGTTTGCAAGTTGTGCGCCAATGGCCCGCCGAATGCCTGCCATCCCGTCCGTCTTGTAGGTTCTCTTCGGGCCGCCCGGGGTTTGTCCGACGCGCCGGAAGGCGGCCCGGCGGGTGACAAACTTCCCGGCATGCAGATTCACGAAGCGGTTCAGTTCGGTTGCCGGTTTCTGCTTTCCGGGTGGTGTGTAGAAGCGCAGTTCAGCCCAAAGGCGGACGGCCATCCAACGAAGCATTGCCGCCCCGTTTGAATGTCCCCGCTTCTGGAAATGGGCCAAGAATACATCCGCCTTGGCCCTTTGGGTGTATCCGGGAGCCCCCGAGAGTACGAAGAAGGGAACAGCAAGGCGGGCAGGTTTCATTAGTTTTGCCTGTGCTGCATCCCAGAGCGCAAGGCGGTCAGCAAAGATGGTCCCCGAAAGCCCCTCGGCGGGCTCAGACAACCACCGCACCAAAAGACCTTCCAGCGCCTTGAGTTTGGCTGGCGTCGGCGGGGTAAGGGTTGGGTGGCCGTGCTCCCGGTAGCGTCGGCGGTGTGCATTGCAGTAGGTGCTTGCGTCGTCGCGTAGACAGTTGCACCCCGGGACGGCACAGGGTTTTTCCCGGTTCTCCGCGATATAGGCGCGAAGCTTTTCGGCGCGTTCTTTCGGGCGGCGCTGGGTTTCTTCTAGAAGGGCATTCATGTGGGTGTCCCATTGCTGTTCAGGACGTCCGCAAACCTGTGGATTTGCGGCGAGGGGGCGCGTTGCGGCCTCGGGGTGGGTGGAGGGTGCCCGGGGGAACTTGGGGGCACCCATGGGGGCAAATCCCAGACCGGGGCATCATCCTCTGCGATAGGGTCGGAAGCGCATGTGAGCGCCGCAACTTGATTCTTCGGCGGTCAAACCCGCCCATTTGGAAAGCGGGGCAGGACTGAAACAGGGTGTCGAGCCGCGAACGAAGGCGACGAGTGTGTCGGGGGGATATCCTTCTTTGAGAAGGCCCCGCGAGATCGGGCAGGGGCCTTTGCGGTCGGGCCGGTTAAGGTCGATGGTAATGGCAGGCATGAGCTGTTCGGGTTGGGGTGCTAGATGCGCTGGGCAGCTTGTTGGGGGCTGTCCTACGAGAGCCGCAGCACGCAGAAAAAAACTGCAAGCGCGGGAAGTCGCTTCAACGAGAAGAGTCTTGATGAATGGAGCGAGCGAGAAGGCGTTTTTTTAGTCCTGTAGGGGATACTAATTCGCTCAGCCTAGACAGGCGGCTTGTAATCGGCCCGGCCCCGGTACAGGTTACTGGTACATAGAGCGGCCAAAAGGTTCGGGAAAGTAAAGCTAAATCAGTGGGTTGGGCTTGGTCTTTGGGAGTTCGAGTCTCTCATCGCCCACCATCCGACCTAGAAGATACCCTCACCCAAAGGGCGTTCTCATGCCCGTTCGATCACCAGCGGCACCTCAGTTCCGCCCAGCCTTGAAAACGCCCGCTGGCGGCAGGTGAAGACAAGGATCTGCTGATCGGCCGCCACGTGGTGAAGCGCTGTGAACATGCGCTCGATCCGGTCGTCATCTGAATGGACAAGCGCATCGTCAAGGATCACCGGCACGCTCTGCCCGGCGCGGGCGTAGAGGCGCGCAAAGGCCAGGCGGGTCAGGATCGCGACCTGTTCGGCGGTCCCACCGCTCAGGATACCGATATCCTCCGCCTGACCATTGCGGGTCAGCGCCGAGGGCAGAAGCGTCGTGTCATCAAGCGTCAGATCCGGGGCGTCATGGATCAAGGCCAGAAGTGGCAGGAGTTCCCGTTTGACCGGTTCGAAATAGGTGTCGCGGGCCGCGCGACGCGCGTCTTCCAGCGCCGCCCTCAGACGGGCAAGGGCCCGAACCTCCCGCGCGTAACGGGCAGCCCGGGCTTCGGCCAGTTCAAGACGGCCGCGCAGATCCGAAAGGCGCTCTTCCACCCCGTCCTCGGCCCGGGCGCGGATGAGGCCGTCCAGTTCGAAGATGCGCTCCGACAGGGCCTTCAGCCGCTCCTCGGCATTGCGCACGACCCCTTCCGTTCGCGCCAGTTCCGCCTCCAGCATCGCGATATCCGGGGCGTCCTCCATCAGGCGGCGGTGGTCCCGGGTAGCCTTTTCCAGCGTTTCGTCCAACTTGACCCTCAGCATGCGGGCCTCTTCGATACGGGCCGCGTGCTGGTCCTGCGGGCCGCGCGCCTCCTCGGCATCAGTCAGGCGGGCTTTGGCAAGGCGCAGGCCGGTGCGGGCTTCGGCCAGGGCGGTCTCTGCCCGGGTCAGGCGGTTCCTTTCGCTCTCCAGCAGGTTCCTTGCATCTTCGAACTCGGCAACGGCCCCCTTCAGCGCGTCGGCAAGCGCCACAGGATCGCCCGGCTCTGCCGCCGCTCCGTCCTCTGCCATCTGCGCAAGGTCGGCGATTTCGGCCCGCAACGCCTCCACCCCGTGCGGGGCGAGGTTTTCAAGCAGCCGGTTCGCCATCTCGATCACGCCCTGATCGGTGCGCCGTGCCGCATGGGCCGCCCGTGCCTCGGCCAGCCGGTGAACGCCAGCCTTGCGAAGAAAGTCATCCAGATGCGCTTCGGCCCGCGCAAGGTCGGCGGACAAACCGGCCTCGACCCCGCGCCCCCCCGGGTCGAGGTCAAGGCGCCCGATGTCGGGCACGTCCAGCGTCACGGGCTCATGCAGGGGCACCGGCTGTCCGTCCGGCAGCGGTGTCCCGTTCAGAAAAATCCGCCCGGCCCCGGCATAGGTCGCGACAACTGTCACGGCCAGCGCATCGCGTCGGGCCAGCAGGCTGCGCACCTCGTCGGCGGCCGTTTCGATCGCGCGCAAGGCCTGTTCCGTGACCTTTGTTGCCGCGACCCGGGCCTGCGCCGCGGCACGTGCCTTGGCCTGCTCCTCGGCCGTATCCAGCCGTTGGCGCAGGTCGGCAAGGCGCACCGCGGCGTCCTTTGCCCTTGCTGCCTTTTCCGCCCGGTCCAGCGATTGGCGGAGACGGGCCACGCCAGTCTCCGCCACCGTCTGCGCCTGTCGCGCCGCGGCCTCGGCCTCTTGCGCCTGTCTGAAAGCGTCCTCCGCCTGCCGATCCTCGACCATTGCGGCCTCTACGGCGGCTTCGGCCTCGGTGCAGGCCCGGGCTTGCGCCTCCAGCCCCACAAGCGTCGTGGCCGACGCATCGCGTTCCAGCATGGCAACCCGGACAGCGGTTTCCGCCTGCGCGGTCTTTTCGCCATGGGCCCGCGCCGCCCGCATCTGCGACCGGGCGGCTTCCAGCGCCGCCTCGCGCGCCTTCTGATCGGCCGGGTCAGTCAGGCGGGCACGTTCCGCCTCGGCCGTCCGCCGTTCGGCGAGGTCTTCGCCAAGTTCGGCAACCTTGGCGTCTAGGTCGGCACAGGCCGCGCGAAGATCTTCCGCCTCGTCCTCGGCCTGTTTCCACGGCCCGCCCGCCTTCGGCCGACCGGTCGAGGTCGCCAGCGCGTCATAGGCCGACCCGCAGGCCTGCATCACCGTATCCATCCGCCGGCCGCCGGTCATCATGTCGATTTCCCCGGCCAGCGTGGACATAAGGGTTCGCCGGGCCTCAAGCGCGGTGTCCCAGTCCCGTTTGCTGGCCGCGCCCGCCCCCTCGGCGCCCAGCGCCGCCGCCCCCTGCCGCACCCACAGCAGACCGGCCGGCCCGCCAAGCCCCCCGGTGACAAGGCGGTCGATCCATGCCTCGGCCTCGTCATCCTGCGCCACCACCCGACCCGTGGCCGTATCGGTGACCCGCGCGGCACGCTTTGCCAGCCATGTCTTCTCGATCCGGAACATCCCCTCGACCGTCTCGATATCGGCCGCGACGGTGACGCCCCCGCCGGAATGGGGGCGCAGCGCCTTGATCTCCTTGTTCGCGCTGCCATGGGGCTGAAAGAAAAGCGCATGCAGCGCGTCGAAGACGGTCGACTTGCCGGTCTCGTTCGGTGCGGACAGCACCGTCAGGCCATCGCCGATGTCCTCGATCCGGGCCGTTTGGCCCGCGAAGCGGCGGACATTTGTCAGGGCAATGCTGCGCAGTTTCATGCAACCTCCGACGCGATGCCGTAGAGCAGCGAGAGGGCGGCCTCGGCGATGGCCCGGTCTTCCCCGTTCAGGTCTGCATTCTGCGCCTCGTCCAGCAGCACCTCGGCCGCCCGGCGCAACGCCCCGGCGCGGTCGATCCGGTCGAGGTCCGTGACATCGTGGTGAAGCCCAAGGCGCGAAAGATCCGCGTCGAACCAGGCGAAATCGTCTTCGACCTCCGCAATCGCCGCCGTCAGCGCGGACCGCTCGGCCAGTGACATCCGGCCGGTTGCGAGCAGATTGAACAAGGTCTTGCGCCGCGCGGCGGCGTTGGGCAGCAGTGCTGTCAGCGCGTCCCCCGGATGTTCTCCCGGCAGGAAATCGCGGCACGCGGACAGCCACGTATAGTCGCCGGTCGGAACCGGGGTGACCGAGGGCACTGCGCCCGGCCCGGCGATCTCGACCAACAGGGCGGCGGCCTGCGCCTCATGCTTGAAACTGTCGGCTTCGGGCGTGCCCGAATACCACAGCCGGGGGCCGATCCGCCTTTGCCCATGCCAGTCCCCCAGCGCAAGATAATCGAGCCCTGAGCGTTCGGCCCGGTCGGGGGGGATGACGGCCGCATCGCCCTCTTCACTGAAATCGGTAACCGCCCCATGGGCCAGCCCGATCCGGACCGCGCCGTCCTCGGTCGGGCGGTCCAGTGTCGCCGTCAGGTCCCGGCCCGGCCGGCGCGACGTGCAGGGCGCCGGCAGGATCTGCGCGCCATCCACGGCAATAGGGTTGGCATCCGTCGCAACGCGCAGGTTCGGCGGCGCCTCCGCCGCGATCCGTCGCCAAAGATCCGTGGCCGCCAGCGAGTCATGATTTCCCGGCAACAGGACCCATGTCAGATCCTCTGCCTCCCTGATGGCCTGAAGCGCCTGCCGAATGGTGCCCGGCGATGGCGTCTCGGCATCGAACGTGTCGCCAGCCAGCAGCACCGCCTGCGCCCCACCCTCTCGCGCCGCCGCTGCCAAGCGGCCAAGTGACAGGTAGCGTGCCTCGCGCAAGAGCGCGGGCAGATCGCCCCCGAAACGGCCAAAAGGCTTGCCCAGATGCAGATCGGAACTGTGAAGAACCCGGATCATCAAATGTCTCCCGTTCATGTCGGTGCGGCCGCCAGCGGCGGTCAGCGTCCCCCAAGGCAATTGGCGATGCCGAACACGCCACACCACCGGCAGGCATCCCCGTCTCACCCTCTCCGCGACTCGCCGTGGCGACCGCGTGGTCCTGTCTAGACGGCCAGGGTGACAGAAATGGACAGGGTTGGTCAGCCGGCGCTTGGCGGGTCCGCCGGGCGGCCTTCATGGCAGGGCGGCAAAGTCGGGCCGCCTGTGGTCGTTCACCAGCCTGCGCAGATCTTCGGGTTCCAGAACCTCCACCTGATCGCCCCATTGATAAAGATGCCACGCCATTTCCAACCAACCGGAGGCCCTGAACCGCACCACCAGCGCGCCATCCGGGTCTTCGCTCATCTCTTGCCGTGGATGGAAGACGAACTCCCGCGCGACACGGGCGGCGGATGGGGTGAACCGCCAGACAACCTCGCCATATTCCGCCTCTGCGTGAAACGCCCCGAAGGCCCGGGCCGCGTGGTCATCAAGGTTGAACTCCGGGTCGCGCTGAAAGGATCGCGGTTCAAGCCGGGCCGTTTGCAGGCGGTCCAGACGGAAGTGCCGGAACACGCCGTCTCCGCCTTCGTCCCGGGCCACAAGGTAGCGGCGCAGGCCAAGCAACAGGCCATAGGGTTCCAACACCCGCTCTCGTGGGGCGTTGTCACGCTCCCCGGCATAGCTGACGGTCAGGATATGCGGGGCCTTCAGTGCCTCGGCGATGGTCGACAGCAGCTTGAGATCGGCGCGCACCCGCGGCCCGGGGCGAGAGGCGAAGCCATAGGCCTCCAGCACCGCCTCGGCGTCGGCCTCGGCCCGACGTGCATGGGGGCCGGGCATCGCCGACAGCAGACGGTCACGCAGGGAGGTCAGGGCCTTGACCTCATGCGCGGCACCCTCACGCTCCGCCCGCCTTATCGACATGTCGATGGCGGCCAGTTCGCTGTCACGTATGCCCTGCGACAGCATCAGCCGCGCATCGTCACCGCGGAGTTTCCAGTATTTACGTCGCTGGTCGTCGGTGCGCGTCTCGACATTGGCAAACAGGTCTTCCAGCGCCTTGGTCATCCGCTGCGCGGTGCGGCGGTCGACCGAAAAGGCGTCCTCGATTTCCTGAAGGCTGACGCCGAAATGGCGGGCGGCCGACATCTCGGCCAGTCGCAGCAGGTCGGAGGCTTTGGCGAAGGACATGGCATCGACATGACAGAAATTGACGCCCTGCCACCTTAGACGGTCACCCCCTGCGTGTCGATCCCGTAGGAGCGGTGCGCGCTGAATTCAAAGCGCCTTGAGCGCCGCAAGCATTTCCGTCCGGAACCGGCTTTCCGAATACCGGCGTTCGTACAAGGCCCTTGCCGGACCGCGCATCGCCGCGAGCGAGGGTTTTTCAAGGGCGGCAAGCGCGTCTTCCATCCCGACGGGGTCCAGCGGCATGACAAGGCCGCTGTCACCGGGTTCGATCAACTTCGGCAGCCCGCTGGCCTCGGACAGCATGACCGGGGTCCCGGCGCGCAGCGCCTCGATCAGGACCATCGGCAGACCCTCCCACCGGGAGGGCATCACGACGAGGTCGGCGAAGCGATAATAGGCCGCGATCTGATCGGCCGGGACCCATGAGTGAAAGGTGATCCGCCCCGGCGGCAGGCCTGCGGCGGCATCTTCGCCCTCGCTGCCGCTGCCGACCACATGCAGGTGCAGACGGGGGTTCCGGCCCAGCGCCCCGGCGAACGCCGCCAGAAGCAGATCCAGCCCCTTCTGACGCTCGAACCGGCCGACGAACAACAGGTTCAGGCGGTCGGCGCCGGTTTCAAAGGGCGCCGCGTCCGGCCACGTCGTCAAATCCGGAAGCGCGTTTTCAACGACGACATGTCGCCGGCCATAGCCGCTGGACAGCGCAACGGCACGGTCGTTCTCGGCGATGTTCACGATCAGGTCCGGCAGGCGCGACAACTGCCGTTCGGCCGCAGTCACAAGCACGCGACGCGCACCGGTTTCGCGCAACTGGCCCCAGCAATGGGCGGTGTAGACATAGTGCCCCGGCACGCGCCGGACCCTGAGCCAGGCCATCGCCCCGAAGGAAAAGGTGGAGTGGAACCAGATGATGTCGGGCCGAAACGTCACGGCCTCTGATCGCGCCACGCGGGCGAGGTTCGAAACCGCGCGCAGACCGCGACGCTCTCGCGCAAAGGTCACCGTCGCAAGCTCGGGCAGAAGATAGTCGGCCTGTTCGTCGGGAACGACAAACCTGTTCTCGACCCCGGCCTCCTGGTTGCAGACGGTGCCGAAGGTGTTGAGGAAGGTGGCGATACCACCCTTTACGACTTCGGCGACATGGAGGATCTTCATGGTCCGTCTCCGCGAAGTGAGGGGATCAGGCTTGTGCGGTAGGGTATTTCGAAACGCCGCTTGAGCACGACACCATAGCCCGCAAGCAGCGCGACCTGGGATGCGACCAGCGCGATCGCAGCCCCCGTCAGCCCGAAGCCCGGGATCAGCACAAGCGAAAGTGCGACGTTCACGGCGATACCGACAAGGATGACCGGCGTGGCGATCAACGGGCGGCCCTGCGCGGTGAGCGTTGGATAGATCAGCTTGGTCGCCGCGGCGGGACCGATGGCCAGCGCGGTGATCTGCAGAACAGGAACGGCCGGGGCATAGGTTTCGCCGAATGTCAGGGCCACAAGGGGCGCGGCCAGAAGCATCACCACAATCGACAGCCCGGTAAAACCCCACAGGACGAAGGCCGCGATCCGGGCATTGGCACGCATGGCCGCCGCGCGATCCTCTGCCCGTACCGTGTCAGAGAACAGGACGAAGCCCGCCGCCATCGCGACCTCGCCCAGAACGTCCGACAACCGCTGGCCGACGAAGAACTGCCCCGCAGCCTCTGCCGACGCCAACCCCTCGACCAGAAAGAGAGAGATGCGTGTCGATAAAAGGATCAGGAAGACGTTGACCGCGAAGGCGAAGCCATGACGCACCATGGGGACGATCCGCGACGGTTCCGGCCGGGCAAGCCCCCCCCAGCGCAGCCCCATGACAATCGCGACGCCACCCGCCAACAGATAGCTGCCCGCCAACGCCACCAGAACCGCGCCAAGGCTGGCCTGCCCGGTCAGGGCAAAGCCCGCAACGGCCACCAGAAGGAGCATCGGCATCAGGCTGTCGGTCAACCCGAAGGCCGTCGTGCGCCCAAGCCCAAGCAGGACCCCCTGCATCAGGATCACCGCCATCGCGCCCAGCATCGCCACGGGAATGACGAAGGCCAGCCCCACCGCGCCCACGGGCGGTGCAACCAGAAGGACCCCGACCACCGAAAGTGCCGAGAGCACCGGCCAGAGCGTCAGCAGGTTGGCCACCACCTGTCCGGGGGTGTCCTTCCCCTGCCCCAGCCACACCGCCGCCGCCTGCCTGAGCCCGATGGACCCGATCTGGGCGGCCAGAACGATGGACGCCGTCAGGATGCCGTACCAGCCGAAGTCCGACGGATCGAGCATTCGGCCAAGCAGAAGAAATGCCACGAACTGCGCCACACGCGCCATGCTCCGGCCCACCAGAACGGCCGCGATCCGCCGCAAAAGTTGACCCGTCGTCCCCATCAGCGTGGCATCACGAGAGGCGAAAGGGACCGCCAACACCAACCACCACGCTCACGCATCGCTACGGTCGATCCGGTCAAGCAGGCTCCGGTCGAACCGGCCCGCATCGGTGAATTCATGGGCGGGGCGTTCCTCTCCGCTTTCGGTCAGGTGGCGCACCTCGCAATCCATGGCAAAGCCGGTCCGGTTCTGCACCGTCCCGCGCACCAGCGCAATCAGGGCCAGCACCTCATCCGATGTCGCCCCGCCGCGATTGACGATGAAATTGGCATGGAGCGGAGAGACCTGCGCGCCGCCGATGGCCACGCCTTTCAGCCCGGCCGCCTCAATCGCCTGGCCGGGCGGGCCGACCTTGTCGTACATCGCCGGGTTCGACAGGAAGGTGGAGCCGCAATTGGGCAGGTTCTTGGGAAATTTTCGCCGACGCGAGGCAAGGATCTCGATCATCTCGCGCATGATTACGCCACGGTCGCCCGGCTCCAATTCCAAGACAACGTCGGTGACGATGGCGCCACTGCCCTGAAGCGCCGAAGTCCGGTACGAATAGCCGAGATCCGCGTGCGCCAGTGTCCGGCTCTCTCCATCCCGCGTCACGACGGTCACGTGGCGCACATGGGTTCCGATCCCCTTGCGCTGGCTGCCGCCGTTCATCACCACAAGACCGCCAAGCCGACCGGGGATGCCGACGACATGTTCCAGACCCGCAAGACCGCGCAGCGCCAGTTGGCGGGCAAAGGCGGGCACCCAGATCCCGGCACCGGCGGTGACCCGTGTGCCGGCAAAGGCAAGCGCATCAAGGCCGGGCCCGATCCGCAGGACGATGCCGCGAAAACCCCGGCTGTCGAACAGCATGTTGCTGCCATCGCCCATGACGAAAAGCGGCAGGTCACAGTCGCGCGCAACCGACACGGCGTGGGACACCTGCCCGGTCGTTCCGGGCGTCACGACGATATCTGCCGGTCCGCCGATCTGCCATCGGGCAAGCGGGGCGAGCGCTACATTGCGGTCAGGACGCATACCGCCCGATGCAAGCGCCGCGACAGCCGCCTCCAGCCGCTGCGCGTGCCCGGATGCGGGGGCCCGAATGGGCGTGTCTTGATGATCCTGCCTCATGGCGCGTCGTGATCGTCCCTAGCCCAAGACCCCGGTGCGTGACCGCCTGGCCGGCCCTTTCGAACCTGCATGCGCGTCGATAGCCTACTGATGCGGCAATGCAGCGAAAAAAGCAACGCGCAACGGGATACAGCCCGTTTCGCCGCCGGACCAACGCTGCAGTTGCAGAAAATTCGCTTGCAACACGGCCGCTTTCGCGCTGAGTTTTGCGCGAATTGACGATTGGTCGCACCGGGGCGATTCCTGCACGGTGCTGTATTGTACGAACCGGCCAGGCATCGCCCGGGTCAGGAGAGCATTATGATCCGGTGGCTTTTTGGCGGTGCCGAGACGAGATTGCGCGCGGCGCGGCGACTGCTCCTCGCCTGTCAGCACCGGGGTTGGTGGTGGGCGGCGAAGATCGTCGCCAATCATATCCAGCGGCGCTATGGTGTGTTCCTGCCGCCAAGAGAGGCGGTTCCGCTCTCAACCTCGTTTCCCCATCCCGCTTGCATCGTGATCGGCGAAGGCGTCAAGCTGGGTGAGCGGGTGACCATCTACCAGGGCGTGACCTTGGGCGGGGCCCGGCGCGGCGACTGGCAGGCAGGCCGATACCCAGTGATCGACGATGACGTGACCATCTTTGCCGGTGCGTTGGTGGCCGGCGACGTGTCTGTCGGTAAGAACTGCACAATTGGCGCGAATGCTGTCGTTCTGACAGACGTGCCCGAGGGACGGACCGCCGCCGGGGTACCGGCGCGCATCCTTCCGCAAAAGACCGAAGCCTAAGGGGGCTGCCTTGTCCGAAATCAAGCTTCTGAAAGTCAGACGGTCCCGTCTTGAGGGCGAGGTGCGGCTGAACGGGGCAAAAAACTCTGCCCTGCGCCTGCTGGCGGCAAGCATTCTGACCGCCGCGCCGGTCCGGCTGAGCAATTACCCATCCGGGCTTCTCGATGCACAGGTGCACGAAGACATGCTGCGTGTGCTGGGCAAGACCGTCACCGCCGAGGGACCGGAAGCCGTGCGCATCGCCGATGCGGGCACGCTGAAAGGCCGGCTTGACTGGGATGGCCGTTCGATCCGTAACACGCTTCTGATCCTCGGCGCGCTGACCGCACGGCTTGGCGCGGGCGCCGTCCCGCTGCCCGGCGGCTGTCGGCTTGGCGAACGGAAATACGACTTGCATGTGATGCTTCTGGAACGCTTGGGCGCGCGCGTATGGGAGGACGGCGATTACCTGTGCGCCGAAGCCCCGAACGGCCTGACCGGCGCCGACATTCATCTTGCCATCCGGTCCACCGGTGCAACCGAGAACGCGATCCTCGCCGCCTCTCTGGCCAAGGGGACCACGCGCATTTGGAACCCCCATATCCGCCCCGAGATTCTGGATCTTGTCGCCATGATCAACGGGATGGGCGGCAAGGTTACGGTCCACGGCCAGGAACATATCGAGGTCGAGGGCGTAGAGGAACTGGGCGGCACCGACCATGCGGTGATCCCCGACAACATGGAGGCGGTAACATGGCTGGCCGCGGCCTCGATCACCGGGGGCGATGTCGAGATCCACGACTTTCCCTTCGACGATCTTGAGGTCGTGCTGGCGCATCTGAAAGCCGCGGGCGCGCAGCTCTACCGCGGCGAACGCTCCATGCTCGTGCGAGGGCGCAACTGCTATCCGCTGGAAATCAGCACCGGCCCGCATCCGGGCATCAATTCCGATGTGCAACCCATCCTTGCCGCATGGGCGCTGCGGGCCAAGGGCGAATCCCGGATCGTCGACCTGCGCTTTCCGGGCCGCTACGGCTATGCCGAGGAACTGGCCCGGATGGGCGCGCAGTACGAGGTGACGGGCGATATGCTGCGGCTGTTCGGAACCGGCGGTCAGTTGACCGGCGCCGAGGTTCGGGCGCTGGATTTGCGCGCCGGGGCTGCCCTGACGCTGGCCGGGTTGATGGCCGAGGGCGAGACGGTGATCACGGATGCATGGCAGATCGGACGCGGCTATATGGATTTCGTGCCGAAGCTGCGTGCGCTCGGCGCCGATGTAGAGGCCTGCTGAGCGGTCATGGCCCGGGTCACGATCATAAGCGCCTATCACAAGCGGCCCGACGCGGTTCAGGTCACGCTGGAGGCCATCGTAAACCAGGCCTATGAAGACTGGCGGGCCCTGATCTGGGATGACGGATCCCCCGATGCGACATGGCAGGAGTTGCAGCGCGTTGCAGCCGACATTGACGACCCGCGGATAGAGGTGTTCCGCCACGAACCCAATATCGGCTTTGTCCGCGGTATGAATGAGGGCCTGCGCCGGGCCGATACGGAGTATGTCGCGGTCGTGGGGTCCGGGGACGCCTTTATCCCGGACCGGATCGCCCGACAGGTCGCCGCGCTTGACGCCGATCCCGGGGCAGCCTTTTGCACAACCGCCGCGGTCTCCATCGACCCCGACACGGGCGAACGGTTCGAGGACAACACCTTCACCCGCGACCGGATCGAAGCCGCAGACCTCTTTCACAGTTGCCCCTTCACCCATGGCTCCGTCATGTTCCGGCGCAGCGCGGTCGAGGCCGTCGGGGGCTACGAGCCCGCCTTCACCTGGAGTTCGGACTGGGATTTGTTCAACCGGTTGTTGGCCGATGGCCATGCGATCCATCTGACCGATCCGCTCTATCTGCGATACGCCCGGGCCGATGGGGCGAGTTTTTCCCCGAAAAAGTCGATCCTTCAGGTAAAGTTTGCCCATCTTGCCCATGCGCTGCGTGAAAACCCCGCGGGCCGGGAAGCTTTGCTGGACAAGGTTCGGCGCGAAGGTCTTGATGCCGCACTGGCGGAACGGCGCGCCGACATCGCCTCCGATCTCTATACCCGTCAGGCCAAACTCTACATCCTCGGCCGCCGTGCACTTGGCGACGAACTTGGCGCGCTTATCGGCGATGAGGTCCCGCCCTCGGCGAAGTGGCGTGTCTCGCTGGCCGGTCTTCGCGCACTCAGCGGCCTGCCGCTTGTCCGGCTGTACGGGCTGGCGCATGCTGCCAACCAGATGCGAAAGCGGCTGCGCCAGCGCTGATCGGCCGGGCAGGACGCAAGCAAGAGGCCCGTAGACGGATGGTGGCACGATACCGGGATATCTTCATCCTTTTCAGCGCCCTCTTCTACGTCGCGATCATTGCCGGCGGTCAATCGACCTTTTCGGCCACCGCAAGTCTCGACAGTCAGGCGATCGAGCGGCTGGCACAGGACGGCGAAACCTCCGGCGGATCCTATGCCGCGATGGCGGCGGTCTACCTGATGATCCCGGCGGGCCTGCACAAACTCGTCACGCTTCTGATCGGCCTGGCCTGCATCGGCGCCTATTTCTGGCAGGTCCGGCGGCGTGAGGCGGCGCTCTCCATCGCGTTCCTCTCGCTTGCGCCGTCGATCCTGACGCTTGCCACCTTCCAGAAGGACACGGTTCTGGCGCTGTTCGTCCTGTCGGTCTTCGCCATCTTGCTCAGCCGATGGCCCAATCTCTACAAGATCCTGGCGATCCTTGCGATATACGCGCTCTACGCATCGCTTTTCCGAAACTACTATTTCATCATCGCCGTGTTCTTCGTGATGCTGATGGTCCTGCGGCGTGGGAACCGCGTGGCCCTTTTCTATGGGCTTCTTCTCTTTGCGGTCAGCTTTGTCTTCGTCCCACCCGACGTGTACGAGACGCTGCAAGGCTCACGCGACGTGGTCAACACGTTCCGGCTGAACCGCCCGGCATGGCAACAGCCGCGCACGGCCTTTCTCAACCCCGTTCCACCCGACAGCCTGTGGAACTTCGCTGTCAACTATGTCTACGCGATGTTCCGGCTGAACCTGTATGTGCTGGTCTCACCCGGGGCGAAGGAGCTTTTCCTGCTGCTGAACGCCGTCTTCTACATCGGCTTCTTTTCCTGGGGTTATATGCGTCGCACCGATGCCGCGATGCTTGCCGGCGCACTTGGGGTCGCCCATCTGTTGGTGCTGCATTTCTTCGAGCCCGACAACGGCTCCTATGTGCGGCACCTCGGCTCGACGCTGCCCTACCTGACGATCTGCATCAACGCGTATTTCGCCAACCGACGCCTGAACCTGTTCCAGTCCCTGCGTTCGACGCCGGACGAGATGACGGCCGATCCGCCACGCTGAGCGGGCGCGCCGAAATAGAAAGAGCCCCGATTTTCATCGGGGCTCCGCATTCTAACCGACCGGACACGGTCGCAAACGGCCACTACCTAAACATAGGCGCCGGTCTTGGTCACCGTGATACGGTAGTCAGCCAAGACGAGGTCGACGGGATCGGCGGTCGGATTGAAATGCACCAAGGCGACCTTGTCGTTGGCCAAGACATAGGCAGAAAGCATCACACCGGAGAGGCTGCCCTCGCGTGTTACCTCCACATGATCGGAGGTTGTCGCACCGGCCACGGTCAGCCCCGTCACATCCGCTTCGCCGGCCGCGATGCTTGGCGGATTGTACGGAATCTCGGCGTACGCCATTTGACCGCTGTTGTCGCGGATCCATGGGCGAACAGCCGGATTTGCGCCAAGGATGCGCGACCCGACGCTTTCCGCAAACCTGTTTCCAACGACCCAGAAACCACTGGCGATAGAACTGCCGAGAAGGATGCCTGTCGTGCAGTCTTCGATCACGTTCTCCCGGCATACGCCACCGCCGGAAATGGACGGCACAAGGATGCCGCGCCCCCAGCCTTTGACGATGTTTTCCCGGATCGTTGGGGTCGCGATGTCCTTGTCGGTCACCGAGATACCAACCTGATCGGCGACCGGTGCGGCCCCAAGGTTGATGACCGTATTGCGAGTCACCTGTGCGTTGACGCATTCCTCGACCATGATCCCGCAGGATGCATGGCTCTTGACCACGTTGCCTTCGACGACCGGGCGGATATTGACGCCGCCGCCGTATTCCGACACGCGAATGGCGGCCGTCACGATGGTCGCCGTCTCATCCTCGCACAACGCCATGTTGTTCCGGAAGGCACAGTCGGTCTGGAAGCTCGAACTGCCGCTGCCCTCCATATGCATGACCGCGTGACATACCGATCCGGCCGCCAGCCAGATCGTGTTGTTCTGCATCGAACAGTTTTCGACGGTCTGCAGGAATTTGAGCGGCGCCGTCGTCCGGGACCAGTTGGCCCAGTCTTCGTCGGTGTTCGTCCAATAGACCGCATTGTCCGACATCGTGCAGTTGACGCAGCCCTCGACAATCGACAGGCCCCACCAGGTTGACCCATGCACGACATTCCCCGTCGCCGTCGCCCCGGTCATGCCCTCGAACGTGATCCCGCGCCGCCATGCGCCCTCGATCACGTTTCCGGCGACGGTAACGTTGGCATGGGGATAGGCGCCCGGCGTGGCGGCGTAAGGCTCCAGCCGTTCCGCGTGGATTGCAATGCGGCCGTCATGGCCCGCCTTCAGGGACACGATGTTGCCCACGATCGTGGACCCTGCCCCCCAGATCGTGATGCCATCGCCGCGGTCCTCCCCGTAGGACAGTTCGCTCTTTGCGCCCTGCCCCGCGCCGAGGCAGTCCTCCAGCCAGTTGTGATGGATGCGCGCGCGATACCATTCCCCGGTCGAGCGCTGGGAAATCGGGTTCTGAAACCCCTTGATATGGCACCCTATGACGGCAACGTCATGGGCCTCGATCTCGATCGCATAGGGCCGCGCCGTTGCGGCCGCAACATTGCCAAGTTCGCCGGGGTTGTCCATGCGAAGCCCGCGCAGTTCGGTCCCGTGCCCGGTCACCTTGATTGCCGCCTTGCCGTCGATCCCGCCCGTGAAGTTCAGACAGCCAGCACCGGAAAGACACAGCTTCTTGGCAACGACCACGCCATCCTCAAGGTCCAGGCGCCATCCCGCCGGATGATGCAGCGTGGAACCGGCGTCCAGCCGGTCGAGAATCCCCTGATAGTCAGCCGCGCCCGACGGGGCGAAGGCGGCAACCTCAAAGCCCTCTTGCCCCGGTTCGACGTATAGCTTTACACCGCCTGCGGTCGTCAGGTGGTGATCCGTCGCCTCTGCTGCGGCAACCTTGTAGGTGAACCCCTCCGCACGGGTCGTCAGGACCTCTCCGGCCTTCACCGGACGTTCGCCCCCATAGCTCAACGCGTCATTCGCACGAAGGCTTGTGACATCGTCGACGTTTCGATCCGCAAGACGCTTCAGATAGGTCGTCCTGTTGGCCAGTTGCAGGGCCTGCTGGTTCAACGTACCAACCGGTCCGGCAACGGAAAACGCGCCGATTTCGATGACGCGAACGGCGTCCTCCCAGGCACCAGTTTCAGATAGATCAGCCATTGCTCGTATTCATCCTTCCACGCTCTTATCCTGAGAATTTTCGAACCGGGCCGCGATATGCCGTGACCCGGCAAGACGAAGCCGCCGGTCCTGAAGAAGCCGCATCGATCACGCCCCGACCTGACCTGTGAACATCGCCGCCCCTTGGACGAACCGTTTCCGTGGTCCGTTCGCGGGGCTGGACTATCCCAAAGCGCGGTTTGCGGTTTCTTCACCGCCCGTGCGCTGCAACCAAAGGCCCGTCAGAACCGCGACCGGCAAGCAAGCCGCGCCGTCATGCGGTTGCTTCCTCGGGCCGCCGCCCTTACGGCGAATTCCATGACGGAAGATCGACGGCCCCCTCCCGCCCAACACAGCCCGATCAGCCCCAGTAAGGCATCACAAGAGGTTGGCCCGGCGTATTCGTCGTGGCTCAATAGGCGCGACAAGCGTGGGCAAGCGCGGATATCTATCTTTGCCGCCAAAGTCTCTCTTGCAATTGGGTAACGGGCAGGAGTAGCAAGGCGCCCACGGAGAGGTGGCCGAGTGGTCGAAGGCGCACGCCTGGAACGCGTGTAGGCGGGAAACTGTCTCCAGGGTTCGAATCCCTGTCTCTCCGCCATAATTTCCTCAGGGCGTATTTTCCCAAATTGTCCGTGCGTTATCTCTTCGCGTATGCGGGGATAACCACCCGTTGTCACCACATGCTCATGAGAATGCAGCGGGCAGTATGATAGCGAACCGGGGAAAGTGACTCGTCGGCCCTCTTCGGAAAACCTGCTGCGCCGCTCCGCATGGTCCCGCGGATTTCAATCCCTCTGCACGCGCGCCCAATCCATACTGCCTTATCAACCGCGCGCGCATGACGGACAGTGGCACCGTCAAGAACGGCTTCAAGACACGGCATCGCCGCGCTGCAGACCGACGAACAAACGGGAAATTCGTCTTCCCATGCTCTGCAAACGGCCTCAGATGTTTGAAATGAACAACGCTTTCTTCATCCAATTCGTCCATCCATCGGGGTGGCCCTTCCGTATTCGGCCTGTAGAGGTGACCCCGAACGGGGTCTCGAAAGCCCCGCGGATGAGACTGACAGCCCGGCCCGCTGTGATGGGAGACCGACATAATGGACGACCTTCGAGAATCCGCGCTTGACCTCGTCCAGTGCGAGCAGGAGCCCATCCACATTCCCGGGGCCATTCAGGCATCGTCGGTCCTGCTCTTGTTCGACATGCAATCGGGGAAGTTGGCCGCGGCAAGCGACAATCTCGAAGACCTGTTCGGCGCTTCCGTTCATGACCTGATCGGCGCCGAGATGGAGCGGTTCTTTTGTGAACGGGACGCTGTCGCGCTCCGGACCGGACCCGAACGCCCGGACGCATGGACCTCGCGGTATCTGGAGCTTCGGGACGGCATCGAAAAATGGGTCACGCTGTTCGAAACGGACGGCCTTCTGGGTGCCGAGATCAACACCTATGAAAGCTCAGACCACGATTGCGTGGACTTTGGGCTTGATGTCGGCAAGGCGCTTGGAGAAATCCACCGATATACAGATCGGCTCGGCCACGCCACGGAAGAAAACATTCGCGAAATCGCCGAGATCGTGACTTCCCGGTTCCGGGAATTGTCGGGCTATGACCGCACGATGATGTACCGGTTCGACACAGACTGGAACGGCGAGGTCATCGGAGAGTCATTCGGTGAGCGCCTTGACCATTCGTTCCTCGGCCTGACCTTTCCGTCCTCCGATATCCCGCGTCAGGCCCGGCACCTTTTCCAGCGAAACCGGGTCCGCCCCGTTATCGATGTCGAGGGCGAAGCCGTATCCTTGGTCCCCGCCTTGAACCCGCGAACCGGGCACAAGATCGACCTGTCCGACTGCACGGTCCGCGGGGTCTCACCGGTTCATATCGAATACCTGCGGAACATGGGGGTGCGCGCCACGCTGACCATTGCGCTGATCGTGCGCGACGAACTCTGGGGATTGCTGACCTGCCATCACTATGATGGCCCCTACCGCTTGACCCCGGGCCGGGCGTCTGCCTGCCGATTGTTCTGCGAAGCGATCTCGGCAGCGCTGTCGCGGATCGTCGAGCGCTGCGAGAGCGAGACCGTTGAACGCGTGCGCAACCATCTGCGGCAGTTCCGCAATGACGTCCTGCATGCGCCCAGCAGGTCCGATTTTGCGCACTTCCTGCAAGATCAGGCGCAGACCCTGCTGAATCTGATGAACTGCGACGGTATGATCTTTCACTTGAATGGGGCCGACAATGTCTTTGGCGCCGTACCGAAACCATCCGTTCTTTCCTGCATCAGAGACCGGCTTCCGAAACAGATGCGCCTCGTCCAGCGGGACATCTTCAGCACCCATTTCACGGCCGGTCTCTGGCCGGATTTGGCCGAGGACGTGAAGGCAGAAGCCGCGGGCCTGCTGCTGTTCCAGCCCCCCGAAGGCAATTTCAGCCTTCTGCTGTTCCGCAGGGCGCGGCAGGTCGAGATGACATGGGCCGGGGATCCGTACAAACGGGTCAGCCCCGAAAAAGAGGGCGAACGCCTTCACCCGCGCGGTTCTTTCGACCTTTGGAAGGAAACCGCGCAGGACCGCGCCGCCCCCTGGGAACGGGAAGCCGCCGTCGCCGCCCGGGAACTGGCGATGGGGCTGAACGAAATCGACTGGCTTTTCGAATGGCAAAGATCCGAGGCGGAGCTTGCCGCCGCGCGCGCCGAAACCGAATACAACGCCCTTCATGACACGCTGACGGATCTTCCAAACCGACGTTTCCTTCAACAACGCCTCGAAGAGGCAGACGGCGGGCCCTTTTCGACCGAGCCGCCCGCGGCGCTTATCCATATCGATCTGGACGGGTTCAAGGAAATCAACGACACGCTGGGCCATTCCGCCGGCGACGAGCTTCTGGTCGAGGTAGCCTCGCGCCTGAAACACCTGATCCGGCGGGACGATTTCCCCGCGCGCATCGGCGGCGACGAATTCGTGGTCCTCGTCGCGCGTGGCACCGGGCAGGACGAGTTGCACGCGATCGGGCAGCGCATTGTTGATTTCATGGCGCGTCCCTTTGAATCGGAAAGCGGCGAATGCCGGTTCGGGGCCAGCGTCGGGGTTGCGCTCTACGATCCGCATATCGCGATTGACGAGCTTTTCCATCGGGCCGACCTCGCCCTCTATGAATCCAAGCACACCGGGCGTGGGCGCGTGACCTTCTTCAGCGACGAACTGGAACAGCGCCAGCGAGAGCTGCAACTCTTGGGCGGAGAGATCCGGGACGGGATCGACAGCGGGCAGTTCCAGGTCTGGTATCAACCGCAAGTCGATGCCGCCACCTACCAGTTGACCGGGCTGGAGGCTTTGCTGCGCTGGCACCACCCCACGCGCGGTGTGCTGTCGCCCGCACATTTCCTTCAGCATTCCGAAGACATGGGCATGTTGGCGGCGCTTGATCGCATCGGGATGGAAACGGCGCTTGCCGATCTGGCCTGGCTGCATGCGCGGGGTCACGACATCCCGAAGATCTCGCTCAACGTGTCTGCCCGCCGGCTTCAGGACCCTGACCTCATCGAAACGATCCGCGAGATGGGACCGGAACGAAACGCCTTGAGTTTCGAGTTGCTGGAGTCGATCTATCTGGACGAGGTCGACCCGGTGATGGAGGCGAACCTGCAAGGGCTGCGGGACCTTGGCATTCCCATCGAGGTCGACGATTTCGGAACGGGGCGCACCTCGATTGTCAGCCTCGTCTCGTTGCGCCCCGATCGGCTGAAGATCGACCGGCAACTTGTCGAACCGGTTGTCAGGTCGGACGCGGCGCGGCGACTGATCGCGTCGATTGTCGAAATCGGGCAGTCGCTGGACATAGGCATAACCGCGGAAGGAGTCGAGACCGAAGACCATGCCCGGATCATGCATGATCTGGGATGCACGGTTTTGCAGGGTTTCCACTTTGCGCGCCCGATGCCGAAATCCGAACTTGCGACATTCCTCGATGGCCGTGAGAACAATGTTGCCTGAGCCCGAAAAGGCCGCGCATGCCGACGCCTGCCTTGCAGCCCTGAAGGCCGCGACGGCAAACGCTCATGCAGACATTGAGGACGTCCCGCGCCTTGCCGCCCTCATCTCACCCGACCTGACGCTGAGGGCCTATGGGGAGGTGTTGCAGCGCTTTCACGCCCATTTCGCGGCGTGCGAGCCCGATCTCCTTGGCTGTCTGTCAGGGGTCGTCCCGGCCGAAGCGCTGGAGATCAGAACCAAACTGCCCCTCTTGCAAGCCGACCTTGCCGATCTGGACCTTCCGGTGCCCCGGCTTGCTGCGCAGAAAGGCCCGGACTGTGCGGCCTCTGCCGCAGGATGGCTCTATGTCCACGAGGGGACGTCTCTCGGCGGGCGCGTCGTGCTGCGAAGCCTTCAGACCACCCTCGGCCCTTCACTGGGTTCGGCCAGGCGCTATTACGAGGGATACGGCAAGGCGACCGCCGCCAGATGGAAGGAAAGTCGCCGCCTTATCGCAGGATTGATAACCGACGAGACGGCACTGGAGCGCGCGATTTGGGGCGCCTGCCGTGCCTTTGCCCAGATCGAAGACGTCATGGTCTCGGATAATCCCGGCCGGTCTCATCTGGCAGCCTGGTCTGCTCTCCTGAAATGCCCTCAGTCTCAGGTCGCTTGTTCGCCGCCATGCCCGGCTGCGCGCGGTCAGGTGCCCGACAGCAGTGACGTCGGATAGGCGATGGAAATGGTTTCATCCGCAAAATCCGAAAAGCTCTGGTTCCAATGGTGGCCGGGCCAGAGGATCTCGACACTTCCGGACCGGGGGCGATAGGCGGCCGTGTAAAGCGTGCCAAAGCCCCGATCGAACGCCAGAGAATAAAGCGGTGGGCGAAGAAACGTCCGGATGAACTTTTCCTGCGGTTCGGGGTGCAATGTCAGGCGCTGCAAGAGATAGCGTTCACGCTCCACCGTGGCGGTCAGGCGGGCATGGCTGTTCCACTCCACCCGCTCCTGATGGTTGGTGGCGACGGCGGCATGGGTGACCAAGGTCGGCCGGTCGGGGGCAAGATAGGCGGTCAGATAGCGCCGCTGCGCATCGATCACAGTGACGTTGTAGCTCATATGACACGGGACTCGCTTTAGGACATCGGCGGCCTGCGCGACCGTGGTGCAGGTCTGCAGCACGTAACGCAGGATCAACGGTACCCCGAACCCCTCGCCCACCGCCTGCCGGCCGCCAAAGGTAAGCGAAACGGCCAAACCATCCTCGTTCATTCCGTCGACCAGCCCGAACAACCCGTCGGACATGCCGATCACCCGTCGTCCCAACCAGGCCGTTTTCAACAGGAGTGCATCGATGGCCCGCGGGTCGTAATCGTAATTCCGCACGAGGAGCGGCTGGTCACCAGGCCAGATCGCCTGGCTGCATCCCGACAGATAACGCGGCGGCGCGAAGAAGCTCAGAAAGCGCGCCTCCCGATCCCCGCCGCCGGCAAGCTCGGACAGCCGTTCCCAAAGCGGAACGAGTTCAGGCATATGGGTCTGCAGCGCGCGCCGGCATTCGATATAGGTGGGACGGCCGGAAAGGCCCTCTCTCGCCCACCAGTTCAGATAGGCCGACCGGTATTCGTCGAAGAGACCTGCCCATTTCGGGCCGGGACTGTCCTCGTCCATTGCTCGGAATGTCACCATGTCCTGAGTCTCGCGGAAAGCGGGGAGGGAGGCAAGCGGATCGGCGCGCATCACGGGCCTGCACAACGCGCGACACCCTGCAGGTTTTGCCGGATACTTCCGGACGGGAAAGGCAATGAAACCTGAAACCGTCACCATCGAAGCGCCGGTCGACGGGTCGTTTATCACCATTTGGGAGCACTACACCGCGACCGCCCGCTTACCCCGAAGGAACTTCGCACCCGACGACTGGTGCTGTGCTGTCGCCGAAAACGACCTGCGCGTCGGCAATACCTACCGCGCGCGGATGGGGATGACGGATGGCAGCTTCGGTTTCGATTTCGTCGCGGTCTATGACGAGGTAGTGGCACAGGAGGCCCTGTCCCTCGTGCTTGCGGATGGACGCACGGTCCGGGTGACCTTCACTCCCACAGTCGGCGGGACAAAGGTAACCACGGTATTCGATGCCGAGACCGAGTATTCCGTCGAGCAGCCACGCGACGGGTGGCAGGCGATCCTGAACAACTTCAAGGCTTGCGCCGAGACCGCCTGACACCCATCGCAGGCCTTACATGATCTTGAAGGCCGGGTCTTGAAAGTTCTGCGGCTCGGTCAGCCCGCGGGCCTTGAAGCTTGACTTGATCCCCTCGATCCAGCGCTTGGATTTCTCGGTCAACTGGAAGTTAGCCGTCATCGACCGGCCGCGCGTGACGAGGATGCCCAGGTCGGCGCCCTCATAGCGGTAATCGCCGACATTCGAGATGCGCAGGAAGAACGCCTCATCCTCGGTCTCCACCGCCCGGCGGTGATAGTCGAAGCGGTCAAAGACCACCTGCCCGTCCGGCAGCATCCGGTAGATCCCCGATTGCGGTGCCTCGGTGATGATGTCGACCGAATCCTCGGTGTGCTTGATGACCATCTGGGACCAACTGTCGATCATGTCGGGGTCGGCCCAGCGGGCGTTCAGTTCCTCGACATCCAGTTCGAACGGCTTCTTGGAGAATTCCAGAAGGTGGAACAGGAACAGGGGCGCATCCGCATGGGCAAAGGCGGCATGGTTGGTCATCGAGCTTGCGCCGGTGATCCGCGGGTTCAGCTCACCCAGCCAGATGTCGCCATTCTTCTTGTCGATCAGGAAGTCGAGCTCGAAATAGCCGCGATAGCCTTCCTTGCGCAGTTGCTCGCCGAACTGGAAGGTCAGTTCGCGGGCGCGCTGGCGGGTCTTGGGCGGGAAGGCGGTCGAGAAGATCTCGTTCCCGCACCAGCCGCCGCGATAGGGGGTGAGTTCCTTGAACCCCACAAGCTCCGTCATCAGCGGGCCGACGATGGTGCCCTGCGACGTGGCGCATGCCTCGATGGCCGAGCCGCGGCAGTCGATCCGCTTCATGATCTTGATCTCGCCCTGGCCGACGATCTCATGCTCATGCTTGCGGAAATCGGCCTCGGACTTGATGAAGAATGTCGTGTGGCCGCTGTCACCGAAGGCCGATTGCAGCACGAGGTCGTCACCCAGCCCCGCCTCCTTGCAAAGGTCCTGAAGGTGGGCGTAGTCCTTCACCTCCGACAAGGTGTTCGGCACCGACGGCACGCCGGCCTTGTTGCCCACGCGCACCGTCTCGATCTTGTTGTCCATCGCTGTGCGCAGCTTGGCCTTGGGGAACCAGACCTCGCCCCCCAGTTCCTTGGCCAGTGCCTCGGTCTTTTCGTCGAACATCAGGAAGACGAACTTCGGCTTGCCGCCACGCGCCTTCACGTAGTCGACCACTTCCTTGTGAGACAGCAGATAGTTGTTGATGTCCTCGATCGACTGAAACTCGTCATGCGGCAGTTCCGAGGGTACCAGAACATTCGGATGGCGCCCGTCGAAACAGTCCATATAGCAGATATACTTGAAGTTCTTGACCCATTCATCGAGCCCGAGCAGGTTGAAATTGGTCGCCGAGACGAAATAGATCGGATCCCGGTTCGTATGGAAAAACCGCCGTATTTCCGAGATATTCTTCAGGGTCTTTTTCGGCATCGGGGAACCTCCCTCAGTTCTTGTCTGCCATGACAGCCTCAAGGGCCGCTTTCGTGAATACGCGCAGGCCCAGATCGGCGCGGTAGCCGTGGATCTCGCTGACATCGAGTGCGCGCATGAATGCGAGGATCTCGGGGCTGATCACCTGCCCGGGCACGAGGATCGGAAAACCGGGCGGATAGGGGATGATGAAGCTGGTCGACACCAGTTCCTCCCCCTCTTCGAGCCGTTTCATCAAGGTATCGTCCAGTGGCAGGTAATCGCAATTGTCCTCGTCATAGGCGAGGAAATAGGCGCTTCGAATATCGCCTTCGGGTGTATCCGTTCCGGCGCGGAACGCCTCGTGGAAACAACTGAAATCGGGCAGCGGCGGAACATGTTCCACCAAGGCCGATACGCGGTTCTGGAACGACCTCTTTTCCATCTTGGAGGCATCGTCCAGCAGATCGTCAAGGTCGTTCGCAATCTCGACCAGAACCTCGATGAGATAGGCGATAGAGGACCGCGTTGTGCCGATATTGGTCATGAACAGGACGGTGTTGCGGGACGTCTTGTTGATCTGGATCCCGTATTTGTCCATCAGGATCTTGGTCTTGAACGTGTCGCCGTCCCAGCCCGTTCCGCCCACGGTCAGCGTGATCCGCGTCGGGTCCAGCACGAATTCATCATCCTGCCACATCGCCGATTTGTCGGTCCAACCCTGCTTGGGGTCGTAATAATGGGTCGATGTCGCGGCGCGGTATTCCTCGGGAATGATGTCGGCCACCGTCAGGACCTTGAAGTACTTTTCCAGCAGGGGATGGGTCGATACCGCACGGCGGATCGCCATCGCGCTTTCCACCTGCCGCTGCACGAACTCGAAACCTTCAAGTTCGACCTGCCGCCGCCCGACATCCAAAGAGGCAATGATCTGGTAGTTCGGCGATGTCGAGGTGTGGGTCATGAAGGCCTCGTGGAAGCTCTGCTCCACCTCGCCCTTGAAGTCCTGATCGTTGACATGGATCATCGACCCCTGCCGCAAGGACGTCAGCGTCTTGTGCGTCGATTGCGTGGCGTAGGCGCGCACCCGCGCGTCGGGCGGCGGCACCAGCCGCGTATTCAGAAGGGTCGCCTCATCCGCCCCTTCCAGTTCGGCCTGCTGCGCCTCCCAAGCCTCGGCCGTCTCGGGCGTGCGCAGCGTTTCGCGCAGGGTGTTGGCCACGTCCATCGCCGTGCGTTTGCGGTAGGTCGGTTCGAACCGGGCGAAGGCAAACCACGCCTCGTCCCACAGGAAGATCAGGTCCTTCTTGATGGCGAGGCATTCTTCCATCACCCGCTGCACGTTGTAAACGACCCCGTCGAACGTGCAGTTGGTCAGCAGAACCATGCGCACCTTGTCGAGTTTGCCAGCGGCCTTGAGTTTCAGCAGGTGATGCTTGATCTCGCGCAGCGGCACCGCGCCGTACATCGAATATTGGTGCAGCGGGTAGCTGTCCATATAGACGACATCCGCGCCAGCCAGAACCATCCCGTAATGGTGCGACTTGTGACAGTCGCGATCCACCAGAACGATGTCGCCGGGCTTGACCAGCGCCTGCACCACGATCTTGTTGCAGGTTGAGGTTCCGTTGGTCGCGAAATAGGTATGTTTGGCGCCGAATGCGCGGGCCGCCATGTCCTGCGCTTCCTTGATCGGCCCCTTGGGCTCCAGCAGGCTGTCGAGCCCGCCCGAGGTCGCCGAGGTTTCAGCAAGAAAGATGTTCGGCCCGTAGAAGGCCCCCATGTCCTGAATCCAGTGCGAGCGCGAAATCGACTTGCCGCGGCTGATCGGCATGGCGTGGAACACGCCGGTGGGCTGCTTGGAATACTCTTTCAGTGCCGTGAAGAACGGCGTCTTGTAGCGTCGTCCCACCCCCCGCAGAATGTTGAGGTGGAGTTCGAGAAAGTCCTCCTGATTATAGAACACCCGTCGGCAGCGGCCGAGATCGAGCCCCGCGATTTCCTCTGCCGAACGGTCGGTGATCAGATACGCATCGAGTTCCGGTCGGATCTTGGCAATCAGCCTGCATGCCTCAGGCCCATATTCGTAGGGCTCGATCTCATCCACATGTTCCGCATCGCCCACGCGCTTGAGATATTGGCTGAGGATCGGCAGTTCATTCTTCGATTTGAGTGTCAGGCCCGGGCGGACCACGACCGCCTGCACATTGTAGTTGAAGAGGATCCCGATCAGCGCATCCTCAAGCGAGGGAACGACCACGGGTTCGTAGATGAACGGGTCTTCCGGGCGCCTCATGCGCTGCAGACTGTGACGCAGGAACCGCTCCTGATGCTCGTTGACCTCGTCGACGATCAGAACCTCGAAATAGGGTCGTCCAAGGGCCCGCGCCTCCGGCGACAGCGAGGCTTCGTCCTCGGTGTCGTCCTGCTCACCGTCTTCCGAGGTCAACGGGATCGTCCGCCGACGGTAGGTGCCGGAGGTCAAAGCGCGCGCCACACGCCGGACGGCGACCAAAAGATCCTCGCAATTGCCGTGGTCGAGCAGACGGCGCAGATGCGCGAAATTCGCCGCCCCCGGAAAGGCCCAGTAGGCCTCGATCAGGGCGAGCGCATCGAGAAGATCGCGCGCCGTTGTCTGGAATTTCTTGCCCTTGCGACTGTCGGGGCCGTGCCGCACAAGCCCCTCTGCCGCCTCGCGCAGCGCGCTCCACCGGTCGGATCGGAGTTGGATCGCGCTGTAATAGTCGCGGATCGACGGCAGGTGCACGCTTTCTCCCTGCAGGTTCATATCCTGTCTCCTCCCCTTTTATGTTCGGTTCTCGTTGGGCGTGTCCCCGATCACTCCGACCCGGTTTTGCCCTGAAAGACCGAGAAATTATGCGGCGACACTTCGGGCCATTCCTCATAGCCCAGCGCCGTGCGCGGATCGGATGCCTTCAGCCCCCGCGCCGATCCTTGTCGCGGCGTCTCTAACGGCCCAAGCGTGTGCAGATAGGCATCCGATCCGCTTGCGCGATCATAGACGGGAAAATCGACATCGCGGTCGCGGAAGCTTTTCAGGACCTGGCCAAGGCCCTTGATCCCGGTCTCTCGCTGACGGCGAACCTGATCGAGATCGACCTCGATCGGGAACATGTCTTCCTGCCCGGCGGCCTGGTGCAGCACCGTCGCCGCGGGATCGACCACAAGCGACCGCCCAACACCGCCTGCCGCCAGCCCGTTCACGTCGAACACGTAGCACTGGAACTGCGCCGCCGTCGCCCGCGCGATGGCAAGTTCCGCATCCCGGTCCGTCGTCCCGGTCAGCACGGGGTGCAGCAGCACCTCTACCCCCTGGCTGGTCAACTGCCGCGTGGTTTCAGGGAACCAGATATCGTAACAGATCGACAGGCCGAAACGACCGATCTGGGGCACGTCGAACACGCAAAATTCGGTGCCCGCTGCAATCCCCGCCTCGTAGGGCCGGAACGGGAACATCTTGGAGTATTTCGCCACGATGTCGCCGTCTGGGTTGATCACGACGGAGGTGTTGTACACCTGCCCGTCATCCCGGCGTTCGAACATCGACCCGGGGATCAGCCAGATGCCGAACCGACGGGCGTCGTCCTGAAACTGCTGCAGCGCATCATTGGGGAAAGGCTGTGCATAGCGGTCAAGCGGACCGAAAGGGGCAAGTTCGGAAAACAGCACCATCTGGGTCCACGGGAACCGCGCCATCAGCACGTCGATCCGGTGGCGCATTGCCTCGACATTCGAGTGAAGCGCCGCGACATGCATCTGCACGCCGGCAATCGCAAATGGTGTCATCTGTCTGTGGTCTCCGTCTGGAACGCGCCGCGCCCTGCGGCGCGACGCAAGGAACTGCCCTTGGGCATCAACGCACCACCATGACCGGCCGATCAGCGTGGCGGACAACCTTGTCGGCATTCGATCCGACAAGGAAGTTGCGCAACTCGTCAGGCGGTTCGGATGCCATGACGATCACGTCGGCGTTCAACTCCTTGGCCGCCGACAGGATGTGTTCGGGCACATGGCCGTGGCCGACATGGGCGGTGGCATGCGCATCCTTTCCCAATTCGCGGATGATGAAGGCGTCGAGGTCGGCCTTCATCGCCTGCAGGGCTTTTGCCTCGAAATCCGCCGGAAGGTAGGACGCGATCATCGGCGATCCCAGGTCGTGGACGATCCCAAGAATGTGCAGCATGCCCGACGCGCCGCACAGACGTCGCGCCATGGGCAGGGCCTTTTCCCAGCTTTCCGGATGATTGAGGTCGATAGGCAGGAGGATACTGTCGAACATGGTCGCTCTCCTTCAGGCCGCAGCCGGCGACTGTGCAGGGACGCGCCGCCGCTGCATCCAGACAACCAGCGCCAGAACCAGAAGCGCCGGAATGTACATCAGGTATTTCGTGGGCTGCCAGACCGGGGCCAGAACCTCGACGATTTCCTGATCCCAGTCGAGCCCGGCCTCTTGCGCCGGACTGCCATAGGCCACGTTGTCGATGATCGTCTTGCCGTCCCTGTCGACATACTCGACACCCGCGGCCAACAGGCGATCGCCGCCGGTCTCCCCCTCGGGCACGGACAGGAGCGCGGTGAAGGTGACCGGATCGCCCACCATGTTCAACCCGCTGACCGTCAGGCGCAGATCGTCACCGGGCTGTGCCTCTGCCATCGCCTGTTCGATCTGCGCGGGTGGCACCGTTTCGAACGGCGGCGCGATCATGTCCATCCAGTAACCCGGACGGAACAGGGTGAAAGCGACAAGCAAAAGCATCACCGTCTCGTGGATGCGGTTGCGTGCAAGGAACCAACCCTGTGTCGCCGCCGCGAACAGAAGCATCGCAACAGTGGCAATAATGAAGACGAAGATCCCCTGCCCCCAACCAACATTGATCAGCAGAAGGTCGGTATTGAAGATGAACAGGAAGGGCAGCGCCGCCGTCCGAAGCGAATAGAAGAACGCCACGACCCCGGTGCGGATCGGATCGCCCCCGGACACCGCCGCAGCCGCAAAGGAGGCCAGCCCCACGGGGGGCGTCACATCCGCCATGATCCCGAAGTAGAACACGAACAGGTGCACCGCGATCAGCGGCACGATCAGCCCGTTCTGCTGACCAAGGGTCACGATGACCGGCGCCAAGAGCGCCGAGACTACGATATAGTTCGCCGTGGTCGGCAAACCCATCCCCAGGATCAGCGACAAGACAGCAGTCAGCGCAAGAATGGCCATGATGTTGCCGCCCGACAGCACCTCGACCACATCGGCCAGAGCCGAGCCGACGCCGGTCTGGCTGACTGCGCCGACGATGATACCGGCTGTCGCCGTGGCGATGCCGATGCCGATCATGTTGCGCGCACCGGATTCCAGCCCCTCGATCAGCTCGCGCACACCTGTTGCGACCGCCGAACCAAGTTTGCCCTCGCCACGGAATATTGCCTCCAGCGGACGCTGCGTCACCAGGATGAAGACCATGAAGGCCGCCGCCCAGAAGGCCGACAGGCCGGGGGACAGCCGGTCCACCATCAGAGCCCAGACCAGAACCACCACCGGCAACAGGAAGTGCAGGCCGGAGCGGATCGTCGGCCCCGGCAGCGGCAGTTTCGTCACCGGCGCATTCGGGTCCTCCATCTTGAGCCGTTCCTCACGGCAGGCGACGAAAAGCAGCGCCAAATAGGCCAGAACCAGCAGGCCGAACACGATATATCCCGCCGCGTCGCCAAAGGCCGGTCGCATCCAGCCCATGCCGTAATAGACCGCGAAGGACAGCCCACAGATCACCGCGATGGTGAACGCCAGCGACAACAGCCAGGCGACCAGCGGTTTGGGCTCATATGCCCGGGGCAGGCCCTGCATGTTGGCCTTCATCGCCTCCAGATGAACGATATAGACCAGCGCGATATAGCTGATCACGGCCGGGACGAAGGCGTGCTTGACCACGTCGAAATAGGGGATGCCCACATATTCGACCATCAGGAAGGCCGCGGCCCCCATCACCGGCGGCATGATCTGCCCGTTGACCGAGGATGCCACCTCGACCGCGCCGGCCTTTTCGGCCGAAAAGCCCACACGTTTCATAAGCGGAATGGTGAAGGTGCCGGTGGTCACCACGTTCGCGATGGAAGAGCCGGAAATCAAACCGGTCATCGCCGAGGAGACAACCGCGGCCTTGGCCGGTCCGCCACGCATGTGGCCCATCAGCGAGAACGCCACCTGGATGAAGTAGTTGCCCGCCCCGGCCTTATCCAGGAGCGACCCGAAGAGCACGAAGAGGAACACGAACGAGGTCGAGACGCCCAGAGCGATGCCGAAAACGCCCTCGGTCGTGATCCATTGATGGTTCACGACTTCGCCCAGCGAATTGCCCTTGTGGGCGATGATCCCGGGCATCATCGGCCCAAGGAAGGTATAGGCGAGGAACACGGTGGCCACGATCATCAGCGCCGGGCCCAGCGCCCGGCGCGTAGCCTCCAGCAGGATCATCAGGCCGATGGCCGCAACGACATAATCTTGCAGGATCGGTGCACCGACCCGTGTCGCGATGCCGTCATAGAAGACGTAGAGATATAGCGAGGCGGCCGCGCCGAGGATCCCCAGCGCCCATTCCCAAGGCGGTATCCTGTCCTTCGGAGACCCGGCAAGGATTGCCGCGACCATGCTGACACCGACGATGGGCACCCACCAGACCGGTGTGCCGGGCTTGGCCCCATAAATGAACAGGACCGTCAGCAATATCGGCACGCCAAGCCCCAGCGCCAGTTGAACCGGCGTGCGCGCGGCGGGATAGGCAAGGAAGGCAAGAAACAGCGCAAAGGCGAGGTGGAAAGACCTCGCCTCCGTATCGTTGAAAACACCGAAGCCCAACTGGAAGGGCAAGGGAGAGGCGATCCAGAGCTGGAACAGCGACCAGATGATCGCCACAACCATGATCAGCCGTGCGATCCCCGCCGAAGGGACGCGTCCCCCGGTGTCTGAGGATGCGACCAGGTCGTCCAGTTCCGACTGGCTTAGGCCGCCGCGCCCGGCCGCCGCTTCGAGTTGCTTGTCTTCCTCTGCCATCTACTACCCCCTTCACCGCGGCCGAACCATCGCGCCGCCCCACCGTTTCGGTAACATGCGCCCCGCCGCGGGGCGCATGGAGTCGATCACGTAAAGGGGATCACTCGATCCAGCCGCGCTCGCGATAGTATTTCTCGGCGCCCGGATGCAGCGGTGCGCTCAGACCGGCCGAGATCATCTCTTCTTCCTTGAGGTTGGCGAAGGCCGGGTGCAGGCCCTTGAAGCGCTCGAAGTTGTCGAACACGGCCTTGACGACCTCATAGACCACGTCATCGGGCACGTCGGAGGAGGTCACGAACGTCGCCTTGACGCCGAACGTGTCGACATCTTCTGGGGTGCCCTTGTACATGCCGCCCGGGATCACGGCCTTGGCGTAGAACGGGTTGTCTGCAACCAGCGTGTCGATGGCCTCACCCGTCACGGGCACCAGCAGCGCATCCACGGTCGAGGTCGCCTCCTGGATGGACCCGTTGGGATGGCCCACGGTGTAGATGATCGCATCCACCTTGTTGTCGCCCAAGGCGGCAGACTGTTCGGCGGGTTTCAGTTCGGAGGCCAGCGCAAAGTCATCTTCGGACTTGCCCATGGCCTTCAGCACGACATCCATGGTGGCCCGCTGGCCGGAACCCGGGTTGCCGACATTCACACGCTTGCCGAACAGATCGTCAAAGGTCGTAACGCCGGAATCGGCGCGGGCGACCACGGTGAAGGGCTCGCCATGCACCGAGAAGACGGCGCGCAGCTTGTCAAATTGCTTGCCCTCGAACTGCGACGTGCCGTTATAGGCGTGGTACTGCCAGTCGGACTGGGCCACGCCCATATCCATGTCGCCCGCCGCAATCGCGTTGATGTTGGCGATCGACCCGCCCGTGGACGGCGCGGTGCATTTCAGGCCCGTCTGGGCGGTGTTGCGGTTCACCAGCCGGCAGATCGACTGACCGACCACGAAGTACACGCCCGTCTGGCCACCGGTGCCGATGGTGATGAAGCGTTCCTGCGCCGTGGCCGCGGTTGCGAAAAGCGCCATCGACGCGCCCAGCGTCGCAAGCTTGAGTGGTTTCATGGGTCTTCTCCCTGTACCTTCGTGTTGAGAACAGGTTTCTGCAAACACCTGTTCGTTTGTACGGCCACGCTAGCAGCCCGGCGAGTCACGTCAAAGAAATTCCAGAACACGACGTCCGGTGCTCTGAACGCGACCCACCTGTTGACGCACCGCCTAAAATGTCGGCGGCGTACATGCGCTGATGATAACGCATGGCGCGTCGGAAATGTTCCGAAACCGGTGCGGCAGCCGGCTGTCGAACAGGTAGCCGTCGCCGGGATTGAGCACGCGGACCTGCTCACCCACGGAAATCTCGATCAGGCCCGAGACGACGATTCCCGCCTCCTCGCCTTCGTGGCGCAACATTTCGGGCCCGGTATCGGCACCGGGGGGATAGGTCTCGTGCAGGACCTGAAGCGCGTGGCGAGAGGCCTCCCCCAGTTGCCGGAGCGAAACCCGCGCCGCCCCGTCCCCAAGCCCGATGTCCTGTGGCGACAATTCGATGAACTCGTCCGGAGCATAGAAGTATTTCGGGGCGCGTTCCTGTTCGACGGTCGAAAAGAACTCCGACAGGTTCATCGGGATCGCATCGAGCAAGCTCTTGAGCGATGCCACCGACGGGCTGGACTTGTTCTGCTCGATCAACGAGATCGCGCTGCTGGTCAGGCCGGCGCGCCCGGCAAGTTCCCTCTGCGACATGCCCCGCGATTCTCGCACTTCCCGCAGGCGATGACCGATATCCAAGTGATAAATTCCCTCATGGAGCGTCAAGTTTATTAAGCGGCTGAAGCCGCCCCCGGTCAACAGAAATTTTTTATCTCACAAAAACATGATATTGACGCCACCGTCCGCGGACACCACCTCGAATGCCGACACCTTTATTGACAATTATAATGGCCTTGTGGCAAATAAACTGGCCATCACGCGCCACAGGAGGCCTGCCATGACCACCGCCACGAAGCCGCGCAAACCGCGTTCCCGCCCTTCCCCCAAAACCGCCACAACGGTCGCAGAACGGGCCACGACCGTCAAAACCACAACCGCCACCCCGACGGCGAGCAACGCGGCACTCTGGTCGCGGCGCGACGCCGCGGTCGCCCGCGGCGTGGCCTCTGCCGCCCCGATCTTTGCAGACCGGGCTGAGAACGCAGAGCTTTGGGATGTCGAAGGCAACCGCTATATCGACTTTGCCGGCGGCATCGCGGTGCTGAACACAGGGCATCGTCACCCCAAGGTGGTCGCCGCCGCGAAGGCACAGGAAGACCGGTTCACCCACACTTCTTTCCAGGTCGTGCCGTACGAATCCTACATCGCACTGGCCGAGAAGCTGAACGCGCTGGCCCCGGGCGATTTCGCGAAGAAGTCCCTTCTGGTGACGACCGGCGCCGAGGCGGTCGAGAACGCCGTCAAGATCGCCCGTGCCGCCACCGGCCGGCCCGGCGTGATCGCCTTCACGGCCGGCTATCACGGCCGTACGCTGCTGACGCTGGGGCTGACCGGCAAGGTTTCGCCCTACAAGAAAGACGTAGGCCCGTTCCCGGGTGACCTCTACCGCGTGCCGTTCCCAAGCACGCGCGACAAGATCACCGTCGAGGATTCGCTCCGCGCGCTGGAAATGCTGTTCCTGACCGATGCGCAACCCGACCGAGTCGCGGCGATCATCCTCGAACCCGTCCTCGGTGAAGGCGGCTATTACCCGGCACCGGCCGAACTTTGGCAGGGGCTGCGCGCGATCTGCGACCGGCACGGTATCCTGCTGATCGGCGACGAGATCCAGTCGGGTTTCGGCCGCACCGGGACGTGGTTCGCAGTCGAACATTCCGGCGTCGTTCCCGATCTCATCACAGTGGCGAAAAGCATGGCGGGCGGTTACCCGCTGGCCGGCGTGATCGGCCGGGCCGAGGTGATGGACGCCCTGGCCCCCGGCGGCCTTGGCGGCACCTATGGCGGAAACCCGGTGGCCTGTGCCGCCGCGCTCGCCGCCATCGAGGCGCTGGACAGCGAGGGGCTGCTGACCCGCTCCGCCGCCCTGGGCGACACCATGCGCACACGGTTCTCCGAGATCGGCGCAAGGGTCGCGCCGTGGCGGATGTGGGACATCCGCGGCCTTGGCGCGATGCTGGCGGTGGAATTCGTCACCGATTTCGAAACCGCCGCGCCGGATGCCGCCCTGACCAAGGCAGTTGTGGCGCATGCGCTGAAACGGGGCCTGATCCTGTTGGCCTGCGGTATGCATGGCAATGCGCTGCGGATCATGGTGCCGCTGACGGCGTCGGACGAGATCATCGAAGAGGGGTTCGCGATCTTCGAAGCGGCCCTGGCCGACGCCATCGCGGAGACGGCGGCAGCCTGAATCAGACAGACGGGGCGCGCCGCAGCGTGCGCCCCGGTTGCTTTTTCCGGCAAGGCAGGCAGGCTGGAGGGGTGCAAGGCCCGATCGGGCTGCTATCAGAGGATCCGCCGATGTCGCATATCTTTCCCAGGCACACCCGCCAATTGCCACCCGTCGCCGTGTCGGGCGATGGCTGTTATCTGATCGACGCCTCGGGCAAGCGATATCTCGACGCGTCCGGCGGCGCCGCGGTGTCCTGCCTCGGCCATTCCGATCAGGCGGTGATCGACGCGATCAAGACGCAACTCGACACGCTGGCCTTCGCCCATACCGGGTTCTTCACCTCCGAACCCGCGGAAAAACTCGCCGATCTGCTGATCGCCAATGCACCGGCCGGGATCGACCGCGTCTATCTCGTCTCTGGCGGGTCGGAGGCGACGGAGGCCGCGATCAAGCTGGCCCGGCAATACTGGGTCGAGAAGGGGGAGCCCAAGCGCGGCCGCCTGATCGCCCGCAAGCAAAGCTATCATGGCAACACCATCGGCGCGCTCAGCGCGGGCGGCAACGAGTGGCGCCGCGCGCAGTTCGGCCCGCTTCTTCTGGATGTCAGCCATATCGACCCCTGCTATGCCTACCGCTATCGCCGCGATGACGAGAGCGCCGAAGACTACGGCAAACGCGCCGCGCAAGCGCTGGAGGACGAGATCCTGCGGGTCGGCCCCGAAACCGTGATGGCCTTCATGGCGGAACCCGTGGTGGGCGCGACAGCGGGTGCACTTGCGCCAGCGCCCGGCTATTTCAAGCGGATCCGGGAAATCTGCGATAAATACGGTGTCCTTCTGATCCTTGACGAGGTCATGTGCGGTATGGGCCGCACCGGCACGCTTTTCGCCTGTGAACAGGATGGCGTGTCGCCCGACATCGTCTGCATCGCCAAGGGGCTGGGCGCGGGCTATCAGCCGATCGGCGCGATGCTTTGTTCCGCCGAGATCTATTCCGCCATCGAACAAGGCTCGGGCTTCTTCCAGCATGGCCACACCTATATCGGCCATCCGACTGCCGCGGCCGGCGGGCTTGCCGTGGTCAGTGCGATCCTCGAGCGTGGACTCGTGCCGCGGGTGCAGGCTCAGGGCGAGAAACTGGCGACCAAGCTTGCCGAGCGGTTCGAGCAGCACCCCCATGTGGGCGATCTGCGCGGGCGGGGCCTGTTCCGCGGCATCGAACTGGTCGAGGACCGCGCGACCAAAGCACCCTTCGATCCATCGCGCGGTGTTGCGGGCAAGATCAAGAAGGCGGCCTTTGAAGAGGGACTGATCTGCTACCCGATGTCGGGCACAATCGACGGGCGGCAGGGCGATCATATCCTGTTGGCGCCTCCCTTCATCGTTGAAGACGACCAACTCGACGAACTGATCGACAAGCTGTCACGCGCCATCGCGGCGGTGATCTGACGCAACGGCGAGCGGATGTGAGGCACAGAATGTCAGAGATTTCCGATTTCGCCCCGATCAGCGACGCTGGCTGGCCCGAAGCGGTGGAGGACCTGCGCACGGGTTTTGCCGGCGGGCTGAACGTCTATCGCACGATGGCGCATCACCCCGCGCTTCTGCGCGCCTGGGCGCCTTTGCGCGAGCATGTCGTGAACCGCTCGGCCCTGGGCAAGGAACGGCTTGAAGTCGTCATCCTGCGCACCGGTTTCCGGCTGGGGTCCGATTATGAATGGGCGCAGCATGTGGTTCGGGCGCGGGCCTGCGGGTTGGACGATGCGCGCATCCGGGCGGTCAAAGGCCCGCTTAAGGACATGAACGCAGGCGACCGCCTGCTTGCCGGCGCCGTGGACGAGTTGTTCGCAGACAAGGCACTCAGCGCAACGACGCAAACCGATCTTGTCGCGGGCTTCGGCAAGGCCGGCATGCTCGACCTGATCGCGACCGTGGGGTTCTACAGCACGCTTGGCTACATGCTGAACAGCTGCGGCACACCGCTGGACGATGACATCGCCGCCGAACTGGCCGCACACCCCCTGCCCGGCTGAGCCGATGGAACAGGTCCGCCGCGGGGCCCGTTGAACTGTGAGAGACACCTGCCCGGCGGCGCCGCATCCGCGCCCCGGCCGACAAGAGGATGAAGACCCAATGCTGGACGACCAGACCAACCTGTCCAATTTGCTGAACGATCCCGATCTGCTGGCGACGAAGGCATATCTGGCCGGCGAGTGGAGCGATGCAGACGATGGGGCGACCTTCGCCGTCACCAACCCCGCCCGCGGCGACGGGATTGCCCATGTTGCCGATCTGACCCGGGCAGAGACCGCCCGCGCCATCGATGCCGCCTACGCCGCGCAGAAAGACTGGGCCACCTGGACCGGCAAGGAACGCGCGGCCGTCCTGCGCAAATGGTACGACCTGATGGTCGCCCATGCCGATGACCTTGCCACGATCCTGACCGCCGAGCAGGGCAAGCCCCATGCCGAGGCGCGTGGAGAGATCCTTTACGGGGCCTCCTTCATCGAATGGTTCGCGGAGGAGGCCAAGCGGGTCTATGGCGAAACCGTCCCCGGCCACCAGCGCGACAAGCGCATCACCGTGATCAAGCAGCCGATCGGCGTGGCCGCCTCGATCACGCCGTGGAACTTCCCCAACGCGATGATCACCCGCAAGGCCGGGCCGGCACTGGCCGCCGGCTGCGCCTTTGTTGCGCGGCCCGCCGCCGAAACACCGCTTTCGGCGCTTGCGCTTGGGGTTCTGGCGGATCGCGCCGGAATTCCCAAGGGTGTTTTGTCGATCATCCCGTCCTCGCGTTCCTCCGATATCGGCAAGGAGTTCTGCGAGAACCCCAAGGTCCGCAAGCTGACCTTTACCGGCTCGACCGAGGTGGGTCGTATCCTGCTGAAACAGGCGGCCGACCAGGTCATGAAATGCTCGATGGAACTGGGCGGCAACGCGCCCTTCATCGTCTTCGATGACGCCGATCTGGACGCGGCGGTCGAGGGGGCGATGATCTCCAAGTACCGCAACAACGGGCAGACCTGTGTCTGCGCCAACAGGATTTATGTGCAGGCCGGGGTCTATGACGCCTTCGCCGAGAAACTTGCCGCCGCGGTCGCGAAAATGCCGGTGGGTGATGGGCTGTCGGGCGACGCCCAGCTTGGGCCGTTGATCAACGACGCCGCGGTGGAGAAGGTGGAAGAACACATCGCCGACGCAGTGTCGAAGGGCGGGTCGGTCATGACCGGCGGCAAGCGGCATGCCCTTGGCGGCACCTTCTTCGAACCCACCATCGTCACCGGCGCCACGCGCGAGATGGCGTTTGCCAAAGAGGAAACCTTCGGCCCCCTTGCGCCGCTTTTCCGGTTCGAGACCGTGGACGAGGTGATCGAGTTGGCCAACGACACGATCTTCGGGCTGGCGGCCTATTTCTACGCGCGCGATCTGTCCCGCGTGACGAAAGTGCAGGAGGCGCTGGAATACGGCATGGTCGGCGTAAACACCGGCCTGATCTCGACCGAGGTCGCCCCCTTCGGCGGGGTCAAGCAGTCCGGTCTCGGCCGGGAGGGAAGCCACCACGGCATGGATGAGTTCCTGGAGATGAAATACATCTGCACCGCGGTGTAAGTAGTACCGGCGGTGCAAGTCCCGGGTGGGCCGCCCTACGGTCGCAGCCCGGCCTCTTCATAGAACCGGCGGGCTGCCCCATGAAGCGGGGCAGTCAGCCCGTCGTGCAACATCTGTCCGGTGTCGAATTCCGCGAAAGACGGGTGGCGGGCCCGAAACTCCGCCAATCCGTCCACCAATGCCTCGGCCACGGTCCGCACGGCCGCCGGCGGGGTTCGTGACGTTGTCACGAGCGTCGCGGCCAGCGCAAACGTATCGACACTTGAGGTTTGGCCCGGATAGGTCCCGCCGGGAATTGCATAGCGGAAGAAAAACGGGTGCTCCGCGACAAGCCGGTCTGAAATCTCCCGGTCCACCGGAACAAGGATGATGTCGCAGGACGACAGGATATCTTCTACCGCGAGATTGGGATGGGCAATCACCAACACCGCCGCGTCGATATCCCCGTCACACAACGCCTTGGCCAGCTCCGTCGCCCTCAGGTCGGCGATATGGGCGAAGTCGGCAGCGCCCCACCCCATTTCCGCCATTACCATTTCCATCGTGGCACGCCCACCTGACCCCAAGGGACCGATGCTCACCCGCTTGCCAACAATGTCGGACAGACGTGCGATCCCGCTCGTGCCGCGGGCAAGGATCGAGAACGGCTCTGGGTACAGTGACATGACAGAGCGCAGGGACCGGTCGGGACCGCGCCCTTCGAACACATCCGTTCCGTTCACGGCGTGGAACTGCCAATCCGACTGGACGATGGCAAACCCTGCATCGCCCCGCCGCAGCGCCTGAAGGTTCTCGATCGAACCGCCGCTTGCCTGGGTCAGGCAGCGCACCCCCGACGTCCAGCGGCGGGCGTTCACCAGCGCGCAGATCGTGCCGCCCGCGTAGTAATAGACCCCGCTGCGGTCACCGGTGAACAGTGTGACAAGCCGGGGCGGCACATTGCCCGCCCCTTGGGCCGACAGCGCATAGAATGACAGGGCAAGAACCAGAAGCGCGCGGGTGAAAACCGTCTTTCGCAAGGCATTGGCGAGCAACATCCTGGCATGTCCTTCAGGCAGTTCCGGAACCGGAACGAGGTTAACAAGGCAGGCGAGAAAGGAAAGCCTGCACCTGACATGTTGCCTCCAGCCCGACTTCGGAGAAATACTGAAGATATCGGGGGGTGCCGGGGGCCTCATGGAAAGCTATCAGCGACTGATCGACGTCATTTCTCTGGAAAACCTGCATATGCGGGCAGAGCATTGGGCTCTGACGCGGTTGCTGGTCCGGGAAACGCTGCTCCAAGTCGCGGTTCTGGTCGCGGTCATGGCGCTTTGCCTTCTGGTCGCACGCATGGCGCGCCCGCGTGTCCGGCGGCTTGTCGGTTGGAAGGGGCTGCGGCGCCGGTCGCGGCGAAACCTGCGCGGCGCCCTCGTGGAACTCGCCGCCCCGATCCTTGGTCTGCCGATCATCGGCGCGCTGGCCTTCGGGGCCCGCCTGTCCGGTCTGCCAAACGGTCTGATGATCGTCGCGCTTCAACTGCTGCTGGCATGGATTGTCATCCGGCTGCTGTCGCAGGTCATTGGCACCGCATTCTGGTCCCGCTTGGCCTTTGCCGTGGCCTATTTCATTGCCGCGGCCAGCATTCTCGGCTTTCTCGAATCGCTGATCGTTGGGCTTGACCGGCTGGACGTCACCTTTGCATCGATCCACCTGTCCGCACTCGACCTTCTGCGCGGGATGGTGCAACTCGCTGTCCTGGTCTGGGCGGCCCTTGTGATCGCCCAACTGGGCGAGAACTATGTCCAAGGCGCACGCGGCATGGCGCCGTCCCTGCGGGTTCTGACCGGAAAGCTGCTGCGGCTCGGGCTGGTTGCCACCGCGTTGCTCATCGCCCTTACGAATATCGGCATCGACATCACCGCCTTCGCACTGGTCACCGGCGCCCTCGGGGTCGCCCTCGGCTTCGGCATGCAGAAGACGGTGTCCAACCTCATCAGCGGGCTGCTCCTGCTGATCGATCGGTCGATCAAACCCGGGGACGTCCTTGAACTGACCGATCCCGGCAACCGCAACGTCCAACTCTTCGGCTGGGTGACGGCGCTGAACGCACGCTACGTGTCTCTGACCACGCGCGATGGGACCGAATGGCTCGTCCCGAACGAAGAGCTTATCTCGCAACGGATCGTCAACTGGTCCTACAATCACCAACGATTGCGCTTGCTGACACCGATTGCGATCTCGTTCGACTGCGATGTTCGCCTGGCCATGGAGATCGCGGTGAAAGCGGCCCGCAAGACGCCCCGCGTCCTGCAAGACCCCGCGCCGGTCTGCCGTTTGATGAGCTTCGGTGACAGCTGTGTGAACCTGGAACTGCGGTTCTGGATCGAAGATCCCACGAACGGGATCATCAATGTGCGAAGCGATGTGCTGGTGTCGGTGTGGGACGAGTTCCGGGCAAACGGCATCCGGACCCGCCTTGGGCATCGCGATCTTTTCATCAAGGGCGACTCGGAACTCACGGTCCGCATGGTCCCCGCGTCGGACGGCCAATCCACCTAGACGGCAAGCGTCGGAGATTTGAAAAGGGGGGCGGTCATTCAGACAAGAGTTTCGGCGCAGGGCCGGAATATGGCCCGCAGCTTGCCCTCACTAAATAGCGACGGAAAAAACAAGGCGCTGCGCACCATACCGCGAATAGACTGATCGTCTAAATGAGATAGATGGTGCCGCAGGGGAGGATTGAACTCCCGACCTCACCCTTACCAAGGGTGCGCTCTACCACTGAGCTACTGCGGCCTCTCGTGTGGGCGGCTGATTAGACGCTATCGCGCCGCGACGCAAGCGCTATCTGGACGGTTTTTTTCCGCTACGCTAGAGAAGGGGCATGGCAGAAAAGACCCCGAAAAAGAGCCGCCCGAAAGCGGAGAACCCGCGGCAGGAACGTCTCAAGCAGGCGTTGAGGGCCAATCTGGCAAGGCGCAAGGCGCAAACCCGCGCGCGCAAGGGGCAGGACGAGCAGAACTGATGGACAAGATCGTGATCCGCGGCGGTGTGCCGCTCAAGGGAGACATCCCTATAGCCGGGGCCAAGAATGCCTGCCTCGCCCTGATGCCGGCGACGTTGCTGACAGATGCGCCGCTGACGCTGATGAATGCGCCGCGACTGTCGGACATCCGGACGATGACGACGCTTCTTCAATCGCTTGGCGCGGAAGTGTCGACCCTGCATCGGGGCAAGGTGCTTGCCCTTTCCTCCCATGACCTGACGAGCGAGCGCGCCGAATATGACATCGTGCGCAAGATGCGCGCCTCGATCCTTGTGCTCGGGCCGCTGCTGGCCCGGACCGGGCGGGCGGAGGTCTCGCTTCCCGGCGGATGTGCCATCGGGGCGCGGCCGGTCGATCTGCATCTCAAGGCGCTGGAGGCGATGGGCGCGGAACTGGACCTGCGCGATGGCTATGTCCATGCAAAGGCGCCGGGCGGCCTGAAAGGGGCCGTGGTCGAGTTTCCCCATGTCTCGGTCGGGGCGACTGAAAATGCGCTGATGGCGGCCACGCTGGCCAAGGGCACCACGGTGCTGAAACGTGCGGCGCGAGAGCCGGAGATCGTGGACCTTGCCCGCTGCCTGCGCGCCATGGGCGCCCAGGTCGAAGGCGAAGGCACCGACACGATCACCGTTCAGGGCGTCAGCGCGCTGGGCGGGGCAACGCATCGCGTCGTCACGGACCGGATCGAGCTTGGCACCTATATGCTGGCCCCTGCTATCACGGGCGGCGACGTGACCTGCCTTGGTGGGCGGCTGGACCTTGTCCCCGCCTTCGCCGAGAAACTCGACGCGGCCGGTGTCTCGGTTGAAGAGACCGACAGGGGTGTCCGCGTGTCCCGCAAGAATGGCGGGATCGGCGCGGTCGATGTTGCGACCGAACCCTTCCCCGGCTTTCCAACCGACCTGCAGGCGCAGATGATGGCCCTATTGTGCACGGCAGACGGGGTCAGCCATCTGGAGGAAACGATCTTCGAAAACCGGTTCATGCACGCGCCCGAACTGATCCGGATGGGTGCTCGGATCGACGTGGCGGGCGGCACCGCGACGGTGACAGGTGTCGAACGCTTGAAAGGCGCGCCGGTCATGGCGACGGATCTGCGTGCCAGCGTTTCGCTGATTCTGGCGGGTCTGGCGGCAGAGGGCGAAACGGTTGTCAGCCGTGTCTATCACCTCGACCGCGGCTACGAGAAGGTGGAGAGCAAGCTTGGCGCCTGCGGGGCGCGGATCGAACGGGTCGACGACGAATGACGCAGGATGCGAGCTTTCAGGACGGAGCCGAGGAGCCGCTGCGGCTGGTGGCGCTCGACGCCGATGACCTTCAGGTGATCTCGGCCCTTGCGCAGGATGCCGTCCTGCCGGTGACCGAAATGACTTGGGACCGGCGTTCACGGCGGTTTTCGATGCTGTTGAACCGGTTCCGCTGGGAAGATCGGACGGCGGCGGAACGGCGCGGGCGACCGGTGGAACGGGTCCGGTCGGTGCTGAGCGTGAGTGGCGTCGACCATGTGGCCAGCCAGGGGTTCGACCGCCGCGATGACGACCTTGTCCTGTCGCTTCTCTCGGTCACGTTCGAGGCCGGCGAAGACGGCGCCGGGCGTGTCGCGCTGACACTCGCCGGGGACGGGGCCATCGCGGTCGATGTCGAATGCCTTGAGGTGACCCTGACCGACGTCACCCGCCCCTATGCGGCGCCGTCAGGCAAGACACCGGAGCATCGCTGAGCCCCCGTCCGCACACCGACGCTTTGGGGTGTTCACCCTCCCCGCGATTGCCGCTACACAGAACGGGACAGTTTGCGAGGGACAAGATGCCCGTATTTCTCGATACAAGTGCGCCGGGGTTCGAGGACGATTTCGCGGCGCTTCTGAGCGCCAAGCGTGAGGACAGCCCGGACGTGGACGACACCGTCGCCGCGATCATTGCCGATGTCCGCGCGCGCGGCGACGCGGCCGTGATCGAACTGACCGACCGCTTTGACCGGCTGAGTCTGACCCCTGAGACGCTGGCCTTTTCGGCCGAGGAGATCGAGGCCGCCTGTGCCACGGTTCCCGATGACGAACGCGCGGCCCTTGAACTCGCCGCAGAGCGGATCCGGGCCTATCACGTCCGCCAAAAACCCGACGATGCCACATGGACGGACCCCGAAGGCGCGACGCTGGGCTGGCGCTGGACGCCAGTGTCGGCGGCGGGGCTTTACGTGCCCGGGGGGCTGGCCTCCTACCCGTCTTCGGTCCTGATGAACGCGATCCCGGCACAGGTCGCGGGGGTGGAGCGGCTGGTGATCTGCGCGCCCACGCCCGAGGGCAAGGCAAATCCGCTGGTGCTTCTGGCCGCGAAACTGTCGGGGGTGGACACCGTCTATCGTATCGGTGGGGCCCAGGCGATTGCAGCGCTCGCCTATGGCACCGACACGATTCAGCCCGTCGACAAGATCACCGGGCCGGGCAATGCCTATGTCGCCGCGGCGAAACGGCGGGTGTTCGGCAAGGTGGGGATCGACATGATCGCCGGTCCATCCGAAATCCTCGTGATCGCTGACAAAGACAACGACCCCGACTGGGTGGCCATCGATCTTTTGTCCCAGGCCGAGCACGATGAAAGCGCGCAATCGATCCTGATCACCGATGACGCGGAGTTTGGCCGGGCCGTCGCCGCCGCGGTCGATCGGCATCTTGAAACCCTGGAACGCCGCGCCATCGCCGGGGCAAGCTGGCGCGATTTCGGCGCCGTCATCACGGTGCGAAATCTCGACGAGGCAGCCGAGCTTTCCAATCGCGTCGCGCCCGAACACCTGGAGCTTTGCGTTGCCGACCCAGATGCACTGTCGGAAAAGATCACCCATGCCGGCGCAATCTTCCTGGGCCAATGGACACCGGAGGCCATCGGCGACTATATCGGCGGGCCGAACCACGTTCTGCCGACCGCGCGGTCGGCCCGGTTCTCCTCGGGCCTAAGCGTGCATGACTTCATCAAGCGCACGACGCTGGCAAAGATGACGCCCGCCGCGCTGAAGGCCATCGGACCCGCCGCCGAAACGCTGGCGATCTCGGAAAGCCTGGAGGCACACGGGCTGTCGATCCGCGCGCGGCTGAACCGGTTGAACGAGGCAGAGACATGACCACCGCGCGCCTGACCCATGTGGAACTGGACGATTCCAACCTGCCCCCGCCCACGCCGGAGATCGAGCAGGAACGGAAGGTCGCGCTTTTCGACCTGATGGAGGACAACTCCTTCGGCCTGCCGGGGCGCGAAGACCGGCCAGCGCCGGACGGCCCCTATCGCCTGACGCTATCGATCCGCGAAAAGCGGCTGGTGTTCGACGTCAAGACCGAAACAGGTGATCCGGCGGCAGAGTTCCATTTGTCGCTGTCCCCGTTCCGGCAGGCGGTGAAGGACTATTGGCAGATCTGCGAAAGCTATTTCGACGCGGTCAAGCGCCTGCCCCCCAGCCAGATCGAGGCCATTGATATGGCCCGTCGCGGCATCCACAACGAAGGTGCGCGCATCCTGCAGGAACGGCTCGACGGTAAGGCCGATCTCGACATCGATACCGCGCGACGGCTGTTCACCCTTGTTTGCGTCTTGCATCACGGGGGTTGAGGTGCCGGGGAAAATCCCGTCCTCCGTGTTGTTCTGCTGCGACCACAATTCGGTCCGCTCCCCCATGGCCGAGGGGATCATGAAGAAGTTCTATGGCGATGCCAGTTTCGTTCAGTCGGTCGGCGTCCACAACGACCGGGAGGTCGACGGCTTTTCCGTCGCCGTGTGCGAGGAACTGGGCGTCGAGATCGACCGCCATCAGGCCCGCTCTTTCGACGAGATGGAGGATTGGGGCGACGACCTGTCGGGCTTTGATCTGATCATCGCGATGTCACCGGCCAGCCTGCGCCGGGCACAGGAACTGACGCGCTACTATCATCTGGACGTGGAATACTGGCCGATCCTCGACCCCACAGGTCTGGGCGAGACCCGCAATGACAAGCTGGACGCCTATCGCCAGACCCGCAACCAGATCATAGACCGGCTGATCGACCGGTTCGGAAAACCAAGGGAGGGCCACAGACCATGAGCCATGACGTGATCGAACGCTATTTCGCGGCCTTCAACGCGGGCGACACCCCCGGCATGCTGGCCGAACTGTCCGAAGACATCGACCATCATGTGAACGAAGGGAAGATCCGGCGCGGCAAACCGGCCTTTGCGGAGTTCTGTGCCCACATGTCCCGCTGCTACCGCGAGACGCTGACCGACATGGTGATCTTCACGACGGCGGATGGCACGCGGGCAGCGGCTGAATATGTGGTCAACGGCACCTATCTGGAAACCGACGAAGGGCTGCCCGCGGCAACCGGCCAGACCTACCGCCTGCCCGCCGGATCCTTCTTCACGCTCAAGGACGGCAAGATTTCCCGCGTGACCACCTATTACAATCTGGCCGACTGGCTGGCGCAGGTGTCATGAGCCTGCAATTCCGCGCGCTGACCGGCCCCGACCTGACCGCCGCGCTGGACGATCTGGCGGCCTTGCGGATCAGGGTCTTTCGGGACTGGCCGTATCTTTACGACGGCGACCACGCCTATGAACGGCGCTACATGGAAAGCTACCGCGACAACGACCGGGCGATCCTCGTGGCTGCCTTTGACGGCGATCGCCTTGTCGGGGCCGCAACGGGTACGCCGATGGCGGATCATGCCGACGATTTCGCCGCGGCGTTCGAGGGGCAAGACCACGCCCTTGGGGACATCTTCTATTGCGCCGAAAGCGTTCTGCTGCCCGAGTTTCGCGGCCAGGGTGCCGGCCACACCTTTTTCGACCTGCGAGAGGCGCATGCCCGCAAACTGGGTCACAGATACAGCGCGTTCTGCGGGGTCGTGCGCCCCGACGACCACCCGCTGCGCCCCGCGGGCTATCGCCCGCTGGATCCGTTCTGGCGCAAGCGGGGCTATGAACCTCTGCCAGGCGCGGTGGCATGGTTCACATGGAAAGACGTCGATCAGCCCAACACGACCCGCCACCCGCTGCAATTCTGGATCAAGGACCTATGAGGATCGCGGCGGCCGCCTATCCGATCGATTGGCATGACAGTTGGTCAAGCTTCGAGGACAAGCTATCGGCTTGGGTTGCAGAAGCCGCGGACGCAAAGGCCGAACTGATCGTCTTCCCAGAATATGGGGCGATGGAACTGGCCTCACTGGCGGGCCCGGCCGTCGCAGGCGATCTGGAGGGCGCGCTTCGCGCGGTTTCTGACCTGATGGAGCGGGCAGACGCGCTCCATGCCCGCCTGGCGATCGAACATGGCATGCACATTTTGGGGGCCAGCGCGCCGGCCTGGGCCGGTGAACGCCCCGTGAACCGCGCCCGCCTGTTCGGGCCAGGGGGTCAGACCGACTTTCAGGACAAGCAGATCATGACCCGGTTCGAGCGGGAGACATGGGATGTACACTCCGGCAACGCGCTGAAGCTTTTCGAGACATCGCTTGGCCGGATCGGCGTGCTGATCTGCTATGACGCGGAATTTCCCCTGCTGGCGCGGGCGCTGGTCGAGGCCGGGGCGGAGATTCTGCTCGTCCCCTCCTGCACCGATACGCTGGCGGGATACTGGCGGGTGCGCGTGGGCGCCATGGCCCGCGCGCTGGAAGGACAATGTGTCGTCGTCCATGCCCCCACCGTCGGCATGGCCCCGTGGTGCCCCGCGGTCGATGAAAACACCGGCGCCGCCGCCATCTATGGTCCGCCCGACATCGGGTTTCCGGCCAGCGGCGTTCTGGCCGAAGGCAGGATGACCACCCCCGGCTGGGTCCATGCCGAAATTGATATTGCGGCGATCAAGCAGGTGCGCGAAAGCGGGCAGGTTCTGAATTTCCGCCATTGGGACGAACAGGCCGACCGCATCGCCCGCGTCGTCCGGACCGAATTCAGCGCATTTAGTCCTTGAACTACAGGTTAATCGGGCGCATCTACTTGGTCGCCCGGAATCTGGCCGGGCATACCAAAGATGGAGTAACCATGGCCAAGGAAGAAATGCTCGAATTTCCTGGCGTCGTGAAGGAACTCCTGCCGAACGCGACATTCCGGGTCGAGCTGGACAACGGCCATGAGATCATCGCACATACGGCAGGCAAGATGCGCAAGAACCGCATCCGCGTTCTGGCCGGCGACCGGGTTCAGGTCGAAATGACCCCCTACGATCTGACCAAGGGTCGGATCAACTATCGCTTCAAGTAAGCCTTGCGGCTGATCCTCGGCTCTGCAAGCCCGCGCCGGAGGGAGCTTCTGGCGCAACTCGGTGTCGTGCCGGACGACATTCGCCCCGCCGATATCGACGAAACGCCCCGCAAGACTGACCTGCCCCGCCCCTATTGCGCCCGTATGGCCACCGAAAAGGTCCGCGCGGTCACCGCAGCCGAGGACGAACTGGTGCTCTGCGCCGATACCACGGTGGCGCTGGGGCGGCGCATCCTCGGCAAGCCGGCGACGGCCGCAGAGGCCGCGGAATTCCTTCTGGCGCTTTCCGGGCGCCGGCATCGCGTGATCACCGCCGTGGCGCTGAAGCTTGGCGGGCGGCTTTGGGAACGCGATGTCGTGACCAGCGTCAAGATGAAGCCTTTGTCCGATACCGAACTGAACGCCTATCTCGCCTCGGGGGAATGGCAGGGCAAGGCGGGCGGCTACGGCATTCAGGGCATGGCCGGGACCTTCATTCCGTGGATCAACGGCTCGTTTTCCGCCGTGGTCGGCCTGCCGCTGGCCGAAACCGCCGCCCTGTTGGCTGGCGCGGGCTATCCTATCTACAGGGCAGACGCATGAAGGGCAGTGCCGCCTATCTCGACGCGATCAACGGGCGCAAGGCCGCCGCGCTGATGGTTGACGGGAAACTTGAAGACCTGCTGATCGATCCCCCGTCCGACATACCGGCGCCCGGCGCAGTCTTCCGCGCCGTGGTCGACCGGCAGGTGAAGGGCCAGGGCGGCGTCTTCCTGCGCCTGCCCGAGGGGCGCGCGTTCCTGCGGCAGGCAAAGGGACTTACGCCCGGCCAAGGGATGCTGGTTCAGGTCACCGGCTATGCCGAACCCGGCAAGGCCGTGCCGGTCACATCGCGCCTGCTGTTCAAGAGCCGCTATGCCATCGTCACCCCCAATGCGCCAGGGATCAACGTCTCCCGCGCGATCCGGGAGGAGGACGAACGCGACCGTCTTCTGCTGACCGCCCATGAGGCGATGGCCGACGCACCGGACGATCTTGGCCTGATCTGCCGCTCTGCCTGCGCCGATGTCGAGGCGGAAACCATCGCCGAAGACATCGCGTCCATGCGCGAGATGGCCGAGGCGATCACAGTCGAGCCTGCGAACGGGGCGCCCGAATTGCTTCTCGATGCGCCCGATGCGCATCTGCGCGCCTGGATCGACTGGGCCGCGCCCACCCCCGACAGCGTGACCGACACGCCCGGCTGTTTCGACGATGCCGGCGTGGCAGAAGCCATCGACGCCCTCACGGGACCGGCGCCCCTGCCCGATGGCGGTACGGTGTTCGTCGAGCCGACCCGGGCCCTTGTGGCGGTCGACGTGAACACCGGCCGCGATACCTCGCCCGCAGCTGGTCTGAAGGCGAACATCGCCGCGGCCCGCGCCCTGCCCCGGCTGTTGCGTCTTCGGGGTCTCGGCGGTCAGATCGTCATTGACTTTGCTCCTATGCCCAAACGCGACCGCGTGCGGGTGGAACAGATCCTCAAGTCCACATCCCGGTCCGATCTGGTGGAAACCACATTTGTCGGCTGGACGCCCTTGGGCCATGCGGAACTGACCCGCAAACGGGAACGCCTGCCCCTGACCGAGCTTATGGCCCGATGACCTGCCCGATCTGCAAGAAACCCTCCTCCCCCGACTACCGCCCATTCTGCTCGCGCCGTTGCGCCGATATCGACCTCGGCAAGTGGCTGTCGGGCAGCTACACGATCCCCGGAGAGTCCGTTGCAGTCGCGGATCACGACGAGGCCCAGCGTCCCCGCAATGGTGAACCCGGCGACAGCTAGGGCCGTCCGGCGGAGAGCGGTAGCAGCCGCGTCCTGGAACACTCTATCAACGTGAAAAAAGGCGAAGTTTCCCGCCTGCCCCCTCTGGACACCACCCCGTAGCTCCCTTACACACTCTCCACCCACGGCGATGATCGCCGGTCCCGTGCCCGGGTAGCTCAGGGGTAGAGCAGTGGATTGAAAATCCTCGTGTCGGTGGTTCGATTCCGCCCCCGGGCACCACAGTATCCTGAAATCATTCCGATGCCTGCTCCTGTGGCGATTTGTGCGGCGTTAAACAGAATGCGAATACACCGGTATCATACCGTCCCGACAGTCACCGGATTTCGCACTTCCCGACCCATCTGCCAAAAGCCATTGTACAGGCGCAAACGCCAAAAAGAATGCCGGCACAGCTAGGCAACGAAGCACCGCATGGCAGGATGGTGGGTGATGAGAGATTCGAACTCCCGACATCTTCGATGTGAACGAAGCGCTCTACCACTGAGCTAATCACCCGGTGCGGCGCGTATTAGACGTCCGGCGCAGGGAGTGCAAGGGGAAAACAGGTGCGAATCTGACTGGTAGCGGCGGCAGGTCGAGGCTTCATCCCGCCAGCGTGCCACGCAGGCCCCGGACGTGAAAACACCGGGCGCGGGGCCCGGTGTTTGTCGTTCATCTCAGGGGCGGCTTCGCCTCAATGCGCCGCGATCTGGCCTGTGTCTTCATGGCCGGCGGCAGAGGCCGCCTTTGCGGCCGCCTCTTCCGCTGCCTCGTCCCATTCTATGGGCTCGGGCTCACGGATCAGGGCGTGTTTCAGGACGTCGCGCACATTGGCCACGGGAATGATCTCCAGCCCCTCTTTCACGTTGTCGGGGATCTCGGGCAGGTCCTTCTCGTTCTCCTCGGGGATCAGAACCGTCTTTATCCCGCCGCGAAGGGCCGCGAGCAGTTTCTCCTTCAAGCCGCCGATCGCCAGCACATTGCCGCGCAGCGTGACCTCGCCCGTCATGGCGATGTCCTTTCGGACGGGGATACCGGTCAGAACCGAAACAATGGACGTCACCATCGCGATGCCCGCCGACGGGCCATCCTTGGGCGTCGCCCCCTCGGGCACGTGGACGTGGATATCCCATTTCTCGAACCGGGGCGGCTTCACACCGATCTCGGGCGCGATGGACCGCACGAAGCTGGAGGCCGCGTCGATGGATTCCTTCATCACATCGCCAAGCTTGCCGGTGGTCTTCATCCGCCCCTTGCCGGGCAGTTTCAGCGCCTCGATGGACAGAAGATCGCCGCCCACCTGCGTCCAGGCAAGCCCGGTCACCACGCCGACCTGATCCTCCTTCTCGGCAAGGCCATAGCGGAACTTCTTGACCCCAAGGAAATCCTCAAGGTTTTCCGGCGTGACGGTGACCTTGTCGGCTTCCTTCTTCACCAGCTTGGTCACGGCCTTGCGGGACAGCTTCGCGATCTCACGCTCAAGGTTCCGCACCCCGGCTTCCCGGGTATAGCGGCGCACGATTTCCGTCAGCGCGTCGTTCGAAAGCTCGAATTCCTTCTCCCGCAGACCGTGGTTCTTCATCTGCTTGGGAATCAGGTGGCGCGTGGCGATTTCCTGCTTCTCGTCCTCGGTATAGCCGGCAAGGCTGATGATCTCCATCCGGTCCAAAAGCGGCCCCGGCATGTTGTAGGAGTTCGCCGTGGTCAGGAACATCACGTTGGACAGGTCATATTCGACCTCAAGGTAATGGTCCACGAAGGTGGAGTTCTGTTCGGGGTCCAGCACCTCTAGCATCGCGCTGGCCGGGTCGCCGCGAAAGTCCTGCCCCATCTTGTCGATCTCGTCGAGCAGGATAAGGGGATTGGTCGACTTCGCCTTCTTCATCGACTGGATGATCTTGCCAGGCATGGAGCCGATATAGGTCCGACGGTGGCCGCGGATCTCGGATTCATCCCGCACACCGCCAAGGCTGATGCGGATGAACTCCCGCCCCGTCGCACGCGCAACCGATTTGCCCAGCGAGGTCTTGCCCACGCCCGGCGGGCCGACAAGGCACAGGATCGGGCCCTTCAGCTTCTTGCTGCGCTGTTGCACGGCAAGATATTCGACGATCCGTTCCTTGACCTTTTCAAGCCCGTAGTGGTCGTCGTCCAACACCTTCTCGGCGCGGGTCAGGTCCTTCTTGACGCGGGTCTTCTTTTCCCACGGGATCGAGAGAATCCAGTCGAGGTAATTGCGCACGACCGTTGCCTCGGCCGACATCGGCGACATCGACTTCAGCTTCTTGATCTCGCCCTCGGCCTTTTCCAGCGCCTCTTTCGAGAGACCGGCATTGTGGACGCGCTCTTCCAGCTCGGCGATCTCGTTCTGGCCTTCGTCGCCATCGCCAAGTTCGCGCTGGATCGCCTTCATCTGTTCGTTCAGGTAGTATTCCCGCTGGGTCCGCTCCATCTGGCTCTTGACCCGGGTCTTGATCTTCTTCTCGACCTGCAGAACGCTCATCTCGCCCTGCATCAGGCCAAAGACCTTTTCCAGTCGTTCGGACACCGACAGCGTTTCAAGAAGCTCCTGCTTCTGCTCCACCTCTACGCCCAGATGGCCCGAGATCAGGTCCGCCAGCTTGGCCGGTTCCCGCGTCTCGGAAACCGTCGAAAGCGCCTCTTCGGGGATGTTCTTCTTGACCTTGGCATAGCGTTCGAACTCTGCCCCGACCGAGCGCAGAAGCGCCTCAACCGCGGCGGCATCGCCCAGTTCCTCGGTCAGTGCCTCGCAACTGGCCTCGAAGAAGCTGTCGTTGTCCAGAAAGTCCGTGATGCGCACACGCGCCTTGCCCTCGACCAGAACCTTCACGGTTCCGTCGGGCAGTTTCAGAAGCTGCAGGACATTGGCCAATACCCCCGTCCGATAGATGCCGTCTGCCGTCGGCTCATCCACGGCCGGGTCCATCTGGGCCGACAGCAGGATCTGCTTGTCGTCCTGCATGACCTCTTCCAACGCGCGAACGGATTTCTCACGCCCCACGAAAAGCGGCACGATCATATGCGGAAAGACCACGATGTCGCGCAATGGCAGGACAGGATAGGACTGGGTGATTTGCTCGGTCATTCGTATTCCCGTGATATGGCAAGGAAACTCTGGCCCCGGTTCCCGGCGGCCTTTGGCTCCCTCCTCTCTGGTACGACTAGGTGGGCCTTGTGCCGCACTATTCAACCAGACTCTGTAAGCATTTCGATACAGAATGCCTCGCTCGGTCCGAACAAGCAAGCGTCCAGTTCCTCACTATCGCTGACTGAATTCACCTGCGAATGCGGGCGCTCAGCGGGTCTCCGGCGCTCTGCCGCGACCGCAGCCAGATGGCAGATATCCGAATTTCCAACGTCGCGTATGGCCCAGATTATATTTTATTATCAATGCACTAAGCAAAGCCACTTGATAACCAGACAGGTGTTCAGGAGGGCGAAGCAAGGCACGCCCCCCTTGGACTGCACCGCTGGCTGCGGGACTTGTTCATCAAGATGAACGGAAGATGAACAGAAGGTTAACCACGATACAGGTCGTAAGGATGACCATGAACCGCTTGCCCGCGGCGTTGCTTGCCTCCGCCGCAGCTGCATTTTCGCCTCTGGCCGCCACGGCAGACAGCGACCAAGCGGCCATCGAAGCCTCGGGGCCTCCAATCATGCGCAAGCGTCCTTCGTAAGCCTCACCCGTTCCGATTTCGGAGCAGACCCATGCCGGGGGCTTTGCAGTTCGGCACACCTCCGGCTGCGCGAGCCGCTGGCCGTCGTGTCTTGCGATCGGCTTTGGAGGAACAAGATGCCGTCTCGCGGGAAGACAAGGGGCGTTGGTCGTGGCCCCCGGTGTCTATCCACCGGGACCTGACGACCGGCGCTTCAGAGCGGCGGGATATCGCCTTCCTCGCGCAAGCGGTGAAACTCGTGCGCATAATCGGCAAAGCGACCGTCGACAATCGCGGCCCGCAACCCGGCCATCAACTCCTGATAGTAATGAAGGTTGTGCCAAGTCAGCAGCATGGAACTGATGATCTCGCCCGCGCGGAAGACATGATGCAGATAGGCACGCGAATAGCTGCGGCAGGCCGGGCAGGCGCAGGCCTCGTCCAGCGGGCGGGGATCGTCCGCATGGCGCGCGTTCTTGATGTTGACCACACCGCGGCGGGTAAAGGCCTGCCCTGTCCGCCCCGACCGCGAGGGTAGAACGCAGTCCATCATGTCGACCCCGCGGGCCACGGCCCCGACGATGTCATCGGGCTTGCCCACCCCCATCAGATAACGCGGCCGATCCACGGGCAGCATGTCGGGCGCGTAGTCCAGCACCTCGAACATCGTCTCCTGCCCCTCGCCCACGGCCAGCCCGCCGATGGCGTAGCCGTCGAACCCGATCCCGGTCAGTCGTTCCGCGCTTTCCGCCCGCTGATCGCGGAAGACGCTGCCTTGCTGGATGCCGAACAGGGCGTGGCCCGGCCGGTCGCCGAACGCTTCGCGCGACCGCGCGGCCCAGCGCATCGACAACTCCATGCTGGCGCGGGCCGTCACCTCGTCGGCCGGAAACGGCGTGCATTCGTCGAACGCCATCACGATGTCGGAGCCAAGAAGGCGCTGGATCTCCATGCTGCTTTCGGGGCTCAGCATGTGGCGGGAGCCGTCGATGTGAGACCGAAACGTCACCCCCTCCTCGGTCAGCTTGCGCAACTCGGCCAGGCTCATCACCTGGAACCCGCCGGAATCCGTCAGGATCGGCTTGTCCCAGTTCATGAAGCGGTGCAGCCCGCCCAACCGGTCGATCCGTTCCGCCCCCGGGCGCAGCATCAGGTGATAGGTGTTGCCAAGCAGGATATCGGCCCCGGTCGCCGCCACGCTTTCCGGCATCATCGCCTTGACGGTCGCCGCCGTCCCGACCGGCATGAAGGCAGGCGTGCGGATTTCGCCGCGCGGCGTGTGGATGACACCCGTGCGGGCCTTGCCGTCCGTTTGGTCGAGGGTGAAGCTGAACCGCGTCATGCCCGCCCGAATACAGACGGATCGAACGCCGCACAAGCGCCCGCCCCGTCCACGGCGTCAAATCTGTCACTGCAACCGGGAATTGGTTAACACCCGGAATCGGTGTATTCTTTTCCCCGGAAAGACAATGGGTTGTCTTGAAAGGGGAATATCATGATGAGCGGCGCGATCTACATCCTGTCGATGCTGGGGGGCATCGCGGCAATCGTCGGGGGGTCATATTCCTGTTCCGGCAAAAGGTCGTGGTGACAGAAGAGGGCCATGTGACGGACATCGAGATCCCGCTGCTGGGCAAGGTGAAAAGCAACTACCCCTCGGTGATCATCGCCTTCATCGGCGCGGCGATCCTGATCTACACTGTCTCCCGCGTCGATCCGGAGGTGCCGACCATCGACCTGTCGGCCGCCGTCGGCGTGGCAGAGGGCACCCAGACCAGCAGCTTGCCGGTGATCATCGCCGCGGTGCCCCAGCAATATCTGGGCCTGACAACGCTGGACGAGGCCGGCCGCGGCAAGTTCGACTTCAAGGTCGAGCGTACGCACGACACCGCCTACAACGTCGTGGTCCTGCAACCGGTGGAGATCACCGAGGACGGGATCACCCGCTATCAATCGATCCACGGTCCCGCCGAGATAACCGAAGACCAGAAACACCTGCTGTTCGAGGGAGTGCTGAGATGACCCGCCTGTCGATCCTGACCGCCGCCCTGTGCGGCGCCCTTGCCCTGCCCGCCGCGGCCGCCGATGCGGTCAAGGGCATGGTGGTGACCCAGACCAACACGCCCGTGCAGGGCTATCCCGTCATGATCGTGCGCGAACGCGACGGCGCAACCTTTGTCGCCATCACCAGCTATGGCGGCTTTTTCACCATGGGCGGGCTGCTGCCCGGCGCCTACCGGATCAAGGGCGCGACGCAAACCGGCGACTGGCTGACCTTTCAGCTTCCCCCCGGCAAGGGCGCGATCATGGACCTGCCCCGGATCGTCGTGCAGACCGGGCGCGTGGTGAAATAGCCCCGGCCGCCCGCGGATGAGAGGACAGCACACCGACCGCCTGCGCGCGGCGTTCGAGCGGAACAAGGCGCAGCCAAAGGCGGCGACGCCCGGCCCGGACTACATCGCGCGTATCGACGCGCTGACGGTGGCGGGCCGCACGAACTGGTTCGGGCTTCTCGGCTATCTGGTCTTCGCCTTCATCACCGTGCTCAGCGTCGAGGATGCCGATTTCTTCATCGCCAATCGCCAGACGCAATTGCCGCTGGTCAACATCTCGATCCCGACGCTCAGCTTCTTCCTGTTCGCCCCGATCCTCGGCGCGGCGCTTTACATCTACCTGCACCTCCACGTGCGGAAAGTGTCAGAGGCGCTTGTGGCGCCGGAGCCCGCGCCCGATGGCGTAACGCTGGAACGGCGGATCAAACCCTGGCTTCTGAATGACCTGATCCTGCGGCGGCATCATCCCAAGGCCATCGACCGGCGCGACCTTGATCGGTTCTCGGACATGGTAACGATTGCGCTGGTCTGGCTGGCGGGTCCTTTCGTGCTGGGCGCGATCTGGACGAACTCTTTCGTGGTGCACAATTTCTGGCTGACCTCGCTTGCCGGGTTGTGCTTCTTTGGGTCCATCCTCGTCGGCGCCATTAGTTGGCGAAAGATGGAACAGGATACCTGCGCGCCCATCAAGCTCGCGACACTCGATACGGCAAGGATGTACGCCCGGGCCGTACCGTTGCTGATTCTGGTGCTGCTTTACGGCGCACTGGCAACCAAGGGGTTCCCCTTGCGGCCTGACTACAGGACGTTTTTTAGCAACGCACCTCTAATCATGCCGGTCCGCCCGTTCGCGGTTTCGCCGAACCTGCGAGAGGCTCAACTGTCGACGCTGCCGACCGATCAGGCCGACCCGATCGTCGCGCGGGCCAAGTATCGCGGCGACTGGTGCCGACGCGTTGGCCATCCTCCCCTGATCTGCGGGACGTTGCCTTCTGATCGGACGGAGGTTCCGCCGTTTCAGAGATCCGACCGCCTGAAATGGTGCGCCGACCAGTCCACACCGCTCGATCAGGACGCATGCGAAACCTACTTCGCGACGAAAGACACAGAATTCGAACGGGAATGGCGGGATTTCCGAGGCGCACAAATCAAAGCTCTGCCCAAACCGGACATGCGAAACCGCGATATCCGAAAGGCAGACCTCTACGCAGCGTCCTTGACCGGCGTCGACTTTTCCGGGGCGCAAATGGAGGGGGCGGATCTCAGCGGGGCGCAGATGGAGGGGGCGGTCCTCTGGAGGGCGGAGATGGCGGGGGCGAGCCTCAGAGGGGCGCAGATGGCGGGGGCGTACCTCCGCGGGGCGCGGATGGAGGGGACGGACCTCAGCGACGCGCGGATGGAGGGGGCGAACCTCAGCTTCAGCCTGTTGACAGGCAGGCAAGATGCGCCGACCTTGTTAAAATCCACGGCCCTCAGCGCGAGCATAAACGATGGCGGCGCTGAGGGCCGTGGATTTGACCGAAGCCACCTTCGACGCGAGGACCGATTTCCGAAACACCTTTCTCGATGGCAGCGTGAAGGTGACCGACGCCTTCCGGGCGCAGATGGGCGACCCCTGTCAATGGCGCAAGGACGTGCTGGGCGATACAGAGTTCTTCGCCCGCTGGCGCGGCTGGTTCGAGGTCAGACCATACCCGAACTTTTTTGAGGATTGGAACGACATCGCCCCAGCCAAATGGCGCAACGTCACCCCCATCCCCCCGCCGCCGGGTTGCGCATGGAAGACCGGGCCGATGCCGGGTGCCGCACCCGCGCAGCCTTGAAATTAACGTCCGCCCCTGCCACGCTCCCGCCAACCGGAACAACCGCAAGCAGGCATGATGGACGACACGACCGAACCGCACCCCTCCGAATTCCGTCTGGGATGGGAGGAATGGGTGGCCTTTCCCGGCCTCGGCCTGCCCGCGATGAAGGCCAAGGTGGACACCGGCGCCAAGACCTCGGCGCTGCATGCCTTCGACATCGAACCCTTCGGCCCGGCCTCCCGCCCCAAGGTGCGCTTCGCCGTTCACCCGATCCCGGGGCGGGAGGATCTGTCGATCCCCTGCTCGGCCGAGATCGTGGACCGGCGCGAGGTGATCTCCTCCAACGGAGAGTCCGAATGGCGTTTCGTCATCAGCGCCGATATCGAGGTCGGCGGCCGGTCCTGGCCCATCGAACTGACCCTGACCCATCGCGGCGGCATGGCCTATCGCATGCTTCTGGGTCGGCAGGCCCTGACCGAGGATATCGTGGTCAGCCCCGGCGAAAGCTGCTGCCAGCCGGTCCTGAGTTACGACGTCTACCACACCGCCGAGGTCAGCCACGTCGCCCCCGCCCGCACCCTGCGCATCGCCGTGCTCAGCCGGGAGGCGCACAGCTACTCCACCACCCGTCTGGTGCAGGAGGGCGAAAAACGCGGCCATGTGATCGAAGTGATCGACACCACCCGCTGCTACATGGCGCTGGATGCGCTGTCGCCCGAGGTCCATTATGACGGCCAGCGCCTGCCCCGCTATGACGCGATCATCCCGCGCATCGGGGCGTCGGTGACGAACTATGGCACCGCGGTGATCCGCCAGTTCGAAACCACGGGCACCTATTGCGTGAACGGGTCCGAAGGCATCACCGCCAGCCGCGACAAGCTGCACGCGCACCAGATATTGGCCCGCCACCGCATCGGCATGCCGATGACGGCGTTTGCGGCCTCCCCCAAGGACACCAACAACCTGATCTCTCTGGTCGGCGGCGCGCCCTTGATCGTGAAACTTCTGGAATCGACGCAAGGCAAGGGCGTGGTGCTGGCCGAGACGAAAAAGGCCGCGGAATCCGTGATCTCCGCCTTCCGGGGGCTGAAGGCGTCCTTCCTCGTCCAGCGTTTCGTGAAGGAGGCCGCAGGAGAGGATATCCGCTGCCTCGTCGTCGGCTCAAAGGTCGTGGCCGCGATGAAGCGCAGCGGGGCGGAAGGCGACTTCCGCTCCAACCTCCACCAGGGTGGCCATGCGGAAAAGGTCCGCATCACCAAGGAAGAGCGGGAAACCGCGGTCCGGGCGGCGCGCGCCTTCCGGCTGAACCTTGCCGGCGTCGACCTGCTGCGCGCCGAGGACGGCCCGAAGGTGCTGGAGGTCAACTCCTCCCCCGGGCTGGAGGGGATCGAGAAGACGTCCGGCAAGAACATCGCCGGGTTGCTTTACGACGAGATCGAGAAACGCGTGCGCCCGATGCCGCTTCCAAAGGGGCGGCGCAGGCGATAGCGCACACTCTACCGTCGACGCCTTGCAAGCAGCGGAACGCCGCCACATGTTAGCCATGTGTAAATGGCATGACAGACAGAGCCGCCATCGCCATGGTATGATGGCAAGATAATTTCAAAAAACTGGGGCAGATTGAACAGAATGAAACCCGGGCATTTTGGGTCCAGAGGAGGAGCTGGTACCTTGGAAACAAACGAAAACACCACTCGCGACAAAGTTGCCGAACCAGAAGCGCACGACCGGAGGTTGATTCGCACGAAACTTGGGCCGATGCCTGCAGAAGCCCTCCGCGCGATGGAAGATTACGGGCTGAGCGACGCCGAAATCGGACAGTATTTCGGGGTGACACCGTCATCGATCCACAGGCTCAAGCAAAGGCTGGATGCGAACGACCCGGCCCGCGAAGACGCCTGACGCGGCAAGAACGAAGAACGCGGGCCACATCGCAGGATGTGGCCCGACGCATTTCAACCCGGCTGACCCGATCGACCTACAGAACCGTATTCACGGCGCCGCCGTCGAGCAGGATGTTCTGCCCGACGATAAAGCCCGCATGCTGCGAACACAGGAATGCGCAGGTGGCACCGAATTCCGCGGGCGTTCCGTAGCGACGCGCGGGGATCGTGGCGGCACGCCGGGCCTGTGCCTCTTCCAGCGAAATGCCTTCGCCCTCGGCCACCCCCTTGTCGAGCGCATCGGCCCGGTCGGTGGCATGAATGCCCGGAAGCAGGTTGTTGATCGTTACCCCGTGGGGGGCAACCTGCCGTGACGTCCCCGCGACATAGCCGGTCAGGCCCGCGCGGGCCGAGTTCGACAGCCCCAGCACCGCGATCGGCGCCTTGACCGACTGGCTGGTGATGTTGACGACCCGGCCCCAGCCCCTGTCCATCATGCCCGGCACCAGCGCCTTCATCAGGGCAATCGGCGTCAGCATGTTGGCATCCAGCGCCATCATGAAATCGTCGCGGTCCCAGTCGGTCCACATACCCGGCGGCGGACCGCCCGCATTCGTCACGAGGATATCCACCGTTCCGACCGTGTCGAGCACCCGTTGCCGCCCGGTCTCATCGGTGATGTCGGCCGCAACCGCCATGACCGGTACGCCATAGGCCGCGCGGATATCGGCGGCAGCGGATTCCAGCGCCTCCGCCCCCCGCGCATTCATTACCAGTTCGACCCCGGCGGCGGCCAGTGCCTCGGCACAGCCTCGCCCAAGGCCCTTTGACGAGGCGCAGACTAGCGCCCGTTTGCCCGCGATTCCAAGATCCATCATCATCTCCTTCATTTGCGTCGAGAGCCATCGCGCGCGGCTCGATGCATGGATACCGACGCGGCCTGACGCAGGCCGGTTTGCTGTCACGACACCTAGAGCTTCGGCGGCGTTCGCGCCACCTGTGACAAGCCCTTGTCCGGCACGCCGCCGACCCCGGCGAAGACAGCGGGGCTAATGCACGAGACTGTCTGCCACCGCAACGGGTTGTCGCTGCATGACGTCGATCTCGGATCACGATTTCAGGAGTTTATGGTGCGGTCGAGAAGACTCGAACTTCCACGGGAGTTACCCCACAGCGACCTCAACGCTGCGCGTCTACCAATTCCGCCACGACCGCACGTCATGTGATGGTGAAGGGTGGAATAGCGGGTCGCGCCGCGGATGTGAAGTGGAATTTTCGGCTTTTTTCGCGTTGGGCCGCGCCGCGTTCATCACGGCCGGCGCGGCCCATTTGTTCAAGCTTCAGTTGTCGATGGAGAACGTCGGCAATGCGGCCGGTTGCGGGTCGTTCGCCCCGGCACCGGACATGCTGGAAGACCTGCCGCCGACCTGATAGGCGGCCTTCCGGATCAGGTCCGACCGCTCTGGCTGGCCGGGTGCGAAGACCGGGATGGCCCCGCGGTCAACGGCCCCGAAGCCGATGTCATACCAGTTCATCGCCAGATCGGTCCGCTTGGACGCCCCGAAGCCCTGGCTCAGGTGATGGCCCAGAAGCTCGGCATAGACCTCTTCCCCGAGCACAACGAGAATCAACGCCGAACCGATCGCGACATCCATGTCGTCCGTCCGGTATCCCACCGACAGGCAGATCTTGGCAGTTCCCGCAAGCTGCGCCGGCGACATACCGGTTTGCAGGACGAAACTGCCCACATCCTTCATCACGTCCGCGGTCGGTTTCAGCGACACCGCGGCGACATAGTCTTTCAGGACCGGGCCGAAGGCCTTGCACTGGTCGGCGATCTGTTCGCTGGACATCGCGCCCACCTTGTCGGCCAGTTCCTCGCCCGAGGCGATGGCATAGGTGCGGGCCAGGCAGAACTGCTCGTTCAAGGCGAAATTGGCGTCGGACATCGAAGCGGCGGTGGTGAACCCGCCATTGGTGTTGGTCAGCAGGCTGACCTTGTTGCAGTGGGAGGCCAGCGACTGCCCCGTGCCCTGCCCCATGAAATTCGGCAGCGCCGGCTTGGCCGCGGTGGCGGCCGTCGCGGCCACAGCGCCAACGGCCGCGCCGGTCGCAACGCTGGCCGCACGCGGGGCAACCACGGTCTGTGTCTGCGGTACCGCAGCGGCCGGCGGGGCGATCACCACGGTCGTGGTGGAGGGCGGCTGTATCTGCGGTTGGATCGGGGCCACACCACCGGTGGCAAGCTGTTGCTGATAGGTCTTCAGCAGCCCGCGCATGCCATATCCGCTGGCCGCGGCCATCTGCGCCGAAGCCGCCCCGCCCGCAACGGCGCGGTGATAGGAACTGACGAGGAAGTCGCGTTCATAAGGGCTCAACCGGCCAGTCACGGGATAGCCCATGAAGGCCTGGTATTGCGAGATCGCGTTTCGCGACCGTTGCCCCATCACGCCATCGACGGTTCCCGCCGGGAACCCGAAATAGTTCAGTGATGTCTGCGTCTCCCGGTTCTGGGCACGCGTGGCAGACGACACGGTCGTCCGCCTTTGGGTGGTCTTTTTCTTGTGCGCCTCGTTGACGATGGCGCCCCCGATGATACCGCCCAGAATACCCACGGCGACATCCCCGGCATCCGCCGCGACACGCCCGGCACTTGTAATGGTCAGACTGGCCGCAAGACAGGCCATTGCAAATTGACGTTTCATGATGACATTTCTCCCGCGTAGGACAGCAGCAAACGACCCGCGGAGGCCGTTTTCCCGACAATCAGTGTCGGAGGCGTCTCGCGATTGTGTCAAGGAGTATCGATCAACCATGGCGCCGGAATGGCAAGTCTTTGACGGTTTGGTCCCGTATGAGGAGGCCTGCGAGAGGATGGAGGCCCGCGTCGCCGGGATTTCCGCAGGCACAGCGGCAGAGGCAATCTGGCTTCTGGAACACCCGCCCCTCTACACCGCAGGCACGTCGGCACGGCCGGACGATCTGACCGATCCGGGCCGGTTCCCGGTGCATCAGACGCGGCGGGGCGGACAATTCACCTATCACGGCCCGGGCCAGCGCGTGGTCTATACCATGCTCGATCTCACCCACCGCGGCCGGGACGTGCGCCGCTTTGTCTGGCAACTGGAAGACTGGGTGATCCGCACCCTCGACGAATTCAACGTCAAAGGGGAACGGCGCGTGGGGCGCGTCGGCGTCTGGGTCGTCCGTCCGCAACTGGCGCCGTCACCGTCCGGCGCCCCGCGAGAGGACAAGATCGCCGCGATCGGCGTGCGCATCCGCCGCTGGATCAGCTTTCACGGCCTGGCCATCAACGTGGAACCGGACCTGACGCATTACGACGGCATCGTCCCCTGCGGCATCGCCGATCACGGGGTGACCAGCCTTGTGGATCTCGGCCTGCCGGTCAGCATGGCCGATCTCGATGTCGCGCTGGAACGGACCTTTCCGAAGGTCTTCGGATAGGCCCGAGCCGTCAGTGCTTCGTCTTGCTGCCGGCGATGTCCTTTAGCGAGGGGCTGCCCTCGATCAACAGGGCCCGGTCGCCGTTGGGATGCGCGGTTTCCTGAAGCTCCATCAGGTCCTTCTCGTATTCCTCGGCCTTCAGCTTGAAGAACCGCTGGGCCAGATCCTCGTACATCTCACGCGCAAGCAGCAGCCCCAACACCAGCGCGGTGATGAAGAAGATGAAGTGCTGATAGATGAAGAGGAATGTGAACAGATGAACCACGATCAGCAGAAGCGCAGAACCGCGCAGGATCAGGGCCGGCCATTGCTCGGCCTTCACGTTCTTGATGTATTTCAGCATCTGATGTCTCTGTATCGCTTGTTGCCGGCAGGATAGCGCCCATAGCAGTCGGGAAAAAGCACTCCTGCACCTGTTTCTAGTCTCTGCTGTGTTACCAAGCCACTACCGCCAGATGGGTTTCCCTGCGGAATGGACAAGCCCTGCGGGGATCACGGATGTCAGGTCGTGCCGCGATGCGGGACATATCGCACATCATGCCGCAGCGCGGCAATCCCTTCAGGCGAGGCGATCCTTGACCATCGGTCCCACGGCCCCGAAATCCATCTGACCGGCATATTCGGCCTTCAGCACGGCCATGACTCGCCCGACATCGCGAATGCTCTCGGCACCGGTCTCGGACAGGGCGGCATCGACGGCCTCTTGCACTTCCTCATCGGTCAGTTGTCGCGGCAGGAATTCCTCGATCACCGCGATCTCCGACCGCTCGCGCTCTGCCAGGTCAAGACGGCCGCCCTCTTCATAGGCGCGGGCACTTTCCTGGCGCTGCTTGATCATCCGGCCGAGAATCGAAAGGATCTCGTCCTCGCCAACACCGGTCTCAGACCCGTCGGAGCGCAGGGCGATATCCTTGTCCTTGATCGCGGCATTGATCAGGCGTAGCGTGGCCAGACGCTCCGCCTCCTTGTTTTTCATCGCGCTTTTCAGCGATGTCGATATCCGGCTGCGCAAATCCATCAGGGTCCTCGTGTCACCGGTCGCGTCAGGCTGTGCACCATAACGATCAGCCGCCGCAGAGGCAAGCGGACGCCAAAGCACTAAGTTACTGAAATAAGGTGGTTTTGCATTTTGCCTCGCCCCTTGATTCTTGGCACGCGCGGCCATAGTCTCCGCCGGATTCCGCGATCAGGAGACCCCCATGCCCGGCACAGCACGCGCCCCCCGCCCGACCGCTTGCCTGACCCTTGCCGATGGAACCGTGTTCTACGGAAAAGGGTTCGGCGCCACCGGTGAGAGGGTGGCAGAGCTGTGCTTCAACACGGCAATGACCGGCTATCAGGAGATCATGACCGATCCCTCCTATGCCGGGCAGGTGGTCACCTTCACCTTCCCCCATGTGGGCGATGTCGGCGTGAACCCCGAAGACGACGAACAGGCCGCGCCCGTGGCCGACGGTATGGTCGTGAAATGGGACCCGACAGAGCCCAGCAACTGGCGCGCCGCCGATACCCTTTCGGACTGGCTGGCCCGGCAAGGGCGGGTCGGCATCGGCGGGGTCGACACCCGCCGTCTGACCCGCGCGATCCGCCAACAGGGTTCCCCCCATGTCGCCTTGGCCCACGACCCCGAAGGCCAGTTCGATATCGAGGCGCTGGTCGCCAAGGCGCGCGGCTTCTGCGGGCTGGAGGGGCTGGATCTGGCCAAGGACGTCACCTGCGCCCAAAGCTATCGCTGGGATGAGATGCGCTGGGCATGGCCGGACGGCTATCAGCGTCGCGAAGGTCCCGGGCACAAGGTCGTGGCCATCGACTACGGCGCGAAACGCAACATCCTGCGCTGCCTTGCCTCGGCGGGCTGCGATGTCACCGTTCTGCCGGCAACCGCCACGGCAGAGGATGTTCTGGCGCTGTCCCCCGACGGTGTGTTCCTGTCGAACGGCCCCGGCGATCCCGCGGCAACGGGCGCCTATGCCGTGCCGATGATCCAGGGCGTGCTGGAGCGGGACATTCCCCTTTTCGGGATCTGCCTTGGCCATCAGATGCTGGCACTGGCGCTCGGCGCGAAGACGATCAAGATGAACCACGGCCATCACGGCGCGAACCACCCGGTGAAGGATCTGGAAACCGGCAAGGTCGAGATCACGTCGATGAATCACGGCTTCACCGTCGACAGCCAAAGCCTGCCAGCCGGCGTCAAGGAAACCCATGTTTCGCTGTTCGACGGGTCGAATTGCGGCATCCGCATGGCCGACCGCCCGGTCTTTTCCGTCCAGTACCACCCAGAGGCCAGCCCCGGCCCCCAGGACAGCTACTACCTGTTCGAACGGTTCGCCGCGGCGATGGCGGAACGGGCCTAACCTTCGTTCCCGAAGGCCGCGTCACGCATCGCGGATACCGCGTTGGCATGGGCATCGAAGCCTTCGTATTCCGCGAAGCGTTTCGCCTTGGGGGCCAGCAGGTCATAGCCGCGGCGGGTCACATGGCCCAGCCCGATGGTCTTCAGATAGGCATGGACACCAAGCGGCGAATGAGTCAGCGCCGCGGCATTCGTCGGCAACACGGCATTGGGTCCCAGCGTGAAGTTCCCGATGCAGATCGGGGTATGGGCGCCCAGCAGGATTTCCCCGGCATTGCGGATCGCGCCAAGATAATCCTGCGGCACCTCGGCATGGATTTGCAGATGTTCTGGCGCATAGGCGTTGACGAAGTCGATCGCCGCCCCGAAGTCCGGCGTCAGAATCACCCCACCCCGCGGGCCACATAGGACCGCCTGCGAGAAACCGGTGCGCTCCTCCCCCATCGCCGCCCAATAGCCGGGGATAGCGGCAAGGGCATCCTCTGCCACGCTGCGGGAATTCGTGACGAGCCATGCGGAACTGTCGGGTCCGTGTTCGGATTCAATCAACAGATCCAGCGCGGCGACGCGCCCGTTGGCGGTCTCGTCGGCAAGAATGATGGACTCGCTCGGCCCCGCGGGGGTGCCGGGGTCCAGCCGGTCGGACAAGAGCCGCTTTGCAGCAACCACCCACGGGCTGCCCGGCCCGACCATCTTGGGCGCCCTTGGTACGGTTTCGGTGCCATAGGCGACCGCCGCGACGCCTTGCGCGCCCCCGCATTTATAGACCTCTTCCACCCCGGCGATCCGGGCGGCGACCAGCGTGGCGGCATCCACCTTGCCGTCCGGCCCCGGCGGGGTCACGATGAAGGGGCGGCCGACACCTGCCACCACCGCCGGGATCGTCGTCATCATCACCACCGATGGAAACGAGCCCTTGCCCCGCGGGACGTAGCAGGCGACCGAGTCGATGGGCACGACCTTTTCGCCCGCAAACACGCCCGGATGCATTTCCTTCCACCACATCTCCTCTGGCATCTGCGCCTGATGGAACCGGCGCACGTTGTCGGAGCAGAATTCCAGAACCTCGATCATCTCCCGATCCACCGCATCGAAAGCCGCGTCGAAATCGGCCGGCGTCGCGGCGATGGCATCCGCCGTCACGGGCGATTTGTCGAACTGGTTGGCAAACCGGGCAAGGGCCGCGTCGCCCTCGTCCCGGACCGCCTCGATAATCGGTTTCGCCGCTTCCAGGATCGGGCCAAGATCGCCCTCGGTCCGCTTCAGCAGCGCGGCGCGCCCCGCGTCATCCAGCGTGGCATACTCGTGAAAGGTGACGGTGGTCGGCATGGGCAGGCTCCGGTTCATTTCGAGCGCAGGAAGATTTCCAGCCCGACCAGAAGGTCGAGCAACAGGACCGCGACCAGCGCGATCACGATGTAGAGGACGGACACCGCGGCAAGGTCGGGTGTGATGACGCTGCGGATGGAGTTGTAGATCTGCACCGGCAGCGTGACGGTACGGCTGTCGGTCAGAAACAGGCTGACGAGGAATTCGTTGAAGGCGAGGATGAACATCAACAAGCCGCCGGTGATTACCCCCGGCATCACTGCCGGCAGCGTTACGGTCAGGAAGGTCTGCAGCGGCGGCGCTCCGCAATTCATCGCGGCGTTTTCCAGTTCGGGGTCGATGGCGTTGACGCTTGCCGCGACCGACCAGATCATGAAGGGCAGGTTGATCACGCACAGCGCGACGCCCACGGGCCAAAGCTGGCCAAGGATGCGGATTTCTCCAAAGAACAGCATCATCGAGATGCCGGAAACCACCAGCGGGATGGTGAAGGGCAACAGCAGGTAAACCTGAACGGCATTGCGGAACCGCAGGCGATAACGCACGGTCGCCAGCGCGGCCAGTGTGCCGACCGGCAGGCTGACCAGCGTGCAGATGACCGAGACATAGAAGGTACGGACAAGCGCGCCCTTGAAACTGTCAAGCTGCCACAGTTCCCGATACCAGCGCAGCGAAAACCCCTCCGGCGGGAACTGGATGATCTCGCCTGACGTGAAGGACGCGCCGATCACGATCAGCGTCGGCAGGCTTAGGGTGATCAGGCTGACCGCGACCAGCCCCCAGATGACCAGACGCTTCGACAGGCTGCCCCTCATGCGTCCTCCCCCCGCACGCCGAGCGTTCCCGTGCCCGCAATCAGGAAGACACCGGCCACGATCAGGCTGCCCAAGGTGACCAGCACCATCGACAGCGCGGCCCCAGCCCCGGATTGGAGATCTGGAAGAAGCTGTCATAGATTGCCGAGGCGATGAAATCCGACGTGCCGCCACCCAGTATCTCGGGCATCGCGAAATCCGTCAGCGTCAGCGTGAAGACCACGACAGAGGCACCCGTCAGCCCCGGGCGCGCCATCGGCAGAACCACATGGCGGAAGGTGGATACCCATGTCGCGCCAAGGCTTTCGGAGGCAAGCTCGATATCCTCCGGGATCGCCGCGATGGCCGGCACAATCAGCAGGATCGCAAACGGCAGCATGTATTGCACCAGCCCGAAGATCACCGCCGGGTAATTGAACAGAAGATCGAAGGTCGGCAGGCCAAGCCCCGAAAGCGCGGTGTTCACCAACCCCTCCCGCCCCAGCACGATCAGCCAGCCATAGGCACGCACCACCTGCCCGATGAAAAACGGCAGAAACAGCGCGATCAGCAGGAACTTCCGAAGCGCCGCAGAATGGGTCCGCACGATGGCATAGGCATAGGGGAAAGCGAGGAAGACCGAAATGAGCGTCACCAGCAGAGCCCCCCAAAGGGTTCGTCCCAGCACCCGCGTATAGACCGGACGGTCAAGGATCGTCTGATAGTTCGTCAGGCTATAGGCCTCTTTCAACCGGTAGGTCGCAAGGTCAAGCTCGTGCAGGCTGAATTCCACCATATAGCCCAAGCCGATCACCAGAACGCCCACCAGAAACAATGCCGGCGCAAGCAGGCCCCAGGGCGTCAGCCGCCGCAGGCGCGCCGGCCACAGGAAGGCCGCCGCGGCCTCAACCGCGTCAAGAACGCGCCATTGGATCGGAAGATTGCCTCGGGACATCTGCGCAGGATGCATGGGGGCGGCAAAGACCGCCGCCCCGACGCGTCAGCCCTGGAATATCTCGCTGAACTTCGCGAACCAGATCGGCTGGTTTTCCACCAGGACGGGCGAGGGCACCGACACCAGCTTTGCGAAATCCTCGGGCTTGGTCGGGTAGGACGGATCGCCCACCAGATCGGCCGGCGGCGCGATCCCCGGATAGACCGGCGGCAGGCCCAGAAGCGAACACCACTTCGCCTGCGCGTCCTTCGACAGGGCGAAATTGACGAACTGCTTGGCCCAGTATTCCTCGTTCTCCGGCAGGCCCTTGGGCACCCACAACCCATCGGTGTCGACCTTGCAGCCTTCCTCCGGCACGGTCCATTCCACGTCGATGTCGCTTTGCCGCGCGGCACGGGCGTTCACCGAGATCGTGCAGGCAATATCGATCTCGCCATTCTGGAACCATGTCGTGAAATCGGCGTCCTCGCCCAGAAGTGGCGCGTTGGCCTTGAGCTTGCGGTAGAATTCATACCCCGGTTCCATGTTGCCGGGGATGTCTTCGAATGTGCCGCCGCCGGCGATGACCGAGATCGGGTTGAACCCGATGCCGTCATCATAAAGGGCGATGCGCCCCTTGAACTTCGGGTCCAGCATCACCGTCCAGCTTGCCGGGGGGCCATCGGGGAACGCCTCTGGCCGGTAGGCGCAGACATAGACATAGGCATAGGTGTTCACCAACGGATAGCCGTCCAGCCCCGTGGGCTTGGCCAGCGGCAACAGCCCGTCAAGGTTCGGCAGATCGGACAGGTCGACCGTCACGCCACGGAGCGCCGAGATCGTCGCGTTGGTCGTGGTGTCCCAGTTCACGTGGATCGGCGGGATGCGCCCCTGATCGACGGCCGCCCAGATCTTTGGTTTGATCTCGTTATCCTCGGTAAAGTCCAGCCGCACGGGAATGCCGGTTTCCGCCGTGAAGGGATCGGCCACGCCTTCCTTCAGCGCATCGCCCCAGGCCCCGCCCCAGGCGCGCACGATGATCTCCGACGGTTTGTCCTGCGCGCGCAGGATGCCGGGCATGGCCAGCGCCCCCGCTCCGGCGGCGCTCAGCTTCAGGAAGGTGCGCCGGGCGGTGCCGGGCCGTGGTGTGCGTGTCATGTCAGATCGCTCCCTGCTGGTTGTCATGCGTTACAGTCGGCTGCGCCTGCCCGGTCGGGAAGGCGAAAAGGTCGCGCGCCGCCCATTCAAGGCGAACCGGCTGGCCTTCGTCGAAGACGTTGTGGCTGACCGGATCGTGGTCGAAGATGCTGAGAACCGCGCCGTCCAGCGCCGGAACCTCGACCAGATAGACCATCCGCTCCCCCTCGAAGATGCGCTGGCGAACTTGGCCCTCGACGGCGTTCTCCCGCTTCGGCGTGCCGGCCACCGGGCCGATGGCGATCTGCTCGGCCCGGATCACGCAGTCGACCGGGGTGCCCTTCGCCATCGCCGGGCCATTCGCCAGCAAATCGCCGCCCCCGACCCGAACCGTCAAGGCGCCCTCCCCCTGCCCCGCCACATGGCCAGAGAGCATCGAGGTCACGCCGATAAACTGCGCCACGAACGGATTTCCAGGCCGGCGGTACAGCGCGACCGGCGTGTCTGCCTGCTGCACCCGGCCCCCGTCCATCACCACGATCCGGTCCGACATCACCAGCGCCTCCCGCTGGTCATGGGTCACGTTGATCGTGGTCACGCCAAGCTCTTGCTGGATCCGGCGGAATTCAAGCTGCATGTCCTCGCGCAGCTTGCGGTCCAGCGCCGACAGGGGTTCGTCCAGCAGCAACAGATCGGGGTTGAAGACCAGCGCCCGGGCAATCGCGACCCGCTGCTGCTGCCCGCCCGAAAGCTGATGCGGGCGGCGGTCGCGATAGTCGCCAAGACGCACAAGGCCCAGGTAGTCATCGACCAGACCCGGGATCTTCGCCGGATCGAAGCGGCGCATCTTCAGCGGATAGGCCACGTTTTCCGCCGCGGTCATGTGCGGGAACAGCGCCAGCTTCTGAAACACCATCCCAATGGAGCGGCGATAGGGCGGCACCGTGTCCATCGCCACGCCGTTGATCCGGATCGTGCCGCTGTCGGGCACCTCGAACCCCGCGATCATGCGCAAAAGCGTGGTCTTGCCACAGCCAGAGGGGCCGACCACCGTCATGAACTCCCCCCGCCCAAGCGAGAGGGACGCCGCCGAAACGGCCGGTTGGCCGCGAAACGTCTTTGAGACGTCGGTAATCTCAACCATGCGGCTGGCGGACTGCACGTTCAAACCCAAACCCCCGGAACCGGTGCGATGGTCCTCCCGGGGGACAGGGCTGTCAAGCGGTCCCATGCCCCCGCCGCCACGACGCCGGGGTCAGATCGAGGCAAGATAGCCGCCATCCACATAGATTATCTGGCCAGTCATGTAGGCCGACGCGTCCGAGGCCAGAAAGACCGTCGCGCCGACCAGATCCTGCAACTGCCCGAACCGGCCCATCGGGATCTTCGCCTGCATGCGGGCCTGCCAGTCCGGGTTCTGGTAAAAGGCTTCGGTCAGCTCTGTCCGGAAATAGCCGGGACCAAGCGCATTCACCCGCACACCCGCCGCCGCCCATTCCGCGGCCAGTGCCCGCGTCATGCCGAGGATCCCGCTTTTCGACGAGGTATAGGGCACCGCCGTCGGCACCCCCACCGCCGAGGTCAGCGACCCGAGATTGACGATACTGCCGGGCCGCCCCGCCGCGATCAGCGGACGGGCAAACCCCTGGGCGACGAAAAACGCGCCTTTCAGGTTCGTGTCCACGATCCGATCCCACAGGTCTTCTTCCAGGTCGAGAGAGGCGCAGACCTCTTCCATCCCGGCGTTATTGACCAGGATATCGGGGATAACGTCCAGCGCCGCGATGGCCGCCTGCATGTCGCGGATCGAGGTGACATCGCTGACATCGGCCTCGACCACTTTCGCACTGCGGCCCAAGGCTTCGACCGCCGCGCAGACCTCGCCCAGCCGGTCGGCCGACCGTCCGACGGCTACGATGTCGGCCCCGTGCGCGGCCAGCCCCTCGGCCAGCGCGCGACCGATGCCCCGGCTTGCGCCGGTCACCAGCGCCACGCGCCCTGTCAGATCGAAACTCACCCCCGCCATATGCACCCCTTGGCTGTCATCCGGTCCACCGCCAGAGCCAGTGAACCGCTGCGCAACGGGTCTGTCAAACGACAGTTGGCGTCAGGCGTCTTCACCCCCGGTCCGGCCCGTCGCCCGCCGGATCGTCGTGTAAAAGAGCGGCACAAACAGGATGCCAAGGATCGTGGCACTAAGCGTCCCGCCTAGCACGCCCGAGCCGATGGCATTACGCCCGCCCGACCCGGCGCCGGAACTCAGCACGAGCGGCAGAACGCCCAAAGAGAACGCCATAGAGGTCATGATGATCGGCCGGAACCGCTGGCGCGCAGCCTCCTTGATCGCTGTATAAAGCCCCTCGCCTTCCTTTTCCTGCCGGTCGCGGGCGAATTCCACGATCAGGATCGCGTTCTTTCCGGTCAGGCCGATCACCGTCAGGATCGCCACCTGAAAGAACACGCCGTTTTCAAACTGTCCCAGCCAAGCGCCAACCAGCGCCCCCAGCACCCCGATGGGCATGGCCAGCATCACCGCGAACGGAATCGCCCAGCTTTCGTAAAGCGCGGCAAGACACAGGAACACGGCGGCCAGCGACAGCGCGTAAAGCAGCGGCGCCTGACTGCCCGACTCCCGTTCCTCCAGCGACAGGCCGGTCCATGACACGGCGTAGCCCGGGGGCAGCTGTCCGGCCAGCCGCTCGATCTCGGCCATCGCCTCGCCAGTGGAAACGCCGGTTGCGGGGCTGCCCTGCAACTGCATCGCAGGCACACCGTTATAACGGTTCAGGCCCTGCGGTCCGAACTCCCAGCTTGCGGTGGTAAAGTTGGAAAAGGGCACCAGACCGCCAGAGGCATTCCTGACCCGCCAAAGCTCGATATCCTCGGGCGTGGCCCGCGCCTCGGGCTCGCCCTGCACATAGACGCGCTTGATCCGGCCCCGGTCGACGAAGTCGTTCACATAGCGCCCCGCCCAGGCGATGGACAGAAGGTTGCCCACATCGGAGGCCGACAGCCCCATCGCACCGGCCGCGCGCCAATCGACATCCAGATTGAACTGTGCCGCGTCTTCCTGACCGTTGGGCCGGATGGAGGCGATCTTCTCGCTTTGGCTGGCCATCCCCAGAAGCTGATTGCGGGCGGCCAGCAATTCCTCATGCGTCTGGCCATTTCGGGCCTCCAGGTAGAAATCGAAGCCCGAGACGTTGCCCAGTTCGATCACCGAGGGCGGCACGATGGGAAACACCCGCGCATCCCGGATCTGGCTGAACGCACCGAAGGCCCGGCCGGCGATGGCCTGAACGCTCTGATCCGGTCGTTCCCGTTCCGACCAGTCCTTCAACTGGACGAAGGCGATCCCGTTGTTCTGGCCCCGGCCCGCGAAGCTGAAGCCGACCACGCCGAACATGGAATTCACGTTGGGATCGTTTTCAAGATAGTGGTTCTCGACCTGTTTCACGACATCCAGCGTGCGTTCCGCCGTGGCCCCGGTGGGGGCCTGGATCAGCGTGAACAGGATGCCCTGATCCTCGTCCGGCAGAAAGCCCGTCGGCGTCTTGACGAACAGCCACCCCATCGCGACCGCCATCATGATATAGATCAGCCCGATCCGGAGCGGGCGCCGCACGATATAGCCGACAGACGCGCCATAGCCGCCGGTCAGTTTCTCGAACGCGATGTTGAACCAGCCGAATGGCCCCCGATGGGTGTGCACGGCATCCTTGCCGCGCAAGAGCGTGGCACAAAGCGCCGGCGTCAGCGTCAGCGCCACCAGCACCGACAACGCCATGGCCGAAACGATGGTCACCGAAAACTGCTGATAGATGACCCCGGTGGAGCCGCCGAAAAACGCCATCGGCACGAACACAGCCGACAGAACCAGCGCGATACCGATCAGCGCCCCGGTGATCTGGCCCATGGATTTCCGCGTCGCCTCGCGCGGGGAAAGCCCCTCATCCTCCATGATGCGCTCGACGTTCTCCACCACGACGATGGCGTCATCCACCAGCAGACCGATGGCCAGCACCATCGCCAGCATGGTCAGCGTGTTGATGGAGAAGCCAAAGGCCGCCATCACCCCGAAGGTACCCAAGAGAACGATCGGAACCGCGAGCGTCGGGATCAGCGTCGCGCGGATGTTCTGCAGGAACAGCAGCATGACAAGGAAGACCAGCAAGATCGCCTCGAACAGGGTCTTGATGACCTCCTTGATCGAGATCTCGACGAAAGGCGTGGTGTCATAGGGAATGACGTAGTCGACGCCTTCGGGGAAGAACTGCGCGGCTTCCTCCAAACGCTCTTTCACGAGGTTTGCCGTATCAAGCGCATTTGCGCCCGGTGCCAGGCGGATCGCCATACCGGCCGCGGGTTGGCGGTTGAACCGGGCAATCGTGCCATAGCTTTCCGCCCCGATCTCGACCCGAGCGACGTCCTTCAGCAGAACCAGCCCGCCATCGGTTTCGGCGCGCAGCACGATGCCCTCGAAATCCTCGGGCGTGGACAGCAGCGACTGCGCGGTGATCGTGGCGTTCAACTGCTGGCCTTCAGGCGCGGGCAGTGCGCCGAAAGACCCCGCCGAGATCTGGGCGTTTTCCGCCGAGACGGCAGAGACCACGTCAGAGGGCGTCAGTTCATAGGCCGCAAGTTTCGACGGGTCCAGCCAGATGCGCATGGCATATTGCGCGCCGAAGACCTGCACCTCGCCCACGCCCTCGATCCGTGAGAACGGGTCGACGAGGTTTGTTACCATGTAGTCGGACAAATCCACCTGTTCCAGCGCACCATCGGTGGAGATCAGACCGATCACCATCAGGAACCCGGCAGACGATTTGCGCACCGTCACCCCCTGCCGCTGCACTGTTTCCGGCAGCAGACTTGTGGCCTGTGACAGCTTGTTCTGCACCTGCACCTGCGCAATGTCGGGGTCGGTCCCGGTCTCGAAGGTCAGGGTGATCTCTGCCTGCCCCTGCGAGGTCGAGGAAGACGAGAAGTAGCGCAACCCGTCCAGCCCGGTCATCTGCTGTTCGACGACCTGCGTGACCGTGTTGGCGACGGTCTCAGCCGAGGCACCGGGATAGCTCGCCGACACCGTGACCGAGGGCGGCGCGATCTGCGGATATTGCGCGACCGGCAGGCTGAAGATCGACAACAGCCCCACCCCCATGATCAGGATCGCGATAACCCAGGCGAAGACCGGGCGGTCGATGAAGAAACGGGCCATGTCGGGCGCTCCTGCGGGTTCAGTTCTGCGGCTGGGGGTCTTGGCGTTCTTCGGGCGTCACGGTCGCCCCGGCGGCGATCTTCTGGAAACCCGCCACGACCACGCGGTCGCCATCGGCGACACCACCGGTGACGATCCAGACATTGCCGCGGTCGCGCTCCACGTCCAGCACGCGCGCTTCCACCTTGTTTTCCGCGGTGACCACCATCACGGTCGGACGGCCGCGCCGGTCACGGCTGACGGCCTCCTGCGGGACGAGAAAGGCGTTTTCGACCATGCCGGTGGGCAGGTCCACCTGAACATACATGCCCGGCAAGAGCAGCGTGTCGGGGTTGGGAAATTCCATCCGCAGGACCACAACGCCGGTCTGTTCATCGACATGGGGTTCGGCCGCAGTCAGCGTGCCGGTCATGTCATACCCGCCGCCGTCGGGCAGGCGCAGGGTCACCGTCGGGTCGACCCGTTCCAGATCGGTCGCCAGATGCCCGCGCCGCCAGCGCACGATCTCTGCCGCCGACATGGTGACATCCACATAAACCGGATCAAGCGTCCGGATCACCGCCAGCGGATCGGACTGCCCCGCCGTCACCAGCGCCCCGGCCGAGGTCAGAGAGCGGCCGACCGTCCCAGACAGCGGCGCCTTGATCGTTGTGCGTTCATTGTCGATCTGCGCGGCCAGAAGCTGTGCCTCGGCCACCTTCAGCGCCGCCGCGGCACTGTCGCGTGCGGCAACGGCATCGTCCACGTTCTGCTCGCTGGTAACATTGCGCTGCAGCAGTTCCTGCAGGCGCCGCGCCTCTTTCTCAGCCGCCTTCAGCGCGGCCTCGGCCTGCGTCACGGCGGCCTCGGCCGCAGCGACCTGCGCCTCATAGCTGGCCGCATCGATGCGGTAGAGCGGCTCCCCAAGCTCCACCACGGCGCCTTCCTTGAACAGCCGTTCGGTGATGATGCCGGCGACCTGCGGCCGAACCTCTGCCACGCCGGAGGCCACAACGCGGCCCGGCAGTGTCGAGGTCAGCGTCACATCCTGCGCCTGAAGCGTGACCACCGTCACGGCTGTGGGCGGTCGCCCCCCCTGCCCGCCGGGGGCCTGGGCTTGGGCGACGGGCGCAAAGGCCAGCGACGCGGCGCAGAAGAGCGGGAGCAAACGGCGAAGGGCAAGGCGCATGGGGGAAGGACCTGTCGGATGGTGAAGCATGGGAGGAAAGCGCGGGACAATTTACAAAACCCGTGAGTTTTGTTATTCGCAAATCTTCCGCCGCGCAAGTCGCAATTCTTGCGCAGTGTTCTGTGACCCCCTGAACAGAAGGCCCGCCATGGACAACGCACCAGGCGAAGCAGCGCCGCGCCGGGGCCGCCCCCGAAGATGGCCCCCGAAGACCGTGAAGCCATGATCCTGGACGCGGCCGAACGGGTACTGCTGACAAAAGGCCTGCCCGGCACCACGATGGCCGCGGTCGCACGAGAGGCCGGGATGTCCAAGCGCACGCTCTATTCCGTCTTCGACGGGCGTATCGCGCTGTTTTCCGCGCTTGTGCGGCGGGTGCGGGCGATGGTCGTGGCCCCGTTGGAGCCGGCCCAGCACTCCCTGCCCCTGCGCCCGCGCCTGCGTCTGCTGCTGGCACCGGACCGGCGGCCCGCGGCGGGGTCGGCCGCGCTGGAAATCCTGCGCGTCGCCGTGGCCGAGGCACCCCGCCATCCCGACCTGGCCACCAGCGTTCTGGAGGAAGGCCCGCGCGCCATTCACCGTCTGATTCGCAACGAACTCGACCGCGGTGTGGCGGATGGTGAAATCGCGCTGGACGACACCGGGGCCGCGGCGGCCTTGCTGGCCGACATGGCGCTGCGCTGCCCGCTGGAAAAGCTCCTGTCTCCCGAACCGCCCAATGACGATCCCGAGGCGATGCGCGCCCGGGTCGACAAGGCTATCGACGTTTTCCTTGGCGGGATCGGCGCATACACGCCACGGGTGGACTGAAGCGACAGCGCAATCACGGCATGCTGCGTCGATTCCGCTCTGGATCGCGGCCAATACCGCTATAGTTGACCAAGAATCCCATTCGGACACGTATGACGATGCGCCCCCAGACAAGCCACGATATCGGACGGTTCGACAAATCCTTCCTGATCCACATGATCAAGGATTTCTTCCTTGTTCTCGTGGCCGTGACGATCCTCGAATTCGGTCTCAAGGCGGCGCTGGTCTACTACAAGTTCAAGGTCGATGGCGAACGGCAGGCCGCAGTCGTGGCCGAGGATCTGGCCGAGAACGTCCGCGCGATCATGAGAAACGAGGGCGGACCGGTCGCCGCGCGCACGATGTATCCGATCTTGGACCGCAACTGGGACGACCTCGGCTACAAGGTCGCGATCGAACCGTCGGATGTCACGATACGCTCGATCGAGCAGGGCTTCGGCTTCGTGCCGGAAGGCATCCCTGCGGCTTGGCCCGACGGGCATTACCGCGAAGCCACCGTTCGTATCGAGGCCGAGACGTTCTGCCTGACCTGCCATAGCGAGGCGAATGTCGGCGATGTGCTGGGCCAGGTGCGGGTACGTAACTATCTGGACCGCGATTTCGCCTTGTGGTTCGAGGAGATCACCTTTTCTGCCGGTCTGGCGGTGGGCAAGATCGTCCTGCACTCGATCCTGCTGTTTTTGATCCTGCGCGCCCGGATGGAGCCGCTCTTGCGGCTGCGGTCAGTCGTGTCGAACCTCGCCCGCGCCTTCGGCAGCCTGACCGAACGGGCAGAGGTGCGCACCGCCGACGAATTCGGCGCCCTCGCCCATGACCTGAACCTGTTTCTCGACCGGATCAACCGGCTGATCGACGAGCTTGATCACGTGCTGCGCCGGGTGGTGGCCGTCAACGACGATATCGTCAAGCTGCAGGGCGACTTGCGCGGCCGGATCGACGGTGTCGTCTCTGGCACCCGGCAGTTGGAGCGCGATGCGATGCTGCGCGCCAAGCGGGAACCCTTGTTGTCGGAAGAGTGGTTCGACGCGGTGCGCGCCAGCGTGGCGGAACTGGATACGCGGCTGGCCGAGGTCGGCCATCAACCTCAGGCCGGTGAACTTCTGGAAAACTTGCGCGCCGTCATCGGCAATGCGGATGCGCAGATCAAGACAAGCGAGGCGCTGTTCGAAGGTCTTGCCGCCCTGGGCGATGAAACCGAGGCGTTGAAAGGCGCAATGGCAGAAATGGCCCGGATGGAAGAGCGCCTGAAATCGATCATGGAAAGCGGCGGCATGCTGGTGCGGCGCCTGCGGCCCGATCTTGTCGATCAGAACACGCCGTCGGGGGCGCGATAGGCCACGACAGCGCCTGCGCGCCTTGTCGCGAACGGCAAAAGGCCCGGCACAGGCAACAGCCGGCCGGGCCCTTCAAACACAGCTCTGCATTTACTTCTGGGTGAAGACCTGCCCCGGCACGATCTGACCGGCGGTCGTCCGAAGAACCTTGCGTTCCTGGTCCGCCCCGGGATGCACCAGAATTGCCAGAACCGCTGCAACCAGGCCGGACACGCCCAGCAGCTCAAATCTCAGAAATTTCATCTGCTCTGCCTCATCATTCTCAGGATGATTTATCGACGCACTGTCGCACCGGAAGAGGTAGGTATCAATTGTGGTGCAAGAAAGGAGCAAAAGCGTTGCCTTTGCGCCTCAGGCCCCGCGCAGCGCCCGTTGCAGCTTGACCGGCTCGCTCCGGGCCAGTCGGATGAAATGCGCGATATAGGGCTTTCCGGCGTCCTCTGTGCGTGTCGCGGCATAGATGCGGCGCGTCAGCCCCCCTTCGGTCAGGCGACGCACTGCGAAATCCCGGTCGTTGCGAACCTCGCGCACCACCCAGTCGGGCAGCACGGTCACCCCGCGGCCAGAGGCCACCAGCATCAGGATCACCGCGGTCAGTTCTACCGGGCGCACGCTTTGCGGCTCTACCCGCGCAGGGTTCAGAAGCCCCGTGAAGACATCAAGCCGCGCACGGTCCACCGGATAGGTGATCAGAACCTGATCCGCGAAATCCGCGGCCTCTATGACCGATTTGGCCGCCAAGGGGTGCGAAGCGGCGCAGACGAACACCGGCTCATAGTCGAAAAGCGGTGCAAATCCGATCCCCTCGATCTCTTCTGGGTCGGAGGAAATCACGACATCCACATCTTCTCGGGACAGCGCGGGCAATGCCTCGAACGACAGGCCCGGCCGGATATCCACGTCGATTTCGGGCCATGCCTTGCGGAACACCTCCAAGAGCGGCAACAGCCAGTCATAGCAGGCATGGCATTCCAGCGTCAGGTGCATCCGCCCCGACCTTCCGGATTTCATCCCCTCGATCTCTCCTTCCAGCGCGGCAATCTCGGGCAGTACACGCTCGGCCGTTCGAAGCAGCTTCAGCCCCGCGGGCGACAGCCGCAAGGGCTTGGTCCGGCGCACGAAAAGCTCCATCCCCACCTGTTCTTCCAGCCCCTTGACCTGATGGGACAGCGCCGATTGCGTGATGTTCAAACGCTCGGCTGCACGGGCCAGACCGCCGTGATCATGGATCGCCTTGATGGTGCGCAGATGGCGGAGTTCGAGGTGCATCTTGTTACAATACTCATATAGATGATGAGAACTATGAGTTTGTTTCACAGACGGGTCTATGCGACAAGCTCTGGAAATGCCGAATCCGTCCGGAGAGCCTGCCATGTCTGCCCCCCGCGTATCTTTCGAATTCTTCCCGCCGAAATCCATCGAGGCGAGCTTCAACCTGTGGGACGCCGTGCGCGGCCTTGCTCCGCTCAAGCCGGAATTCGTCTCGGTCACCTACGGGGCCGGCGGCACGACGCGCAAGCTGACCCATGACGCGGTGGAGACCATCCACAAGCATTACGGGCTGAACGTGGCCGCGCATCTGACCTGCGTGGAGGCAAGCCGGGCCGAGACGATGGAGATCGTGGAGTCTTATGCCGAGGTCGGTGTAACCGAGATCGTGGCGCTGCGCGGCGACCCGCCCAAGGGGGAAGGCAAGTTCACCCCCCATGCCGAGGGGTTCCAGTCGTCCTGCGAACTGGTGGCCGCCTTGGCCGAGACCGGCAAGTTCAAGATCCGCGTCGGCGCCTATCCCGATCCGCACCCGGAATCGAAGGGGGCGGGCGACGATGTCCGCTGGCTGAAGAAGAAGTTCGAGGCCGGAGCGCATTCCGCCATCACCCAGTTCTTCTTCGAGGCCGATACCTTCTTCCGCTTCCGCGACGCCTGCGAGAAGGAAGGGATCGACGGATCGAAAATCATCCCCGGCATCCTGCCGATCGAGAAATGGGGCGGTGTGCGGAAATTCGCGAAGAACTGCGGCGCCCATGTCCCCGCCTGGGTGGACGAGGCGTTCGAGAAGGCGATCCGCGACGACCGCGAGGGTCTTTTGGGCAAGGCGATGGCGACGGAGCTTTGCACCGAACTGATGAAGGGTGGCGTGGAGGATTTCCACTTCTACACCCTGAACAAGTCCTACCTGACGCGCGACATCTGCCACGCTCTGGGCGTACAGTCCGCCGCGCAGTTAGAGGAAGTGGCCTGAAAGCCACTTGATCGGTGAGATGCGCCCGCCTGGGCGGGCGTCTCATCCTGCCTAGGCATTCCCTTGCAACATCTGCCACACGCGTTTCGGCGTGAACGGCATGTCGGCCCGGCGCACGCCCTTGTCCCACAACGCATCCTGAACGGCGTTCGCCACCGCGGCGAGTGCGCCCACGGTGCCGGCCTCGCCACAGCCCTTCATGCCCAGCGCGTTGGCCGTTGACGGCACGGATTCGGTCGTGAAGGTCAGGAACGGCATGTCATCGGCGCGCGGCATGGCGTAGTCCATGAAACTCGCCGTCAGCAACTGGCCATAGGCGTCATGGCCGACCTCTTCGCAGATCGCCTGTCCGATGCCTTGTGCCACGCCGCCATGCACCTGCCCCTCGGCCAGCCGCGGGTTCATCAGGTTCCCGAAATCATCGGTGACGGCGTATTTCACAACCGCTGTCTTTCCCGTCTCCGGGTCGATCTCGACCTCGGCCACATGGGCGCCGTTGGGATAGGACCGACCGGGAAGCGTATATTCCGCCTTGTGCCGCAGCAGGTCCTGTCTCCCCGCCGCGCGGGCCATCTCCACCGCCTCCAGCAGCGTCGGGGTCAGGTTCGATCCCGGCGCGCGGAAGGTCTCGCCGTCGAAATCCACCTTGTCGGCCTCGACCCCCATCTCATCCGCAAGGAAGGGCGTGAAGGCCGCCACCATCTTCTCGACCGTCGCCAGCGTCGCGTTCGATTGCGTGGTGACAGAGCGCGAACCGCCCGTGCCCCCGCCCTTGGCGATGCGGTCGCTGTCGCCCTGAATGACACGGATCTTCTCGACCGGGATGCCGGTGCGGTCCGACAGGAACTGCGCATAGACCGTTTCGTGCCCCTGCCCGCCCGACTGCGTACCCACATAGAGGTTCACCGTGCCGTCGGCGCAGAATTCGACATCCGCACCTTCTGTCGGATCGCCTAGGATCGACTCGATGTAGTAGCAAAGCCCCAGGCCCCTGAGCCGACCCTGGGCAGCACTGTCCGCCTTGCGGGCCGCAAAGCCAGAGACATCTGCGACCGTCCGGACCCGGTCCAGCACCCGCACGAAATCGCCCACGTCGTAGAGTTCTCCACTTGGCGTGCGATAGGGAAATGCGTCCGCCGCGATGAAGTTGCGCCGACGCAAATCCCACGGGTCGACGCCCAGCGCCCGCGCGGCATAGTCCATCGCGCGTTCCAGCGCATAGATCGCCTCGGGCCGTCCGGCGCCGCGATAGGCATCGACAGGCGTTGTGTTGGTGTAGATGCCCTTCACCTGCAACAGCGCGGCAGGAATGTCATAGGTCCCGGTCAACACCTTCGCGAACAGTTGCGACTGGATCGGCTGGGCGAATTCGGAATTGTAGGCCCCCAGATTGGACAGCGTCGTCACCCGATAGCCGGTGATCCGATAGTCCGCGTCGAAGGCCAGTTCCACGGTCGAGGTCAGATCGCGCCCGGCATTGTCGGTCAGCATTGCCTCCGTCCGATCCGACATCCAGCGCACGGGGCGGCCCGTGACGCGCGCCGCCTGGGCGATGACATAGTATTCGGGATAGGTGAACCCCTTCATGCCAAAGCCGCCGCCCACATCGGGGTTGGTCACCCGCACGGCGTCCTCGGGCAAGTGGAACATCCTGGCCAGCTTGGTCTTCTGGCCCCAGACCCCCTGCCCGTTCACGCACAGATGCACGCGCCCGTCCTGCCATTCGGCAAAGGCGCCCCGCGGCTCCATCGAATTGACGATGATCCGGTTGTCGGGAATCTCGACCGAGACGACATGCGCCGCCGCGTCGAAGGCCGCGTTCACGGCGTCCTCGTCACCCAACAGATAGTCATAGGCGACATTGTCCGGCGCTTCGGGGTGGATGTCCGGCCCGCCGGGGCTGACGGCCAGATGCGGCGCCTCTTCGTCCAGATCGAATTCGATCATCTCCACCGCGTCGCGTGCGGCGTTCAGCGTCTCGGCCACGACCACCGCCATCGCCTCCCCCACGAAACGGACACGGTCCTTGGCCAAGAGCGGCCGCAGCGGCGCCGCGCCCCGCGACCCGTCGCGGTTCTTGACCACCGTCGCCGCCATGTTGATGTCGATCCCCGCGGCCTCCAGATCCGCCACGGTCAGCACCGCATGGACCCCGGGCGCGGCCTTCGCCTCCTCCACATGCAGCGCGCGGATTTCGGCATGGGCATAGGGCGCACGCAGGAAGACCGCATAAAGCGCCCCTTCGGGCACGATGTCGTCCACATACCGGCCGTGGCCAGTCAACAGGCGCACATCTTCGAGGCGCGTCACCGTCTGGCTCTTGCCGAATTTCGATTCCATGAGGGCCTCCCTGTTTGCGTTGGCCGGAGGGTAGCCGAGCCGCGGCGCCTGTCCACCCCCGGCAGGGGTTGGCCTTGCCCCCGCCTTTCGCTAGATCACGGCGCAAGTCAGCCTCCGGAGATCACGCGATGCCCATGGAAAAGACCTTCGACGCCGCCGCGGCCGAACCGCGCCTGTATGACGCCTGGGAAAAGGCCGGCTGCTTTACCGCCGGGGCCAATGCCTCGCGGGCCGAGACCTTCTGCATCATGATTCCGCCGCCGAACGTGACCGGCAGCCTGCATATGGGGCATGCCTTCAACAACACGCTGCAGGATATCCTTGTCCGCTGGCACCGGATGCGCGGCTTCGACACGCTGTGGCAGCCGGGGCAGGACCATGCGGGGATCGCGACCCAGATGGTCGTCGAACGGGAACTGGCCAAGCAGGGCAATCCGGGCCGGCGCGAGATGGGGCGCGAGAAGTTCCTTGAAAAGGTGTGGGAGTGGAAGGGCCAGTCCGGCGGCACGATCATCAACCAGCTCAAACGCCTCGGCGCCTCCTGCGACTGGTCGCGCAACGCCTTCACCATGTCGGGTGCGCCGGGCGCGCCTGCGGGGGATGAGGGCAATTTCCACGATGCCGTCATCAAGGTCTTCGTGGACATGTACAACAAGGGCTTCATCTATCGCGGCAAGCGGCTGGTGAACTGGGACCCCCATTTCGAGACCGCGATTTCGGATCTTGAGGTCGAGCAGGTCGAGGTCGACGGCCACATGTGGCGCCTGCGCTACCCGCTTGAGGGCGGCGAAACCTACGAACACCCGGTAGAGTTCGACGAGGACGGAAACCCCACCGCGTATGAAACGCGCGATTACCTCGTCGTCGCCACCACCCGGCCCGAAACCATGCTGGGTGATACCGGCGTCGCGGTCCACCCGGACGATGCACGTTACAAGCACCTGATCGGCAAGACCGTCCGCCTGCCGCTAACCGGGCGCTCCATCCCCATCGTCGCCGACGAATATGCCGACCCGGAAAAGGGCACCGGCGCGGTCAAGATCACGCCCGCCCACGACTTCAACGACTGGGAGGTCGGGCAGCGGACGGGCCTGTGCGCGATCAACGTGATGAACACCCGTGCGGGCATGTGGCTGAAGGACAATCCCGACTTCGCCGAAGGCTGCGACCCCGACCTGATCGCCAAGGCCATCGAGCGGCTGGACGGGCAGGACCGGTACGAGGCGCGCGAGGCCATCATCAACGAGGCCACCGACAACGGCTGGCTCGACGGGATCGACAGCGACCGCCACATGGTGCCCCACGGCGACCGCTCCAAGGTCGCGATCGAACCCTACCTGACCGACCAGTGGTTCGTGGACGCGAAAAAGATCGTCGGCCCCGCGCTGGAGGCCGTTCGCGACGGGCGCACGAAGATCCTGCCCGAACAGCACGAGAAGGTCTATTTCCACTGGCTGGAAAACATCGAGCCCTGGTGCATCAGCCGCCAGTTGTGGTGGGGGCACCAGGTGCCGGTTTGGTATGGGCCGGAGGGCGCCCATGACGGCGAGAGCCTGCTTAGGCCAAAGGAGTTCTGCGGAGCTAACGAAGAAGCGGTTCGAAAACTAGCTGAAGAGTTCTATGGGCCCGGTGTTGACGTCGTCTTTGGCAAGCAACCTAATCGGAATTTCACGGGTGAGTCTGCCAAAGAAAAGGCGTCCGAGGCCAATTTTATCGAACGAGGCGCACGACCGACCGCAACCCTCTGGCGCGACCCCGACGTCCTCGACACCTGGTTCTCCTCCGGCCTCTGGCCCATCGGCACGCTGGGCTGGCCGGAACAGACCGAGGAACTGCAGAAATACTTCCCCACCGATGTGCTGATCACCGGCTTCGACATCATCTTCTTCTGGGTCGCCCGGATGATGATGATGCAGCTTGCCGTGGTCGACCAGATCCCGTTCCACACCGTCTATGTCCACGCCCTCGTCCGCGACGAGAAGGGCAAGAAGATGTCCAAATCCCTGGGCAACGTGCTCGACCCGCTGGAACTGATCGACGAATTCGGCGCCGACGCCGTCCGCTTCACCCTCACCGCCATGGCCGCGATGGGGCGCGATCTGAAACTCTCGACCCAGCGCATCGCCGGCTACCGCAACTTCGGCACCAAGATCTGGAACGCCGCGCGGTTTGCCGAGATGAACGGCGTGTTCGAGGGCTACAAGCCCGACGGCTCGATCCCGCAGCCGACCGAGACCGTGAACAAGTGGATCATCGGCGAAACCGCCCGCGTGCGGCAGACGGTGGACGAGGCATTGACCGCCTATCGCTTCAACGACGCCGCGAACGCCCTTTACGGCTTTGTCTGGGGCAAGGTCTGCGACTGGTACGTCGAATTCTCCAAACCGCTGCTGATGGACGGCACGCCCGACCAGCAGGCAGAGACGCGCGCCACCATGGCCTGGGTGCTAGATCAATGCCTGATCCTGCTGCACCCGATCATGCCCTACATCACCGAGGAGCTGTGGGGCACGCTGGGCGAGCGGCAAAAGATGCTGGTCCATGCCGACTGGCCGACCTATGGCGCCGACCTGATCGACACCGCCGCCGACCGCGAGATGAACTGGGTCATCGCCCTGATCGAGGACGTCCGCTCTGCCCGCGCCCAGATGGGCGTGCCCGCTGGCGCCCAGATCCCGATGCTCCATACCGAACTGGATGATGCGGGCCGTGCCGCGTGGAACCGCAACGAGGCGCTGATCAGGAAGCTTGCCCGCATCGAAAGCCTGTCGGCCACCGACGCTTTCCCCAAGGGCTGCATCACCGTGGCGGCCGAGGGCGGAAATTTCGGCTTGCCGCTGGCCGATATCATCGACGTGTCGGCCGAAAAGGCGCGGCTGGAAAAGACACGGGCCAAGCTGCAAAAGGAACTCGGCGGTCTGGAAGGACGGCTGAAGAACCCGAAATTCGTGGCCAGCGCCCCTGAAGAGGTGGTCGAGGAAACGAAAGAACTGGCCGAGGCGAAACGGAACGAGGCCGGCAAGCTCAGCGCCGCCCTCTCCCGTCTTGCCGAACTCGCCTAGGCTGGCACGGGCTGCTGTAACCGGCGCCGCAAGAGCGCGTCGAGAGACAGCGGCCCGCCGCCGAACATCGCCGGAACCATCAGTATGGTGATCCAGACCAGCCGCTGGTCGAGGATCTGCGCATCCGGCATCCGGTCGAACCATCCGCCCAGCGTCGCCGGGTCACCCAGCGCGCCATGGCCGAACAGGTCGGTGGCGGTCTGTACCAGAACGAAGCCGATCATGCCGAGCGCGGAGAGCCGCGTGGCCAGCCCCAGCACCAGCAGCGCAGGCAGCAGCAGCTCCGCCCATGTGCCCGCCAGCACCGTCAGATGCATCCAGAAGGCCAGTTGGCCGGGGTCGTACCCCGCCATTTCCAGCGCGCGGGGAAAGATCTGCGCATAGGCGCCGAGGGCGGGCTGAAAGATACCGGCAACCCCGTCGCCCAGCTTGGTACTGGCCGACGCCCAGAAATAGAAAAGCAGCGTGGCCGCAAAGGTAAACCGCGCCAGCGTTGTCAGGACCGGCCGACCGGCCCGTTCGATCCGCAGCGCCGCGGCATCGTGGAGTTTCAAGACAGCGTTCATGGGATCCTCGATAGCTCAAAGCCGGCGACAACACCCGTCGCCAGCAGAACGGACAGGACGGTCTGAAGAGTGGTGTCATCGACAGGCGCCGCCGCGGCCCCAAGCGGCTCCCCGGTTTGAAGGGCCGAGATCACGGCGAAGCCGCCGGGCGGCAAATCATGGGGCAGCGGGTCGTATCCGGGCCGGGCAATCAGGCTCTCCTGCGCGCCGGGCTTGGGGTGCGGTCCGCCGTGATGGGCCCGCCAGATATCCGCGATGGGCCAGTCCGAGCGGATCACCCGCATTGATGGCACAAACCGCAGCCTCAGATCGGGCAACCTGTCAGGCGGAACAGCCGCCAGCGTCTGCGGATCGACCGGATCGGCATCCGCGGCGTGGTAGCTTTCACGCAAGCCGTATTCCAAGCGGGCGATGTCGGGCAGATAGGGCAGCGACTGCACCGGCGGAAAGTTTGTCAGGAATTCCGGCAGGTCCGCACCGTAAAGCATCAGCCGGGGCGACTGCGGCGGATGGCGGCGCACGAATTCCCCCGCCATCGCTTTGAAGAAGTCCGGCCCGACCAGCGCATGGACGACCGGAAACCCGGCCTCCAGCGCGTCGATCAGGCCGCCGACCACGTTGTTGCGATAGACGTCGAAGCGCTTGCCCGCCTGCATGCCACCAAACCCGGTCAGCCCCGGGGGCACCGCGCGGGCGGGGTCAAGCAGCGCCCCGGCAAAACCCGTCTGCCCGCTCATGGTGCCACGCGCTCCATCACATTCGCCGCGCGGGTGGCCTCGGCCGCCAGTACGGGCCAGTCGGGAACGTCGGTATCCCATTCGATCAGCGTCGGCATCGCCCCCGTCCGCGAAATTGTATGCGCGTAAAGCGCCCAGACCGGGTCGGCCACCTCTGCCCCGTGGCTGTCGATCAAGAGCGGTGCACCGTATTCATCGGTCTGCACATCGTGGCCGCCAAGGTGGATTTCCCCCACCGCCGCCACCGGGAAGGCATCGACATAGGCCACCGGATCGGCCCCGCGATTGGTGCAGGCGACATGCACGTTGTTGACGTCGAGCAGCAGGCCGCAGCCGGTACGCGACACGATCTCCGCCAGGAAATCGGTCTCGGTCATCTCGGTCTCGGCGAAGTCCAGATAGGTTGCCGGGTTCTCCAGCAGCATCCGGCGGCCCAGCACCTGCTGCACCTGATCGATGTGGTCAAAGACGCGGGCCAGCGTTTCCGCTGTATAGGGCAGCGGCAGCAGGTCGTTCAGATACGCGCCGTCATGGGTCGACCATGCCAGATGTTCCGAAAAGCTCGCCGGTTGCAGCCACCCCAGCAGATGTTTCAGCCGCGCCAGATGATCGGGGTCAAGCGCGCCTTTGCCGCCGATCGATAGCCCCACCCCGTGGACGGAGATCGGGAACCGCTCGGCCAAGGCGCGCAATTGCGCCAACGGTCGGCCGCCCGCGCCCATGTAGTTTTCGGCATGGATTTCCAGCCAGGCCACCGGCCCCGGATCGGTCTGGATATCGGTGAAATGCTGTGCCTTGAACCCAACGCCGGGGCGTGGCGGCAAGGCGGAACGGGTGATGTCAAGCATGGCTCTCTCCGTTTGGGGATCCCCGGCCCGGGAACTGCCCGGGCCGGGATAGGCGCCTTGATCAGGACGGAAGATCGCGCTTCAGCGGCTCAAGCGAGCCCATGCGGTCGCCCGGCAGGTCCATGCTTTCGCAGGTGCCGGAGGGCACCAGTTTCCAGGCATTGCCCTGATAGTCGACCTTCGAGGTACCGGCACAGGTCGTGCCCGGACCGGCGGCGCAGTCGTTTTCACCCGCAAGCGAAACGCCATAGCATTTTTCGTTCGCCTGGGCATGGGCGGGCACGGTGGCGTGGGCGGCAAGCGCTGCTGCAACGGCCCCGGCCAGGACGACGGATTTGGTGGTGTCGGACATGGAAAATCTCTCCCTTGGTGTTTTCCCGGTGTCGCCAGTTTCGCGACACCCCAAGTGAGCCGTGAGCGCTGCTCAACTACCAGTCACAGGACGGTGCGCCACGCCTGCGTGAGCCCGTGTCATGACTCGCAAGGGCGTTGAGCGCTTTTCAGGATTCGAATGCAGATGGGGAAACCATATTGATTTCCAGATGGTTCGGGGCCGATTCGCAGAAATGGATTTAAGAAGCGCTTCGCCTCTGACCGCGGCGGAAAGGCCCAAATGTTTCAGCCTCAAGGCTCGTTCTGCAACAAAGGGCAACCGCCGAGAGCACCAACGCCACAGCCCCCCCGCAAACTCGTGAAATCATGGCCACGGTCGGCCCTGCACAAATCGGGTGCCGTGACGCCCCAAAATGCGAAACGGCGCGACCGAAAGGCCGCGCCGCAGATCAGATCATTTTAGACGTCGTCGCGTCGATCAGGCGGCCCGCTGGCGCAAGAGGCCCGTCCCGGCCAGCGCGGTAAGCAGCAGCCAGATACCGGCAGGCAGCGGCACGACCGGCTGCTGGCTGGGATCGGTGTACTGGCCGCCATGACTTTCGATGAAGGTACGGGCGGCGCTGTACTGCGTGCCGGTCCAGTACGAGGTGGCGCCGTAGACGCTGAGCGGATCGGTCACGAGGATACCGCTGGCAACACCGACGATGTACCACTCGCCGTCGACCTCGACGAACAGCGCGCCGCCGCTGTCCCCCTTGGCCAGCGACCCTTCGTAATCGAGCGGGGTGGCGGAGCTGTTGACCGTACCGCCACCAAGGCGGTTGGAGGTCGGATCGCCCGGCTCATCGAAATCGGACGACAGGATGTTCGAGGTGTCAGACCAGAAGCCATCGCCGCTGTAATAGCCGTAGCCGTCCCAGTCGATGACGTTGTCCATCGCGCGGCGCTTGGAGTCGATGCTGTAGACGGCACCGGACGAGCCCGTCCCGTGCAGCCCATAGCCGACCGCACGCGCCACGGCGCCCTGCACGTCGCCCAGATACAGATCGAACGTATCGAGCGTCGAATGCTCGCTCAGCGTGAGGACCGCGATATCGGCCCCGTTCAGAAGATCGCCATGGGCCGAATCCGGATCAAGCGTATCGATGGCCGAGGTCGTGTAGGTCTTGATGACGTTGCCGTCCGCGTCCCGCTCGGTCACCGTGGCCGACGTCCAGTCGCGGGCGCAGTGGTCCGCGGTCAGAACCTTGTTCGACGCAATCAGGGTGCCGGTGCAAAGACCGCCATTGTTGCCGACGATCTGAAGCACGCTCATGAACGCAGTATCGGAATAAGCAAGTGCGACAGCGGCGTCGTCGCCCGTCTCGCCACCAAAGGACATGTCGTCCCGAACGGTGATGGCGCCGGCCTGCTGCGCGGCAAAAAGGGCGACGGTCGCCGCCAGTGCAAATCGGCCGTCAACGGCCCTCAAAATTCTCGTAAGCAAGTTCATGTCTCCCAGCCATTATTAATATCACCCATTTTAGGGTACATTAAACTTGGTCTGAACTTAACATGAATCTTACGAAAATTTGAGTTGCCGTCGTGGACACAGGGTTGAACCCGACACGCTTGACACGACCTGAATTCGCAACCGCACGCCCGCGTTGAAAGCGCGGCATAGGATCGCCACGCCGCGCTTTCAGAATTCAAGTCTCGATCTACACCAGATCGGGGGCCTTGGCCTCTTCGACCAGCTGGGCGACGATCTCGTCAAGGGAGACGGTCTTGGTCGCCTTTTCGCCCAGCCGCCGGACGGTGACGGTGCGTTCATCGACCTCGCGCTGACCGATGGCCAGGATGACCGGCACCTTGCCGACCGAATGCTCCCGAACCTTGTAGTTGATCTTCTCGTTCCGGGTGTCGGCCTCCGCCCGCAGGCCGGCCGCAATCAACAGGTCGCGAACCTCGTGCACGAAGGCGTCCGCGTCGGACACGATGGACGCGACGACCACCTGCCGCGGCGCCAGCCAGAAGGGCAGCTTGCCCGAGTAGTTCTCGATCAGGATACCGATGAAGCGCTCGAAAGACCCAAGGATCGCGCGGTGGAGCATCACGGGGCGATGCTTTTCGCCGTCCGCGCCGATGTAGCTCGCGCCCAGCCGCTCGGGCAGGTTGAAATCGGCCTGGAAGGTGCCGCATTGCCATTCCCGCCCGATCGCGTCGGTCAGCTTGAAATCGAGCTTGGGCCCGTAGAAGGCGCCTTCGCCGGGGTCGACCTCATAGTCGTTCCGCACCGACAGGATCGCCTTTTCCAGCGCGGCCTCGGCCTTGTCCCACACTTCGTCGCTGCCCACCCGCACCTCGGGGCGCGTCGACAGCTTAATGTCGAAGCTGCTGAAACCCGTGTCCTTGTAGACGTCCGAAAGCAACTCGATGAACCGGCCGCATTCCTCCTCGATCTGGTCCTCGGTGCAGAAGATATGCGCGTCGTCCTGGGTGAAGCCCCGGACCCGCATCAACCCGTGCAGCGCGCCATGCGCCTCATACCGGTGGCAGGACCCGAATTCGGCGAGACGCAGCGGCAGATCTCGATAGGATTTGAGTCCCTGATTGAAGACCTGAACATGACAGGGGCAGTTCATCGGCTTCAGCGCGTTGATGCGCTTTTCGTTGGCGTGCTCCTCGTCGATCTCGGTGATGTACATGTTTTCGCGATACTTGTCCCAGTGGCCGGACGCTTCCCACAGCTTCCGATCCACGACCTGGGGCGTGTTGATTTCGCGATAGCCGGCCTTGTCCAGTTTCCGGCGCATGTAGTCCTGCATGGTGCGGTAGATGGTCCAGCCATTGGGGTGCCAGAACACCATACCCGGCGCTTCCTCCTGAAAATGGAACAGCTCCATCTCGCGGCCCAGGCGGCGATGATCGCGCTTCTCGGCCTCTTCAAGGAAGGTCAGGTAGTCCTTCAGCTCCTGCCGCGTCTTGAAGGCAACGCCATAGATCCGCTGCAGCATCGGGCGATTGGAATCGCCGCGCCAATAGGCCCCGGCCACCTTCATCAGCTTGAACGCATCGGCGGGCACCTGGCCGGTATGCTGCAGATGCGGCCCGCGGCAGAGGTCCTGCCAATGGCCATGCCAGTACATCCGGATCGGCTGCCCCTCGGGGATCATGCCGACCAGTTCCACCTTGTAGGGTTCGTTGTTCGCCTCGTAATAGGCAACCGCACGATCCCGGTCCCAGACCTCGGTCGTCACCGGGTCGCGGCGGTTGATGATCTCTTTCATCTTGGCCTCGATCGCGCCCAGATCCTCGGGCGTGAAAGGCTCTTCCCGGTCAAAGTCGTAGTACCAGCCGTTCTCGATCACCGGTCCGATGGTGACCTTCACATCCGGCCAAAGCTCCTGCACCGCGCGGGCCATGATATGCGCCAGGTCATGCCGGATCAGTTCCAGCGCGGGGGCGTCGTCCTTCATCGTGTTGATCGCGATGGAGGCGTTTTCGGTGATCGGCCATTGCAGGTCGTGATGTGCGTCGTTGACAGTCGCGGAAATCGCCTTTTTCGCCAGCGAGGTCGAGATATCGGCGGCCACCTCGGCGGGGGTGATCCCGGCCTCGTAGTCGCGCGCATTGCCATCGGGGAAGGTGAGAGTAATCTGGCCCATTTTCGGCCTCCTCGTCGTTTTGGCGCCCACGGAACGCCCGGTTGCGGGTTATGGTCGATGCTTCTAGTGAACCTGCATTTCGGATATGTCAACTATCGCTTGCCCTTCATCGACGAAGCCTATCTGTGAAACCATGACAACCGAGACAAAGCACTTTTCCGACCTCGCCTTCGACTTGCTGACCGAAGACAGTGGGGCACCCGCCCGGGACATCACCGAAACGGCGCGCGCCCGCGAAAGCGGCAACTTCCTGCGCCATGCCGGGGCGCTTTCGCTGTCGAAACTGGCAGATGGGCTGATCGACCCCAAGCTGGTGCTGAGTTGGCTGATGGGCACGCTGGGCGCACCCGCGGCCCTGATCGGCCTGCTCGTTCCCGTGCGGGAATCCGGTGCGCTGTTGCCGCAACTTCTGACGGCGCCCCGGATCCGCGCCATGGGGCGGCGGAAATGGGCATGGGCGGGCGGCGCGCTTGGCCAAGGGCTGGCGGCGCTGGCGATCCTTCTTGCCGCCCTCATGCTGAGCGGCTGGGCCGCGGGGCTGGTGATCGTCGCGGCACTGGCGGTGCTGGCGGTGTCGCGGTCGGTCTGCTCGGTCTCGTACAAGGACGTGCTGGGCAAGACCGTGGACAAATCCCGGCGCGGGACCGTGACGGGGCTGGCCGGTAGCATCGCGGCCGCCGGGGTGCTGATCTTCGCAGGGCTCCTGATCTCCGGCACGGTGCCGCGGCTCGACCTTGTGCTTGGCGCAATCGCCCTGGCCGGCTTGTGCTGGATCGGGTCTGCGTCGATCTTCGCCACGATGACCGAGGAAGACCGGCCCGGAGAAACCGCAACCGGGATCGGGCTGTCCCAGATTGGTCTTCTGTGGCGCGATCCGAGGCTTGGGCATTTCGTGATGGCGCGCATCCTGCTGCTGCCCACCGCGCTTGCCCCGCCCTATCTGGTCATGCTGGCGGACCAGGCCGGGGAAGACAGGCTCGGCGCGCTTGGCGCGATGGTGCTGGCATCCTCTCTTGCCGGGTTGACCTCGTCCTGGGTGTGGGGGCGGCTGGCTGATCGGTCCAGCCGTCTGGTGCTTGCCATCGCCGGGGCCGTGGCCGCGGCCTTTCTGGGGCTTGCCGTCATGCTGGACACCGGCGGGCTGATGGGCACGGTCTGGGCCGCGCCAGCTGTGCTGTTCGGTCTGATGATCGCCTATCAGGGCGTCCGGCTTGGGCGGTCGACCTATCTGGTCGACATGGCGCCAAGCGACAACCGCGCAGTCTATACCGCCGTGGCAAACACGACCGTTGGCGTCGCCCTGATCGCGGCGGGGGGCTTTGGCATCGTCGCAGCACTCATCGGCCCGGCCCTGACGTTGGCGGCCTTTGCCGGGATCAGCGCCTGCGGCGCACTGCTGTCATTCACGATGAAAGAGGCCTAGACCGGACAGGTGGCGGTTTCCACGGCCTCGACCACGCTATCCACGACCTCGACCAGCAGCACGTCATCCTCGCATTCGGCCATGACGCGGATCAGCGGCTCGGTCCCGGATTTGCGGATCAGCAGCCGGCCCTTGCCGTTCAGGCGCGCCTCGGCATCGGCAATGGCCTTTGTGACCTCCTGGGCGTCAAGCGGGTCGAAACCGTCCTCATAGCGGACATTCTTCAAGAGCTGCGGCACGCGTTCGAACCGCCGGGCGAGTTGCGAGGCCGGCTTGCCCGTCTGCACCATCGCCGCAAGGAATTGCAGCCCCGCCAGAAGCCCGTCACCGGTGGTGCAGAAGTCGGTCATGACGATATGGCCCGACTGTTCCCCGCCAAGATTCCAGCCGCCCCGGCGCATCGCCTCGACAACATAGCGGTCGCCGACCTTGGTGCGCTCCAGCCGCAGGCCCTGCCCGGTCAGATAGCGTTCGAGCCCCAGATTGGACATCACGGTCGCGACCAGCGTTCCGTCCTGCAACCGCCCTTCGGCCGCCCAGCGTTCAGCGAATAGCGCCATAATCTGATCGCCATCGGCCACGGCGCCGGTTTCGTCGATGATCATCACCCGGTCCGCATCGCCATCAAGGCAGATGCCCAGATCCGCACCGGACGACAGGACCGCCGCCGCCGCGGCCTCTGGCCGGGTAGAGCCGCAGTCCTCGTTGATGTTCAGACCGTTGGGCGACACCCCCACGGGCACCACGTCGGCCCCCAGTTCCCACAGCACCTCGGGCGCCACCTTGTAGGCGGCCCCGTTCGCGCAATCGATCACCACCTTCAGACCGTCCAGACGCCGCCCCGACAGGAACGTGGTCTTGGCATATTCGGCATAACGCCAGACACCGTCGTCGATCCGCTTGGCCCGCCCGATATTCTCCGGGTGGCTCGGCTCGACCCCGTCGTCGAGGATCGACTCGATCTCGAACTCCGCCTCGTCCGACAGCTTGAAGCCATCGGGGCCGAAGAACTTGATGCCGTTGTCGTGATGGGGGTTGTGGCTGGCCGAAATCATGATGCCCACATCGGCCCGCATCGACCGGGTCAGAAACCCGACCGCGGGCGTCGGCACCGGCCCCAGCAGCAAAACATTCATGCCGGTGGAGGTCAGCCCGGCGGTCAGCGCGTTTTCCAGCATATAGCCCGAAAGCCGGGTGTCCTTGCCGATGACCACGCGGTGCTTGTTCAGACCGTCGGTTCGGAAATACCGCCCCGCTGCAGCCCCGAGCTTCAGCGCCATCTCGGCCGTCATCGGATAATCGTTGGCGCGCCCACGGACCCCATCGGTCCCGAAAATTCGTCTAATCACCTGGCTCTCCAATATCTTTCAGCGCCATATCCAGCCGCAGCGCCTGACGTGTTTCCGCCACGTCGTGCACGCGCACGAACTGAACCCCCTGTGCGATGGCCGCCAGCGCCACGGCAACGGACCCCGCCATGCGCGCCTCTGCCACGTCCGCCTTGCCGATGGTCCCGATGAAACGTTTTCGCGACGCCCCCAGAAGGACCGGACATCCCAATCCGTGAAACAGCGACAGGCCGCGCAGCAGGGCCAGATTATGCTCCAGCGTCTTTCCGAAACCGATACCGGGATCGACGACGATCCGAGACCGTGGAATACCCAGATCCTCTGCCCCCGTCACGCGTTCAGAGAGAAAGTCGTAAACATCCAGCAGCACGTTTTCATAGCTGGGCGCATCCTGCATCGTTGCGGGGTCGCCCTGCGCATGCATCAGACAGACGGACACCCCGGCCTCTGCCGCAAACGGGCCAAGGGCCGCGTCGAAGGTGAAGGCCGCCACGTCGTTGATCATGGCGGCCCCGGCCTGAACCGCGGCACGGGCCACCGCAGCCTTGCGGGTGTCGATCGACACCGGCAGGCCGATCCCCGAGTCGCACAGGGCGGAAATGACGGGCGCGGTGCGCGCGGTCTCTGCCTCTGCCGGGACGACTTCCGCCCCGGGCCTGGTCGACTCCCCGCCGATATCCAGAAGATCGGCCCCGTCGGCCAGATGCCTTGCCTGCGCCAGCGCGGCCGCGGGGTCAAAAAACCGACCGCCATCGGAAAAACTGTCCGGCGTGACGTTCAGGATCCCCATGATCCGCGGACGGTCCATGGTCAGGCCGGCAATGGCGGCGCGTGGGGTGGTTAGCGCTGCAAGGGTCTCTCGCGGGATGGCATGGGCGGGGATCAGTTGCGGCGGCGCGTCACGGCTCAACTCTTCGGCCCGGTTGAACCAACCCCATCCCCCGGCAAGGGACAACGCATCGGGCGGGCGCGCGGCGTCGGTCTGAACGATCGGTCGGAAATAACGACTCATGGACTTTTGATCCGTGACGGCGGGCGCGATGACAACCCCTCAGAGACAGGCAGCCGCCCCGTCGATGGCCAAATGCTCGATTCCGGCGACTTTCGGCTCGCTTCCGATGGCGACGATGCGCGCCGCCTCCAGCCCCCGTGCGAACCAGTGTGCCAGCGCAAGCGCATCGCGCGGGCTGACCGACGGGCTTTCCACCGAGTCCAGCACGATCTTGGACGGCGCCCAGACCGACACCTGCCCATGCTTCATCGCCCAGTCGATCTCTGTCCGGCTGCCGCGCACCACGCAGCGATCATCACGGCCCGCCAGAACCCAGGCGTTCTGCTCGATGGCCAGCAGATCGATGCGGCGTTGGGCCGGTGAAATGGCGGATCGGGGTGCCGGCGTATCGGACGGCCCCACGCACAACACCACCGGATGCGGCCCCTGCTCCAGACGGTCCAGCCAGCGCGGCAGGTCGGGGGCCTGGATCGCGGCATTCGACAGGAACACCACAACCGGGTGATGCGACGGCTCTGCCATTTCGTCGACGGGCAGCACCAGCTTCGGCGCATCCGCCGGACGATCCCGCACGATTTCCACCCCAAGCGCCCCGGGCCCGCGGTCGAGCTTTTCGATCCGCACGAAGACCCGCATCGCCTGCGGCTCCCCCAGAAGGCGCGTGGCGATCCGCTCTGCCAGCGTTTCCAGCAGGTTCAGCCGTTCAGAACTCAACTCGGCCGCAATCGCCTCGGTGATCGCGTCATAGGACAGGACCCTGTCGACATCGTCATCCAGTGGCGCGGGGTGCGGACGCACCTCTACCACCACGTTGAAGCGGATGCGCTGCGATGCGCCCCGTTCGGCCTGAAAGGCCCCGATCTCGATCTCGACCACATGGTCGCGAAGCGACAGCCGGTCCCGCACCGGGCGTGCCGGGTCCATCGCCGCGGCCCGTTCTGACGGGTGGGCGAAGGCCAGTCTTATCTCATCGGTCATGGGTCTCTCCGGGCGGTGTATCCCCGTGTTATCGGGGGATACACGCGCAGACCATAGCCGTTGCGGCAGGGCATGGGCCAGAAACGACCGTCGAACTCAGTTCGAAACGGTCCGCGCGCCGGGCTGACGATAGAAATGGTGAACGCCGATGGTCGCCGTCCGCGGGAACGTGCGCGCCCAGCGCGGGCTCACGCTGAGGGTATGGTAATGGGTGGCCCCGTTGGTCAGCTTGCGCGGCGCCCCGTCCAGCATCAGCTTGGCGATCTTGCCAAGACGCTCATAGATGCGCTTTTCGTTGATGACCTCGGCACGGCCGTCACAAGTATACGTGAACTGACACTGATACCGTTTGCCGGTACCCTGATGGATGACACCGCAGACGGTGTTCGGATACAGGGGGGATGCGACCCGGTTCAGGATCACCTCGGCCACCGCAAACTGGCCCTTCACGCTTTCGCCGCGGGCCTCGAAATACAGCGCCTCGCTCAGGCATTGCCATTCGTCGCCGCCTTTCGCGGCGGGGCGGGCATCGACCCAATTCGCGTCGTACTGGACTTTTGGCGTGTTGCGCCGAAGCTGCGGACGGATCAGTTGCTTCAGCCGCTGAGAGCCGACCTGCTTCAGTGCCTTTTTCTCGGTGCCGAACAACTCGACCAGATTCCGGTCGAGTACAGCGGTCGGGTCGTTGGAATGGGATCCCGTCATCTCGGCCTGCGCGGACGAGACGGACAGGAGGCCCGCAACTATGATGGCTGCCATTCGGCTTGTCGGATTATGCATTCGCCCCTCGTACCTTGGCCAATGATTACCTCAGCCCCAACGGTGCTGACTAATGAAGGGCGCGCCGCGAGTCCACCCAAGTGGCCGAAATGCCACATGCAGATGCGGCCCCAAGGCCACGCAAACATGGGAATTTCATCGAATTCCAGTTGAAATCGGCGAAATTTCGATGTGCGGAAATCCGCTCATTCCGAGAGCCGCGGCGCCCCCAACGCCAGTTGAGCAGCGGCCAGCCGCGCAACCGGCACACGAAACGGAGAGCAGGACACATAGTCGAATCCCGCCCTGCGGCAGAAATCGATCGACTCGGAATTGCCGCCATGCTCTCCGCAGATCGACAGGACGACATCGGGGCGCGCCTGCCGTCCGCGTTCGGCCCCCATCAACAGCAATTCACCAACCCCATCGGTATCAAGGATGTGGAACGGGTCTTCCGCAAAAACGCCCTGCTTTACGTAAGAGCCCATGAACCGCCCTGCATCGTCACGCGACAGGCCATAGGTCATCTGCGTCAGGTCGTTCGTTCCGAAACTCAGAAACGCTGCATACTGGGCGATTTCATGGGCGCGCAGGGCCGCGCGGGGTGTTTCCACCATCACGCCAAGGCGATAGTCGAAATCGACGCCCCGTTCGGTGCGCACCGCCGCGGCCAGCGAGTCGATCCGCGTCTTGACCAGTTCGACCTCCCGCATGGCTGAGACGAGCGGGATCATGATCTCGGGCACCACCGGGGCGCCATTGCGGCTGCTTTCGATGGTCGCCTCGAAAATCGCGCGCACCTGCATGTCATAGATCTCGGGCACCGCGATCCCCAGCCGGACACCGCGCATCCCCAGCATCGGGTTGAATTCAGACAGGGCCTGCACCCGGCGGTTCACATCGGACACGGGCAGGCCCAGCGCCTCGGCCAGTTCGCGCACGCCTTCGCGCGACTGGGGCAGGAACTCGTGTAGCGGCGGGTCGAACAGGCGGATGCACACGGGCAGGCCCTGCATGATCTCGAACAGCCGGTGGAAGTCGTCCCGCTGCATCGGCAACAGACGTTCCAGCACCGCGGCCCTGTCGTCGGGGCCGGCGGCAAAGATCATCTCGTGCATGACGGTCAGGCGATCTTCCTCGAAGAACATGTGCTCTGTCCGGCACAGCCCGATCCCGTCGGCGCCAAATCTGCGCGCGGTCTGGGCATCGGCGGGCGTGTCGGCATTGGCGCGCACGCCGATATCGCAGGCGTCCTCCGCCCAGTTCATCAGCGCCTTGAACGCATCGTCCAGCGCCGGTTCCAGCATCTTCACGGGGCCAAGGATGACCTGACCCGATGTCCCGTCGATGGTGACGATATCGCCCTCATGCAGCTTGCGCCCGTCCGCGGTGATCAACACCCCGTCGCGACGCACCAGCCGGATGTCGGACACGCCGACCACGCAGGGCACCCCAAGGCCCCGTGCAATCACCGCCGCGTGGCTGGTCATGCCGCCGCGTTCGGTCATCACCGCGGCCGCGGCATGCATGCCCCGGATGTCCTCGGGCGTGGTTTCGCGGCGGACAAGGATGCAAGGCTCCCCCCGCGCGGCGCTGGCTTGGGCTGCCGCCGACCCGAACACCAGCCGCCCGGTGGCCGCGCCCGGACTGGCTGCGATACCGTGGGCAATCACGTTGCGCGGGCCACTGGGATCGACCTGTCGGTGCAACAGTTCGCTGACGGCGCGCGGTTCGATCCGGGTCAGCGCCTCTTCGCGGGGAATGATCCCCTCATCGGCCAGCATCACGGCAATCCGCACCGCACCCCGGGCCGTGCGCGGCACGCGGACTGCATCGAGGATCTTCAACTCTCCCGCCTGCAACGTGAAATCGACCTGCATCTCTTCGCGCAGGTTGATCCGGCAGGTATCGCCCACCCGTTTAAGCCGGGCGATCAGATCGGGCAGGCGGTCTTCCAGCGCCTCGCCCCGGTCGTCATGGATCAGGTAGAGCGACCCGTCGCGCCGGTTGAGGGCATCGCGCCCCTGGCTTTGCGACAGATAACGCCCGATGATCTTGCGCTGGCCGGTCGCCCCATCGACGAACTGGATGACGCCCGACCCGCTTTCACCGGTGCCGAAGCCAAGCGCCATGTCCTGCACCAGAAGGCCAAGACCTGCATCGGCCGGTGCGCCGCGGGCCTGCCGCAGCAACCGCGCCGTCGTCGCCCCCCATGCCCGCGCCATGGAGCGCAGCACTTCCAGAAGCTGGGTCGCGGGGTCCTGGGGAAACGCCTCGTCGGTCTCCTCGGCATAGGCGTCAAGCGCGGCCCTTACCGACTCTGGCGTGGCGTCGTCCTCTTCGAACATGTCCGGGTCAAGCCGCGCGACATGCACCGCGAAGGACTGGATGAACCGCAGATAGACCGCATCGGCGGCCGCCTGGCCATGGGTTTCGCAAAGCTGCGCGTGCCGCGCGTCGTTCATCCCGATATTCAGGATCGAGGCCGGCCCACCCCATTCGGTGTTTTCCGAACTCGGCCGGACCGACACCAGCGGCGCCGGGCCGAAAAGCGACAGAAGGTCCCGGGCATCCACCCGTTCCCCCAGACCGATGCGTCGCACGGCGTCGAAAGACAGCGCAACGGTTCGCGGCACCGGCAGATCCAGCCGGACAAGCCGCTGAAGGCATTTCGCGCGCATGCCATGATGCGCGACAGAAATGTGCTCTTCTGCCGTGATTTCCACGAAATCGACGATGTCTGCGTGTTTCTGCACCGCAGCGACCCCTTGCTACACTTGCAGCATACGCCGAAGATAACGGCAGGCAAGCGAAGCTTGGGTTAACGCACATTATCCTTCGATACGGTTCAGATCGGCCACCGAAAGGCAGGTTTCCCGGATCATGTGCAAAAGGTTCAGCCGGTTTCGCCGCACGATATCGTTGTCCGCGTTCACCTGCACCGCCTCGAAAAACGCGTCGATGGGTGCCCGCAACGCCGCCATCGCCGCCATCGCCGCGGTGAAGTCCTCGGCCTTCAGCGCCGGATCGATGGCCGCCTTCGCGGTGTCGAGCGCCGCAAAAAGCGCCGTCTCTGCCGGGTCCTCGGCGAATTTCGGATCTGCGCCAAAGCGGTATTCGACCCCGTCCTTTTCCTCCGCCTGGGTCAGGATGTTGTTGGCCCGCTTGAACCCCTGAACCAGGTTTTCGCCGTCTTCGGTCTTCAAGACCGTATTCAGCGCCTCGGCCCGCGCCACCAGCAGGGTCAGGTCGCAATTGTTCGGCATGGCAAGGCAGGCATCGATCACGTCTTGGCGGATGCCCTGTTCGCGCAGGTGCACCTTCAGCCGGTCGTGCAGGAAGGCCCGCAGGTCGTCACTGACATCCGGTTCGTGGTCGGTGATCTTGTTCAGCCATTTCGGCCCGTCCCCGTCGATCCGGTCAAGCACGGTGCGGACCGCCGCGCCAAATACCCCGTGACTGGCGATCAGGCTCAGCAGATCGTCGCGAAGCGCCTTCTCCTCCTCGCCATGGGTCTCGATCTGGTGGCGCAGTATCTGCGCGTCGTTGAGCTTATCAAGGCTCAGCCTGATCCGGTTGGTCAGCACCAGCCGGATCACCCCCAGCGCCGCGCGGCGCAGCGCGAACGGGTCTTTCGAACCGGTGGGTTTCTCGTCGATCGACCAGAAGCCGGTCAGCGTGTCCAGCTTGTCGGCCAGTGCGACCGCGACCGACACCGGCGCGGTGGGCACCTCGTCACTTGGCCCCAGCGGCTTGTAATGCATCTCGCAGGCCGCGGCGACCTCGGGCGGCAGCCCGGCGGCCTCGGCATAGTACCGGCCCATCGTGCCCTGCAATTCCGGGAACTCGTAGACCATTTCGGACGCCAGATCGAGCTTGGCCACCCGCGCCGCCTGTTCGGCGCGTTCGGGATCGGCGCCCACCATCGGCGCAATCTCGGACGCCAGCGCAGCGATGCGGGCGATCCGGTCAGCCTGGCTGCCCAGTTCGCTCTGGAAGGTCACATGGGTCAGCGCCTCGCGCCATTCCTCCATCCCGGCGCGGGCGACGCGCAGGTCGTTTTCCCAGAAGAACGCCGCATCCGACAGCCGCGCGGACAGCACCTTGGCATTGCCCTTCAGGATGGTCTCGCCATCATCGGGCGTCTCGCGGTTGGCCACGGTGATGAAGCGCACGATCCGCCCCGATTTCGGATCGCGGACCGAGAAGAACTTCTGATGCTCCTTCATCGAGGTCTGCAAGACCTCGGGCGGCAGGTGCAGAAAGTCGTCCTTGATCCGGCCCATCAGAACCACCGGCCATTCCACCAGCCCGGCAACCTCGGTCAGCAGGCCCTTGTCCTCCATGACCTCAAGCCCGCTGGCAAAGGCCTCGTTGGTGGCCGCGTGCCAGATATGTTCGGCCCGTTCGTCCTGATCCAGCATGACCTTGGCCGCCTTCAGACGGGCGGCATAGTCCTCGAACCCCGTCACCCTGATCGGCCCGGGCGCCATGAACCGGTGGCCGTGGGTCACATCGCCCGACCGGATGCCGTCGACATCCATGTCCACGACCTCGGCCCCGGCCTCATCGCTGAGGATGCACAGGATGGAATGTAGCGGCCGCACCCAGCGCAAGCTCCCCTCGCCCCAGCGCATCGACTTGGGCCATGGGAAGTTGCGGATCACGCCTTCCAGCACCTCGGCCACGATGTCCGCCGCGGGGCGCCCCGGCTTCTCGATCACCGCGAACCAGACCTGCCCCTTTTTGTCGTCGCGCGCCTGCAATTGGTCCTTTGTCAGACCGGTGGACCGCAGGAATCCCGACAGCGCCTTTTCGGGCGCATCGACCCGGGGGCCCTTGCGTTCCTCTTTAAGGTCCGGGCTGCGCGCCGACAGGCCCTCGATCGCCAAGACCAATCGGCGCGGAGTAGAGAAAGCCTGCGCCCCGCCATAGGTCAGCCCGGCCTCGACCAGGCCATCGGTCACGCGTTTCTTCAGCGCGTCGCGGGCGCCCGCCTGCATGCGCGCCGGGATTTCCTCGGAAAAGAGTTCAATCAGCAGGTCGGGCATCTCAAACCCCCTCGGCCGCGGGGGTCCAGCCCCCGGCATCGGTTTCGACGAAGGCATCGGCACACCGCTTGGCCAGCGCGCGCACCCGCCCGATATAGGCTTGCCGTTCGGTCACGGAAATCACACCGCGCGCGTCCAGCAGGTTGAAGAAATGGCTGGCCTTGATGCACTGGTCATAGGCCGGGTGCACCATGATGATGCGCTTGCCCGTCCGCGGGTCCTTTTGCGGATGGTCGAGGATGCGGACGCATTCGGCCTCTGCCACCTCGAAGAAGTGGAACAGCTTCTCGGTATCGGCGACGTCGAAATTCCAGCGGGAGTATTCCTCCTCGGTCTGGCGGAACACGTCGCCATAGCTGAGCGCAATCGGCGTCTGCGGGTTGTTGTAGGGCATGTCCATGACATGGTCGATGCCAAGGACATACATCGCCAGCCGTTCCAGACCGTAGGTCAACTCTCCCGACACCGGGTGGCAGTCATGACCGCCGACCTGCTGGAAATAGGTGAACTGGCTGACCTCCATGCCGTCGCACCAGACCTCCCAGCCCAGGCCCCAGGCGCCGAGCGTCGGGCTTTCCCAGTCATCCTCGACAAAGCGGATGTCGTGATAATCGAAGTCGATCCCGATGGCGGCAAGCGAACCGAGGTAAAGCTCCTGCAAGTCCGGCGGGCTGGGTTTGATCAGCACCTGATACTGGTAATAGTGCTGCAACCGGTTGGGGTTCTCGCCATAGCGCCCGTCGGTCGGCCGGCGCGAGGGCTGCACATAGGCCGCGGCCCAGGGTTTGGAGCCGAGCGAGCGCAGGGTGGTCGCCGGGTGAAAGGTGCCTGCCCCCACCTCCATGTCATAGGGCTGTAGAATCGCACAGCCCTTTCCGGCCCAGTAGGCCTGAAGCCTCAGGATGATGTCCTGAAAACTCGCCGGTTTACCGTCCGTCATTGCGTGCCCTGCCTTCGTGCCGTGGGAAACAGCGCTTCAATAGGCAAGCGATGCAACAGGGTCAATCGAAGCTGCCACCGGCATGCAGGTTTGTGGTGCATCACCCGCCCGCTTTGATAGGGTCGCGGGCACAAGCCGCAACCATAACGGCAGTCAAGGCAAGCACGGGGCGCCATCGACCGATGAAGACATTCGCAACGATCCTCCTTTTCCTCCTGACCACCCTTCTTCCGGCGCAGGCGCAGGAACGCGCCTGGGTCCAGATCGAGGCGCATCCGACACAGACCACCGCCGAGGAGCGCAGCCGCGCCTATGCCGGGCTGTTTCCCAATGTCGCCGCCTATCGCATCCCCTCGGGCTGGTACGCCATCGCGCTGGGCCCCTACACGCCCGATCAGGCCGAAAGCGCACTGCGCCGCCTGCGCGGGGAACGGCTGATCCCCGGCGACAGCTTCCTCAATGACGGCACGAGTTACGGTCAGCCGGTCTGGCCCATCGGGGCGGCACCCACCGTCCCGGTGACGCCCGCCCCAGTGACCCCGGCACCGGTCGCCGAAGCGCAAGACCCCACCGCCCTGCCCGAAGAAACCCCGGCCGAGGCCCGGCGATCCGAACGGGATCTCGACCGGGGCGGGCGGATCGAAATTCAGACCGCCCTGCAATGGGAAGGTTTCTATACCTCTACCATCGATGCCGCCTTTGGCCCCGGCACGCGCCGCTCGATGGCCGACTGGCAGGCCAGCCGGGGGTACGAACCCACCGGGGTGTTGACCTCTCGCCAGCGGGCAGAGTTGATTGCGCACTATCGCAAGCAGATCGATTTCCTCGGCCTGCGCGAGATCGAAGAGGCCGAGGCCGGCATCCGGATCCGCATGCCAATGAACCTTGTCGACTTCGACCGGTACGAACCGCCCTTCGTGCACTTTGAATCGCGCGACGACAGCGGCGTGCGCGTGCTGCTGATCAGCCAGCGCGGCAATCAGGCCACACTCTTTGGGCTGTACGACATCATGCAGACGCTCAAGGTCGTGCCCCTTCAGGGGGAGCGGCAGCGCCAGACCAACCAGTTCACGATCACCGGCCGCAATGCCGAGATCGAGTCCTACACCTACGCCACGCTGACCGGCGGCGCGGTCAAGGGGTTCAGCCTGATCTGGAAGCGCGGGGAACAGGACGAGCTGATGAAGAAGGTCGCCCAGATCATGCGCGACAGTTTCGAAGCGCTGCCCAATGCCGCGCTGGATCAGACGATGGCCGAGATCGGGGCAGAGCAGCGGGCCGACATGATGTCGGGGCTTGAGATCCGCCAGCCCGACAGCACCCGGACAGGCGTCTTCGTCGATGCCGAAGGCACGGTGCTGACCGCGGCCCCCGGCCTGACGGCCTGCAGCCGCATCACCATCGGGTCCGACCTGCCGGCGACGCTGGGCGCGCGGGACACCGCGCTGGGGCTGGTCCTGCTGCATCCGATCACGCGCCTTGCCCCCATCGACCATGCTCGCTTCAAGCCGGACGTCCCGCGCCTGCGGAGCGAGGTTTCGGTCGCAGGCTTTTCCTATGGCGAGGTTCTGGACCTGCCGGTGCTTACCCGCGGCACACTCGCCGATCTGAGGGGCCTGAACGGGGAAGAAACGGTCGACCGGCTGGAAATTCAGGTTCTTCCCGGCGACACCGGCGGCGCGGCGCTTGATGCCGCCGGCGCGGTCATCGGCATCCTGCTTGCCCCGCAGGAGGGCCCGCGCCAGTTGCCGGAGAATGTGCGCTATGTGGCCGATACCGACGCGATCATCGCGTTCCTGACCGCCAACGGGGTGGAGCCCGACATGGCAGAGGGCCAGGCCGCCCTGCCCCCGGCGCAACTGAACCGGCGCGCGGCCGACATCACGGTGCCGGTCTCCTGCTGGAACTGATCTTGGACGGGTGCGGCGATCGGGCCTGCACCCGCCCGACGCCGTTCCGCGTCTTTGCTGAAGCGGCCGCTTTCAAGACCCGGCGGGCTCAAACCCGCCAGAAGGTGACGGTCAGGATCGCATAGACCGTCAGCAGTTCCAGCCGGCCGATCAGCATCGCGACCGACAGGATCCATTTCGCAATATCGTTCAGCCCGGCGAAATTGCCCGCCGGCCCGATCTGGTCGCCCAGCCCCGGCCCGATATTGGCCAGCGCAGCCGCCGCCCCGGAAAGCGAGGTCGTGGCGTCCAGCCCCGTCGCGCCCAACAGCACCGTCACCGCCCCCAGCGTCACCACGAAATAGACGAAGAAGGACATGACCGAGGACAGCACCTCGTCATCCACCCGCCGGCCGTTATAGCGCGGGGTGAACATGCCGTGGGGGGCATAAAGCGTCTTGATCTGCACCCGGATCGCCGAAAACAGCAACTGATAGCGGAACACCTTGATTGAACAGGCCGTGGACCCAGCGCAGCCACCGATCAACCCGATGAAGAAGAACAGGATCACCGGAAGATTGCCCCAAAGCTGGTAATCCACGCTGGCATAACCGGTGCCCGATATGATCGAGGTCACGTTGAAGATGCCCTCGCGAAAGGCGTGTTCGTAGTGGTCACCGTTCACCAGAACCCGAAAGGCGGCGATCACCAGCACAAAGGCCGCGATGATCGCCAGATAGGTCCAGATCTGGCTGTCGCGCAGGATCGGCTTGGCCTGCCCGGCCAGAAGCTGCACGTACCGGACAAAGGGCAGACTCGCCAGCATCATGTAGACCGAGGCCACGTATTCCGGAACGCCCTGATAGACGCCGAAGGATGCGTCATGGGTAGAGAACCCGCCCGTGGAGACCGTGGTCAGCGCATGGTTCAGCGCATCGAAGAACGGCATGCCCACGGCGTTGTAGGACAGAACGCAAGCGAGCGTGAGAAAGACGTAGATGCCCGAGATGCGCGAGGCGATCTCGACCGCGCGCGGAAGCACCTTGCCCGAGGTATCGAACGCCTCCGACCGGAAGATCTGCATGCCCCCGACCTTGAGCTCGGGCAGGAACACCATCGCCACGACGATGATCCCCACGCCACCGAACCATTGCAGCATGGACCGCCACAAGAGCGTGCCCGCCGGCATGTCGTCGAGCCCGGAAAAGACCGTGGCGCCGGTGGTGGTCAGCCCCGACATCGCCTCGAAAAACGCGTCGACCGCCCGGGCATCGGGCACGCCCAGCATGAAGGGAAGCGCGGCAAAGACCGGCAGGACCAGCCAGACACCGGAGGTCAGGAAGAAGGTCTGCTGGATCGACAGACGTTCATCGGTACCGTTGGCACAGGCCAGCGCGATCAGCCCACCGGTCATGCCGGTCAACAGCGCCGATTCGAAGAAGGCCGGCCAATTGCCGTTGCCAAGGTAAAGGTCCAAACCCATCGGCAACAGCATGGTCGCGCCCAGAACGGCGACCAGCAGGCCGATGACATATCCGACAGGGCGCAGATCAAACATGCGCGCAGTTTGTCGGTGGCGCCGCGGCTGTCAAGCGGCCCGCGTCACCGCGCGTGGATCAGGGTCGTGAAGAGCTTCGGGTCGAGGCTTTCAGAGGCAAAGGTATCACCTTCCGTCAGCACGCTGACCGCATCGTGGCTGTGCAGGCTTTCCTGATGGCTGGCAATCACCCGGAAATCGCCGACACGGGGGTCACGCTCCAGCGCCTCGGCGAACAGCCGCGCAGCATCTTCCACGAAAATGGGGTTGGCCGCGTTCAGTTCGGCAAAGGCCTGCTCATCCTCCCGCTTGACCATCACCTGGGTCTCGGTCGGCACGGCGCTGCGGCACATCTCGATCAGGTCCTCGAACCACAGGCAGTCGCCCGCGGGGTCGAGTTCGACCGAAAGCCGTGCAACCGACCGCTGGGAATGCGGCGTGGCCAGTTGTCCGCGCTCCTGCCGCGCATGTTCGGACAGTTCCAGCGAACAGGGGCAGGTGGAGGAATAGACGTAGTCCAGATGCACGATCTTCTTCACCGCGCCGGCGGTTTCCACCAGTTCCAGCGCGAAGTCGTAATACTGGTAACCGTCCAGGCCCGACCGCAGCGAACTCACCTTCATCGGGAAGGAAAACCGCATCATGATCCGGGCGTCGAGGCTTTCAAGATCGGCCTTGTAGCTTTCCAGCGCGGCCTCGATCACCTCGAAGCTGAAGGTCCGCTCCGCATGGGCATAGAAGCTGCGCATGATGCGCGACATGTTGATGCCCTTCTTCTCCGCCTCAAGGCTGACGGTCCCGGTGACCGACGTCTCTAGCGTCAGATCGCCGTTGTGGCGGGTGTGAAACCGGATCGGCAGGCGAAAGTTGGAGATCCCCACATGCTGAATCGGACGCTTCGCACCACGGATCAGGCTGGCCGGGCCGTTCTGCAGATCGGGCATCGTGGCCTTGTAGGCCGCGTCGGCCTCGAACCGGTGGGGATAGGACCGGCTGAGATCGGGATAGGCATTCAGACCGCGCGTGCCCATCAGGGCCGAAATCGTGGGGTCGAGCGTGTCGCGTTCGACATCCGACGCACTCTCCGCCCAGTTGCGCAGCGTTTCAAGCGCACGCTCGGCGTCGTCGCGGGTCGGGTGCCGGTCGATTTCACGGCTGTAGATGTTCATCGGGTGCCCTCCCCCAGTGGTCATGTCATGCGCTGGACGGCAGACAAATGGGGGCCTGCCTGCGGAAGTCCAGCTTTTTCCAGACTTTTTTCACACACGACCGCGTTACATCCGACCCAGGGCGGCCGTCAGGTCGGCAATCAGATCGGCGGGATCTTCCAGCCCGACGCTCAACCGGACAAGCCCCGGCGTGATCCCCAACCGGGCCTTGGTCGCATCCGGAAGGCGTTGATGGGTCGTGGTGGCGGGATGGGTTGCGATGCTCTTGGCGTCGCCAAGGTTGTTCGAGATCTTCCAGATCTCAAGCGCATCCAGCATCGCGAAGGTGGCATCCTTGCCGCCCGCCACGTCGATGGACAGCACCGTGCCCCCCTCCGGGAACAGGGCGTTCTGCGGGTGGCTGGCCAGCCCGGGATAGATCACGCGGGCCAGACGCGCGTCGCCCTCCAGCGCCTCGGCGATGGCGCGGGCAGAGGCCGCCTGCGCCCGCACGCGCAAATCCAGTGTCTCCAGCCCCTTCAGCATGACCCAGGCATTGAACGGGCTGATCGCGCCGCCGGTGTGTTTCATATAGGTCTCGACCGGGCCGCGAACCTCATCGCGCCGGCCAAGGATCGCACCGCCCAGACAGCGCCCCTGCCCGTCCACATGCTTGGTGGCCGAATAGACGACGATGTCCGCCCCCTGTTCGATGGCATCGGAAAAGACCGGCGTCGCGAACACGTTGTCAACGATCACCCGGGCGCCTGCCGCATGGGCGATCTCGGCCACGGCGGCGGTGTCGATCACCTCCAGCACCGGGTTCGACACCGTTTCAAAGAAGACCGCGCGGGTCCCCGGCGTCACCGCGGCGCGCCACTGGTCCAGATCGGTGCCATCGACGAACACGACCTCCACCCCGAAACGGGGCAGGATGTCCTCAAGGATGAACAGGCACGACCCGAACAGCGCCCGCGCCGCGACAACCCGATCCCCCGCGGCAACGCCGGACATCAGCGCCCCGTTGACCGCAGCCATGCCGGAGGCCGTGGCAAAGCACGCCTCTGCCCCTTCGATGGCGGCAAGCCGGTCCTCGAACATCGCCACGGTGGGGTTGCCGTAACGGGCATAGATGAATTCGTCCTGACCCGCATCGACGAACCGGGCCTCTGCCGCTTCGGCGCTGGGATAGTCGAAGCCCTGCGTCAGGAACAGCGCCTCCGACATCTCGCCATACTGGCTGCGGCGCGTTCCGCCATGCACCGCTTGCGTTCGCTTCGACCATGTCATCGCCTGCGCCCTCCCGAGCAAATAAAAAACCCCCACCGTCAAAGACGCCGGGGGCACAGCCCTGACCTCTTTAGCGGCATGTTTAACGTGGCCCGCAATCCGGTGTACAAATCGCCACACCCGCCTCGGTAAGACCAAAGTCCGATAGCGTCAAGGCAGGTTCGGCACCGAACGCCACGCTTTCGCACCGGTCACGGTGTCTTGTCCGGGGAAATGGCGCGGGCTCTTGCCCCTTGCCCGACGCGCCCCACCCTCTAGGCCGCAAGCACGGAGACCGCATATGCCATCGCCCATCGAACTTCACTACTGGCCCACCCCCAACGGTTGGAAGATCGCCATCGCGCTGGAAGAGATGGGCCTGCCCTACACGGTGACGCTGGTGGATATCGGCGCGGGCGACCAGTTCGCCCCCGATTTCCTGAAGATCGCCCCGAACAACCGGATGCCCGCCATCGTCGATCCCGACGGGCCCGACGGTGCACCCGTGTCGGTCTTTGAATCGGGTGCGATCCTGCTCTACCTCGCGCGCAAGACCGGGCAGTTCCACGGCCGGACGGAGCGGGAGCGGATCGCCGTCGAGGAATGGCTGATGTGGCAGATGGGCGGCGTGGGGCCGATGGCGGGACAGGCGCATCACTTCCTGAAATATGCGCCGAAGATGACGCCGCCGCAGGACCTGCCCTATGCCAAGGACCGCTACCGGGCAGAGGTTGCGCGGCTTTACGGCGTGCTGGACCGGCGCTTGGCCGATCACGCTTATGTCGCGGGCGATTTCTATTCCATCGCGGATATGGCGGTCTGGCCGTGGGCCTGCCTGTGGGAGGGGCAGCAGCAGACGCTGGAGGACAAGCCGAACCTGGCCCGCTGGCTGGACGATATCGGCGCGCGCCCCGCGGTGCAGCGCGGCCGGGCGCTGGCATCCGACAAACGGCGCGATTTCTCGGGACAGAAGGACGCGCAGGACATGTTGTTCCGGCGGGCCTGATCCGGCCTCAGGCCTCGATCCAGATCGTCACCGGCCCGTCATTGATCAGCGACACCTTCATATCCGCCCCGAAGCGGCCATTGGCGACCTCGACCCCCTGCCCGGCCAGCGCCTTCGAGAAATGTTCGTACAGCCGGTTGCCCTCGTCCGGCGGGGCGGCCGCGGAAAAGCCGGGGCGGTTGCCGCGCGAGGTATCGGCGGCCAGCGTGAACTGGCTGACCACCAGCGCCCCACCGCCGGTGTCGAGGAGCGAGCGGTTCATCTTGCCCGCCTCGTCCTGAAAGATGCGCATCTTCGCGATGCGGGCGGCCAGTTTCTCGGCCTGCGCCTCGGTATCGCCCGCCATGGCACATACGAGGATCATCAGCCCCGGCCCGATCTCGCCCACGACTGCACCGTCGATCCGGACGGCGGCCTCGCTCACCCGCTGGACCAGCGCCCTCATGCCAGATCCTCCGCCCAGGGCGGGTTGGCCCCGGAGCGCGAGACGGTGACCGCTGCCGCCCGGATCGCCAGCGTCAGGGCCGCGGTCATGTCCTCGGGCGACAGCGCCGCGATGGCAGGTTTTCCAAGCAGCCCCTGCCGGTATAGCGCCGTCAGGATCCCGGCGTTGAACGTATCGCCCGCGCCGACCGTATCGACGACCTCGACCGCCTCTGCCGGCACATCGCCCCGCCCCTGCGGGCCGAACGCGCTGGCCCCCTGCGCGCCACGGGTCAGCAGCACCAGGTTCGGCCCCCGTTGCAGCAGGCCTTGGGCAAGTTCGGCGGGATCGCCCGGGCCATCCAGCCATGTCAGGTCTTCGTCGGAGATCTTGATGATGTCGGCCACCGCGATCATCCGCCCAAGCCGCGCGCGATAGGCGGCCTCGTCCGCGATGAACCCGGGCCGGATATTGGGGTCGAGCATCGTCACGCGCTGGCCGGCCTCGCGCAGCATCAACGCCTCATAGGCCGACCCGCAGGGTTCGGCCATCAGCGAGATACCCCCGCAGAACAGCGCCTGAACCGTGTCGGGCAGGGCCGGCAGGTCGGCCGCGGTCAGCATGCGGCCCGCGGTGTTTTCATCATAGAAGGCATATTGCGCATGCCCATCCGTCAGCGTCACGAAGGCCAGCGTCGTCGGCCGGTCGGACCGGACGCAAAGCGCGGCATCCACCCGCGACTCCGTCAGCGCCCGCGCCAGCATCTGCCCGAAGAGATCGGTCGACAGGCCAGAGAGGAACCCCGCAGGCGCCCCAAGCCGGCCCAGCGCGATCCCGGTATTGAACACCGCACCACCGGCATGGGGGGCAAAGGCGGCCTCCCCCCCGGCCGTCGTTCGCGGCAGCATGTCGATCAGGGCCTCGCCCGCGCTCAGGATCATGACCTCGCCCTCCCTTTCGGTTTCCCAAGCCTTAGCCGCGGCACGGGCCCTTCGCAAACCCCGCGCAGCATTTGACACCGCTCATGGACCGGCCCGCGGCCTTGCTGCGTGGCTTTTTAAAGAGAGCGGGCGTGGGGAAATTCCATGTTGCGGGCTTCCGACCGTCACGCTTGCACCCGCAATGCCACAACCCCAACGATGAATAACACCAAACCGGACGCTCACCGCACAGGCGAAAGGCGATGACGGATAGCGCCCCTTCTCTCCCTCCGCCTGTCCCTGATCCCGGGGGCAGGGTTTCGCATGCGAAACTTTCAGGCTTCGTCGCTGTCGGTCCCGTATTTCTTGAACAGGCCCCCTTGGGTCATGAAGAACGCGAAGATCGCGATGGTCAGCCCGAAGGTCTTGAAGTTCACCCACATGTCGGTGGACATGGTGCGCCAGATCACCTCGTTCGCGATGGCCAGCCCGGCAAAGAACAGGGCCAGACGGCGGGTCAGGATCATCCAGCCCTCGCGCATCATCGGCAGCGCCTCGTCCAGCACGTATTGCAGATAGGACTGCCCGCGCAAAAGCCCCACCCCGAGGATCCCCGCAAACAGCAGGTAGATCGCCGTCGGCTTCATCTTGAAGAAGCGTTCATCGTTCAGCCAGACCGTCAGCCCGCCGAAGACGACCACCAGCACCGCCGTCGCGATCTGCATCTTGGAGATATGGCGCGTCAGCACCCAGAGGATCCCCGTTGTCAGCAGAAGCAGCGGAATGAACCCCGCGGTCGCCAGGATGAACCCGTCATACTCGACGCCACCGATGGTGAACGTCTTCTCCCGCAGCCGGATATAGGCGATGAAGAAGGCCGCGATGGGGCCCAGTTCCAGCGCCGTTTTCAGGATCGGGTTGATCTTGCGTTTCTCCGCCATGGCCTCAGCCCCCCATTTCCACGATCACCGCGCCCGCCGCGATCAATGCCATCAGGGCCAGCCTGCGCGGGCCCACCAGCTCGCCCAGTGCCAGCCATCCGATCAGGGCGGCAAACACGGTCGAGGTCTCGCGTAAGACAGCCGCTTCGCCGACCTTGTCAAGACGCGTGGCCATCATGATCGCCCCGAAACTGAAGAACGCCACGAACCCGCCCGCAAGCCCGCGCAGCATCAGCGGCCCAAGGTCCGGCCGATCCCCCATCCGCAGCCAGCGCGTTGCCGCCAGCCACGGCATCACCGTCAACCCGTCGATCATGAAGAACCACGCAAGGAAGGTGAACGGGTCGGCGGAGGCGCGGATGCCATAGGCATCATAGGTGGTGTAAAGCGCGACGAACGCCCCGGTCAGCACGGCGAGGGCCAGCGCCGGGCGCAGCGTGTCGCGGTCAAGCTGCCAATGGATCAGGTTGTAGACCGCCAGCCCGAAGATGCCGGCGAGAAGCACGCCAACGCCCAGCCATTGCGTGACGGTGAAGGTTTCACCGAACAGCAGATAGGCCCCGATCACGGCAAAGAACGGCCCCGTCCCCCGCACCACCGGGTAGACGACCGTATAGGCGCCCTTGGTGTAGGTATATCCCTGCGCCAGCTTGTAGCCGAGATGGATGAAGAACACGGTGACGAAGATCGGCCACATATGCGGCTCCGGCCACGGCACGACGAACAGGGCAACCGGCGCGGCCATCGCCCCGTAGGAGAAATCGATCGCCCCGCGCGACAGCCAAGGATCGTGCCGCCCCTTTTGCAGCGCGCCAAAGACGGCGTGCAGGAACGCCGCGGCCAGCGCCAGCAGAAGCGCCAGCCGATGCCCCGCCTCGGTCCCCTCGATCCCCGCGATCCACTCGGTCATCGCCCGGCCCTTTCTCGACAGGGCCGTCCGAAGACGCTAACCATGGCGGTATCGGGAGCGGAGCGCCCAATGCTCGACAACATCCTGTCCGACCTAAGCGATCCTTTTGGCGGACTGCCCGCCGAGGTCGCCCTGCTGCGCCTTGTCTCGGCCACGGTTCTGGCGGGCCTGATCGGGCTTGAACGGCAGGTTCGGCACAAACCGGCGGGCCTTCGCACGCATATGCTGATCGCCATGGCCGCCTGTCTGGCAACGCTTGTCGCCCTGCAACTGATCGAGGCTGCGGATCCGGCCAATGCGACCCTGCGTTTCGACCCGCTGCGCCTTGTCGGCGCGATCACGTCGGGCGTGGCGTTCCTTGCCGCGGGCGCGATCCTGACCCATGGCGGCACGGTCGAGGGCCTGACCACCGGTGCGGGCATGTGGCTGGCCGGGGTCATCGGGCTTGCCTGCGGCGCGGGCAGCATCCCGCTGGCCGCCACGGCGGCGCTGATCGCGCTCATCGTGCTCGCCCTGCTCCGCCTCGTGGAATAGGCCCGGCCGGCACAGGCGTTACGCATCTATCCCCGCCAGCGCGTTGGCGAAGTCTTCGGGTTCGAACGGGGCAAGATCGTCGATCTGTTCCCCGACGCCGATGGCGTGGATCGGCAGGCCGAACTTGTCGGCCAGCGCCACCAGAACGCCCCCCTTGGCGGTTCCGTCGAGTTTGGTCATCACCAAGCCGGAGACATCGGCAAGCTTCTGGAAGATCTCCACCTGGCTCAGCGCGTTCTGCCCGGTCGTCGCGTCCAGCACCAGAAGCGTGTTGTGCGGCGCGGTTTCGTCCCGCTTGCGGATCACGCGGACGATCTTTTCAAGCTCTGCCATCAGGTCGGCCCGGTTCTGAAGCCGCCCGGCGGTGTCGATCATCAGAAGGTCATAGCCCTCTTCCTCAGCCCGGGCCATCGCGTCGAAGGCAAGGCTGGCGGGGTCCGATCCTTCGGGCGCCGTCATCACCGGCACCCCGGCCCGGTCGCCCCAGACCTGAAGCTGTTCGACGGCCGCAGCGCGGAAGGTGTCGCCCGCGGCGATGACCACCGACTTGCCCGCGGCGCGGAACTGGCTGGCCAGCTTGCCGATGGTGGTCGTCTTGCCCGACCCGTTCACCCCCACCACCAAAACGACCTGAGGCTTTTTCGGATAAAGCGGCATCGGGCGGGCCACGGGTTCCATGATCTGCGCGATCTCGTGGGCCAGAAGATCCTTGATCTCGTCCACCGAGAGGCGTTTGCCGAACCGTCCCTCTGCCATGTTGGCGGTGACGCGCATCGCGGTGTCGACGCCCATGTCGGCCGTGATCAGCAGTTCCTCAAGGCTTTCCAGCATGTCGTCGTCAAGTTCACGCCGGATGACGACCTTCTTGCGCTCACCCCCGCCCAGCACCCGGCCAAGGAAGCCCTTGCGCGGGGCATCCTCCACCACCTCCTCGGCCTCTCCGCCCTGTTCCAGTGCCTCCAGCGCCGAGATGGACTTTTCATAGGGCATCTCCACCGGGGCCGAGGGCGGCATTTCGATGGGCGGGGCAGCGGGCACTTCCGCCGGTGCCTGGGGAAGCTCCACGGGCGGCGAGGGCGGCACCTCGACTGGCGGGGGCGGGATGTCTGCCGGGGCGGGAGGCTGCTGAGGCTCGGGCGTCGGAACCGGTTCCGGTTCGGGCACGGGCTCTGGTTCGGGCAGGGGTTCGGGTTCGGGCGCCGGTTCAGGCTCCGGTGCGGGCACGGGGTTCGGCTCGGGCTCTGGCGACGGCCCAGGTTCGGGCGTGGGGTCCTCGGGCGGGGCGGCCGGTTCGTCCGGTGCCACGGGGGCGGGCTCTTGCGCAACGGGGGCTTCGCGTCTTCGTCCGCAGTGTCACGGGCCGTGGCGTCCGTCCCCTCCTCGGCAGGCTTCTCACCGCCCAGACGGCGCGCCCAGCCAAGCAGACCGGACCCTTTCCGATCCTTCGGGGTCTCGTCCTCCGGCGTCTCATCCGGTGTCACGGCCACCTCAGGCGACACGGGCTCCGGCAACACGGGCTCAGGCGTTTCGACGGCGGGCGCGGCCTCTTCGGCCGGTTCCTGCGGCGCCGGTTCGGGGGCGTCGGCCGGCGGCGCTTCGGCCGCCTCCTCCGGTGCTTCGTCCTTGCGCGACCGCCCGCCAAAGGGCCAGCCCGCGAACCCGCCGCGCGCCGTGCGATCCGATGCGCCTTCCGGGGCCGGGGCCGGGTCGGGCTGTGTCGCCACCCGGTCGGGGCTTTCGGTTTTCAGGGGCGCGGGCTCTGCCTCCGGCACCGGGGCCTCGACGGCCGTTTCCGCGGGCGCGTCATCGGGCACGGTGATCTCTTCGGCCTCACCGCCCTCCTGCACAATCGCTTCCAGCCCCTCCTCGATCTTCGAGGATGACTTCTTGAGCCTTTGCCTGAGTTTACTGAAGAACGCCATGTCGCCTCCTGCCCGGTCGCGGCCTGCGGGCCTTGCCCTGACCTATGCGTAATCGGCAGGATTTGGAAGGGCGGACTGCGCGCCGTCCCGCGACCACTGGCCAAGCGGCGCCAGCTTTGACAAGATGGCAGGGGAACCAAACGGGATGCCCCGATGCTGCGACTTCTTGCGCCCCTTTGCCTGATGGCTGCGCTTGCCCCCCACGCCCGCGCCGCCGAACCGATGAGCGCGGCGGAGTTCGAGACCTACTCGACCGGCAAGACGCTGTACTATGCCACCAACGGCTTTGCCTATGGCGCCGAACAGTATCTCAGCGGGCGCCGCGTGATCTGGACGTTTCTCGACGGCGAATGCACCGAGGGCGTCTGGTACGAGTCCGGCGGCCAGATCTGCTTTCAGTACCGGCACGATCCCGAACCCCAATGCTGGAGCTTTTTCCGCAGCGGCGGCGGGCTGACCGCCCGGTTCGAGAACGACCCCGATGAGACCGAACTGATCGAGGTCGACAAGAGCGGCGAGCCGCTGATGTGCAGCGGCCCGCAGGTGGGTGTCTGACACAGCGCAGGGGACGCGGCCATCAGAACAGGCTGCCCTGCCCCGGTTCGGGGTCGGACTTGCGGCTGCGCCTTGCGGGGCGTCCGCCCACGTCCAGCCGTCCGTCCTGAAACTCGATCTCCAGCCTTGGGGCGGCCTCGGCCGCAGACTTGGTCGTGATGACCGCGTCACCACTGCGGACCACGGCATAGCCCCGGCGCAGCGTTTCGGTGTAGCTGAGGCCCTGCCGCATGCGCTCCAGCGCATCCAGCCGCGTGCGACGGCGGTCGATGTCGGCCGCAAGGGCCGCGCCAAGGCGCCTCTCAAGCCGGGCCAGCTCGCGCCGGTCGGTCTCGACCCGGCGCTGCAGCGCGTCGGGCCTCAGGCGCCGCGCGGCGGCCTCCAGCGACAGACGCCGATCCCGCAGCAGACGGGCAAGCGCGGGCTCGACCCTGCCGGCCCGGTCGGCAAGCCGGCGCGCCTCTTCCGCGATCCGGCGGCGCAGGGCAGAGGGGCGCAGGGCCGCAGAGGCCTCTGACAGGCGCAGCCGTTCGCGCGCAATCCGGGCGCTGAGTGCCGCCGGCAAACGCTCCGACGCGCGGTCAAGCCGCTGGGCCGCCGCCTGCAGCAGCGTCTCGGGCCGGGGCAGCGCGCGGGACAAATCGGCCAGCCGCTGCCGGTGCTGCTGCAACAGGCGAAGCGTTGCACGCGACCGCCGCGCCTCCTGCCCGTCGACCCAGGCGCTTAGTTCCAGCCGCACGGGCACGGCCATTTCCGCCGCCGCGGTGGGCGTGGGCGCGCGCCGGTCGGCGGCATGGTCGATCAGCGTGGTGTCGGTTTCATGCCCCACCGCCGAGATCAGCGGGATGTCGGACTCCGCCGCGGCGCGCACCACGATTTCCTCGTTGAAGCCCCACAGATCCTCAAGGCTGCCGCCGCCGCGCGCCACGATCAGCAGATCGGGCCGCGGGACCGGGCCGCCCGGGGCCAGCGCGTTGAAGCCCCGGATTGCGCGGGCGACCTCTGGCGCGCAGGCCGCGCCCTGCACGGCGACGGGCCAGATCAGCACATGGCGGGGAAACCGGTCGCGCAACCGGTGCAGGATATCGCGGATCACCGCGCCCGAGGGCGAGGTCACGACCCCGATCACCGCGGGCAGATAGGGCAGGTCCTTCTTGCGCTCGGCGGCGAACAGCCCCTCGGCGGCAAGGGCCGCCTTGCGCTTTTCCAGCATGACCATCAGCGCGCCCTGCCCCGCGGGTGCGAGATCCTCGATCACCATCTGATAGCGCGACTGGCCGCCGAAGGTCGTCAGGCGGCCGGTCGCGACAACCTCCATCCCCTCCTCGGGCTGGGTGGAGAGGCGACCGGCCGCCCCCTTCCAGATCACCGCGGCCAGCACGTTCCGTTCGTCCTTGAGGTCCAGATAGATGTGGCCGGAGCGGGGACGGCTGACGCGCCCGACCTCGCCGCGCACGCGGACATTGGAAAACGCCCCCTCGACCGTGCGTTTCACGGCACCGGAGATTTCCGAGACGGAGTATTCAGGGGCGTTCGGGCCGGGGCCCTCGTCATCGATCAGGTCGGACATGGGCCCTTGGTGCCCCGAAATGCGCGGCCGTTCAACAGCCGTCGCACTCATCCCCCTCCCCGTACAGGTACGGCGCCAGATGGCCGCGGGCCAACGCGTTCAGATAGGTCGACACGCTGTCGGGATGGGTCAGGTCGATGCGCAAGGCGCCGCCCGAGTTTCGGGCCAGCAGCGCGGCCCCGTCGACCAGGGCGGCCTCTGTCCCCGGGCCATAACGGCCGTCGACGGACGCAGCATAGAGGTCTGCAATCCGCAATTCGTCCTGCATCTTGCGGCGGCGGGGTTTGTCGAAGGCGTTGAAGCCGATCCGCAGCCAGTCCGGCGCGACGAGAGGGGCGGCCAGCGCGGGCCCGGCAGCAAGGGCAAGCGGAAAGGCCAGAAAGGCGCGTCGTTGCATCGGAACTGTCCTGTTTTCAGATCGGGATCAGGCCAGCCTTGCGCCACAGATTGGCGCCCGGATGGAAACAGGATGGCAATTCGGGGCAGAACGCCGCGCATCTTATCAGATTGCGCCGCTGCCTTGCCCCCTCGCCCGGCCACGGCTAGAGAACCGGGCAAAGAGCGGCGAAAGGGGCGAAAGATGAACATTCTCATCCTTGGCGGTGGCGGGCGGGAACATGCCCTGGCCTGGGCCATCCTGCAAAATCCGAAATGCGACCGCCTGATCGCCGCGCCCGGGAATGCCGGGATCGCCGATATCGCCGAATGTGCCGCGCTGGATATCGAGGATGGCGGCGCCGTTGCCGCCTTTGCCGAGGAAAACGCCATCGACTTCGTCGTGATCGGCCCCGAGGCGCCGCTGGCCGCTGGCGTCGCGGACCGGTTGCGCGCCGCGGGCATCCTGTGTTTCGGCCCCTCACAGGCCGCCGCGGCGCTGGAAAGTTCCAAGTCCTTCACCAAGGCGATTTGCGATGCCTGCGGCGCACCCACCGCGGCCTATGCGCATTTCACCGATGCCGATGCGGCGAAAGACTACGTTCGCGCCCAGGGCGCCCCCATCGTCGTCAAGGCCGACGGGCTGGCCGCGGGCAAGGGGGTGATCGTCGCCGAAACCATGGATCAGGCGGTGGACGCCATCGACGACATGTTTGGCGGCAGCTTCGGCGACGCGGGCGCAGAGGTGGTGATCGAGGAGTTCATGGAGGGCGAGGAAGCTTCCTTCTTCGTGCTGTGCGACGGAACGGATGTCCTGCCCATCGGCACCGCGCAGGACCACAAGCGCGCGGGCGACGGCGACACCGGCCCCAATACCGGCGGCATGGGGGCCTATTCGCCCGCCCCGGCGATGACGCAGGCCGTGTGCGACAAGGCGTTGAACGAGATCGTCACGCCGACCATGGCCGAGATGGCCCGGCGCGGCACGCCCTATACCGGGGTCCTCTATGTCGGCCTGATGATCGCAGACGGGCAGCCGCGGCTGGTGGAATACAATGTCCGCTTCGGCGACCCGGAATGTCAGGTGCTGATGATGCGCCTTGGCGGTCAGGTGCTGGACCTGCTGCTGGCCTGTGCCGAGGGGCGCCTGGCCGAGGCCCGCGTGAACTGGGCCGACGACCACGCGATGACCGTGGTGATGGCGGCCAAGGGGTATCCCGGCGCCTATGAAAAGGGATCCGTCATCGCGGGGCTGGAGGCGCTGCCCGAGGACAGCATGAACATGGTGTTCCACGCAGGGACGAAACGGATCGACGGCAAGGTCACCGCAGCGGGCGGCCGGGTGCTGAACGTCACCGCCCGCGGCGCGAGCCTGGCCGAGGCACGCGACCGGGCCTATGGCATGGTGGACCGGATCGACTGGCCCGAAGGCATGTTCCGCCGCGACATCGGCTGGCGGGCGCTTTGATCGGGCCATTGGCGCGGTTCGGTGTAACGCTGTCTGACCGACCTAGCGACAGGCCAGAACGGCCCTGAATTCGTCTCGTGTTGCGGGTCTGGCAAGGCTTCGGGCCTCGACCCGGCCAGCACGCAAACGGGCAATGACGATTCGGGACCAGTCAGGATCGGCAAGCACCATCTCTGGCCCCGTGCCGCAGTCGCGCACCCCGCCCGAGATCACCTCGTCCCCGATCCGGTGATTGGTCACCCCGTCGGCTTGTGCAATCTCGGCAAACTGCCCGTCCTTGAACCGCCAGATGCGCAGCACGCGCGCCAGATGCGGCCGGTCGACATAGGCGATCTCGACCCAACCGTCGCCATCCAGATCGGCCGCGCCGACAGGCGCCAGCCAGCGATAGGGCGTGCCGATGAAGGGCGTCGCGGCGATCAGCCCGTCGGGCCCGTAGATCGACAGCCGGGCACCTTGGGCAAGATCGCTTTCCACCGCGATGACCTCTGCCCTGCCGTCACCGTCGAGATCGGCCAGACGCGGTGCGGTATCCTCGAACACCCGCGTCTGGGGGAGCACGACCCGCCGCCGGGTGCCGTCGCCCATGTGCAGCACCAGCGCGCCGTATTCCACGTCATCGCCCAGCACGCCATGGGCGTAGCGGGTCGTCGGGTCACCGTAGCGGGCCGAAACGATTTCGGCCCCCGCCGGCGCGGCCAGAAGCGCGGCCAGAAAGACGGCCGCGCCCCGCATCAGATCTGCTTTTCGGGCATCTGAACGATCAGTCCGTCCAGCGCATCGGTGACCTTTACCTGACAGGTCAGGCGCGACCGCTTGGGATCGGTTGCATAGGCGAAATCGAGCATGTCGGCCTCCATATCCTCGATCGCGGGCAGGCGATCGACCCAGTCGGGATGGATATAGGCGTGGCAGGTCGAACAGGCGCAGGCGCCGCCGCAATCGGCATCGATGCCGGGGATGGAGTTGTCGCGCGCGCCTTCCATCACCGTCAGGCCGTTCGCGACCTCGACGACATGTTCGGTGCCGTTATGCTCGATATAGGTGATCTTCGCCATGCGTGCCTCGTTCGGATGTCCAGTGGTCGGGGCCGACATAAGGCAGCCCTGCCGGATTTTCCAGCAAAAGCGGAACGCTTGCCAAAACACCAGTTTGTTCTATTTTTGTTCGCATGCAGCCCGATTGGCCCCGCCCCCCGTCCTGCCTGCCCCATGCGATGCTGGATCTGCCGCCCGCGGGCGCGCGGATCTGCGTGGCCGGTCTGGTTCTGGTGCGTCAGCGCCCCGGCACGGCCAAGGGCGTGGTTTTCGTCACGCTGGAGGATGAAACCGGCGTGGCGAATGTCGTGGTTTGGGCGAAGATGTTCCAGCGCCATCGCCGCGCGGTGATCGCGGCGCGGCTGATGCGGGTGACCGGCCGGCTTCAGCGAGAGGCCGGCGTGACCCATGTGGTGGCCGAGGACATCGAGGATATTTCCCACATGCTCGACGAATTGTTGCAGCACGAAATCTGCCGTGCCGCGGACCAGCCCTGAGCCATCGGACGCGCGACCTTCGATCAATGCGCCGGCTTCACCATATCGCGTGGCCGTGGGATCGGCCCATTGATGTCGCGGCGGCCATGCGGCCTTGTCCCGCGCCCGGGTCCCTCGCGCAAGGCTCCCACATCGGTGCGGAACCCGCAGGTGCGGGGCGTGCGGGGCCTACTCGGCCGCCGCGCCGTACCGGTCGAACTGCGACCGTTCCCGCAGCAACTGCCCCAGCAGGGCCACCGTCTTTTCGCCGGCGGCGTCATGGGCTGCGACGGTCGCCTCGCCCTGCAGAACCTCGTGAATGGCCGCGATCAGCGTATCATCCTCGACCACACCGGCCGAGGCCATGCCCCAACCGCCGAAAGACCGCTGGGCAATCGGTTTGCTGAACAGCACCTGCACCTCGCTGTGGCGCGGGTCGCGGACGATGCGTTCGAACAGATCATCGAGCTTGTCGCTATCGCCCTCCAGCACCTGGGCGAAATAGCCTTGCGAACAGACCAGCGCCCCGGTGATCCCGCGCGCGGCGTTGCGCACATTGGCGGCCGAAACGATTTCGGCAACCACGGCGGGAAAATCACCGTTGATCATGTTCCTGCTGACATAGGCCATGGAGATCAGTGACTCCGTCATGCCCCTACACTCCTTTGTTGCGTTTCCAAGACGTCCTGCAGCGGGCCAAGTTCCATCGGCGCCGCGAAATGATACCCCTGACCGAAATCGACCCCCATCGACTCGATCCGTTCGGCCTGCCATGCCGCTTCGATGCCTTCGGCAACCGTTTCCAGCGACAGCGCGAAGGCAATCGCCTCGATTGCACCGATCAGCCGTTCGGCATCACCGGGCCGGTCGGGCTGCATCGTATCGACGATGGACTTGTCCAGCTTCACCCCCGTGAAAGGCAGCGTCACAAGCCGGGAGAGCGAGGCCTCCCCGGTTCCGAAATCGTCGACCCATATCTTCAGGCCGAGCTTTGACAGCGCCTTCACCCCGTCGTCGATGGGCGAGCCCAGCACATGTTCGGTGATTTCAAGTTCCAGGCGCTCGGGCGCGATGTTGCCGTCCCCCAGCAAATCCCTGATCTGCAGGGAAAGCCACTCATGTCGGCTCAACTGGCATGGGGGGATGTTGATGGCGGCCGAGACATCCTTGGGCAACTCCGCCAGCGTGCGGATCGTGACCCGCAGCAGCCACAGGGTCAGCGCATCCATAAGCCCCGCCCGCTCCGCGATGGGCAGGAACAACGTCGGGCTGATGACGCCACCGGAATCCGCAAGCATCCGGCACAGCACCTCAACGCCCTTGATCCTGCCGGTCGCCAGATCGACCTTGGGCTGGAACACCGGGAAAAGCCGCGCGGCACGCAAAGGGTCCGGCACGATGTTACCCTGTTCCAGCAGGGCATCGCGCAGATCGTTCTCGATGGTGAAGACGCTCGCCGCCGCCGTCTTCATCTCGGGCGCGTAGCAAAGATGGCCAGGGCCCGTGCGCTTGGCGGCGCTGAGGGCGATGCCCGCAAGATGCAACATGTCCAGACCGGTGGCGAGGTCGGACGTGCCTTGGACAGAGCCGACATGAATGCCCAGCCGCAACTCCCGACCGCACAGCATGAACGGGCTGGAAAACAGATCCTGCAATCGCTTGATCGTGCCGGTGAAACCGTCGTCCCGGTCCACGAGTATTGCGAACTCGTTCCCGCTGATCCGGCCGATGGCGTGGGCGTCGCGCGCGGCCCCCTCGATCCGGCGGGCGGCCTTTGTCAGCAACTCATCCGCCTTGAGCGGGCCGAAACTGTCGTTGACCTCATCGAAGCGGGCGAGATTGAGCAGGATCAACCCGAACCCAACCGCCCCGCGACGCGCCACGCGGCGCTGCAGACAGGCGACGAAATCGCTCCGGGTCAGAAAGCCCGTGGTCGGATCCAACAAGGAGCCGACGTTGCACAGGGTACCGTCCATTCACGCGCTCCGCTCAGCTTATCCGTCACCTTAGGATGCGGGGCGTAAACAAGCGTTGAGGCGAAAAGATGAAAAACGCGCGATATGTGTAAGATGCAAACGACCTCAGGGCAGAGGTCCGGCGCGGAAAAGCTGCACCTTCAGACTGCCATGGGGCACTTTCGGCCCGTCGGGGGCAAAGGGCAGCCCGGTGGACCGCGCAAGACCGGCATCGCTTGTCACGATGCCGACCCGCCAGCCCCGGAACCGCTCGCGCAGAATCTCTCCCATACGGCCGTAGAGCGCGAACAGAAGCTTGCGATTGCCGATCCGCCCGCCATAGGGCGGGTTGACGATGACCAGACCGGGCGGGCCGTCGGGCGGGGTCAGATCGCTGACGGGTTGCTGGGCAAAGGCGATGACGTCGGCCACGCCAGCCCGTTCGGCGTTCTCGCGGCTGGCCTTGATGGCACCGGCATCGCGGTCGAACCCGAAGAACCGATGGGGGGGCGGCGCGACCGGTTGCGCGGCCCGCATGGCCTGCCACGCGCTTGCATCGAAGGTGGCCAGATCCTCAAAGGCGAAGCGGCGCGACCGGCCCGGGTGGAGACCGGCGGCGATCTCCGCCGCCTCGATCACGAAGGTGCCCGATCCGCACATCGGGTCGACCACGGGTTCGTCCCCGCGATAGCCGCACTCCCGCAGGAACAGCGCGGCCAGATTTTCGCGCATCGGCGCCTTGCCGACCGCTTGCTTGTGGCCGCGACGGTGAAGCGGTTCGCCCGATGTATCCACGCTGAAGGTCACAAGGTTGTCGTCGATCCGCGCCAGCAGGCGCACCTCCGCCTCGGCCGAAATCGGCACGCCGGCAACATCGCTGATGGCCCGTTCGATCCGCTGCGCGGCTGCGCCCGCATGGTAGATCTTCGATTTCCGGCAGGTCACTTCGACATGAAGGGGCCTGTCGGGGCGCAGAACATCGCGCCAGGGGAACTTTCGGGCGCGCTTGTCGAGTTGCGCAAGGTGGAACGCCCGGAACCCACCAACCCGGACCAGAACGCGCGCCGCCCCCCGCAATTCGAGGTTGGCCCGCCAGACCTCGGGCCAATCCCCGCGCAAGGTGACGCCGCCCGGCCCGGGCGTCGGCTCGGCGAAGCCTTTTTCGATGGCCTCCGCGCAAAGTGTCGGCTCAAGCCCCGGCGGGGCGACGAGGAAGATCTCAAGATCGGATGTCGTATCCATTTCACCCGAATATCCGGCGCAGGCAGCGCGGACGAGGGTAAACTTCTCCATCACCACGCCCAACCATGGCCGGAACGAAAAAAAGGGGCGCCAAAGCGCCCCTTCCGCATTCGAGAGCTGTCAACTCAGTCCGAAACCGACAGCGCGACAAAGCGCGGTTCACCCTGACGCCGCACCAAAAGCAGCAGCGACTTGCGCCCGGCGTCGCGTGCATCCTCGACCCGCTTTTCAAGATCGGCAACGGTGGTGACCTTCTGCTGCCCGGCCTCGGTGATCACGTCGCCCGCGCGCAGACCCTTTTCATAGGCCTCGCCGGTCTCATCGATGTCCTTGACCACCAGACCTTCCATCTTGGCGCCAAGATCCATCTGCTCGCGCAGCGCATCGGTCAGCGGCACAAGGGTCATGCCCAGCATCTCTGTCTGCTGCGGCGCCGCATTCGGCGTGGCGGCAGCCGGCACCGCCGCTTCGGCCGTTTCACGCCGGCCCAGCGTCACCTTCAACGTCTTGGTCGCGCCATCGCGGAACACCTCTACCCGGACGGCCTTGCCGACGGCGGTGTTGCCGACCTGACGAACCAGACCGCGGGTGTCTTCCACCTGCGCCCCGTCGAAGGACAGGATGACATCGCCGGATTCCATGCCCGCCGCAGAGGCCGGACCTTCCGGAACGTCGGTTACCAGCGCGCCGCGCGCCTCATTCAACCCCAGCGCCTCGGCCATGTCGGCGGTCACGTCCTGAATCCGCACACCCAGCCAGCCGCGGCGGGTTTCGCCGAACTGCTTCAACTGATCCACGACATTGGTCACCACGCCCGAGGACATCGCGAAACCGATCCCGATGGAGCCGCCATTGGGCGACAGGATCGCGGTGTTCACGCCGACGACCTCTCCGTCCATGTTGAAAAGGGGCCCGCCGGAATTGCCACGGTTGATGGCCGCGTCGGTCTGGATGTAGTCGTCATAGGTGCCCGACAGCGCACGACCGCGGGCCGACACGATCCCGGCGGAAACCGAAAAGCCCTGCCCAAGCGGGTTGCCCATGGCCATGACCCAGTCACCCACGCGCATCAGGTCGGAATCGCCGAACGGGACATAGGGCAGCGGATCGTCACTGTTAACCTTCAACAGCGCGATATCGGTGTTGGGGTCGGTACCGATGACCTTGGCCTCCAGTACCTCGCCCGAGAAGAACTCGATCTCGATCTCGTCGGCCTTCTCGATCACGTGGTTGTTGGTGACAATGAAACCATCCGGCGAGATCACGAAGCCAGAACCCAGCGCCTGGCTGCGCCGGGGCGGACGGTTGCCGTTATTGCCGTCGGGGTTCATGAAATCGCGGAAGAAATCCTCGAAGGGGGAGCCCTCGGGGACCATCGGATTTACGCCCTGATGGCCAGCAATCACCGTCGAAGTGGTGATGTTGACCACCGCCGGGCTGACCTTTTCTGCAAGATCGGCAAAACTGTCCGGCGCCGATCGCGCCAGCGCAAGACTGGCCTGCGCCATCAGAAGCGCGACCGCCAGCATCAGCCCCCAAACCGGACGCAGTCGCGCGGGGGCCTGCGCGACGGGGATGGAAATGGCCTGCGATGTCACGAAGATATCCTCCTGCAAGTGACGTTTCCGGCCCGCCGCATGTCTGCCCGGGCCATCTTGCCCCGACATATGGGCGCCGAAAATCCGGCGATGCAACCCGGGCGCCGTCGCATCCTGTCAACTGACCGTGATGCCCTGCGGCAGTGTTTCACCCCGCAAGCGTTCGGGCAAGCCAGACAAGCGCCGTGCCCGCCGCGACCGCACCCAGCCCGATCATGCGGCGTGTGTCGGGCGGAATCTGTCGGATCAGCTCCAGCGCCTCGTCCAGACGCGAAGGGGCCAGTGCGAACACCAGCCCCTCCACAACCAGAACCAGCCCGATGGCCAGAACGATGAAACTCACGGCCGGTCGGCCTGCTTGAGATACTCGAAGAATTCGCTGTCGGGCGACAGCACCATCGACGAGTTTTCACCCCGCAAGGCTTTGCGATAGGCATTCAGCGAGCGATAGAATTCGAAGAACTCCTCGTCTGCACCGAAAGCCTCGGCAAAGATACGGTTGCGTTCGGCATCGGCCTGACCGCGGACGATCTCGGCCTCCCGGCGGGCGTCGGAGACAAGCTCCACCACCGTCCGGTCTGCCTGTGCACGGACGCGCTGTGCCGCTTCTTCACCGCGCGCGATCTCGTCGGCGGCTTCCCGTTCCCGCTCGGCCCGCATCCGGGCGAAAGTCGCCTCAAGGTTCTGTTCCGGCAGATCGGTGCGTTTCAGACGGACGTCGATGATCTCAAGCCCCAGGTTCTGAGCCTCACCCGCGGCCGCGTTACGAATGCGCAGCATCAGCGCCGCCCGGTCCGAACTGAGGATGTCGTTGGACGACACCGAACCCAGGATTTCTCGGGTCGCGGCACGCAGCAAGCTGTCGAGGCGGGTTTCGGCGGCACCGATGCCCCCAACGCCAACGGCCTGACGGAACCGTACCACATCGGCGATGCGGTAGCGGGCGAACGCATCCACCACAAGGCGGCGGTCGTCCAGCGGCGTGACCTCAAGCGGGTCGATATCGCGGCTGAGGATCCGGTCGTCGTAGCGCACGACTTCCTGGATGAACGGGATCTTGAGGGCGAGGCCCGGCTCTTCCTTCACGGCCTTGACCTGGCCGAACTGGAGAACCAGCACCTTTTGCCGTTCGTCCACGATGAACACCGCGGAGAGCACGACCAGAAGGGCCACGACGACGACGGGGATCAGAAATGCAGTCTTCTTCATCGATCAGTTCCCCCCGCTGCGGCGCAATTCGTTCAACGGAAGATAGGGAACGACCCCGCTGGAGCCCTGTGCCCCCTCGTCGAGGATGATCTTGTCGATCCCGCCAAGGACCTCTTCCATCGTTTCAAGATAGAGACGCTTGCGCGTGACCTCGGGCGCCTTCTGATACTCCTGCAGAACGGCAGAGAACCGGCTGGCCTCACCCTCGGCCTCGTTCACGACCTGCGCGCGATAGCCCTCGGCCTCTTCCAGCAGCTGGGCGGCCTCACCCCGTGCGCCGGCGACCACGCGGTTGGCATAGGCGTCGGCCTGCTTCTCAAGCCGGTCACGTTCCTGTTCTGCGGCCTGAACCTCGCGGAAGCTGTCGATCACCTCCTGCGGCGGGTCGGCCTTGTCGAAGTTCACGCGAACGACATTCATGCCGGAGTCGTAGCTGTCGAGCGTCGACTGGATCAGATCCTTCAGCTGCGAGGCAATGGCCCCACGGTCGCGGTTCAGGATCGGCGCCAGTTCGGACTGGGCGATGATCTCGCGCATGGCCGATTCCGACACGGCACGGATCGTCGTTCTGGGGTCGCGCAGGTTGAACAGGAACTTGGCCGGATCGTTGATGTTCCAGACCACCTGGAAATCGATGTCGACGATGTTTTCGTCACCGGTCAGCATCAGACCGGCATCGCCGCCAATGCGGCCCACGCCGATGTCTTCGGTGTTTTCACGGGTGACCGGGATCACCTCGTAGCTGACGACCGGCCAAGGCGCGAAGTTCAGACCGGGCTGACCGGTTTCAAGATAACGCCCAAGGAACAGCTCGACCGACTGCTCTTCCGGCTTGACGGTGTAGAAGGAAGAGAACAGCCAGATACCGATGGCTGCAAGCAGGCCCAGAACGATACCACCCTTGGTCAGCTTCGGGGCACCGCCACCGCCGCCACCATTGCCGCGGCCGCCCATCAGAACGCGCAATTGTTCCTGCCCCTTGCGCATCAGTTCGTCGATTTCGGGAATCTGGGGCGGTTCGTCTCCGGGTCCGCGGCCACCGCCGCCTCCGCCCCTGTTGCCGCCGCCGCCCTGGTTGGAGCCTCCGCCCCCCCAAGGCCCGCCACTGTGTCCAGCCATCTAGGGTGTTACCTCTTTTCTTGGTCTGTCTCGGTCGGGTGTTCTTTTGCGTCGTGCCTTAACTGGTTGTCAAAGGCTCGAATTCAAGCCGTCCTGACCGGCGCTTTCATGGTCACGAGTTCTTCGGCCATCGTGGGATGAACCGCAACGGTCCGGGCGAAGGCCTCTTTCGTCGCGCCCATCTTGATCGCGATGCCCGCAAGCTGGATCATTTCACCGGCATGATCGGCCACGATATGGCAGCCCAGAACCTTGCGCGTGTCGGCACAGACGATCAGTTTCATCAGCACGCGGTCCTCGCGCCCGGCAAAGCTCGTCTGCATGGGGCGGAAGGCTGTGGCATAAACCTCGATCGGGCCAAGGGCGCGGGCCTCTTCTTCGGTCAGGCCGACCGTCCCGAATTCGGGCTGGGTGAACACCGCGCCGGGCACCAGCGTGTGATCGGGGCGGGTCGGGTTGCCCTTGAACACCGTCTCGACGAAGGCCGCACCTTCCCGGATCGCCACCGGGGTCAGGTTGATGCGGTCGGTGACGTCGCCCACCGCAAAGATCGAAGGTACGGAGGTTTGGGAATACGCGTCGACCTCGACCGCGCCATTGTCCTTCAGCCGAACGCCTGCCTCGGCCAGACCCAGCCCATCGCTGTTGGGCGTGCGCCCCGTGGCATACAACACCTGATCATAGACCGCATCATGCCCGTCGGTGGACTTGACCCACAGCCTGTCCTCGACCTTTTCGATCCGCTGCACGATGGTGCCCAGCCGCAGGTCGATACCGGAATCACGCATCGCGCCCGCGATATGGCCCCGGGCTTCTTCGTCAAAACCACGCAGGATTTGCGCGCCGCGATAGTATTGCGTGACCTCGACCCCAAGTCCGTTCAGGATGCAGGCAAATTCGCAGGCGATATAGCCGCCACCCACGATCAGAATTCGTTTCGGCAATGCCTCGAACTGGAACACCTCGTTCGAGGTGATGGTGTGTTCACAACCGGGGAAGTCTGGCACATAGGGCCGCCCGCCGGTGGCGATCAGGATATGGCGGGCCGTCTTGGTCGTCCCATCGGCCAACCGCACCGTATGCGCATCGGCCAGTGTCGCGCGGGTATCGAAGATCTCTACCCCGGCCTTTTGCAGGTTGGTTCGATAGATATTCTCCAGCCGGTCCAGTTCGGCATCCAGCTTGGCGCGAAACGCCGGCCAGTCGAACGTGCCGGTGGTGACCTCCCAGCCATAGGCACGGGCATCCTGCATCGCGCTGCGGAATTCCGAGGCGAAGACCATCAGCTTTTTCGGCACGCAACCGCGGATCACGCAGGTTCCGCCCATGCGGTATTCCTCGGCAAGGCCCACGCTGGCACCGGCTTCGGACGCCGCAAGGCGCGCGGCCCGGACCCCGCCCGAGCCGCCACCGATGACAAAGAGATCGTAGTCGAAGGACATGCCCCTCCCCTTACAGATCGGCGAAGATGTTTTCGTTCACGGCGAAATCGACGACGTCGGTCTCGGTCGTGCCGGCACCCATGTCGCGAATTTCGACCTCACCTTCGACATTGCCGATCAGGACGATGTCGCAGATGTCGATGAACAGGCCATTTTCCACCACGCCCGCGATCTGGTTCAGCATCATGGCCAGCTTGCGCGGATTGGCGATGCTTTTCAGGTGCAGGTCGAGAATCCGGTTGCCCTCATCGGTCACGAAGGGCGTGTCGCCGTCCATGCGCAGGGTCACATCGCGGCCCAGAACGTCCTGACCCTCCAATGCCTCTTCGATCAGGGCCATGGTGGTCTGCCAGCCAAAGGGGATCACCTCGACCGGCAGCGGGAAGGCCCCCAGTTTCGCGACCTCTTTCGAGGGGTCGGTGATCACGATCATCTGGTCCGACGCGGTGGCCACGATCTTTTCCTGCAAGAGCGCACCGCCGCCGCCCTTGATCAGGTTGAACTCGGCATCGAATTCGTCCGCGCCGTCGATGGTCAGATCAAGGCGCCGGGCCTGATCGAGAGTGATCAACTCGATCCCGACCTCGCGCGCCAGATCGGCGGTGCGCGTCGATGTCGGCACGCCCTTGATCTTCAGCCCCTCCTCGCGCACCCGCTCACCCAGGCACCGCACCATCCAGGCCGCTGTCGAGCCGGTTCCAAGCCCGACCTGCATGCCGTTGTCGACGAAGTCCACGGCCCGCCGGGCAGCGGCGAACTTGGCCTTGTCACTCGGGGAAAGTGCTCCGCTCATATATGTCCACTCCTCGCTGGTCATCGCCCTTATAGGAGAGTCGGCCCAGTGCTGCGAGTGGCAATTCGCTTTCGGTCCGGGTCCGGTGCGGCCTTATCCTGTGCGCTTCATCCGGTCGATCACCCGCGTCATCAAGGCCATGAGCGCCGCCTGCTCATTCGGGGACAGCGCGGCCATGGCCTCGGCATTCTGGGCCGCGGCGGCCGCGGTCGCGGGCGCTTCCATGGCGCGGGCGGTATCGGTGAGAAAGACGCGCCTGATCCGCCGGTCCTTTTCATCCCCGGTCCGCGTGATCAGGCCGTCACGCTCCATCCGTGCCAGAGTGTTCGCCATCGTCGCCTGCTCCACGTCCAGCCGGCTTACCAGATCGCGCTGCGTCAACCCCTCCTCGCGCCAGAGTTCCAGAAGAACCATGAACTGCGCCGGGGCTAGGCCCAGCGGCGCGATGCGCCGGGCAAGGCCCTTTTCGAACAGCCGCGCCATGTGGTTGGCCAGAAACCCGGCCGATGCGTCCTTGCAGAAGGTCATGTGCAGAACTGAACATTGCATAGCACGCTATGCAATGACATTCTAAATAGCATGCTATCTTATTGGAGATGACCCATGTCCCCCAAACTGCACGCCGCCGCAGGCGCACTCGGCCTCACCCTCATCGCCACGTTCTGGACGTCGACCGTGCTGGTCGAAACGCTGGGCACCCCCACACAGGTCGCCGCGGTCAAACAGGCCATCCTCTACGCACTGGCCCTGCTCATCCCCAGTCTCGCCCTCGCCGGGGCGGGGGGCGCGCGACTGGCACGCAGCCATCGCGGACCCGTGGTCGCCACGAAAACGCGGCGCATGCGGCTGGCGGCGCTGAACGGGGTCCTGATCCTCGTGCCGTCCGCGGTCTTCCTTGCATCGAAAGCGGGCGCCGGCGCGCTCGATACGGGCTTTTACGCGGTGCAGGCGCTCGAACTCATGGCCGGGGCTGCAAATTTCGCGCTGCTCTCAGCCAATATGCGGGACGGGATGGCGCTTGTCCGGCGGCGGCAACCCGTTCGGTAATGTCGCTTTCGGATCGGCAAAGCAGCGCGAACGCCCCTGCCTTGGGACGGGGAGGCCCCGCGGATGTCTCTGTCCGTCTTCAAAGTCTTCACAATCGGCATCGGCCCGTCATCGTCGCGCATGATCGGGCCGATGGTGGCGGCGGAGCGGTTTCTCGACCCGCTCAGCGCCTACCCCTTCCACGCGCATGGTCTGCGCGCATGGCTTCATGGCTCGCTTGCCTTCAGCGGGGTCGGTCATGTCCGATTGCATCGCGCGCGGGCTGACCACCGATGGCACCCTGCCGGGCGGCTTGGCCGTCAACGTGCCGAATTTCTGAAGCCGCATACGAAGGCTGCTGAGAAAGCACACGACATGCGTCTACGGTCGAAAGCTTTCGGAACATCGTCCCGAAGCTGGTCCGGGCGACCAGCCCGGGCCGCGCCCGACCCTCCCCCGGGAGGGCGCGGCCCTGCTTGCCTTGATCCATCGTTGCTTTCAAGGAACGGTTTTCTCTTGCGACCGCGGGGTTTTCTTGGTTTTTCAGTAGCCTGCTAAGGCTTCCCCCAAAACCCGACTCAAAACGTGCGGATTGGTGATGAAGTCACCGACAGGCCGATCTAGACGTGATGTATCGGGGTGTCATTTCATCGGACCTGCCTGAACCGAATCGCCAAAACCCAAGGACCACCCCATGCGCATCGCCGTCGCCAGTCAGAATTTCCGCACCGTTACCCCACATGTCGGCAAGACCCGCCGGTTCCTGGTTTTCGAGGCCGAGGCAGGCGCGCCCATCCGGGAGGTCGACCGCCTTGACCTGCCCATGGGCATGGCGTTGCACGATTTCAACGGCGAAGGGCATCACCCGCTTTACGACATGTCCGCAATCATCGCGGCCAGCGCCGGGGCGCGGTTCATCGACCGCATGGCGCGCCGCGGGATCACGGCCGCCGCGACCTCCGAAACCGATCCGGCTGCGGCGGTCGAAGCGTTTCTCAAAGGAACACTGCCCGACGCGCCCCCGCACGACCATAACCACTAACCCCCGCCCCGCGCGCGACCCAGGATACGACTCCCGCTGGACACGGACGGGCCGGCAAGGCACATCGCGGGCATGACACAGGGTTCCGACCGCCCGGTGATGGGCGTCCTTCTGATGATCGGCTTTGCCGTCACCGCCCCGGTGATGGACAGTTTCGCCAAGTTCGCCGCAGACGAAATCCCCGTGGGGCAGATCGTGGCAGCGCGGTTTTCCCTGCAGGTGCTTATCCTGTTCCCGGTGGCCGGACTCATCGGCAAACTCGGGCGCCCCAACGCGGCAGAGGCCGGTCTGCACCTGATCCGCGCAGCGCTGATCCTGATGGCGACCAGCGCCTTCTTCACGGCCCTTGGCAGCATGCCGCTGGCCGACGCCATCGCGATCTTCTTTGTGGAACCGTTCATCCTGACGGTTCTGGGCGCGCTCTTTCTTGGTGAAACGGTTGGCTGGCGCCGGATACTGGCCTGCCTTGTCGGCTTTGCCGGGGCGCTCCTGATCATCCGGCCGAGTTTTTCCGCGTTCGGGCCGGTCGCCCTTTTGCCGTTGTTCACGGCCTTCTGCTTTGCCAATTACGTCGTTCTGACGCGCCGCGTCGCCCGGCAGAGCCATCCCGTCGCCCTGCAGGCGTGGACCGCGCTCGCTGCCGTGCTGATCGTGGTGCCCGTGCTGGCGGTGTTTTCGGGGTCGGGCGCAGGTCCGCTCGACATCGTGATGCCGACTGGGCTGTTCTGGCTCTGGCTTGCCGGTGTCGGGCTTGCTGCCACGGTCTCGCATCTTTTCATCAGCGCCGCGGTCAGCCTTGCCCCCGCCGCGACCATCGCGCCGCTGCAATACCTTGAAATCGTAGCGGCGACGGCGTTGGGCTATGTTATCTTCAATGATCTGCCCGATACGCAGTCGGTCGTCGGCATCGCAATCATCATCGGTGCCGGGCTTTATGTGTTCCTGCGCGAACGGCACCTCAACCGCCCGCCACCTCCACCGCCATAAGCGCCTCGGCAACCGGTGTCAGGAATTCAACCGGTAGCAGGACCGCCATGCCCGGCCCATCCATCGTCAGCCGCACCGGCCCCGTGACCTCGTTCGATGTCCCGATCCGCCCCCCCGGCGCGAAGGCGATCCCGTCAATGGGCCAACGCAGCCCACCGCTTTGCCCCGCAACGTGCGCCATGGGGAACAGCGAAAACCGGGTGCCGGCGGGCAGGTCGAGGTCCAGCTGCCGAGGACAAACAAAGCAGATATCGTCATCCCCGATCAGGATGGTGCGTTTGTGGGGATATCGCACCAGCGTGTTGAGCGCGGCCAGCGCGTGATCGAAACGGTCCCCCAGAAACCCGACGCCAAGGATCAGCCGCGCCTCGACCGATCGCAGGCACTTCTCGAAATCGGTGCTGTCCTGCTCCGCCACCGGAAACTGGCGGTCCTTGGGGATCGCAGCGCGCGCAGCGGCGGAGATGGAATCGAAATCCCCGATCACCGCATCCGGCATGTGGCCGGCCGCAAGCGCGATATCGGCGCCGCCATCCGCCGCGACCAGTGACGGGGCCAGATCGAGGGCGCGCGCGAGGTCGGAGTGATTCACCGCGCCCCCGCCCAGAATGGTGATCTTGTCCGAAACGAGGATCAATTGTGGCGACATGGTGGCATGAATGCGTCAGGAAAGCGTCCAACTCAACGGAAATACAGAAAAATCCTCGAAAATTCCCCTTTCCGTTCACTCTTTGGAATGTGCATATGGTAAATTCGGAAGGTGGTGTGAGGAGAAAGCGAGCAATAGATGGTTGGATCGAGCAAGATCCTGACGGTCTCCTATGGCACGTTCTCATGCACGCTGGAGGGGTTCGAGGACTCCTTCGGAACGATGAAGGCCATTGCCGAGTATTTCCGCGATCTTGCCGCTGACGACCGCTATTTCGGGGCAGAACCGCCCACGCCGGACACTGAAACGCTGCAACGCATCGCCGAACGGGAAATCAGCCGCCGGGTTGAAGCCTATGACGCAGCCGATGGGGTTCATCTGCGGCCCGGTCCGGCCGAACCTGAAAAGGCCCCTGCGCCACCGGCGCTTCCGGCCGTTGAGACGTCTCCTCCCGGCGAAGACGACGTGGACATGCCGCCCCCCGAAACCGTGGCGGCCAAGCTTGCCCGGATACGTGCGGTTGTCGAAAAGGCCCGCGCTGGCGCAGACCCTACGGCGCCTGACGCCGTGGCACCCGAAAGCCTGCCTGTGTCGTCGGAGCGTGTTCCGCCAGAGGTGCATCGCGGCCAACCGGGCGTCCCCCCCTCGGCAAAGCGTGAGCCGCCCGTTCAAACGATGCAACCGGTTTCGAAATCCCCTGACCGCCCCGAAATCGAGGGTGGAGAAAGTGTCAGCGGCCCACGAATTTTCACACTTGGGCCTCAAATCCGCACCGGATTCGCGGATACGGCCTTAGTTGAGGATTCAAAGGTCACGACAGGCGGTGGTCAGCAGGTCACCGCGAGATACCCAGAAGGGGAACACTCAGATGCAGCCGGGACAGACCCGCGCGCCGTTGCAAGGATTGGCGACGACAGGTCGGACGAGCGAACGAACGGACTTGAGCGCCCGCAGGCGCCCGCATCTGCGACGGGCACCTCCAGGCCCCGCCCGAGGGCCCGGGTGTTGAGGCTCCGCCGGGCGGATCTGGTCGAAGGGTGGCGCCCTGCAGATCCGGCAGACCCTGTGGCGCCAGCAGGACGGGACCGGCAGCCGCCGTACCATGACATCCACACCATGGCATCGGCGAGGGAGAGAGAGGCGGTCGCAACCGACGCAAACGGATCGGATGCGCCCGAAATGCACTTTGGTTCAGGTAGTGATCTTTCCATGTCCGTCGTCGATCCCGAACCCACACCGTCGGCCGCTTTCGACCCGTCCTGGATGCGGGGCGAGGACAGGAACGGCAAGGATGTTGCGCTGCAGCGACTTCTTGAAGAGACCAACAACAAGCTCGAAGGGCTTGAAAACCGGCGCCGACGGGCCTCGATCGCGCATCTGAAGGCCGCGGTTGCCGCAACCGTTGCCGAACGCAAACAGAACCCCGAGGCGATCCGGGCCGCTGAGGAAGAGCGGGAAAAACACCTGTACCGCCAGGCCTTGGACAAGATCGTTCGGGGCGACCGGACCACGGCAGAGGCCAAGTCCACGCCCGGCCGGCGTCTCGCCCCGCTGATCCTGGCATCGGAACTGCGCGTCGATGGGCCCAGACCGGACCCCAAGACAAGCCCCGACACGGTACGCCCTGCCCCGCTTCAGATCGAGCCGATCCCGTTTCTGACGGGGGAAGGTCAGGCCGATACCGGAACCGACACGGTCTTCGGATCATCCGGCCAGAGCTTTGAGGCCTTCGCAACGGAACGGGGGGCCTCCGGCCTCCATGACACGCTGGAAACGGCGGCGGCCTATCTGCATGACGTCAAGGGGCAGGACAGGTTCCGCCGGCCACAGACCGTGCGCCTGGCCATCGGGTGGCTTGGCGGCAAGGCCACGCGCGAGGATCTCTTGCACGCTTTCGGCGAACTGCTGAGACGCGGAATATTCCGCAAGGTCCGACGTGGCGAATTTGAAATGACCGACGCCTGTCAGCACGAAGCACCGTCTGCCCGTCGCAAGGCCTGATCCGGGCGGGCCAAGGGCACAATCGCCCCGGCCCGCATCACTCGCCCTTCTTGTTCCCTTGAGACCCGCCTTTCGGTGCGGCATCGGGGTCGGGCTGTCCGATGCCCTGAAACACGAACTTGAACGGCAGGGCCCAGACGATCCCAAGCACCATGTAGATCAGAAGCTCCACCAGGAATGGCGGGCGCGGGAACAGGTTCACGACCGTGATCGCGACCACGATATAGAGTGGCAGTCCGATCAGAAGGATGACCAGAGACCAGCGGCGGCGGGCTTTGTAGGAAAGTGCCATCAGTCAGAGAAGGGATCGGTTACAAGGATCGTGTCGTCGCGTTCGGGTGAGGTCGAGAGTAGCGCGACAGGACAGTCGATCAACTCCTCCACCCGGCGGACATATTTGATCGCGTTGGCCGGCAGATCGGCCCAGCTGCGCGCACCTTCCGTCGATTCAGACCAGCCGGGCATATCCTCGTAGATCGGCACGCAGCGCGCCTGCTGATCAGCCGCGGTCGGCAGGTAGTCGAGCCGCTGGCCGTCAAGGTCATAGCCCACGCACACCCGAAGTGTCTCGAACCCGTCCAGAACGTCCAGCTTGGTCAGGGCAATCCCCTTTACGCCGCTGGTCGCGCAGGTCTGGCGCACCAGTACCGCATCGAACCAGCCACACCGCCGCTTGCGTCCCGTCGTGGTGCCAAACTCGTGGCCCCGTTCGCCAAGGCGCTGACCGTCGTCGTCGTGCAGTTCGGTCGGAAACGGCCCTTCGCCCACGCGGGTGGTGTAGGCCTTGACGATGCCCAGCACGAAGTCGATTGAATCCGGCCCGATACCGGTTCCCGTCGCCGCCTGCCCCGAAATCGTGTTCGACGACGTTACGTAAGGATAGGTCCCGAAGTCGATATCCAGAAGCGCGCCTTGCGCCCCTTCGAAGAGGATACGTTTGCCGGCCTTGCGCTTTTCGTTCAGCACCTTCCAGACCGGCGCGGCATATTCGAGGATCGCAGGTGCAATGGCGCGCAGTTTGGCCAGCAACGCCTCCCGGTCGATTTCCTCCAGCCCAAGCCCGGCACGCAGGGCGTTGTGATGCACAAGCGCACGGTCGACCCGCAATTCCAGCGTCGCATCGTCGGCCAGATCGGCAACGCGAATGACCCGCCGGCCCACCTTGTCTTCATAGCAGGGGCCGATACCCCGGCCGGTGGTGCCGATCTTGGCAACGGCATTCTGGTTTTCGCGGGCGCGATCCAGTTCGCCGTGGAAGGGCAGGATCAGCGGCGTGTTCTCGGCGATCATCAGCGTCTCGGGCGTGATTTCCACCCCCTGCCCGCGCAGCGTCCCGATTTCCTCCACAAGGTGCCACGGGTCCAGCACCACGCCATTGCCGATCACAGAGAGCTTGCCGCCGCGCACGACGCCCGAGGGCAGGGCGTGCAGCTTGTAGACGGTTCCGTCGATCACCAGCGTATGCCCGGCATTGTGCCCGCCCTGGAACCGGGCGACAACATCGGCCCGTTCCGACAGCCAGTCGACGATCTTGCCCTTTCCTTCGTCGCCCCACTGGGCACCCACGACGACGACATTGGCCATGGCCTAACCTCCTGCACGAAACCAGTCGTGGGTATACACAAGCCGAACGGGGGCCAAAACCCGAAAACCGACCGACGCGTTGTTTCTTTACTTGCAACAGGATGTCGGGCACTTTGACGCAGGGAAAGCGATTTTCCCACAGGGAGATACAAGATGAAGTCGTCTTTTTTCGCCGCCACGTTGGCGGCCTCTATAGTTGTGCCCAGCCTGTCGTACGCAGCGACCGTAAGCTCCGTCCTGAACTATTCCCGCGACAACGTCGGGCTGGACGGCGGCAACTCTCTCAGTTTCAACAAGTTCACATCGGTCGATCTGGGCATTGCGACCCTGCGTTTCGGTGCCGCAGCCTCTGGCGGCGACGTCGACGCGGCGGCCAATATCGGGTTTTCCACCAGCTTCAGCGATAGCGTCGATCTTGCCGATGCGGATCAGGTTGCGCTGTCGATGAGCCTCAACAACCTCAACTTCGATTATAGCACCTATATGGGCGCCGAGGCTGGTGCCTTCGTCAATTTCAAGTCCTTCCTCGGGATCAACCTGCCCGAATTCACGGTGATCGGCGACGACTACTCGCTTTCCACCTCCGACAGCCGGAGCGGGTTCGGAAGCACCGGCACCGAACGCGCGACCCGGAAGATCACAGGGGTCGGCCCCGATGCATCGCTTGGCCTTGCGGTCCGCGCCGAAGTCACCCTCGACGCCTCGCAAGAGACGTCCTTTTCCGTCAGCGCCCTTCAGGGAACGATCGTCGCCACGCATGAAGGCGGCACGATCGTCACGAACGCCTTTTCGATGGTCAACGGTGTGGACAGCCTGCTCGACCTGTCGCTTGAAGGGAACTGGACGCTTGAGTTGATCGACGTGGCGCTGCGCAATTCCTTCGACAGTGCAACAGGTCTCTCGGCCGGCTACGAACTGGGCCTTGCCCTTGAAGCGCCCTTTTTCGGTGGCTCCTGCGGTGATTTCTCTCGGGATGACGACAACGAATTCGGATGTGGTGGCGATACCGGCGTCTCGGGCGACACCAGCCAGCTTAGCCTGATAAACCCGTCGCCCTTCGAAATCGCCTGGGGCACGAAGTCGGTCAGCCTGGGCACCATTTCCGTCGTCGCCCCGATTGCGCCGGTTCCGCTTCCCGCGGGGGCACCGCTGTTGTTGGGCGGCGTTCTTGTCATGGCCGGGTTCCGGGCTGCGCGGCCACGTCCCTTGACATAAGCCCTCGTCCCAAGCTTGCATCGGGTCGGCGCCCGGCTTCCCGAAAAGGGAGCCGGGCTTCTTGTTTGCGACTGCAACCTGACACGACCCGAGGAAGGAACGCATATGCTTGGGCTTCTGCTGCGCTGTCTCATCGCCTTTGTGCTGTTGGCGGCAACCTACAACCCCACAGAGTGGAACTATGCCCGAAAGGCCCCGGCCCTGTGGGGCGAACAGACCCCGCTGGTGGTACTGGCCGGGCTGGTGCTTCTGACCGGCTATATCATTTACCTGCGGGCGACGCTGCGGTCGATCGGCGCCTTCGGCATGGCGCTGGTCACGGCATTGGTGGCAGCGCTGATCTGGGTTCTGGTCGACTACGACATCATCCAGTTGAACGACCCCGGCCGGAACACCTGGCTCGCTCTCGTCGCGCTGTCCTTCGTCCTTGGTATCGGCTTGTCGTGGAGTATCGTGCGCCGCCGTCTGACGGGTCAGGCCGACATCGACGATGTGGATGATTGACGCGGCCGGAGGACATCATCTTGGGTGCGCCATGCTGACGCAAGCCGGTAGACATAGTGTCCTGCGACGATGCGACAAGGCAAAATTCGGCGCATTCGCGCCAAGCAGCGTTACACTCACTGACGAGTCGGCAACATTATAATCACGGAGGATCAAGAATGTCCGGATTTCTGCTACGCTGGCTGGTCGCGTTCGCCGCACTGGCCGCTCTCTACAATCCGACTGACTACAACTACTACACATGGGTTCAGGCAAACTACGAAGCCCAACAACCTCTGGCCATCGGCATCGGCGTGATGCTGGGGCTGATTTTCCTCATCTACCTGATCACCATGCTGCGTACGCTGCGCGTTATCGGCATCGTCCTGCTGGCGATCATCATCGGCCTTCTGGGCTACATCCTGCTTGAAAAGGGCATGATCACGCTCGATGCGACCGACACAAACGTCTGGGGTCTGCTGGTTCTGGCTTCGCTGCTTCTTGGTGGCGCGATGAGCTGGCGCGTCCCGTCCAAGAAGAAGTCGCGCAAGACCAAAACCGCCAAAGCCTGACGGGGGTTGCGGGGGCGGCCCGATGGGCTTAGGTACACCGCCAAATTAAGCCGGGGCCGCTCCATATGCAGAACGTCATCCTCATCGTCCATCTCATCCTCGCTCTTTGCCTGATCGGCATCGTTTTGCTGCAGCGCAACGAAGGGGGCGGGCTCGGAATGGGCGGTGGCGGGACCGCAGCGGGCCGCGCGCCGGCGTCGCCGCTGGGCAAGCTGACATGGTTCTTCGCCATCTGCTTTATCTGCACATCCTTGGCCCTGACGATCCTTGCGGCACGCAACGCGGCGGGCACATCGGTCATCGACCGCATCGTCGATACGCCCACCCCGGCCCCGGTCGAAAGCATGGATGAGCCCGCAACCGGCCTGCCCGACTCCGATGGCCTGTTGCCGCCGCCGCCGGTGGCCCCGGGCGACGCGCCGTTGATGCCGCCGCGGGCCGACTGAGACCAACCAACAACATATTGATTTACCGGGGTTAACGTCCCGACTGATTGCGCCGCCTTGTTGCGGCCCCAGTGCGAATCCGTTATTCTGGAATCCCGTGATGTAGCGGCTTTTCAGGCCGGATCGAGCAGATAACAGGCAGGACACACGGGAGACGCCGGCCAGATGGCACGTTTCATTTTCATTACAGGCGGCGTGGTTTCGTCGCTGGGCAAAGGACTTGCATCAGCCGCACTCGGGGCGCTGTTGCAGGCACGCGGCTTCACCGTCAGGCTGCGCAAGCTTGACCCTTACCTCAATGTCGACCCCGGCACGATGAGCCCGTTCGAACATGGCGAGGTGTTCGTCACCGATGACGGGGCGGAAACCGATCTCGACCTTGGGCACTACGAACGCTTCACGGGCGTGGCCGCCCGCCGGACCGACTCGGTCAGTTCGGGGCGCATCTATTCCAACGTGCTCGAGAAGGAACGCCGGGGCGACTATCTCGGCAAGACCATTCAGGTCATTCCCCACGTCACCGACGAGATCAAGGACTTCATCCGGATCGGCGAGGACGAGGTCGATTTCATGCTGTGCGAAATCGGCGGCACGGTCGGCGACATCGAGGGCTTGCCCTTCTTCGAAGCGATCCGCCAGTTCAGCCAGGACAAGCCGCGGGGCCAATGCATGTTCATGCATCTCACGCTGCTGCCCTATATCCAGGCGTCGGGCGAGTTGAAGACCAAGCCCACCCAGCACTCGGTCAAGGAACTCCGCTCCATCGGGATTGCGCCTGACGTTCTGGTCTGCCGTTCCGAAGGGCCGATCCCGCAAAAGGAACGGGACAAGCTGGCGCTGTTCTGCAACGTGCGTCCCGATGCCGTGATTGCCGCGCAGGATCTGAAATCGATCTACGAGGCACCCTTGGCCTATCACCGCGAGGGGCTGGACCAGGCCGTGCTGGATGCGTTCCAGATCAGCCCCGCCCCGCGGCCCGACCTGTCGAAGTGGGAAGACGTCTCTGACCGGATCTTCAATGCCGAGGGCGAGGTCCGCGTGGCCATCGTCGGCAAGTACACGCAACTTGAAGACGCGTACAAATCGATTGCCGAGGCGCTGACCCATGGCGGCATGGCCAACCGCGTCAAGGTCAAGGCGGAATGGATCGACGCCGAGATCTTCGAACGCGAGGACCCGTCCCCCTGGCTTGAGGGGTTCCACGCGATCCTCGTCCCCGGCGGGTTCGGAGAGCGTGGCACCGAGGGCAAGATCAAGGCCGCGCAATTCGCCCGCGAACGCGACATCCCCTATCTGGGCATCTGCCTTGGCATGCAGATGGCCGTGATCGAGGCGGCGCGCAATATCGCCCACCTGACCGATGCGGGGTCGGAGGAATTCGACCACGAAGCAGGCCAAAAGCGCTTCACGCCGGTGGTCTATCATCTCAAGGAATGGGTGCAGGGGAATGCGAAGGTCCAGCGGAAGGCCGATGACGACAAGGGCGGCACGATGCGGCTGGGCAGCTACAACGCCCATCTGGCCGAAGGATCGAAGGTGGCCAAGATCTATGGCAAGACGCTGATCGAAGAACGCCACCGCCACCGCTATGAAGTGGACATCAAGTACCGCGAGAAGCTGGAGGAAAAGGGCCTGATCTTTTCCGGCATGTCGCCCGACGGCCGCCTGCCCGAGATCGTGGAATGGAAGGACCACCACTGGTTCATCGGCGTTCAGTTCCACCCCGAACTGAAGTCGAAACCCTTCGCCCCGCATCCGCTGTTCGCAGATTTTGTGCGCGCGGCGGTGGAAACCTCGCGGCTGGTGTAACACCGGCCGCGGCGCTCTGATGCTGTCCTACCAGCATATCTATCACGCGGGGAACCTTGCCGATGTGCACAAGCATGCGCTTTTGTGCTGCATGCTTGCGCATCTCACCCGCAAGGACAAACCGCTCAGCTATATCGAAACCCATGCGGGCCGTGGCCTGTACGATCTGTCCGCGCCCGAGGCCATCAAGACCGGAGAGGCCGCGCAGGGCGTCGGCGCGATGGAGGCGCGGCTGCCCCCCGACCACCCGTATCGCGGCAGGCTGGAGGACGTCCGGGCCCGGTTCGGGCCGTCGGCCTATCCGGGCTCGCCTCTGCTCGCGGCGCTGTCCCTGCGCCCCAAGGATGTCATGCATCTGGCAGAGTTGCATCCGCAGGAACACAAGGCCCTGGCCGAGGCCATGGCGTCCTTCGGCGTCCATCTGCGGCAGGAGGACGGCTTCCGGGCGGCCCGGGCGCTTGTGCCGCCGATGCCCCGGCGCGGGATGATGCTGATCGACCCGAGCTTCGAGGTGAAGGCGGATTACGATGCCATTCCCCGCCACATGGCTGACATTCACCGCAAGTGGAACGTCGGTGTGCTGGCGCTCTGGTATCCGATCATGGCGGCGGGCCTGCACGCCCCGATGATTGCCGCGCTCAAAGACCGCTTCGCCGATGCCCTGTGTCACGAGGTCGGCTTTCCCCCGGCGCGACCGGGACACGGTCTGATCGGGTCGGGCATGTTCGTCGTGAACGCGCCCTGGGGGACGGCGGAGGAAGCCGCCCGCCTGTCTGCGCTATTCGAGGGGCTCACCGCGTAGCATACGCCGCATTTCCCAACCGCCCCGGCGCCCCTTGGCCAGATCGCCCCCCACGGCTATATCCAGATCATGTTTGCGGATTTCCTGACTCGGCTGATCCAGCCCGAACCCGACCAGCTTCCCGATCGTGACGCCCGGCTTGCCTTGGCAGCGCTTCTGGTGCGCATCGCCCGGTCCGACGGCGAATATGCCCATGAGGAGGCCGAGCGGATCGATCGCATTCTCGCATCCCGCTACGCTCTGGCGCCCGCGGAGGCCGAGACCCTGCGTCACGATGCCGAAAAGCTTGAGGCCGAGGCGCCCGATACCGTCCGGTTTACCCGCGCGATAAAGGACGCCGTCCCCTATGAAGAGCGCGAAGGCGTGGTGGAAGCGTTGTGGGACGTCGTGCTGGCCGATGGAATCCGGGACGAGGAAGAAGACGGCCTGCTGCGCCTTGTCGCAAACCTGCTGGGCGTGAACGACCGTGACAGCGCCCTTGCCCGACAAAGGGCGGAACGGCGTCAGGACGGTTGAACGCCGCGTAAGTGCCGACCCCGAGATACACATTCGCGCGTTGCGCGAGGCGACCTTCGCGACCTGCCAAAACTGCCTAAATCACGGGCATCTGCATCGATTGACGCCGGTTCCCCGTTGCAATTGCGGTGAAGTTGCGCCCTACTTCCGGCCAGTCATTAACGAATGCCGAAGGCCGCGTGACCCAGCAAGACCCGCCCGTGATCGAAATCCGCGACCTCCACAAGAGCTACGGCGCGCTGGAGGTTCTCAAGGGCGTCAGCATCGCCGCGCAAAAGGGCGATGTCGTGTCGCTGATCGGCTCGTCCGGTTCTGGCAAATCGACGCTTCTGCGCTGTGCAAACCTTCTGGAGGACAGCCAGCAGGGCGAGATCCTGTTCGAAGGCGATCCGGTCAAATGGCGCGGCAAGGGACCGGCGCGCAGCCCGGCCAACCGCAAACAGGTCATCCGCATCCGCACGAACCTGTCGATGGTGTTCCAGCAGTTCAACCTGTGGACCCATATGACCATCCTCCAGAACGTGATGGAGGCCCCGGTGACCGTTCTGAAGGAAGACCGGGAGACGGTAGAGGCGCGCGCCCGCGACCTGCTGGCCAAGGTCGGCATCGGCGACAAGTGCGACGTCTTCCCGGCGCAGCTATCGGGTGGCCAGCAGCAGCGCGCCGCCATTGCGCGTGCCCTCGCGATGCAGCCGCGCGCGCTGTTGTTCGATGAACCGACCTCCGCGCTCGACCCCGAATTGCAGCAGGAGGTCGTGCGCGTGATCAAGGTGCTGGCCGAGGAAGGCCGGACCATGCTTCTTGTCACCCACGACATGCGGCTGGCCGCCGACGTATCCGACCATGTGGTGTTCCTGCATCAGGGCCGGATCGAGGAGCAGGGCCCGCCCGACGCCGTGTTCGGTGCCCCGAAATCCGAACGACTGCAAAAGTTTCTAAGCGCAACCGCGGCCTGAGACCGCGAACGACAATGACGGGAGTTTCCATCATGAAAAAGCTGATCCTTGGCACCGCCGCCCTTGCCCTTTCGGCAGGCATGGCGCTGGCGCAGGATGTGGTCCGCATGGGGACCGAGGGCGCCTATCCTCCGTACAACTTCATCAATGACAACGGCGACGTGGACGGGTTCGAACGTGAACTCGGCGATGAACTCTGCGCCCGGGCCAAGCTGACCTGCGAATGGGTCACCAACGAATGGGACTCGATCATTCCCAACCTCGTGTCGGGCAACTACGACACGATCATCGCCGGCATGAGCATCACCGACGAGCGGGACGAGGTGATCGACTTCACCCAGAACTATTTTCCGCCGGATCCGTCGGTCTATGTCGCCATGTCCGACGACGTGGATGTGAATTCTGCCGTCGTCGCCGCACAGACCGGCACGATTCAGGCCAGCCACGTGGCGGAGACCGGCGCGATGCTGGTGGAATTCCCGACACCCGATGAAACCATTGCCGCCGTGCGGAATGGCGAGGCCGACGCGGTCCTGGCCGACAAGGGCTTCCTTGAGCCCATCGTGAACGAATCCGGCGGTGAACTGATGATCCTTGGCGACGACGTCATGCTGGGCGGCGGCATCGGGATGGGCATCCGCGAATCCGACGCCGAGTTGAAGGCGACCTTCGACGCCGCGATCCAGTCGATGAAGGATGACGGGTCGCTGAACGAGCTGATCGCCAAGTGGTTCGGCGGCATGAATGGCGGCTTCTGAGCCAGAAGAATGGCGCGCGGCGGTGTCGCCGCGCGCGCACCTGAATGTTTGCATCCTGCGCCGATCCCTCCTCGCTTGAAGGCCTGCACTGGCTGGCTTGCTACCTGACCAGCGGCAAGCATATGGCGTTCTATGCCTCCTTCGGGACGGTGATGGTCCTGCTTGCGATCACCGCACCGGCGGCTCTCACCTTCGGATTCGCCGGGGCGGTCGCGGCGCGATCGCGGATCTTCCCGCTGCGCTGGATCGGGCGGCTTTACACCGCGATGGTGCGCGGTGTGCCCGACATCATCTTCTTCCTCTTTGTGCCCATCGCGTTGGACCAGTTGTTCGAATGGCTGCGGCACAAGGCGAAATGCCCCGACTGGACCGAACCGGTTCGGCAGGGCAACGATTTCGTCGTCTGCGCGCAGGCCAAGCTGCCGATGTCGACCAGCCCGCAATGGGTGCACGAAACCTACGGCTTCTTTCTGGCGGTGCTGGCCTTTGCCATCGTCTTCGGGGCCTTTGCGGCGAATGTTCTGTACGGCGCGATGCGGGCGGTGCCGCGGGCGCAAATGGAAACGGCCGAAGCCTACGGGATGACCGAACGACAAAGCTTCTGGCGGGTTCTCGTGCCGCAGATGTGGGTCTATGCCCTGCCGGGGCTTTCAAATCTGTGGATGATCCTGATCAAGGCGACGCCGCTGCTGTTCCTGCTGGGGGTGGAGGATATCGTCTATTGGGCGCGGGAACTGGGGGGATCAAAGACTTCGATCTACGCCTATCCGCATCCCGACTGGCGGCTTTACTACTTCCTTGGTCTTCTGGTCTTTTACCTGACCCTGACCCGTGTGTCCGAGGTCGTGCTGGGCCGGGTAACCACGCGTCTGTCCCACGGACAGGCCACCATGGGCGGTGAGGCCCAGCGAAAGGCCGCGGCATGAGTTGCGTGCAGACCATTCAGGATTACGCGCTGCGCTCTGTCGGGATTGGTGAGCGGCTGTTGCCCCGGTCCGATTTCACCCTGTGCGAGCAATTCACGCTGATCGGGTCCGGCCTGATCTGGAACATCTATTTCGGCGCCTTTGCGCTTCTCTTCGGTTTCTTCCTCGCCACCGGCATCGCGCTGGCCAAGAACAGCGGCACATGGGTCATCCGCAAACCGGCGGAATGGTTCATTTTCGTCTTTCGCGGATCGCCGCTCTTCATCCAGTTCTTCCTGGCCTACGAGGCCTTCGTGATGCTGCCGAAGTCGGGGATCGAACTGAACCTGATCTTCACCGAGATCACGGCAGAGACCCGCTGGCTGACCCGGGCCTGGGCCGGGGCGCTGGTCGTGCTGTTCCTGAACACCGCCGCCTATTCGGCCGAGATCTTCTATGGCGCGCTGCGCAGCGTGCCGAAGGGCGATCTGGAGGCCGCCGATGCCTATGGCCTGTCGGGCTGGTCGAAATTCCGGCGCGTCGTCTGGCCCACCATGCTGCGCCTGGCCTGGCCCGCCTATACGAATGAGGCGATCTTCCTGTTTCACGCCACGACGCTGGTCTACTTCTCGGGCTTCCCGGCATGGCAGCAAAAGGGCGATGCCCTCTATTACGCCAACTACTTCGCCGACAAGACCTTCAACCCGTTCATCCCCTATCCCATCGTGGCGGGGTATTTCATCGGGCTGACGCTGATCATCATCCTTGTCTTCGGCGCGCTGAATCGGCGACTGAACCGCCATCTGGCCCCCGACGCCCGGCCACGGCTGCGAATCCGCCCGCAGGTGATCCGATGAGCGAATGGCTGCGCGCGCACCCTCAGGTGCGGACGATCCGCGTGGCCGCCTGTGACCTGAACGGACAGGCCCGCGGCAAGCGGTTGCCGTCGCGCTTTTCCGACCGGGTGGAGGAGGAAGGCACACGCTTTCCGCTGTCGGTTCTGAACCTCGACATCTGGGGGGAGGATATCGAGGGCAGCCCGCTGGTCTTCGACTCCGGCGATGCCGACGGCGTGCTGCACCCCACGGGCCGCGGCTTCGTGCCGATGCCGTGGCTGGATGCGCCCACGGCGCTGTTGCCCCTCTGGATGTTCGACGAGGCGGGCCAACCCTTTGACGGCTGCCCGCGCCACGCGCTCAACCGCGTGCTGCAAGCCTATACTGCCCGCGGCTGGACCCCGCAGGTCGCGACGGAACTGGAATTCTACCTGATCGACGACAGCGAGGATGGCATTCATGCCCCCCGCTCCCCCCGGTCGGGCAAGCGGCGCGAGGCAGCCGAGATCCTCAGCCTCCGCACGCTTGATGCGTTCGACGCCTTCTTCACCGATCTCTATGACGCGTGCGAGGCGATGGACCTGCCCGCCGACGCCGCGATTTCCGAAGGCGGCATGGGCCAGTTCGAGGTCAACCTGCTGCACGGCCCCGCGATGAAGGCCGCCGACGATACCTGGCTGTTCAAGATGCTGGTCAAGGGGCTGGCGCGCAAGCATGGGCTGGCGGGCAGTTTCATGGCCAAGCCCTATCCCGATCAGGCCGGCAACGGGCTGCACATGCATTTCTCGGTGCTCGATGCCAACGGCAACAACATCTTCGACGACGACAGCCCGGACGGGTCGGGTTTGTTGCGGCAGGCCGTGGCGGGTTGTCTTGCCGCGCTGCCCGACATGACGCTGATCCTCGCGCCGCATGCCAACAGCTATGACCGGCTGGTGCCGGGCGCCCATGCCCCCACGGGAATCTGCTGGGCCAAGGAAAACCGTACCTCGGCCATCCGCATTCCCGGCGGTTCCCCCCGCGCCCGCCGGATCGAACATCGCGTGGCCGGAGGCGACATCAACCCCTATCTGATGATCGCCGCGGTTCTGGGCGCGGCTCTTCAGGGGATCGAGGAACAGCTTGCCCCCCCGCCGCCGATCACCGGCAACGCCTATGATCAGGACCTGCCGCAGATCCCGACCTGTTGGCATGCGGCCATCGACGCGTTCGAGCAAAGCCCCAGAATCGCGCGCATCTTTCCTCGCGGTCTGATCCGCAACCTGACCATGACCAAGCGACAAGAGGCCCGCCGCATCGCCGACCTGAACGACGAGGACAGGCTGGCACTGTATCTCGATACGGTGTGACCCGAAGTTCCCCGGCCCGATCATGGGCGGGGCATGTGCTTAACCCCTAAAATAACGACAAAAAACCGATGATTTTTCGACCCGGAATTGACCGGTGAAAAGTCATCTTTAAGCCCCTTTCCCGCGATACTGCGCTCCAGACCACTACTCAAGGATGTGGGGAACGGAGTAACGATGTTTCGAAAATTCACCCAGATGCCGATCAGCCGCCGCCTTCCGGTGATGCTGGTCCTGATCCTCGCCTTCACGACGACGGCGATGGGCGTGACGCTGTACCAACTGGCCCAAAGCATGCGGATCGAGGCCGCGCAGACGATGATCAAGGGCCTTGCCGAGGATCAGGCCGCCCGAGTCGAGGAATGGGTGCATTCCAAAGCGACCCATCTTGCCGGAAAGGCCGCAACGCCACTGGCATCCAAGGCCGTCACCACCCTTGACGCGGCCATTGCCGTCGACGGCGGGGATCTGAAAGCGGTGCAAAAGGCCTATGTCACCGACAACCCCCACCCCCTTGGTCAGCGTCAGGCACTGGAAGACGCCGGCGACGGGTCGGCCTATTCCGCCGCGCATGCGCCGGTGCAGCGGCAGTTGCGCAGCATGCTGGACAACTTCGGCTACTACGACATCTTCCTGTTCAACCTGAAAGGCGACCTGATCTACACCGTCGTGAAAGAGGCCGATTTCGGCGAGAACTTCGCCACCGGCAAATACGCCGATACCGGTCTGGGTCAGGTCTACCGAGAGGCCGCGAAGGCCGCCAAGGGCAGCGTCGCGATTTCCGATTTCGCCCCCTACGCCCCCAGCGCCGACGCACCGGCAGGGTTCATGGCCAGCCCGATTTTCGATTCCAACGGCACCCGGGTTGGCGTCATGGCGTTCCAGCTTCCCATCGACATGCTGGCCGATCACATCAATGCCACCGCCGCGCTGGGCGAAAAGGGCGACATCTACATCGCCGCCGTGGACGGCACCGCGCGGACCGCATCGCATTTCCAGGGACGATTCAAGATTTTCGACGATCTGGGCTTTGTGCCGTATGTCGCGGCGCACGATGCGGGAAAGACCGGATTCTTCAGTGGTGATGTAGGGGCCAGCGGCGACAAGACGCTCGCCTATACGCGCGAGATCGAATTCGACTGGGCCGACTGGATGATCGTCGTTGAACTCGATCAGGCAGAGACGCTGGCCGACCTCGCCGCCTTCCGCCACAGCGTAATCGGGTTGGTGGCCGGCAGTCTTGTTCTGGCACTCGTCATCAGCATCTTTGCGTCGCGCGGCATCACCCGCCCCCTGCAAAGCTTTCTGAACTCGATGCAGAAGGTCGCCTCGGGCGACTATCGTGCCGACATCTCCGTGGCCGAGCGTGGCGACGAGATCGGCAGCCTGGGGCGCATGCTTGTGGAATATCGCGACCGTCTGGCCGAGACCGAAGAGCTTCAGGCCAAGCGCACGCGCGACATGCAGGCCCAGGAATCGGTGACCGACAAGCTGGCCGCCGCAATGGCCGCACTGTCCGAGGGCGATCTAAGCCGCACGCTGGACGATCGCTTCCCCTACGGCTTCGAACCGATCCGGGAGAACTTCAACAAGTCGGTGCTGAACCTGCGTGAAATCCTGGCCTCCGTGGTGGACAACGCCAACGAGATCCATGTGCGCGCCGAGGAAATCGCGGATTCCTCCGACGACCTTTCGCGGCGCACCGAAAATCAGGCGGCGACGCTGGAAGAAACCGCCGCCGCCCTTGACGAACTCACCTCCAGCGTCCGGGCCAGTGCCGATGGCGCCTCACAGGTGGAAAGCGTGGCGCGCGAGGCCCGCCACAACGCCGAGAAGAGCGGCGAGGTCGTGGACAAGGCAGTCGAGGCGATGTCGGAAATCAAGCGTTCCTCTGACGGGATCGTGCAGATCATCGGCGTGATCGACGACATCGCCTTCCAGACCAACCTTCTGGCGCTGAACGCCGGCGTCGAGGCTGCCCGCGCGGGCGAGGCCGGCCGGGGTTTCGCGGTCGTGGCCTCGGAAGTGCGTGCACTGGCCCAGCGTTCCTCCGAAGCGGCGCGGGAAATCAAGCAGCTGATCTCTGGCAGCACCGATCATGTCGAATCCGGCGTCGAACTGGTCAATCGCACCGGCGAGGCCCTGACCGACATCGTCAAGAGCGTCAGCAATATCTCGGATCTGATCAGCGGGATCACCTCTGGCGCGCAGGAACAGTCGATCGGCCTGGGCGAGATCAATGTGGGCGTCACCGAACTGGACAAGGTGACCCAGCAGAACGCCGCGATGGTCGAAGAGGCCACCGCCGCGGCCAACACGCTGAAACAGGAAGCGACCAACATGAAGGGCCTTGTGTCGCAGTTCCGCCTGGCAGGCGGCGCGGCCCGGGCCGGAACGATCGCCACCCACAGGGCGACCAGCGGCCCCGCGTCACCCCGGGCCCTGCCCCAACCGCAGGCCCGTGCTGCAAACGGCGACGGCTGGCGTGACTTCTGAGGTCAACCCGGCCCCCGAAGGGTTGTGCAGGCGATAGCCGTTTCCCGGTCACCCGATCCCCGCCCGTTCCAGCGCCGCCTGCATCCTGGGGTCTGGAACGGTATTGGGAGGGGATGACAGACGACCGGCGCCCTTCCAGCCGGTCGTGACTGCGCGACAATGCCAAAAGCCCGCCTCTTGCGTCACGAAGACGCGGGACAAGGGCAAAGGGTCAAGCTTGTGCGCGCGCCATTGCAGCCGACCGAACGGGCCGCCGGGGACGAGGCACCATTTCGGCGGGCACGGCTCGCAAGCGGGGTCGCCGAAAACATGCGCCGCATGGCAGGCCCGCCCCTGAAAGCCCGGAGACGGGAAACGCCACACGCCGGCGAACCGGACAAAGCCAAACCGGGATCGCCGTGCGAGGTCGAACACCGTCCCGCCCTTGGAATGGACCAATTCATCGACATCGCAGTTCAACACGCCCCTGGCCGAAGACAGATAGCGCAGCCGGGCAATGTTCAGCATGTGGAACGGCATGCAAAATTGACCCCCATCTTGGGGTGATCGGCATCCAAAAGTGACCCCCCTGATAATTCTGATCAGAAGCTTCCTCAAAAGCATGAGGGAGCAGTCAGGTGATGTTGGTTGTGGAGAGCAAGCCGGTGGGCGCCACTGGTTCGAGCCCACCCGGCGCGCGCGAAGATCAGGCGGGCGCATTTCGTTGAAGGCAAGTCGATCAAGCAGATCTGCCGTGAGTTGCGGGTGTCTCGGAACACGGTGCGCAAAGTCATCAGATCGGGGGCAACCGGGTTTACCTATGATCGCACGACGCAGCCCCGACCGAAGATCGACCCCTGGCGATCGGATCTGGACGAACTTCTGGCCGAGAATGCGCGCCGACCGAAGCGCGAACGGCTGACGCTGATCCGGATCTACGAGGAACTGCGCAACCGAGGCTATGACGGCAGCTATGACGCCGTGCGCCGATATGCGTCCAGTTGGACGAAGGCGACACAGGAGGCGTCGGCAAGCGCTTATGTGCCGCTGAGCTTCGATCCGGGCGAGGCCTACCAGTTCGACTGGAGCCATGAGATCGTGATCCTTGATGGCGTGACCGTAACGGTCAAGGTGGCCCATGTCCGCCTGTGTCACAGCCGGATGCCGTTCGTGCGGGCCTATCCCAGAGAGACCCAGGAGATGGTGTTCGACGCGCATGACAGCGCGTTCGCCTTCTTCGGCGGCGCCTGCGCGCGGGGCATCTACGACAGCGAGACCTTGTTCGCCATTGGTTCAAGAACAATGGTCGAGCGAAGACAGCCGTGGACACGATCTTTGTCGGCAAGGATCGGGCCTATAATCGCCGTTTCCAGCAGATGTGCGGGCATTACCTCGTCGAGCCGCCGTCCACTGGGCTTGAACCAATGGCGCCTCAATGAACGGCCCTGCACCCCGGCGTCGGGTTGGGAGAAGGGCCAGGTCGAGAACCAGGTGGGTGTGCTCCGGCGGCGGTTCTTCGTGCCGCGGCCGAAGTTCAAATCCTTTGCCGAGTTGAACGCCTGGCTTGAGAACCGATGCATCGCCTATGCCAAGGCGAACCGACACCCCGACAATCCGGACAAGACGATCTGGGAAGTGTTCGAAGAGGAACGGTCGAGCCTGGTGCCCTATGTCGGTGCGTTCGATGGATTCCACGCCGTCCCGGCCGCGGTATCCAAGTCCGGGGCTCCGCCCGTTCAGGGCTGAATTGGTCCACCGGACCAATTCCGAGACACCCTTCACCCTGCCTCGTGCGGTTCGACAAGAACCGCTACTCGGTCGATGCCCGCGCGGTCGGGCGGCCCGTCGAGATCCGCGCCTATGCCGATCGCCTGGAATGCTGGCAGGACGGTCAGGTCGTGGGGCGGCATGAACGGACTTTCGGTCGCGGCAAGACGATCTACGATCCACTCCATTACATCCCGGTTCTGGCGCGCAAGCCAGGCGCCTTGCGCAGTGAGCCATTGTGTCGCCATGTGTTCGAGACCAATGGCGAACGCGCCCTTCAAGGACTGGGACCTGCCGCCAGCCCTGCGCCGTGTGCAGCGCAAGCTCGAACGTCAGCCCGGCGGCGACCGGCAAATGGTCGATATCCTCGGTGCCGTGCTCACCGATGGGCTGGAAGCTGTCGAAGCCGCCTGCGCCGAGGCCCTGTCTCACAATGTCCACTCCGCAGGGGTGGTGCTGAACAGCCTGGCCCGTCACCGCGAACCGCCACCGCCGCTGACAATCACGACGCCGGATGCGCTGAAGCTGGCCTGCGAGCCTGCCGCCAATTGCGATCGCTATGACAGTCTCAGGAGAACAACGAATGGAACGATCACAGGTGCTGGCCGCCATGGGCCAACTGAAGCTTTACGGCATGAGGACAGCCTACGACGAGATCATCGCCGTCGCGCCGGAGGCACGCTTCCAGCGTGACGGTCAAGCGACAGCACGAGCCGCATCAGATCATTGGCGACCTCCTGACCGCCGAGATCAGTGAGAGCGAGCCATTGAGCGCCATTGGTTCAAGAACAATGGCGAGCGCGCGCTCGATCAAATACCAGATGACCATCGCCAAGCTGCCGCTGGCCAAGGAAATCGACGAGTTCGACTTCGAGACCGCCGAGGTCAACGAGACCCTGATCCGTGATCTCGCCGCCGGAGACTTCCTCGATCATCAACGCAACCTCGTGCTGATCGGCGGCACCGGCACAGGAAAGACCCATCTCGCGGTCGGCATTGCACGCGCCTGTATCCGACGCGGCCGCCGGGGCCGGTTCTTCAACGTCGTCGATCTGGTGAACAAGCTCGACGCCGAAGCCCGGGCCGAACGACAGGGCCGGACAGCGGACCTGATCTCTCGTCTGGACTTGTTCGCCATCGGTCTCGAACGCATGGCGACGCGATGGCTCACTCCTGGACGAACTCGGCTATCTCCCCTTCGCCCAGACCGGCGGCCAGCTCCTGTTCCACCTGATCAGCAAGCTCTACGAGCGGACCTCGATCATCGTGACAACCAACCTCGCGTTCGGCGAATGGCCCACCGTCTTCGGCGACGCGAAGATGACCACCGCTCTGCTCGACCGCCTGACCCACCACTGCGAGATCGTCGAGACCGGAAACGAAAGCTGGCGCTTCAAGAACCGAGCATAGCGAAATGGCCCACCACGCTGGCCCGCCGCCGCTGCGTTACATGGGGACTACGCAGCGCCGGGCCAGCTCAGCTCCAAGGGGGTCAATTTTCGGCGCCGATAGGGGGTCACGATCCAATGCCGATTGACAAACTGGGCGCTGTCGGTCGTGCGCTTGTACTTCTTTGTTCTCACGGCGTGAATCCCGTTGGCTCTCATAAGCCTGCCAACCCGGCGCTCGCCGACGGACAGCCCCAGCTCCTTCAGCTCGGCCGTCATGCGCGGGCGACCATAGCTGCCCAGGCTCAGCCGCCGCTGCTCGCAAATATGGGCGAGAAGCACCATGTCCTCGCGCTGCCGCCGGCTGGGCGGGCGCCGCCGCCAGGCGCGCAAGCCGCGATCGGAAACATCGAACAGGGCGCACAGGCGCGGCCGGGACAGCGGGCCGCGATAGGCATCGATGAATGCGAACCTCATCGCTTTTGGCCCGCAAAGAAGGCGCTCGCCATTGTGCTTGTACCGATGGCGCACAAGGCTCGCCCTTTTTTAACGTTTCCCTCTCCTCCGTCACGAGACGCAGCTCGCGGCGTAGGCGTTCGATCTCCTTCACCAGTTCCGCTTCCTTCTGCGGCACCGTGCCCGCGTCCCCATGGGCCTTGATCCACTTGTTCAGCGTCGACAGCCCGACACCAAGATCCGCCGCCACCTGCCGACGCGGCAACCCGTCCTCGGGGATTTGATCCCCCAGATCAAATCCTGATCCTCGAACTCAGCGCGATCCGCACCGCCTCACGCTTGAATTATCCTGTCCGCTTCTCTGCCATCGTCCGTCTCCTCGATCACATGTCATGCTCTCAAGAACCCGGCACTTTTCCGATGCAAGTCCAGACCGCCTCGGCCACGGTTTCCTGCCCGTGGTCGGAGCCGAGCACGAACAGGATGTCGTCACCCTCCGCCCGAAGCTTCGCCACCGTCTCGGCCACACGCCCGACGCAGGCATCCGCCGCCGCGATCCCGGCAAGGTGAGTGTCAGAGCCCAGCATATCCGCATGCATCGACAGATCAGGCTCCGACAACCAGAGTACACCAAGGGCCGGGCGGTGCTCTGTCAGGATCTCGGTGCAGAAGCGTTCCGTCAGGGCCCGGTCCCCGGCAGCGTCATGGCTGACCGTGCGCATCGCGTCGTTGGGCAGATGTATGCCGCCCGGACCGAACGAGGCCTCACGGTGATAGACATGGCCGTGCCCGTCAGGGTCGTTGAAATAGGTCGCACCGGGGGAGACGTTCGCCATCACCACCACGCCGCCGTGATCCTTCAACCGCTCGGCGAGCGTCGGAACCTTCAGCGTGCGGCCGGTGGCGCGGCGCATATGGTCGCGAAACTCCGGCTTTCCGGCGTCATATACAACAGGCCCCTCACCTTCGTCGAACGCCATCGCATTGCCGTGCAGACCATGGGTGGCCGGCCAGCATCCGGTGGCAATCGACGCCGCCGAGGCGCGCGTGGCCGAGGGGAAGATCGCCCGGTGATTGCGAAAGCGGCGCCCCTCGGCGACCACGTCACATATCCTGGGGCAATAGTCCCGAACGACGAAATCATCGCGATGCCCGTCGCAGATCATCAGAACGGCACGCTTGCCCATTTCACCCCCTCACTCCACCAAACCACAGCGCCATAGGGCTCAAAAGGATGTGACGCAGCCGTCGCGCCCAAGAGAAACTTTCAACAAGCTTTCACGATGGTTTGGTGACGGATCACATGCAGGACCGAAAGCGCGGACATGTCCGCGGCACCTGACGGCGGCTTGGCGGGCTATACGACTCAAGCGGTCGAGGCTAGCCTGTCCGTGGTTTTCCGAAACCCCTTGGGAAAGAGAGCACCGGGATGAGAAACCGTGCACTTGCCGCCCTGCTTGTCGGCGCAATGACGGTTGGCGGTCTGATCCTGGCCGACCACGTCACCCGCCGCCTGGTCGATTTCAAGATCTCGGCGGAGACGGAGGTGTTTGCGGGCACACTCCAATCCTCGGACGCCACCGCGACCACGATATACCTGAACACGGTCTTGCTGTGCCATGGCCTGAACCTTTCGGGGCCGGACGGCCGGTCCGGCCCCTGCAGCAGCTATGCCCATGGCGGTGCCCCAATAACCGGGCGGATACAGATCTTCGACGGTGTCCGGCTGCGCCTTGTCCGGCGTGGGTCGGACGCAGCGGTATTGCAGCTGACATCCACGGAGGCGCGGCCAACCGAAGCCTGCCCGGGCGGGGAAATTGGCACCTTGGTCGAGGACGGCAGCACAAGTGGCCCCACTGGCCTGTGTGCGCCGGCGCGGGTGGTCTGGCCGCAGGACGCGGGCCAAGCGCCGCGGCTGGTTCTACGGGGGGTCAATCCCCGGATCGGGCAGAGCATCGGGACGACGTCTGGCGACGCGCGCCCCGTGTTATCCTCGGGCAAGCTGGAAATGCGCGCGCGCGGGCTGCTGAGCGAGACGGGGCAGCGGCTGCGCGGCCCCGATCTGGACCCGCTGGGCGACCCGGTATCGATGGGCAAGCATGATCTGAGCTTCGGCGACACGGTCACGGCCTGCTCATCCGACCCCGAGTGCGGCCAGTCCCCTGCCGACAAGGCACCCTTCGTCGCGCTTGTCAGCGCGACAGAGGCCCGCGGGCTGAAGGTGCAGGCCCATGTCCTGGCCCCCGCGCTGGTGGTCGAGGGGTTCGGCGCCCGGGCCGAGGTCGTCAAACCGACGCTCTTCGCCCGCATCCGAAAAGACCCGAACGTGGCCGTGCTCTACATGCTCTTCGGGATTCTGATGGGCTTCGTGCTAAAGGTCGACAAATGGATTTTCGGCAAGGAGAAGAAGGCGTGACCCAAGGCAGCGTGGTCCGGGATAGACGCAGCGTCGGTACTACCCCGCGGAATGCCGGGGGCATGCGTCGGCCCGCCGGCGTGCTGTCACGGCTCGCCGGACCATGGGCGCGGCTGGGCATGGCGACCTTGGCGGTCGCCCTTTGGGGTGGAAGTCCGGCTTTGGCACAGACGGTCCGGGCGGTCACGGAACTGAACGAACGCCTTGATCCGCAGGCCTATGTTTCCGGCAGCTTCCGCATCCATGGCGTGGTGGAAACACGCGGCTTCGACACCGGCCTTGGCAGCCAAACCGGCGGGTTTGCCCTGCGCGCAGAGCCCGGCCAGATTTGCCTTCGATATCGCAGCCGGAATGGCCTTTACGCCGCGACACAGGTGTTCGAGACGGAGGTGAGCGGCTGGGTCACGGTCCCGTTCTCCACAGCCCATGCCGACCGTCTGGAAAGCCTCCCCGGTACAGGTTTCTCGGTGCAGGCGGAACTGGCCGAGGATTGCAGCGACGCGACGGCCGACAGACGTCTGGCCCCGGTCGCGCTCCCCGCATTTGTCCCGGCGGGCACCGAAGATCCGGCCGGTGAATACTATCTTGTCGTTCAGAGTGACCGGAACCCGGCCTGGATCGTAGTCGAAGATGGGTCCGGCGCAGCACCGCAATCGGTGCAATGTCTGCCCATCGACGGGGCGGGGCTGATCGCCTTCGACACGAAATGCCCCTTGCCCGGCGCGGCCTTTTCCCCCGGCGCCAAGGTCACACTGATCCTGCTGACACCCGATGACAGACAGCTTCGCGAACCGATTGCCCTGTCGCCGCGCTGAGACATCCGGTGGGCCGGGACAGGCCATAGGCCTGCGGCGCGCCCTGATATCCGCGCTTGGGTTCGCGATGGGGCTGGCGGTCCACGCCGTCATGGCAGACACGACGCTAGCCGACGCGCCGATCACCGAGGTTCGGGTCTTCGCGGCGGGGGAGCCCGGAGGCCGGGGCTGGGCCCTGACCACACGGCTGGCCGACCATGAGATCTGCCATATCGTGACAGCCTTCCACGTGGTCGGCGACCGGGCAACGCGGCTGCAAAAGCCCGACATACGGGTTGCCGGTGCGGGTGTTGACACCCCCCTGCCGGCCGAGCTTCTCGAAAGCGAACGGGACCTTGCGCTGCTGCGACTGCGGGACCGGGGCCCCTGCCCCTTCCGGCCGGGGAAAAGCGCACGGCGGCACCTGCAGGGCCTCTGGCTCGTCCGCCTCAGCGACGGACATGTGATCGAGGAATTGCGCGCGGACCGCGCGGCACCGATCCAGCCCCTGGGCAGCGATGGCGACATCGCCCGCCTGCGCCTGACACGAGAAAGCCGCCAGACCGTGGCGGAGGGTTGGAGCGGTGCATCCGTGTTTCAGGACGGGCAGCGCATCGGGCTTGTCTCAAGCGTTTCGGACGACGGTGCGGCGGTTCGGTTCTACACGACGGGCGCGATCGCGAAAGCCTTTGGCCAACGGCTGAGGCGCGGCTGCGACCGATCTGATGAACCGTGCCTTTCAACCACCGACACCGCCCCACCGGTCTGCCCGCCCCTGTTCGGGGTCAGGGTGCGGCTGGTCCATGCCCGCGATAACGCAAGCGAAGCGGCGGCATTCGCGGCCGCCCTGCAAAAGGCTGGCGCGTTCGTGATGGAAGACCCCCGACTGCGCGCACAACTGCCGCCCGAAACGACCGCCGGACTCACCGACGACCTGTCGGACATTACCGGAGACATCCGGTTCTGCGTGGGCGGCTGGGTGACGATCTTGCCTCAAGATGTTATCGTTCAACCGATCAGCGATCCAATGCCCACCAGCGACAACTTCCGAAGCCTCGTCATATCGGTGGGCGCAGACGCAAGCATTCGGGGGGACCAACAATGAAACGCCTTCTTGTTGTACTGGCCCTGTTGCCACTGTTGGCAGCGGTCCTACCCACCCCCGCCCGGACCGAGCCGCAAATCCGTTTGCACGTTCCCAGCGACCAGATGGGCGAGCGTCGGGTCGGGGATGTCGTCACCCTGCCCGTGTCGATTGCATATCAGGACCTGCCGCGGAACAGCAGGATATATGCGCATCTGATCGCCGTCGCAGGCGACGCCTGGGTGACGGAGGGTGGGGGTACGATGCGGGCCGATGCACCGGCGGTGACCTTCGGCGGGAACCTCGCCAGCGGGACGCGCGGATTGTGGCAATTCCCCGATATCAACTTCCCGGCGTCTGTTCTGATCAAGCGCGAGACATTGGCCCAAGCATTTGCCAAGGCCCTCGGCTCGGCGGAGGCGGGCGACTCCTTTGCCGATACGCTCAGCAACGAGGAAGACGGGTTGAGACTGGTATTTGCCTATCTTGCCAACGGGTCTGTCCAGCCCGGCCAAAGCGATGCGCGGCTGGAATTCACCATTCCCGACTATCCGCATTACTTCGATGCCGTCGTGATCTCCCCCTTCCTGATGATCTTCAAGGAAGACGGCTCGCAAACCGTGTCGTTCAATGGCAAGACAATGACGTCGCTGCGCATCCCCGTCCGGCCTCACCGCCCTGCCCCGGCACAGAAACCGGATCAGGGGACCAGACATCCCGTCATTCCGGGCACGATTGCCATTCTGGACGATGCCTCGCTGAACACGCAAGTCCGGGTCGGCCAGTCGAAAACGCTGGAATTGAGCGTTCGCTACCGGGACGTGATGCCGGGAACGGCGATCTATGTGGTTCCCGTGGCGATGTCGGGCGGCAAGATGGTCGGGACCAAGGACGGCTGGACGACGAGCTTCGACGCCGGGGGGCTCAGCCTGACCTCAAAGGTCGCCTTTATCGAGGGCCCCTCGCCGATCTATGCCATTCCCGACGATGACAAACCGATTGCGCTGTCGGCGGTCGGCGGCGTTCAGATGGAAGGCGCCCTTGTCAGCGTGGTTCAGGACAGCACCGGCGTTGCCACCGGCGTGGTCAGCTTTCGCCCCCCACCGTTTCTGGTGGACTACGACTGGGTCCGCCTGATCCCCGTGCTTGTGGCACCGACAGACAAGGGCACACGCGTCGCGCTCGACACCAAGCGGTTCACGGGCATCGATGTGGCGGTCTCACGCTGACCTGCAGTTTCGCCATTGCACACCGTCCTGAAAAAGCCACGCCGGTGCGGCCCACGAAATTGCCGTCAACAAATTGGTCAGAATCGTGTACTCTGAAACCTCATTGGCATTCAAAATGGGGGATATGCAAAATGACAGCCAAGACGAGTATTCTTGCAATCGCGATGGCATTTACGGCTGCGGGCGCGGGCGCAGCGACCCTTGTAAACGGGTCCCTGACCGGCCCGATCGCAAACAACGGCGTGCCGACCGGGTGGACCACTTTGCTCGGCTCGCCGGACACGATGGATGAGACTAACAACGTGGGGGCCAACACACCGTTTACGGTGACGCCGATCGGCCCGTCGCCGGACGGGGGAACCTGGGTCGGTTTCGCTGGCGGCTTTGTGGAGTCGTTCGGCCAGACGATTTCCGATTTCACCGTGGGCACCACCTACGAACTGTCGTGGTATGCGGGCAACTTCGGTGCGGAAACCGGGCCGGGCTATAACGGTCCGAATGCAATCGAGGTGCTGCTGGATGGCGTCAGCATCGGCTCCGGATCGGTCTATTCCACCGGTCGGCTCTGGTTCGAGGAATCCATCGAATTCACCGCGACGGCGACCAGTTCTGAACTGGCCTTCCGCCTTCTGAACAGCATCGACTCCTACATGTCGATCGATGGCATCGAATTGACGGAGGTCGATGCGGACGTTCCGCTTCCGGCATCGGTCCTGCTCCTGCTAGGCGCGATGGGTGGACTTGGGATGGCCCGCCGCTTCGGCTGACCCGTTCAAAAGACTGAACAAGAAGGGCCGCCTGAAATCCGGGCGGCCCTTTTCTTTTCCGGTTCAGACAGACGCACATCGCCCCGGTCTGGCGGTCAAAGCGCCCCCAGCAACGTTTGCGTCGGCCAAGAATCCGCCGGCAGGCCCAGCCGTATCTGTTCTTTCTGCACCGCCGCCCGGGTCATCTGGCCCAGGATGCCGTCTATCCCGCCCACGTCATGCCCGCGCCGGACAAGCTTTTGTTGCAGCGCCTTCATCTCCGCCCCCGAAAGACCGGGATCGGGCCTGCCCGGATCATAGGGCGGCGCCCCTTCCAGACGCGTGGCCAGATAGGCGGCGGTGGTGACGTAGACGAGGCTCTTGTTCCATTCGAAATAGACGCGGAAATTCGGGTAGACGAGGAAAGCCGGCCCCTTGCGCCCCATCGGCAACAGGACCGAGGCTTTCAGGTTGCCCGGCCCCAGCGCCCCGTTCCGCGCCCGCACGCCCAGCCGCGCCCAGTCCGACACGCGCTTGGTGTGGTCCAGCCCGGTATCGGCCCAGTCCAGCGTCTGGGGCACGACGATCTCTGTCATCCACGGCTCATTCGCGCGCCATCCAAGGCTGCGCAGCATCTTCGCCCCTGACATCAGCGCATCGGCCGACGAGGTCTTCAGCCGCACATGCCCGTCACCGTCGCCGTCTACCCCGTTTTCAAGGATGTCGTCGGGCAGCATCTGCACCTGCCCGATCTCGCCCGCCCAGGCGCCGGTGGTACGGGCCGGGTCGAAATCGCCCTTCTCGTACAACTCCAGCGCGGCAAAGACCTGCGGGCGGAAAAGCCCCGGCCTGCGGCAATCATGGGACAGCGTCACCAACGCGTTGAGCGTGTTGAAATCCCCCTGCACCGCGCCGTAGTCGGTTTCCAACGCCCAGAACGCCAGAAGCACCCCGCGCGACACCCCGAACGACCGCTCGATCGACTTGAACACCGCGTCGTATTTCGCGGAATTGCGGCGACCATTATCCAGCCGGTTCTGACTGATCAGCCGCCGCGAAAAATCGATGAAATCGCGCTGGAACACCCCTTGCGCCCGGTCGGCCCGCAACACCGCCGGGTCCTGCCGGACAGTTCCGAAGAACCGGTCGACTGCCGCACGGTCATGCCCCCGGCGCTGCGCCTCCTGCTTCAGCCCGGCAACGAAGCCGGAGAATGTGCCGCCGCAGGGGGGCGCGGCGTAAACAGGCATGGCACAGCAGGCGAAGACTGCGACAAGGGCGGGCGTGACACGCATGAAGAGAACTCCGCGCAAGGGTTTCGCGAAAAACCTATCAGCCCGCCCGGTTCGCGCAAGTCTTCATGCAGCTTTCAGAGACCCGCGGCCATGTGGTTCGCCCCAGTCGGGACGGGGGTTCACCGGAATGATCCGGTTGGGATTGATGTGGTCGTGGCTGAAATGGTAGTGGCGCACGATATGGTCAAAGTTGACCGTCCCGGCCACGCCCGGCCATTGGTAAAGCTCCCGCGCATAGGCCCAAAGGTTGGGAAAATCGACCAGCCGGTTGCGGTTGCACTTGAAATGCAGGTGATAGACCGCGTCGAACCGCACAAGCGTGGTGAACAGGCGCCAGTCGGCCTCGGTGACCCGGTCGCCCATCAGGTAGCGGTTGCCGCCAAGCCGGTCTTCCAGCCAGTCGAGACTGTCGAACAACGCGCCGACCGCTTCGTCATAAGCCTGTTGCGAGGAGGCGAAACCGGCCCTGTAGCCCCCGTTGTTCACGGTATCATAGATGCGGGCGTTCACGATTTCGATCTGCTCTCGCAAGGCTTCGGGCCAATAGTCGTCGCGATTGCCCGTGATCCAATCGAAGGCCGAATTGAACATGCGGATGATTTCGGCCGACTCGTTGGACACGATGGTGTTGCGGGTCTTGTCCCACAATACGGGCACGGTCACACGGCCCGACACATCCGGCTTTGCCTTGGTATAGACGTCCCGCAGATAGGGCAGCCCGAACAGGTCATCCCCCGTCGCGCCGTCGAAATCGGTACTGAAGGTCCAGCCATCCTCCAGCATGTCGGGATGCACGACCGAGACGGAGATATGCGCCTCCAACCCCTTCAGCTTGCGGAAGATCAGGGTCCGATGCGCCCAAGGACAGGCCAGCGAAACATAAAGGTGATAACGCCCGGACTCCGCCGGAAAGCCCCCCTGCCCGCTTGGCCCCGCGGTGCCATCCGCGGTGATCCAGTTGCGAAAGCGGGAGGTGTCCCGCACAAACCGCCCGCCGTGGTTCTCTGTGTCGTACCAGCCGGCATGCCAGACGCCGTCGATCAGTTGTCCCATGGTATCCTCCTTCTTGGCACAGGGAGGTAGGGCAAAGTCTGGAATGGTTCTACGGAGAGGGCGCGCAGCCCCCCTGCATCAGCGCACTATGGATGTGACGGGCGACCATGCGCTTCGCTGCCCGCAAAGCGCGGGACCATCGCCCAAACAGGGGCCTAACAGGCTGCTGAAAAACCAGAAATACCGCCATCGCAAGAGAAAACCGTTCCTTGTAAGCAACGATGCAGCAAGGCGAGTAGGGCCGCGCCCGACCCTGGGTGGGCGCATTGAAGCGCTCGTACTGATCGGTTAATCTCAAAAGTCCGAACGACTTACGGGATCTGGAGGACATCGCCAATGCGCCCTCCCGCGGGGAGGGTCGGGCGCGGCCCGGGCTGGTCGCCCGGACCAGCTTCGGGACGATGTTCCGAAAGCTCTCGACCGTAGACGCATGTCGTTTGCTTTTTCAGTAGCCTGCGAAGCCGACCAGCCGGGCCAGCACCCTTCCCACGTCGGCCATCCCCCGATCCGATACGCCGAGCGTGAAGGATAAGGGGAACACCTGCCTTTCGATGATGTCCCCAAGGCACCGCCATCAGGCGCGTTATTGCAGGTCCGAAAATGCCCCCTGCAACCGCTCCACCGCCTCGGCCACCCGCGCTCGTGGCGTGGCGAAGTTGAACCGCAGCCAGCTTTCGCCCCCCTTGCCAAAGGTCGGCCCGTGATTGACCGCGATCTTCGCCACGCGCTCCACCCGGTGCAGGACTTCCTCCCGCTCCATCCCCGTACCGGAGACATCGACCCAGGCCAGATAGGTCGCCTCCAGCGGCATCGAGGACAGGCCCGGGATCGCGTTCACGCCTTCGTCGAACAGGCGCCGATTGCCGTCGAGATAGGTCACCAGCGCATCGATCCACTCGGCCCCTTCCTGCGAATAGGCGGCGGCGGACATCTCCATCCCGAAGGAATTGGGCGACAGTCCCATTGCGCCCATCCGGGCCGCGAACCGCGCCCGCAACCCATCGTCGGGGATAATGACATTGCCCACATGGGCGCCCGCGATGTTGAAGCTTTTCGTGGTGGCGGTCATCATCACCAACCGGTCGCGGATGGTTTCATCCACCAGGTCCATCACGATGTGCTTCTGCCCCGGATAGACAAGGTCATGGTGAATCTCGTCCGACACCAGGACCAGGTCGTGGCGCTTGGCGAAATCGGCGACGCCCTGCAATTCCTCCCGCGTCCAGACCCGGCCACCGGGGTTATGGGGCGAGCACAGGATCACCATCTTCTCGGTTCCGGTCATCTGCGCGTCATAGGCGTCGAAATCCATCTCGTACCGGCCGTCCTTCTGGACCAGCGGGCATTCGATCACCTCCCGGTCGGCGGCGCGGATCACGCGGGCGAAGGCGTGATAGACGGGCGTGAACAGAACCACCCCGTCGCCCGGCCCGGTAAAGGCATCGACACAGACGGCGGTGCCGTTCACCAGACCATGGGTGGTGAAGATCCACTCCGGCGCGACATCCCAGTCATGGCGCGTCTGCATCCACCACCCGATTGCGGCCTTGTTGTCGCGGTCGTCCCCGAAATAGCCGAAGACCCCCTGATCGACCATCCGCCGAAGCGTATCGGTCACCACCTGCGGCGGGCGGAAATCCATGTCGGCCACCCACATCGGGATTCCGTCATCGGCCGATACGCCATAGGCCTTTTCCATCATGTCCCATTTCAGCGAATGGGTGCCGCGCCGTTCAATGATCTCGTCGAAATTCATCGGGGTCTCCTGCGTCATTCCGGCCAAGCTACCCTTTGGTACACCAAGTGCAAGAGAACGCCGCATTGCGCGCCACGCAGGATTCGCCTAAATGCTCCGCCCATGAGCATCAAACCGATCCTGATCCACCCCGATCCGCGCCTGAAAACGGCGGCCGACCCCGTCGCAGATATCTCTGACGAGTTGCAGAAACTTGCCGAGGATATGCTGGACACCATGTACCACGCGCCGGGCATCGGCCTTGCTGCGCCACAGATCGGTATATTGCAAAGGCTGATCGTACTGGATTGCGCCAAGGACGAGGGCACGCCGCCCAAACCATACGCGATGTTCAACCCCGAGGTCGTCTGGGAATCGGATGACAAGAACATCCACGAGGAAGGGTGCCTGTCGATCCCCGAAACCTATGCCGAGGTGACCCGCCCGGCCGAGGTCGTGGTGCGCTGGACCGATCCGTCGGGGGAGCCGCAGGAGGACCGGTTCGCAGGCCTCTGGGCCACCTGCGTGCAGCATGAAATCGACCACCTGAACGGCAAGCTTTTCATCGACTATCTGTCGCCGCTGAAGCGTCAGCTCATCACCCGCAAGATGAAGAAGCTGAAGCGCGACCGGGCACGGGACAGCTGGTGAGCGAAAGACCGATCCTGCAATGGCCGGACCCACGGCTGCAGACGCCGGCAGAGCCGGTGGACGCCGTCACCGATGAGATCCGCGCGATCTGGGACGACATGATCGCCACGATGGAGGCGATGCCGGGCTATGGCGTGGGGCTGGCGGCCAACCAGATCGGCGTGCTGAAACGTCTGGCGGTGCTCGACTGCAACGACCGCCGGGGCAACGCGATCCGGCTTGCCAACCCCGAGATCATCGACGCCTCGCCCGAGATGAATGCCCATGACGAGGCCAGCCCCTGCCTGCCCGGCGTGGACGCCACAATCACCCGGCCCGCGCGTGTCACGGTGCGGTTTCTCAACGCCGAGGGTGCCGTGGAGGAACGCGCCTTCGACGGGCTTTGGGCGACCTCGGTCCAGCACCAGATCGACCATCTGAACGGGCGGATGTATTTCGACAACCTCTCGAAACTGAAGCGCGGTTTCCTGCTGCGGAAGGCCGCGAAGAAACGGGGCCGCTGATGCGTATCGTCTTCATGGGAACGCCGGATTTCTCGGTTCCGGTTCTGGATGCGCTGGTCGCGGCGGGGCACGAGGTCGCCGCCGTCTATTGCCAGCCCCCGCGCCCCGCAGGCCGCGGCAAGAAAGACCGGCCAAGCCCCGTGCAGGCCCGGGCCGAGGCGCTGGGGTTGACCGTGCGCCATCCGAAATCGCTTAAAGGGGCCGAGGAACAGGCGGCGTTTGCCGATCTTGGGGCCGAGATCGCGGTTGTGGTCGCCTACGGCCTGATCCTTCCGCAACCCGTGCTCGACGCGCCGGCGCATGGCTGCCTGAACATCCATGCCTCGCTGTTGCCGCGCTGGCGGGGGGCGGCGCCGATCCACCGGGCGATCATGGCGGGGGACGCGGAAACCGGCGTCTGCATCATGCAGATGGAGGCGGGACTGGACACCGGCCCGGTTCTCTTGCGCGAGGCCACCCCGATCGGCGCAGAAGAAACGACCGGCGAGTTGCACGACCGGCTGTCGGCAATGGGCGCGCGCCTGATCGTGGAGGCCTTGGCGCGCCTGTCCGATCTGACACCGAAGTCCCAACCCGAAGAGGGCGTTACCTATGCCGCCAAGATCGACAAGGCCGAGGCACGGGTCGACTGGACCCGTCCCGCAGTCGAGGTCGCCCACCATATCAATGGCCTGTCGCCCTTTCCCGGCGCATGGGCCGAGGCGAATGGGGAACGGGTAAAGCTCTTGCGCGCAGGGGTGGCGGAGGGCAGCGGTGCGCCCGGTACGGTTCTGGGCGGTCTGCGCATCGCTTGTGGCAGCGGCGCGGTTGAGGTGCTTCAGGCCCAGCGGCAGGGCAAACGCCCGATGGACGGCGACGAATTCCTGCGCGGGTTCGAGATGCCCGCGCAACTGGACTGACCCGCGCCGGAACACCGCTACACCCTGCCCCTAGGCGAATCCGCCGCCGCAAGGCATAGTCCGCGCTATGTCGATCCTGACGCTTATCATCGTCGGTGCCGCTGCCGGTTTCCTTGCCACCCGCCTGATGAAGATCGAGGCGGATATCCCGACGACCATCGTGATCGGGATCGTAGGCGCCCTTGTCGGCGGCGTGGTCTTGCGCATCCTGACAGTGATCACCGGTTTCGCCGCAGGCTTCGTCGGCGCGGTCCTGGGCGCGATGGTCCTGATCTGGCTCTACCGGATGTACATCGCGCGGCGCTAGAGGTTCGCCTCCACCCCGAACCCCTCCGGTATCCCGCGACCGTCGCGCTCCAGCACCAGATCGGCCATCACCTGCCCCACCTTCGGGGCCAGGCCGATGCCGATCTTGAAGCCGCCATTGGCGATGAAATGCCCCGGCTGGCCGGGCCACGGCCCCAGCATCGGCGCGATGGTCTTCGCCCGCGGCCGCACCCCGGCCCAGCGTTCGATCACAGGCGCATCCGCCAGCGCCGGGCAGGCGGCGCGGGCGCGGGCGATCACGTCGTCAAGCTGGGTGTCGGTCGACCACGGATTGTCGAACTCGCGTTCCGAGGTGGAGCCGACCGCGACCGTACCGTCATCATGGGGCACGATCAGGATGTTGCCTGCAAAGATCTGCGGTGCCCCGCCAGCGTCGTATTCCAGTATCGCCGCCTGTCCCTTGACCCCGCTGCCGACCTGTCGGCCCAGATCGGCCGACAACGCCGCCAACCCCGGGTAGCCGGTGGCCCAGATGACCTGCCCCTCGATCGGCCCTTCGGCCTCACAGGCGACTTCGCCCCCCATTGCACGGGTCGCCGCGGCCAGTGCGGCGCAGGCCCGGCGCGGGGCGATGCGGGCGCTGAGCGTGTCGTGGATCAGAAAGCCCGTTTCGGATCGCGGGGCAAAGCGGCCCGCCTGATCGACCCGGATCACCTGCCACACCGCCCGCCCCTGCCAGAGCGTCTGCGCCTCCTCCGCCCGTTCATGGGCACGCGCCAAAGCGGCGGCATCGGGGATCGGCTGATAGCGCCCCACGCGGGCATAGCCCGTCGACAGGTCAGAGACCTCCTCCACACCCCGCCAGAAGGCCTCCCCCATCACAAGGCTTTCGAACTGGAACGCCTTCTTGTCGTTCCAGCGTTCGGGCACATGCGGCGACAGCGCCCCCACCGGCGTGCCGCTGGCCCCGGCGCCCGGATGGGACCATTCGACCACGCGCACCCTTGCACCGCGACGGGCGCAGACATAGGCACAGGACAGCCCGAACACCCCCGCCCCCATCACCGTGACATCGACCGTTGCCATTGCCGCCGCCCTCTCTCATCCTCGGGCGTCATCGCCCCAGCGCCGTCTAGGATACCCAATGGAAAAGCACCAGCAGGCAGAGATCGTCTGGAAAGACGACCGCTTGCCCGTCTCCTCCCGGTTCGACGACCCGTATTTCTCGCTGGCCGACGGGTTGGCCGAGACGCGGCATGTGTTTCTGGCGGGCAATGACCTGCCCGGGCGGTTCCGCCCCGGCTTTCACATCGCGGAACTGGGCTTCGGCACCGGGCTGAACATGCTGGCCGCGCTGATCGCATGGCGCAGCGCAGGGTGCGAAGGGCCGCTGCATTTCACCAGTTTCGAGGCCTTTCCGATGGCCCCAGGCGACATGGAACGGGCGCTCGCCGCCTTCCCCGAGGCCGGAGCCGTCGCCGCCCCCCTGCTGGCGGCCTGGCGTGCGGGCCAGCGCCGGATCGAGACCACCAATCTGTGCGCAGAGGTCATCACGGGCGATGCCCGCGCAACCCTGCCCGGCTGGACCGACCGGGCGGATGCATGGTTCCTTGACGGATTTTCCCCCGCCAAGAACCCCGAACTGTGGTCAGACACGCTGATGGCCGAGGTCGCGGCACATACCGCACCCGGCGGGACGGCGGCGACCTATACCGCCGCGGGGTTCGTGCGGCGGGGGCTTGCCGCGGCAGGCTTTGCCGTGGAACGTCGCGCGGGGTTTGGCCACAAGCGGCACATGACGGCAGCAAGGCTGCCGGGATGAGCGAGGGCGACACCCGGTTGGGCATCCTGCTGATGGTCGCCACGACCTTCGTCTTCGCGTTGCAGGACGGGTTGTCGCGCTATCTGGGCGGCGAATACAGCATCCTGATGGTGGTGATGATCCGCTACTGGTTCTTCGCCGCTTTCGTGATCGCCATCGCCGCCCGCAAGGCCGGCGGGCTCCGCGCCGCGGCCCGCACACGGATGCCCGTGATACAGGCCTTTCGGGGGCTTTTGCTGGCGGCCGAGATCTGCGTCATGGTCTCGGGCTTCGTGATCCTGGGGCTGGTGGAAAGCCACGCGGTCTTTACCTGCTATCCGCTGCTGATCGCGGCCCTGTCCGGCCCGGTGCTGGGGGAGCGGGTCGGTTGGCGGCGCTGGGCGGCCATCGGCGTGGGGTTTCTGGGCGTACTGATCATCCTTCAGCCGGGGGTAAAGGTGTTTGCCCCCGCCGCACTGATCCCGCTGGCGGCGGCCTTCATGTTCGCGCTTTACGGTTTGCTCACGCGCTACGTAGCGCGGGCCGACAGCGCGGCCACCAGTTTCTTCTGGACGGGCACCACGGGCGCGGTGGCCATGACCGCCGTCGGCCTTTGGGCGTGGGAGCCGATGCGCCTGACCGACTGGGGCTGGATGGGCTGCCTGTGCGTGACCGGGGCACTGGGGCATTTCCTGCTGATCAAGACCTACGAGGCGGCCGAGGCCAGCGCGGTGCAGCCCTTCGCCTATCTGCAACTGGTCTTCGCCTCGGCCCTTGGGTTGACGGTGTTCGGCGAAAGTCTCAGCCCGAATGTCGTCGCCGGGGCCGGGCTGGTGGTGGTCGCGGGGCTCTTCACCCTTTGGCGGGAGCGGAAGGCCGGCTAGAAACTGATCCGGAACTGGGCGAAGCCGTTCGCCGCCTGACCAAGGGTCCGGATGTCGAACTGGACCAGATCGCCCAGAAAGGCACTGGCCCTTGGTGCCGTCTCGAACAAGACGGAGGTTCCGGGCAAGGGCGCGAGTCGCCAGTTATAGTCCGCCGCGGGGTCGACGGTTCCCTGTTCAGCGATATAGCGCACGATGACATCGCGGTTCGTGTCCGGCCCTTCGAAGACGATGGTGTTGCCGGAGGCCCCGGGGAAACCGCCACCGCCGCCCGCGCGAAAGTTGTTGGTGGCCACGATGAACTCCATCTCATCATGCACCGGTTCGCCCATGTAGCAGAGGTTCCGGATCCGGCTCGCACCGGGATTGACCAGCCGCCCCTTGGGACAGAAGCGGGAGGGCTGGCTTGCGTCGATCTGGTAGTCGACCCCGTCGATCACGTCGAAATTGTAGCTTGGGAAGGCCAGATCGATCAGCGGCTGATCCTTCGCACCCGGCTCGATCCGGTTGAAGATGCCCGCGGCCCGTTCCAGCCAGCCCTTCAACTCCGCCCCCGTCACCCGGACAGCGCGGATGGTGTTGGGATAAAGGTAGAGATCCGCCACATGCTTGATCGCCAGATCGCCCGGCGGAATGTCTGTGAAATAGTCCGGCCCCGGCAGCCCCCCGGCCTTGAAGGGCGCCGCGGCCGACAGCACGGGCAGCGTCTCATACGCGCTGCCCTTCAGCATGTCGCGCATGTACCAAAGCTGTGCATTCGCCACCAGTTGCAGGGCCGGATTGTCCGCCACCAGCGCGAAATAGCTGTGCAGCGGCCCCTTGGTCCGTCCCACGGCGCGGCGGATATAGGACAGTGTTCCCGCATGGTCCTCTGCCACGGCGTCCAGCACCCGCTGATCGCTTTTCACCACGGCCGTGACCGTATGATCGGGGTTGCGGCGCGCGATCGGGCAGAGGGAACTTTCGTGATCGGAAATCGTCCATCCCTGATCGGTCCGCTCCAGCAGCAGATCGATGACCCCCAGATGCGACCCCCAGAACCCGCCCATGACCGCGGGCTTGCCGTTCAGGGTGCCCCTTGCGCTGTCCACCCCCGGGATCCCGTCGAACACCGGGCCGGGGAACAGCATATGCTGATGTCCGGCCAGCACGATATCGACACCCTCTATCGCGGCCAGCGGCAGGCTTGCGTTTTCCTGCCCGTCAACGTGGTCGGTCTCACCAATACCTGAATGGTTCAGGGCGATGACCAGATCGGCGCCTTCTGCCCTCATCCGCGGCACATAGGCGGCCGCGGCCTCCACGATATCGCGGGTGCAGACCCGACCTTCGAGATTCTTGCGGTCCCATGTCATCACCTGCGGCGGCAGGAACCCGATCAGCCCCACGCGGAAGGGGTGGCCCTTGCCGTCACCGTCGATCAGTTCACGGTCGAGGATGACATAAGGCGGCAGAACGGTTTCGTCCTGCAACGGCGTGTCGCCCAAGGTGCGGACCAGGTTGGCCGACAGGATCGGAAACGCCGCCCCCGCGACGGAACGCAAAACGAAATCCAGCCCGTAGTTGAACTCGTGATTGCCCAGCGTCGACGCGTCAAAGCCGATCTGGTTCATCGCGCGGATGATCGGGTGGGGGTTGTCCTTGTCGACCCCGCGCTCGAACGCGACGTAGTCGCCCATCGGGTTGCCCTGCAGGAAATCGCCGTCATCCACCAGCATCGTGTTGACCGCCCCCGCCCGGATCGACGCGATATGGGTGGCCAGCCGGGCAAGGCCCACGGTGTCGGCCGGTTTGTCGGCGAAATAGTCGTAAGGGTAGACATGGGTGTGCAGGTCGGTGGTCGCCATCAACCGAAGATGCGCCTGACCGGCGCCGGCCTTGGATGAAAACGGATGTTGCGCGTGCAACGAGACCACCGTGCAGTTGAAGACCGGAAATGCCCGCTGGACCGGTTCGGAATGCCAGCGCAATACCTAGGGCACTCGCCAAAGGCCATGGACCACAAACGGCTCTACCATAACGTGTATACCATCCACATACAATCGCCCGCGGTCGCTGTGGGGCCAGGCGTGATCAACGGCCGCATTCTACAGGACTGCAGGCGAGATTTCGATTGCCGAAACCATCCCGCCATGGCACCCACGACCGCGATGAACGGGGGCTGAATGCGTCTGGCAGAACAGGTGACTTTCGGTGGCGGCGGGCTGGATCGCGCCGCTGCGCAGCGGGTGGATGATGCGGCCCTTGCCCGCCTGTGGCAGGCGCCCGGCACGGGTGTCCTGCTGTGCTGGCGCGGCAAGCCGCTGGTCGACGCTGAGGGGTTGGGCTGGCTTCCGGGCTCCCAGCCGGTCGTTGCGCCCTTGCAGAACCGGGCGATATTTCTGGGGCGAACCGCCGCAGGGGACGCCCGCTTTGCCGCCGATCTGTCGCACTGGCAGCCCGAGGACGCGCCCGAAAATCCCGACAGTTTCCTCGACATCTCCGAACAGCACCATCCCGGCCTGCCGGCGTCCCATGTCTTTGCGGAGTTGCGGCGCGAGATGACGCGCCTGACCCCGGTCGAGGCCGAATGCGCCGCCACCGCAAAGGCCCTGCTGGGATGGCATCGCAGCCACCGGTTCTGTGCCCGGTGCGGCGCCGAAAGCGTGATGGAACAGGCCGGCTGGCAACGGCGTTGCCCGGCCTGCGGCGCCCATCATTTCCCGCGCACCGACCCGGTGGTCATCATGCTGATCACACGGGGAAATTCGGTACTTCTGGGGCGTTCGCCCGGCTGGCCCGATGGGATGTATTCGCTGCTGGCCGGATTCGTCGAACCCGGCGAGACGGTGGAGGCCGCCGTGCGCCGCGAGGTGGCGGAGGAAACCGGCGTGGCCGTCGGTGCGGTGTCGTATCTCTCCAGCCAGCCCTGGCCGTTTCCGGCATCGCTGATGATCGGCTGTCACGGAACCGCGCTGAGCCATGAGATCACCCCCGACCCGGCCGAGATCGAGGATGCCCTGTGGCTGACGAGGGAAGACGTCCTGGCCGTCTTCGCCGGGGAAAGCAGCATCATGAAACCGCCGCGCCAAGGGGCAATCGCGGGGTTCCTGTTGCGCATGTGGCTTGCGGACAAACTCGATTAACCCGAAGATAGGGCCTTCTTCGTGGAGGCGCGCCACATGAATATTCTGACGCAGGCCGAGATCGCGGCCCCGATTGACGAGGTCTTTGCCGCCCTTACCGATGTCGGCCGGTTCGAGGCCGCGGCGACCCGCCGGGGGGCGGAGGTCACGCGGCTGTGCACCCGGCCCGAACCCGGCAAGGGCAGCACATGGCAAATCCGGTTCGATTTTGCGGGCAAGCCATATCTGCTGGAGGCCCGGATCGCCGATTTCGCCCGACCGCAAGCGATCACCCTTCACGCCCATGCCAGCGGACTGGACGGTGTCGGAGCGATCACGCTTGAGGAGCGGGAGCCGTCCCGCACCGGTCTGGCGGTTTCGGTGAACCTGCGCCCCCGGACACTGCCCGCCCGTCTGTTGCTGCAAACGATCAAGCTGGCCCGGGCACGTCTGACGGACCGTATGGAAGCCGCCATCGGCCGCATCGCGCAAGAGTTGGAAGAGGGCCGCCTGCCCGATACCGGCTGTTCCGAAGGGCCCGCATAGGGCCCCACAGCGCCACGTCTCCCGCCACCGCGGTGCCGGTCTTGCATCCAGATGCGCGAACGCCGCGTGATGCAGGGCCGTTGCATCGCGCATAGGACGGGTCTCGCAGCAGAACCCCCGGGCGTCGGCAATATCCCGGTTTGGGTCGGACAAGCGCTGGAGGGACCGAGGTCGCTCGCAGCACAGATCAGGAGCCCCTCCTGTCGGCGGCCGCGAACGGCGATGCCGGGCGGAGGGGCCTGATTTGCCGAGCACTGGAAAAAGTTGCACACACAACCGGTCGAACACGTGCTCGGGATGTCCTGCCGGGAACCTGATACAGTCAGGGTGTTTGGGGTAGGACGCGCCCGAAGGCGCGCCCCTTTCTCACGGGTGGGAAAGAAAGAGTTTCGAACCGCGGGGCGCGGTTCAGCCCTTGCGGGCGCGAACGACACCGAACGCGCCGAGGCCAGCCAGCAGAAGCGGCAGACCGGCAGGCAGCGGAACGGCCGGGGCGTTCGGGGTGTAGTCGTAGCGGACGTAGATGTCGGCACCCGCCGAGGTGGCGAACTGCGTGATGATGTTGCCCGCACCCGAAGCCGTGGACATGCCGATAGCTTCGAGGATCAGGTCGATGGAGCCCATGCCGATGAACTCGTCCATATCGGAGCCGGTCAGCGTCGCATCGTCCATGTCGTCGGCCATCTGGTCAAGCCACTCGGTGCCCGAGCCACCGGCGAAATCGATGGTACCATCGAACGCTTCGGCGTCGAACATTTCGCTCACGACCGGCAGGGTCACGAGGATGTCGGACAGAGCGGCGGTCGACATGGAGAGTTCGGCGCTCAGTTCGGCCGTGATGGTGGACGGTGCGGCGTCAAGGCTTTCGACGCGCGACGAACCTTCGACATAACCCCGGAGTTCAAGATAAACGCTGTTCAGCGTACCAAGCGAGGAATCGAACTGAGCGATGGAGATCGTGCCGTCCCAGTTGGTCGTCGAAAGCGGGTAGATGTCCGCGTATTCGAGAATATCCGCGGAAGCGGCGGTGCCGAACGCTGCGGCAGCAGCGGTGGCAAGAAGTACCTTTTTCATGGGTTCACCCTGATAGAAGAAACGTTTCACTCACGGGGCCGTGATTGTCCCCGCGATGATTTTTTAGAATTGATTAACGTTACCGCGAAGTAGGGAATACCTGACCCCCCGGAAAGCCTCTCCAACCTTTACAAGAGCGACCAAACGTTGCAGCCACACGCCATCGGCGAAAATTCGCGCAATCATGCCACCCACGGCATTGGCGATCAGAGCCTATCCACAGACCAAGGCCTTTCCGGCAGGCTCTTCGGCAGCGGCGGCCTCGGGGTCAGTGCCGTTTCCGGTCCGCCGGGTAGACGCCCAGAATCTCCAGATGCGAGGTGAAGTAGTCCAGCTCTTCCAGCGCGCGGGCGACCGGCGGGTCCTCGGGGTGGCCCTCGATATCGGCATAGAACCGCGTCGCGGTAAAACGCCCGTCGATCATGTAGCTTTCCAGCTTGGTCATGTTCACGCCGTTGGTGGCAAAGCCGCCCATCGCCTTGTAAAGCGCGGCGGGAATGTTGCGCACCTGAAACACGAAGGTCGTCATCATCCCCAACGCACCGCGGCGGGAATGGTCCGGCTCCCGCGCCATCAAAAGGAACCGGGTGGTGTTCTTGTCGTGATCCTCGATATGCCGGGCGAGGACATCCAGCCCGTAGATCTCTGCCGCCAGATCGCCCGCAAGCGCCGCAAGCGTCTTGTCCTGAACCTCTGCCACATGCTGGGCCGACCCGGCGGTATCGGCCGCCGTGATCCGGTGGATGCCATGCTGGCGCAGGAAGTCGCGACACTGGCCCAGAAGCACCGTATGGCTCATCGCGTGGGTGATGTCCGACAGCTTCGTGCCCGGCACGGCCAACAGGTTGATGTGCACCCGCACGAATGCCTCGTCCACGATATGCAGGCCCGAATCGGGCAAAAGCTGGTGAATGTCGGCCACGCGCCCGTAGGTCGAGTTTTCCACCGGCAGCATCGCCAGATCGGCGGCCCCCGAACGCGCGGCCTCGATCACGTCCTCGAAGGTGCGGCAGGGGACGGCCTCCATCCCCGGGCGGGCATCGCGGCAGGCCTGATGGGAATAGGCGCCGGGCTCTCCCTGAAAGGCGATACGGTTTGTCATGGAACCTCTCCTGGGCGAACTTCGGTCTGAACCGCGGTAATAAAACTTGAATCGTTCGAGGGGAAGCGCATAGGTACTTCCGGGAATATAAGGGAACCGGACATGTCAACGATCAAAGCCCTCGTCAAGGCGATCGGCGCCTTTGCCGCAGCACTCGCCGTCTTTCTCGTCCTGAGCATGGCCAGCGACGGCCTGTTCAGCAATCGCGGGCTGGAAGAACCGGCCTATGTGATCGCGGGCAAAGACGACGCACCGGCCGAACCGGAACAGAACCTGACCTTCGAGGAACGCCTGGCGATGGCCGATCCGGCCGCGGGCGAACGCGTGTTCAAGGAATGCAAGACCTGCCACCGGATCGAAGAAGGCGTGAACATGGTCGGCCCGTCGCTTTACAACGTCGTCGGGCGCCCTGTGGCCTCGATCAGCGGGTTCAAGTATTCCGGCGCGCTTGATGGCACGGCAGAGGTCTGGACGCCGGAGGCCATAGACGCGTTCATCACCGACCCGCGCGGCTATGCCCCCGGAACGGCGATGAGCTTTCAGGGCCTGCGCAAGGCGCAGGACCGGGCCAATGTCATCGCGTATCTGAAGCAGGCGGGCTCCTGACGCCGCGCGATTACCGGAACCTCCGGCCCTTCGCCCGGTGCGCCACGGCACCGGGCCAAACCGGTCCGGCGCGCCCTATCCACCCATAAGGCGTGGCAGCCACAGGGTCAGCGCCGGGAAGGCAAGGATCAGCGCCACGCGCAGCAGTTCCGCGCCGAAGAACGGGGCGACGCCCTTGAAGGTGTCGATCATGGGCGTGTCCTTCGCCATCGCCGAGATGACGAAGACATTCATCCCCACCGGCGGCGTGATCAGGCCCAGTTCGACCACGATCAGCGCGAGGATCCCGAACCATATCTTCAGATCCTCGGTGCTCATCCCGAAGCCCGCGCCCTCGGCCATCTGGTAGAGCCCCCCGTTCAGGTCGACCAGCACGGGCCAGAAGAACGTAATGACCAGCAGGATCATCGACAGGCTGTCCATCAGGCAGCCCAGCAGGATCAGGGCCAGCAGCAGCAGAACCAGCACCGTCATCGGGTCGAGGCCCGAGGCCACGGCCCATCCGGCGGCCGCCTGCGGCAGGCCAACGCGCGCCAGAAAGATGCTCATCAGTTCCGCGCCCAGCAGGATGAGATAGATCATGCCGGTGGTGGTGGCCGTCTCCAAAGCCGCGTCGCGCATGCCGCGCAGACCAAGCCCGCGCCGCAGGATACCGTAAAGCCAGACCAGCGCCACGCCGACCGCCGCACCGGGCGTGGGATTGTATAGCCCCGCATAGATGCCCCCCAGGACAACCGCGAAGATCCCCAGGACCGGCAGCGCGCCCAACGTGGCGGCCCGGAACTCCGCCCGGTCCACGCCTCCCGCGGCGGGCCCGGCCCCGGGGCGCAGCGCGACGTAAAGCGCAACGGTCAGCAGGAACAGCAGCACCGCAAGCACACCGGGCACCAGAGCGGCCATGAACATGGTCACCACATTGGCCTCGACCAGGATCGCATAGACGATCAGCACAACCGATGGCGGGATCAGGATGCCCAGCACCCCGCCCGCGGCCAGCGTCCCGGTGGCAAGGGCGCCTGAATAGCGCTGGCGTCGCAGTTCCGGCAGCGCGACCTTTCCCATGGTCGAGGCCGTGGCCAGCGACGACCCGCAGACCGCGCCGAAGCCCGCGCAGGCGGCAATTGCGGCCATCGCCGTGCCACCGCGCATCCAGCCCAGCCACGCATTGCCCGCCCGGAACAGGGCGGCCGACATCCCCGCCCGCGCGGCAAGCGCCCCCATCAGAACGAACATCGGCACGACGCTGAGATCGTAGATCGAGAACTGGCCATAAGGCAGCGTCTTGAGCTGGTTCAGCAACAGCGCCGGCCCGTTGATAACGGCAATCCCACCGCCGCCCACAAGGATCATGGCATAGGCAATCGGCATCCGCAGCGCGATCAGCGCCACCAGCACGGCAAGCCCCGCCAGACCCAGCGCCATCGGATCACTCATCGCCTGCCGCCGCCGTCGCGTCCTCTGCCAGCGTCACAAGACTGGCCAGCGCCAGCAAGGCCAGCGAGACGAGGATGGGTACAAAGGCCAGCCAGACCGGGAATTGCAGGATCGCGGTGGTGTAGCCGTAGTCTCGCTGGTCGGCCATGCCCTCCGACATCCGCCAGAGCACCAGCCCCGCAAAGGCCAGCGCCACGACCGAAGCCGCGAAGCGGAGCCGCGCCACCCAGCGGGCCGAGGCGCCCATCGTAAAGATGTCGGCGCTGACATTGGCACGGGTGATCTGGCAATAGGGCAAGAAGGCAAAGGCCGCGACGGCCACACCGACCTGCGTCATCTCGAAATCGCCGGGCACGGGCTGCGCGATCATGCCGCCAAGCACCGAGAGCACGTTCAACAGAACCACGCCCGCCAGAACCACGCCGCCCAGCAGCGCCCATCCGGTCACCAGCGCGGCCACCGCGCCCGGAAGGCCGCGGCGCCCCGGCCGGGCGGTGTCGGTCATCACATGGACCCGTTTTCGGAAATCAGCCTGCGCGCCTTGTCTACCAGCGCAGCCCCGTCAATGCCCTTGGCCCCGACCTCTTCGACCCAACGGTCGACCACCGGTTCCAGCACGGTGCGAAACGCCTCGGTCTCGTCCTCGGTCAGCATGACATGGGTGCTGCCGGCCGACGTGGCGATGTCGACGCCAAGGTCCTCGGTCGCGCGCCAGACATGACCAAGTTCGCTCAGCCATTCAGGGCCGGACGCGTCGCGGAAGGCCTGTTGAATATCCGCGGGCAGGCTGTCCCACCGGGCCTTGTTCATCGACAACTGGAACACGATGGTCCCAAGGCGCGTCCGGTCGGCCAGTTCGATCAAATCCTCGGTCTGGTTTTGCAGTTTCAGCGACGGAATGATCTCGAACGGGATCAGCGCGCCGTCGACCACACCCTTGGACAGCGCCTGCGGCAGGTCGGGTACGGGCATCGCCACGGGCACCGCGCCCAGCGCCTCCAGCGTCCAGGCACCGGTGCGGGTGGGGATGCGCATCTTCTTGCCCTTCAGGTCGTCGGGGCTGTGCACGGCCGTATCGCGCATGACGATACCGTTGCCCGAATGGACATGCAGGAACATCACCTCAACGCCCTTGTAGTCGTCCTTCAGGTCGCTTTCGAACATCTGGTGCAGGGCCAGATTGGCCGCACCGGGATCGTTGCGATAGACGAAGGGCAGTTCCATCACCTCCGAGCGGGGGAACAGCCCCGGGGTATAACCGTTCACCGTCCAAACCATGTCGACCACGCCGTCGCGCACCTGGTTGATCAGTTCCGGCGGGCGGCCGCCCAAGGTCATGGCGGGAAAGATCTCGATCTCCACCCGGCCGCCGGAGGCTTCTTCGACCGCCGCGGCCCAGGGCACCAGCATCTCGGTATGGGAGGGGGTCTGGGCGCCCAGGAAATGGTGCAGCTTGAAGCTGTAATCCTGCGCCCAAGCCGCCCCGGCCCCCAGCGCAATCGCTGCGGACGCCAGCAGTGCCCGAGTAAATTTCCGTGCCGTCACAACGACCTCCCCCTGCGATGATGACCCGTTTTGACTACACCCCCCGCGAAAACGGGTCAACGTCAGGCCCCGCCTAGCCCGGCACCGGGCAAGTGATGTAGGAGTTGTCGACGAACCGCATCGAAAAGCGTTCCTCCCGCGTGGGCGTCGCGACGTTTTCAAGGATCGGGCGGACGAATACGTCGTATCTTTTGTCGGCGGCGGCCAGGTCATCCATCAGGCGCTTCAGCCGGGAACAGTCGAATTCCAGCGCCATCACCCCGAACGAGAACTGATAGCCGACCTCGGGCGCCAGCAGCACACCATCGCTGCCCAGCGTATTGAACTGCGCGTTCGTCCGCTCCAGCACCGCATGCGCGCGCATCTCCGGGGTGTCCGCGGTCCGGCTGAGCACTTCGGCCAAGGGGCGGGAATAACGATACTGGAAACCGATCAGCCGCCCGGAGGACGCGCCGTGAATGACCGCGTGGGCCGAGATCTGGATCTCTAGCCGATAGGCCCCCCCGGCCTGCCCAAGGGTCATCACGCCGGTCAGCGTATTGTCGGCCGACGCATAAGTGGGTCGCACCGAGGCGGAGTCCGGCGTGCTGCCGGAGATGATCCTCTCGATCCGCTCCTCGGTGTCGCGGACAAGGTCCTCCGTCCGCTCCTCGACATTGTGCAGGATCGAACTGGTCGAAACGGAGTTGTAGATCTGGATGCCGAAGAACAACGCCACGATCAGCGAGGTCGACCAGCCGGTGGCCTTGATATAGGAGGCCTCTTTCCGGTTCGCCTCCTCCCGCGCTTTCCGGTCGGCATCGAAGTCGGCCTGAAGGCGGTGAAGCTCTAGTTCGAAGTCGCGGTCGTCCATGCGCGCCAGACCCGGTCAGATGACGCCCTTACCCTACGGAGAACCGGCCTTTCCCGCCTATGCGACCATGTGCCCGCGCGACGGTTGACCCATCCCGGCAGGGCGATCACACTCCGCCCATGGTCCGCGGCGTCCTGATCGATCTGTCCGGCGTGCTTTATGTCGGAGAGGCTGTTCTTCCCGGCGCCGTCGCGGCGCTGGACCAGCTGTCATCGGCGGGCGTGCCGGTGCGGTTCCTGACCAACACCACCCGCAAGACGCGGGCCATGATCCTGACTCAGTTGAGGGATTTCGGCATCGCCGTCGCCGAAGACCAGATCTTCACCCCGGCCCAGGCGGCCTGCGCCCGGCTGGCGGCAGAGGGGCATGCCGCCCATCTCTTGATCCATCCCGACCTTGCACCGGATTTCGCGGCCTGTGCCAAGGACGGGCCCGTGGCCGTGGTCATCGGCGATGCGGGCCCGTATTTCGACTATGCCGGTCTGAACGCCGCCTTTCGCGAGTTGATGAGGGGCGCGCCCTTTCTGGCGCTGGCCGCGAACCGCGTCTTCCGCGATGCCGATGGAGATCTCAGCATGGATGCGGGCGCCTTCGTTCATGCGCTGGAATATGCCAGCGGCCGTACCGCCACCGTTCTGGGCAAACCCTCCGCCGAATTCTTTGCCGCAGCGGCAGGCAGCATGGGCCTGCCGCTCTCCGATGTCGCGATGATCGGCGACGATGCAGAGGCAGACGTCGCCGGGGCACTTGCGGCGGGTGCCGGTGCGGCCATCCTGGTTCGCACGGGCAAATACCGCCCCGGGGACGAGACGCGTGTTTCACCCTCGCCCACGGTGGTGGCCGATGATATCGGGGGCGCCGTCGAATTCCTTCTGGCTCAGGCGGAGCCCGATCCTAGCACTGCGACGGAACGACCGTTCCCATTTCGCTGATCTCGCCCACACCGGGTTCGCATTCTTCCGGCAACTGGATCGGGGCGCCGTCGGGTTCAAGCGAGTCCCCGCAACCGCTCACCAAAGCCGCAAGAACCATCGCGGCTGCAAGTTTCACAAGATCTTCCGCACTGCGCATGTCTGCCTCCCGTTTCACGGCGGGCCTGCCAGCCCGACGACATCTTCAGGCTTCTGCGTTCGATTCGATCTGTCCTTGATGCCGATCAATGTTTCGGGCGCAGCTCCCGGTTCCCGGGCCGAAACCGTCCCCGCCCGCGGAAACTGTTCGCGATTCGGCGCAAGGCGGATACACTCCTCCCTACCCGGAGGGAGCCGGGTGTCGGGCCACCGCCAAATCGGTGCCCCGATCAAGGGAACGGAACTGGGAGGAACCCCATGGAAGGAATGAACAAGCTGCTGGTCGGCCTTGCCGTGCTGGCGGCCGCCGGAATCGCATTCGAGGCCGGCAATGGCGGATCGGACGACAAGGCAGAAACGTCCACGGCACCGGTCGCGGTGGCCACAACGGCGCCGGCAGGCGGCGTCGGGGCCGGGGAAACCGCACTGCTTGGTGACGGCGCGGCGCGTGTCTTCGTCTCTCGCGTGGCGGCCGATGCGGCGCGGGTTGCGGTGAACGGCTTTGACACGACGACGCTGACCGTGGGCGAAACGGCGGCGGTGGGCGACGGCGGGTGCAGCGTCACGCTCGACGCCGTCGGTGCCGGCAAGGCCAGCTTCAGCTACGCCTGCAGCAGTTAAGCCAAAGGCGCCCGCCCGGCCGGCGGGCGCCCTACCCTCAGTCGAGGCACTTCAGAACATCCGTCAGTTTCCCGAACAACTCGTCGATCTGCGTCTTGTCGATCATCAAGGGCGGGCTTAGCGCGATGATGTCGCCCGTGGTACGGATCAGAAGGTTGTTGTCATAGGCGTTCAGGAACGCGGTGAAGGCACGTTTCGTCGGCTCATCCGCGATGGGTTCCAGCTCAACGGCACCGATCAGCCCCATGTTTCGGATGTCGATGACGTGGGGCAGGTCCTTCAACGAATGCAGCGCGTCCTCCCAATAGGGGGCAAGCGTCGCGGCGTTTTCGAACAGCCCCTCCTCCCGATAGGTTTCCAGCGTCGCCAGCCCGGCGGCAGAGGCAATCGGGTTGCCGGAATAGGTATAGCCGTGGAACAGCTCGATCATGTGTTCGGGACCGTTCATGAAGGCGTCGTGGATCGCCTCCGTGGTCAGCACCGCGCCCATCGGGATCACGCCGTTCGTCAGCCCCTTGGCCGTGGTCATCAGGTCGGGCAGCACGCCGAAATGTTCCGCCGCAAACGACGACCCCAGCCGCCCGAAACCGGTGATGACCTCGTCGAAGATCAGCAGGATGCCGTGCTTGCGGGTGATCTCGCGCAACCGCTCCAGATACCCCTTGGGCGGCATCAGCACGCCGGTCGAGCCTGCCATCGGTTCCACGATCACCGCGGCAATCGTCTCTGCCCCGTGCAGGGCGACGATCCGTTCCAACTCGTCCGCCAGATAGGCCCCGTGTTCCGGCTGGCCGCGGGTAAAGGCGTTCTGGTCCGGCAAATGGGTATGCGGCAGGTGATCCACCCCGGTCAGGAGCGAGCCGAACATCTTGCGGTTGGCAACGATTCCACCGACCGAGATACCGCCGAAGTTCACCCCGTGATAGCCGCGCTCACGCCCGATCAGACGCGTCCGCGCACCGTCGCCCCGGGCACGATGATAGGCCAGCGCGATCTTCAGCGCGGTCTCGACCGATTCCGAGCCTGAATTGGTGAAGAAGACATGCTCCATCCCCTCCGGCGCAAGGTCGCGGACCGCGCTGGCCAGTTCGAACGCCTTGGGATGGCCCATCTGGAAGGCCGGCGCATAGTCCAGCTCCGCCACCTGCGTCTGGATCGCCTCGGTGATCTTCGGCCGGCAATGGCCCGCATTGCAGCACCACAGACCCGCCGTGCCGTCCAGCACATCGCGCCCGTCCGAGGTCTTGTAATACATGCCGCTGGCGCCCACGAACATCCGCGGCGCCTTCTTGAACTGGCGGTTGGCCGTGAACGGCATCCAGAAGGCCGAAAGATCGTTGGGTCCGGAATTGCGGTCGAGCGCCATGTCACCCTCCTGAAGCTGGGCCGAACATCCGGAAAGAGAATCGGCCGGGTCGCGTGCGGGGATCGGCCCACACCGCGCCTGCCGGGATCGGGGCGCAAATGTCGACCGTTGTCTTGCGGATCATCGTCTTTAATACCTCGAAAGCAACTCAAATCTGACCCTTCGGCATCGGCGGCCCGACCCGCCGGTGGTCGATCGGGCCCGCAACCCGAGTGCGGGGTTCGACCTCCAGCCCACCGAAAGGCCTTGCCATTTCAAATCGATGGCGCGTCCGGCACCCCCGCAGGATGCGGCGCGTATCGCCGCCCGACCGCGTCGCCTGAGACACCGGCAACGGTGCCGCTTCGCCCCTGCGTTAACCTTTAGGCTGGAAAATGATCCCCGGTGGCTTCTCTGGGACGCGAAAAAAGGGCATATTAAGGGTCTGGTGGGGGCGTCAGATGGAGCTTGGGGAACATGCAGATCCTTAGCCCGATTCCCGTGTCCGGCGTTCAGGACCACGTGACCGTAAGTGTTGCGGCCATTTCGCCTTCCGCCCCGGTTGCCGCGGCCTCGGCCGGCTCCGGCGCCGGTCAGACCCGTAGCGAAACCGGCCAGCGTGGCAACGCGCCGCCGCGGCCGGAATTCCCGCGTCCCGATCCAGAGCGTCCGACCGGCCCGCCGCCGGCCTTCGACACGACGCCGCTGGAGCTTGAAGCCGAACGGCGTATCAGCAACGCCACGCAGCTTTGGGGCAGCACCACCGCCGAGGCGGAACCCGAACCGGTACAGCGCCAGGTCGACCTGGAGGTCTGAGGCAACGGCGCGGTCTTGACGCGCCCGCCTTCCGATCTGCAATCGACCTATGCCCTGCCATGGTCCGCGTGGAAAGCCATGGGCCACCACGCGGCCGGGTCAGGTTCGCCTGCGCCGGATCACGGGCGCCGCCGCGGTCGCAGTGTCGGCCCCGTCACGCTGACTGCGTGGCCGGGGCAGCTTGGGTGTGGCTCACTCTCCCGGAACCCGGGCCGCGAAGGGCGGATGGGTCGTCAGGGACGGGTCTGCCTTTGCGCCCTTGCTTGTCGCGGCAGAACCGTGGGCTCCTCTGCCCCCTCCCGTCGCGCCCGCGACCGGAGCGGTTGGCCGCATCCGCGCACGGATCTGCGCAATGGCATCGTCGCGCCCGTCTGGCGCGAAGAAGGACCCCTTGACCTGAATGGTCGAAATCGCCCTCTCGAATGTCTCGAAGAACGCCCGGTCGACCGGCTCGGGCTGCGTCCAGAACCTGTCCAGCCCCCCCTGATGGGACAGGCCCGGCACGTCATAGATGGCCGTGCCAAGCACGCAAAGCGGCGTGCCCGCCCGCAGCGCATGGATCCCCACGGTCGAATTGACAAGAACGACACCACAGGATCGTGTCACCATCCGGCCCAGATTGCCCCCCCGCAACACATGCACCCGGTCTGCCACGCCGTACCGCTCTGCGATGGCGGGAATGCGCGAAAACCAGCGCCCCAACCCGTTGTCGAGCGGATGCACCTTGAACACCACGTGCCGGTCAGCCGGCGCCGTGCGCGCCAGGGATGCGATGACCTCCTCGATGAAATCGGTCAGTCGGCTGTAGGGGGAGGAGCCGCGGATCTGGTAGTCGACCTCCAACTGCAAAGGCACGAGATTATAGGCAATCCGCTCCCGGATCAGGCGGCGGGTCAGGGCCATGGCATCGCGCGCCCGTCGCCCCGTCAACACCAGTTCGGGCAGCCAGCTGAGGTAATCGATCACCGGCGGCACCGGCCGGTCGGAAACATGGAGCGGATAAAGCACACGGCCAAAGCTTTGCAGCAAGCCGAAGCTGACCTCGTTGAACGCCTCTACCGCGAAGTCGTGCCGGTACAGCACCGTCATGTCCGGCGGGGAGACGCCTTCGGCCAAGGCTTCGATCTCGGCCCGGGTACGCGGAAACCGCGACAGGGCGCCCATGCCATCGGCCTCGATGGTCAGCCAGTCCGGGCGCAGATAGCCATGTTCGATCGCCCAGGCGCGCCGGTTCAGCACCCCCGCAACCTCTAACGCGACGGCATGATAGGGCAGCCGGTCGGCATAGTAGAAGATATCGGTCACGCCCTCGCGCTGCACCAACTCGGTCAGGAAGGCGCGCCAGCGGGAGAACCGCCCGCGATAGTGGATCGCCGAACGCCGCCCCCAGAAGACCGCGTCGGCCAGCCCGAAATGCACCTTCAGAACCCGGTGGCCATCCTCGGCCAAGCCATCGGCCAACTGGCGCCAGAACCGGGAGGGATGCCCCTGCAGCATCAGGATCACCCGGCCCTTGCCCTCGGCCGGGGGGCGTGTCACAAAATCATCGTCGTCCTCGGGAATGGCGTTTTTCCTGTCGAGCTTCTGGACCTTCTGGCGTGTCACTGCCTTGCTCCTCTGCCCGCCTCGACGGGCGCAAGATCATATTTCTTCAGGGGCCATCGTCCCGCTTTTTCGGACATCTGGCGAGGGCCTGCCTGCGGCGCGGCGCGCGAGTGATGCGCATTGGCCTCAACCCCGGCGACCGGCTTTTCTGGCCGGGACGGGCGGGACGGTATCTTGCCTATCGCGGCACACCCGCGGATTTCGGCGCCTATCTCGAACAGGTGCTGGCGGACAGCGGGGCCACCGATCTTGTCATGCTGGGCGATGGGCGCACGCATCACCGCGCCGCCATCGCCGCGATCCGCGCCTCGGGGCGCGCGATCACACCGTGGATCGTTGAACAGGGCTATCTGCGGCCGGGACTGATCCTTGTGGAAACATGGGGCACCGGGGGCCGGTCGCGCATTCCCGCCGCGTTCAAGGGGCAGGACACCGACGCCCTTCCCGACCCGGCACCGGCGCCGGGGTCGTTCCTGCGCTATGCCGCGTTCGATGTGGCGTATCACCTGGCCAATGTCACAATGGGACCGCTTTTCTACCCGCGCTACCGGCACTATGCGCTGGACAGCCCGGTGGCGGAGTGGCGGGGCTGGATCGGCAAGGCGCTGGCCGCCCGCGGGCGGCGGCGCGACACCGAAACGGGCCTTGCCCGGATCGCGGCCCATCGCGGCCCCGTGTTCCTGATGCCCCTGCAACTCGATACCGATTTCCAGTTGCGCGACCACGGCACCGGCCGGTCGCAGGCGGAGGAGTTGGAGGCCATCATCGCCTCCTTCAGGAACCATGCCCCCGAAAACGCCCTCTTGGTGGTCAAGGAACATCCGCTCGACAATGGGCTGCGCCGCTGGGGGCACCGGACGCGGACGCTGGCCCGGGGATACGGAACCGGCGGGCGGGTGGTCTTTCTGGCCGGTGGCCGGGTCGAGGATCTGTTCCCGCGCCTGTCGGGCGTTGTTACCATCAACAGCACCGTGGGGCTGTCCGCAATTCTGGCCGGGATCCCCGTCAAGGTTCTGGGCCGTGCCATCTATGACCGGCCGGGGTTGACCCATCGCGGCACGCTCGACACCTTGTGGCACCGGCCAGAGGCCCCGGACGCCGATCTTGCCGGGCGTTTTCGCCGCTATCTGAGATACCATTACCATGTGCCCGGCGCCTTCGACGGGCCCGACGCCCTGACCGGGGCGGAAAACGTGGCGCAATTCATTGCCGGAGAATGGCCAGAATGAAAAACCCCAAGAACATCGTTCTGACCGGCGCGAGCGGCGGGCTGGGGCAGGCATTGGCGGCGGAACTGGCCGCCCCGGGGCGGCACGTTCTGCTGCTGGGGCGGGACGGCAAACGACTGACAAAGGCCGCCGATGCCGTGCGCGAAAAGGGCGGAGAGCCCCATATCGCCCAAGCCTGCCACACCCGGCCCGACCAATTGGCCGAGGTGCTGCGGGACTTCGACGCCCACGCGCCCGTCGACCTGATGATCGCGAATGCGGGCGTCAAGACCGGCAACCGCGGGGGCGTGGAACCGGCGGGGCAGACCGCGCGGGTGGTTCAGGTGAATCTTCTGGGCACCATCCACGGGATCGAGGCGCTGATGCCGCGGATGCAGGCGCGCGGGCGCGGCACACTTGCCATCGTCGGCTCGCTCGCGGCCATCGCACCCCATGCCGATCTGCTGAGCTACAGCGCGACCAAGGCGGGGCTGCACGCCTATGCCAAGGCGCTGCGCCGGTCGATTCACGGCACCGGTTTGCGCGTGGTCACCGTGATCCCCGGCTTCATGGACACGCCCATGACCGACCGCCAGCTTGGGCCGGCGCCTCTGTGCCTGCCCGCAGACCGGGCCGCGCAGATCATCGCACGCGGGCTGGCGCGTGGCCGCACGACCATCGCCTTTCCGAAATCGCTCATCGCGGCATCGTGGTTGGCCGAACGGCTGCCCGCCCCCCTCAGCGATGCGATCATGCGCCAGGTCCGGGCAGAGATCCTGCCCGACCCCGATGAGGAAAGCGCCCTCAGAAACTGACATGGCCGCACTCTGCCAGATGCCGCGCGGTCTTTTCGATGGCCTCGGCGATGGCGGCATCGCTGTGACCCGCATTCAGGAAAAAGCGCAGCCGCGCCTGCTTGTCCGGCACGGCGGGCGCGATGATCGGCATGGCCAGCACACCGTCGGCGAACAGCCGGTTCGACACCAGCGTCGCCCGGATGGAATCCGCCACGATCACCGGGGCAACCGAATACCCCTGCCCCAGCCCCCGGTCGAGCCCCGCCTCACCCGCCAGCCGGTGAAACAGCGCGCCCCGGCTGCGCAATTGCGCCACCCGTTCGGGTTCGGCCTGAAGGATGCGCAGGGCGGTAAGTGCGGCGGCGGTGTTGGGCACCGACAGGCCCACCGAATAGACGAAACCGGGCGCCGCATGGCGGATGATATCGACCATGGTGGAAGAGCCCGCAACGAACCCGCCGCAGGAACAAAACGTCTTGGACAGCGTCCCCATCACGATATCGACGCGACCGGGCGCGACCCCGCATTCCTCGGCCAGCCCGGCGCCGCGCGCGCCCAGAACGCCGATGGAATGCGCCTCGTCCAGCATCAGCCACGCACCGTGCCGGTCCTTGATCTCGACAAGGGCGGGCAGGTCGGCCACGTCGCCGTCCATCGAATAGAGCCCCTCGACCACGATCAGCACGCGTTCATAGCGGTGACGGTTCTTCGACAGCCAATCGTCCAGCCACCCGGTATCGCCGTGGGGAACCGACATATGATCGGCCCCCGAGGCACGCAGCCCTTCATAGACGGAATTATGCGCCATGGAGTCGACGAGCACGACATCGTTGCGCCCCATCAGGGTGCGGATCACCGCCAGATTGGTCGCGTGGCCCGACACGGTCGACACCGCATCCTCCGTCCCCAGAAACGCGGCCAGTTCGGTATCCAGTTGCCGGTGCAGGTCCAGTTCGCCGCCGACAAAGCGCGACGCCCGGGCGGACACGCCATAGCGGGCGACCGCTTCGGCCACCGCCTCTGCCAGCCGCGGGTCGGCATTCAGGGACAGGTAGTCATAGCCCGAGAAACTCTCGACCCAGCGCCCGTCGATGGACACCCGCGTGCCGTCCACCGCGTCGGTCCGGCGGAAGAACGGGCTTTCGATGGACAGCATCTGCCCGGCCCCCTTGGCCACGGCGATCTTCTGATATTCCGGATGGGTGCGGAAATCGGTCAGGCGGGCATCTGCCTTCGGTGCGGGCGCGGCGCTGACATTACGCGGCATCCCGGCATGCAGCGCGCGCAGCCGGGCCATCGTGTCATCGGTCTTGCCGGTCATGTCAGCCGTCCTCCACCGTGGCGCCGGCCATCTCCTTGAGGGACGCCGCCCGTTCCGCGCTGACCTCGCTGCCGGCAAGGTGACGCTCGGCCATTTCCGCCACGACACCGCCCTCTGGCGCTGTACCCGGTTCAGCCGAGGCACCGTCGACAATCCGGTTGACCAGCACGGCCAGTGTCAGGCTGTCGTCGATGGACATGACCGGTACTGTGATATCCAGCCGTTCCTCGACCGCCAGTCGCAGGTTCATCGCCATCAGGCTGTCGAAACCCATCATCTGCAACGGCTGGCGCGGGTCGATATCGCCGGGCGCGGCGCGCATCAGCTGCGCCGCTTCCTCCACCAGCATCTTGGTCAGGATCTTGCGCGCCTCTTTCGGCCCCTTGTCCCGCAAGAGCGCCGCAAGGTCAAACCCGCCTGCATCCGTCCGCTCCGGATCGATCTGCAGCAGATCGAAAAGCGGCCCTGCCATCACCGGCAGCGCCCCGGCCAGACGGCCCCAGTTGACGGGCGCGATTGTCACCGTGGGGGCAGCATAGCCCGCCTGCAAGACGTAACCCAGATACGCCAATGCGGCGTGGGCGGTCATCGGTGTCATCCGTTTGGCCAGCGCCTCGCGCAGCGCCTCGGACCGGGAAAGATAGCCGGCATCGCCCACCGGCCCCCAGGCGACGGCCAGCGCCGGAAGCCCACGCGCCGCGCGATCTTTCGCAATCCCCTCCAGCCCGCGGTTGGCGGCCACATAGGGCGCCTGCGCGGGGTTGCCGAAGCGCGCCGCAACAGAGCTGAACATCCAGAAATGATCGAGCGGTATCTCCCGCGTCAGCCGGTCAAGAACCTGCGCCCCGCCCAGTTTCGGGGCCAGCACGGCGGCCATGCGGTCGCGGTCAAGATCGGCGAACATCGCGTCGTCGAATACGGCCGCGCCATGCACGACCCCGCGCAGGGGCACATCGCCCGCCTGCACCTGCGCCAGCACATCGGCCATCGCCGCGGCATCGGTCACATCGGCGGCCAGCGGCGTCACCGGCACGCCGATACCGTCAAGCGCCCCGTCCTCGACCCGGCCGCTGCGGCTGGTGAGCCACAGATGCTCCGCCCCCTGGTCGGCCAGCCAGCGCGCGGTTTCCAGCCCGAAGCCGGAGGTCCCCCCGGTGATCAGCCACGCCCCGCGGATCGGCGGCACGGGCGCCACCGGCGCGGGGGCCGCGTGATCGGGCGCCCGCAGGACGATCTTGCCGATATGGGCGGCACGCTGCATGGCCCGCATCGCCTCTGCCGCGTCCTGCGGGGCGAAGACCTCGGTCGGCAGGGGCACGTAGTCGCCGCTTTCCAAGGCTTCCGCCAAACGCGCCAGGCAGCGCGCGGCGGCCTCGGGCCGGTGGGTCATCAACTGGTCGACATCGACCACATGCAGGCTGATATTGCGGCGCATGGCGCGCAGGGCGACGGCGCTGTTCTCGTAAAGATCGCGCTTGCCCAGTTCCACGAACCGCCCGAAGGGTGCCAGACAGGCCAGGCTGCGCTCCAGCGCCTCGCCCGCCAGCGCGTTCAGCACCGCGTCAACACCCCGGCCATCGGTCGCAGCACGCACATCGTCATCGAAAGACAGCGACCTGCTGTCGAACACCGCCTCGGCCCCCAATGCACGGACGAAGAGCCGCTTGGCGGGATTGCCCGCCGTCGCGATCACCCGGGCGCCCGCGCGCCGCGCCACCTGCAACGCGGCCTGCCCCACGCCGCCCGCGGCCCCGTGGATCAGGACGGTTTCACCCGGGGCGATCCGCGCGACCTCATTCAGCGCATAATCGGCGGTCAGGAACACCACCGGCACACCGGCGGCCGTCACAGGATCGATCCCGTCGGGCAGCCGCAGCACTGCATCCGCGGGGGTCACCACGCGGTTCGACATCGCGTGCGAGGCCATCGCCAGAACGGCATCGCCCGGGGCAAAGCCCGCCTTAGGCCCCGCCCGGCGTACGGTTCCGGCGCATTCCATGCCAAGGCACGCACCGGCAAAGCCCTCTTCCAATGCCTCGGGCGGCAGCAAGCCCTGCGCCCACATCACGTCGCGGAAGTTCAGGCCCGCGGCCGCCACGTCGATTTCCACGGCATCCTCGGAGAGGTCGACATCCGGCACCGGCGTCCACCGCAACCCGGCCTGGGCGGCCCCACGCCGCGCCACGGTCAGCCGCCGCGCACCATCCGCCACCGCTGTCGGATCGACAGGGATCAGGCGCGGACAGTGCGCACCCTCCGCCGTCAGCAGGATTTCCTGTTCTTCCGACGCCAGCAGGGGCGCGATCCGCTCCGCAGGGATATCCGCGTCATGGCACAGCAACCGGAGGTCCCGACCGGTTTCGTTCGCAAGCGTTCGCCGCCAGCCTGTCAGCGCCGCCCAGTGCTCTGCCCCTTCGACCAGCAGCCAGACCGGCCCGGCGCCGTCCGGCAGCGCGGCGATCAGGTCTGCCGGGGCCACAAGGTCATCGCCCAGCCGGCCGCAGACAACCACAACCGCCGCAGCGTCACCCTGACCGGACGCCGCCCGCAACCCATCGGCGATCGCGCCATCGCCCGTCACTTGAAGAACCGGAGTCGCCACCACGCCGGGCGCGCGACGGGCGGAAATCACCCGCAGGCTTTCCGATGCCACGGCCGTTCCGGCCTCGGCCGTCAGCCCTGCGCGGTCAAGCGCCGCCATCAGACGATCCACGGCACCGGGCCGCGTATGGCGGCCCGTCATCAGGGCGAAGATGTCGGGGGCCTCTTCCACGGCCAAGACACCCCCACCCGGCGCGATGCAGGCGCAAAGCCGGTCCAGCGTCTCTTCGGCGGCGGGATCCTGCATCACCCCGGACAGCACCAGCAGATCGGCATCGCCTTGCGCCGCAGCGGCATCGACCGTGGCAAAGCGCAGGGCATCATGCCCCCCCAAGCGCGCACGCTGACGGGCCAGTGCATCGCCGTCCCCGGCCAGCACCGTGACATGGTCGGCGCGCCGAAGCGCGGCATCGACCAGTTCGCGGTCCACCGCACCGCAAAGGGCGATACGCCCGACCCGCCCGGCGGCGGGCCCGTTCAGAAGCGCGACCGGCAAGCCGGACAGGTCTGCCAAGGGCTGCGGCTGCGCCGCCGCCCGGCCCGCCGCGGCCTCCAGCACCGATTTCAGGACCGCCGACGCCTGCGGCGCCACCTGCGGCAGGAGCGAAACAAGCGTGTCGATTTCGGGCCACGGGCAATCGCCCGAAGGGGTTACATTGCCGTCGGCATCCTCGGACGCATGCCCGGCCTCGACCAGCCAGCGCGCCGCGATTGCGTCACGCGGATCGTCGCCGCCACCCGCGGCCAGCCGATCCCAGGCCAGCCGTCCACCCAGCGCCGCGCGCAGCACATCGGCATCGTTCGCCGCGTCACCGTCTGCCCGCAAGAGCGGCTGAACAGCCGCCGGCAGCCACGCCGCACCGCCGCCCGGCAGGGGCACAAGGCGTTCGTCCCAGAAGGGATGGGCCGGTTCCTGCCCCGCCGGGAAGGGACGCAAGCGCAAGCCCTCCAACACCAGAACCGGCGCACCGTCGGCATCACACAGCAGACCATCCAGCGCGACGCTTTCCGCCCCACCACCCGCGCGCGTCAGCCGGGCCGCCACGATCTCTCCGCCATCGAACAGGCACACCCGATCGATCCGGGCTGGCACCCGCAGGCCGGTATCGTCCCCATCCAGCAACAGCGCCGCCCCGTGCAGCGCGGCATCGGCCGCGCGCGGGTCGAATACGAACCGCGGTTCCGGCAGCGCCGGGGCGATCCGGGCCAGAACGCTGGTGTCCTCGCGGGTCAGACCCGCCACGCGAGCGAATTCGGGACCATAGTCCAACCCGCTCTCCGCCAGTCGCGAATATAGCGCCGCCGGGTCGCCGCCCGCATCGGGCACCGCAATCGGGCCGGGGGCCTCTGCCGAAGCGGTAAACAGGCGCGCAACCGCCGCCAGTTGCCAGCGCCCTGCCCCGCCCGTTTCCAGCCGCAGCCGCCGCGCCGCGCCTTCATGCACCACGCGGACCGACAGGGGCTCCGTCTCCGACAGTTCAATGGGGGCCAGGAACTCGACATCGCGCAACTCCACCGACCGTGCCCCGGCAAGGTCGGCCCCGGCCGCCGCAAAGAGTTCGAGGATCCCCATCGCCGGCAACAGGATCCGCCCGGCGACCTTGTGATCGGCCAGCCAAGGCGCGCGCGACAGCAGGATCTCGCCCTGCCAGATCTCGGCATCCGGCTGTATCCGCCCCCCAAGCAGCGGATGCTGCGGACGCCGCGCAAAGATGTCTAGCGCCGTGGCGCTTTCCAGACGATACGGGCTGCGGTCGAAGGGATAGTCGGGCAGTCCGTCGGTCACCGGTCGCGCGGGGCCCAGCACCGCCGTCCGGTCCACCGCGCCGCCCGCGGCCAACGCCGCCCGGGCGATCGTGGCGGCCGTGCGCCGTTCGGGCCGCGTGGAATCGAGGCTTTCCAGAACGCCGGTCTGTTGCGGGAAATCGGCCAGCGTATCGCGCAGATAGCTGCGCAGGACGGTGCGGGGCGAGATCTCGACAAACACGCGCAGGCCGTCCTCTGCCATCGCGGTGACGGCATTGCGAAACGAAACGGCAGAGCGGGCATTCTCCCACCAATAGGCGGCATCGAGCGGGCCGGAGAAGGCCGCGCCCTGACAACCCGAGTAAAACGCCAGCGTCCCCTTGCGCGGTGCCAGATCGGCAAGGCCCGCGATCAGTTCCTCCCGCAGCGGTTCAACCGCGGCGCTGTGATAGGGATACGCGATGGGCAAGGCCCGACCGGCGATCCGGGCCCGCCGCGCATGGCCAAGCAGGTCCTTGATCACCTCTTCGGGGCCGCTGACGGTGACGCTTTCGGGCGCGTTTTCGGCAGATACCTCCACCGGCAGGCCGGTTTCGGCGATCAGCGCCTCGACCCGCGTGCGCGCGGCGGCCAGGGCCGCCATCGCACCGGTGCCGCGAAGGGGGGCGAAGGCACGGCAGCGTTGGGCGACGATCTGCACCCCATCGGCCCGCGGAATCCGCCCGGCAATGACCGCCGCGGCCACCTCTCCCAGCGAATGGCCCAGAACCGCCTTGGGGCGCAGGCCGGCCTCGACCAGGCTGTCGGTCAGCGCGACCTGGACCGCGAAGGTCAAGGGCTGTGCGACCTCTGCGGCATCGGCCTTGTGGGCAAGCTCGGGGTCGTCGATCAGGTCGCGGATATCGGGCAAGCCACAGGCGGCGAACTCTTCGGCCAGGTCGACGAAGGCCCGGCGGAAGACCGGGTCTGTCTCGAACAGGTGCCGGCCGGCCCCGGTCCAGATCGCGCCGTTTCCGGAATAGACGAAGGCGACGGGGGCATCGCGCAGCGTGCTGTCTGCCGCCGCGCCAGGGGCCGCCCCGCCATCGCCCAGCCAACCGTCAAGCTCTGCCACCAGAGCTTCGGCACTGTCGGCCGCGACGCAAAGGCGGTGCCGGTGACAGGCCCGGCGCCAGTTCGCGGTGGCCACCCGGTCGGCCAGATCGTCCGGGGCCGCAGCGGCCATGTCACGCCATGACCGGGCAAGGGCCTGCAAGGCATCGCCGCTGGCCGCAGACAGCAACAGCGACGAGCGCGCGCCTTGCGGACGACGGCCTGCGCGCTGCACACCCACCGACGCAAGATCAGGCTGGCGCAGCACCACATGGGCATTCGCGCCCCCGAACCCGAAGGAATTGACCGCCGCGCACAGCGGGCCGCCGATATCGGGCAGATCGCGCCCTTCCGAGGCAAGGTCGAGATTAAGGGCCGCGAAGTCGATATCGGGGTTCGGCTCCTCGCAATGGAGCGTGGCCGGAAGATGCCCGTGTTCCAGTGCAAGCTGCGCCTTCAACAGGCCCACCAGCCCGGCGGCCGGTTCCAGGTGGCCGAAATTCGACTTCGACGACCCGACCGGCAGCGGGGACCGACGCCGCAGACCATAGCTTTGGCCGATGGCCTGTGCCTCTAGCGGGTCGCCAACGGCGGTGCCGGTTCCGTGCGCCTCGACAAAGGCCAGGCTGTCGGGGTCGATGCCGCCGGCCTCCATCGCGGTGACCATCAGGTCGGCCTGCCGCTCGGCCGAGGGCAGCGCGATGCCGGGGGTGCGCCCCGCGGTATTGACCGCGCTGGTCACGAGAACGGACCGCACCCGCCGCCCCGAGGGCAGCGCCGTGTCCAGCCGCTCCAGGATAAAGACGACGGCGCCTTCGCTGCGGACATAGCCGTCGGCCCCGGCCGCGAAGGCCCGGCAGCGGCCGGTGGGCGACAACATCCCCGCCTGCGAGAACCCGATGAAGGGCATCGGGGACAAAAGCAGGTTGACCCCGCCAACGACCGCCATGTCCACGACGCCCGCGGCAATCGCCCGGCGGGCCTGATCCAGCGCGACCAGTGCCGAGGAACAGGCCGTGTCGACGGTAAAGCTGGGCCCCCGGAAATCCCAGTGGTGGGACAGTCGGTTGGCAAAGATCGATACGGTGTTGCCCAGCATGTACTGGGCGCCCACAAGCTTGGGGTCCTGCAAGGCGGTGGTGGAATGGTCGGCCGTGGCCGCGCCGATAAAGACACCGACACGGTCAGGTTGCAGGCGGTCGGGATCGATCCCGGCATGGTCGAAAGCCCGGGCGGTCGTCTCCAGCAGCAGCCGCTGCTGGGGGTCCATCTGCTCCGCTTCGCGCGGCGTAATCCCGAAATAGCCCGCGTCGAAGCCGAAGGCTTCCTCCAGCACGCCGGCATGGCGGGTATAGCTGTGCCCTGCCAGCACCGCCTCGGGGGACAGAAAACGATGGCCGCTCCACCGGTCCTCTGGGATTTCCGAGATGACGCACCGGCCTTCGGTCAGGACCCGCCAGACCTCGTCTGCCCCGCGCGCCCCGGGCAGAAGCGCGGAATATCCGGTCACGCAAACATCGTTGGCCTTCGGCTCCTGCGGCCGTACGGTCGGGGCACCACTATTCATGTGTATTTTTTCGCAAGGATTGATTTTACCTTAATCACTTCAATCCTCGATAGCGGGATCAACGTGCCATATCAAGGCCAGCGCCGGTACGGGCAGCTTCCCGCCGGTGCACCTTTGTTCCCGGTTACCGTTCCGCCGGTATGAGGGCAAGAGGCCAGTCAACCGGACGATTTCGAGGCAAAAAGTGTGTCCTAACGCGCCCCTGTCGGACCGGACACGGACCGCAAGACCGGCGCGGATCGCGGGCACTGGTTCTTGCCGCGGTCGCCGTTCCGCACCCCGGACCGTCATATGCAGAACGCCCGCGCAAGGCACGCGGGCGTTCGTCCATCAGGTCTGCGTCGCGCCCGGCGATCAGCCGGTGTGACGGATCAGGAACTTGTAGACGTCGCCGTCCTGTTCGCTTGTCACCAGTTCATTGCCGGTGGAATTGCAGAACGCCTCAAAATCCTTCACCGAGCCCGGATCGGTGGCGATGATTTCCAGCGTACCGCCGGTCGGCACGTCCTTCAGTGCCTTTTTCGCCTTCAGAATGGGCATCGGGCAATTCATTCCCTTGGCGTCCAGAACCGCATCAGCCATGTTTTTCTCCCAGATCAGATGTAAAGGTTGATATCGCTCTTCGCGGCGACATCGACCCAGGACGCCGCGCCGCCCAGTTCGGGGCCGTCGATCATGTCTTCGCGCTTGTACTCGAACAGATCCATGGTCATCTGGCAGGCGATCATCTTGACATCCGCGTCGATGGCAAGCTCGCGCAGCTCCTCGATGGAGGCGACGCCCTTCTTCTTGAGCATGTTCTTCATCATGTTTGTGGTCAGCGCGGTCATGCCCGGCATCGCCGCCACGATGTTCGGCATCGCCATATGCATGCCGCCCATCGGCATTTCCATCGCCGAATTGCCCAACGGGTTGATCGTCGTCTTCAGGTCCTTCTTGAGCAGTTGCAGCCCGTAGAAGGTGAAGAACATCGTGGTCTCGATCCCCATCGCGGCGGCGGTGGTGGCAAGGATGAAGGGCGGATAGGCCCAGTCCAGCGTTCCCTTGGTGACGATGATGGTCATCGCCTTGGCATTGGTATCGTCGAGCATCTCTCCCTCCCTGGGCCAAAGCCCCAAAGTTGCCCGCGCGCGGCCGCACCGGCCCGCGCGGCGTCATCGCATCAGGCGCAGCCCGCGAACTCGTCGGCGGCCATCTTGGCCTCGTAGGGTTCGGCAACCGCGCTGCCGGGTGTCAGCATTCCCATGGCTGCACCGGCGTCGGAGGGCTTGACCTTGACCATCCAGCCCGCGCCGTACGGGTCGGAATTGGCAAGCTTGGGGTCGGCGGTCAGGCCGTCGTTCACCTCGACGATCTCGGCCTCGAAGCCCACCTTGGCCGGGCCGACCCATTTGCCGGATTCAACCGTGGCAATGGACTTGCCTTCCTTGATCGTCTTGCCGACCTTCTTGGCGGTAAAGGCGACAAGCTGGCCGGCCATGCCGGTGGCGATCATCGTCATCCCGCAGGTCAGGGTGCCGTCGCCATTGTCGCGATACCAGATATTGTTCGGGACATCGTACAAAAGGTCATCGGGAAGGGTACAACCGCGCACTTCAGGCATCTTAACTCTCCATCGGTTCTCGCGCCGCGGGGTCGCCCTGACGGAGCGGACGCGACGAGCAGCAGAAATCGCCCAAACCGTCCACGACCAGCTTGCCGCCAACGAAAAGGGCCAGGTGCCGGACGACCATCGTGCCCATCCGCAGCCACTGCACGGATTCGGGCGCCGCGGGATCGTCCACAACCAGATTGCGATGATAAACAAGCTCTCGGCAAGTTTCTCGGCACGCGTTGAAGCTGGGTGTGCCCCGCGCGCCCTGCTTGTGAAGGGCGAGAAGTCGGAATCCCTCGCTCTGCTCTGCGGTGGGCGTGCCGCCCTTTGCCGTCACCCATGCCGCGACCACGTCTTCGCCCAAGGCAAGCAACTCGTCTGCATGGCGCGCGGGGTCGGCGGCCAGAACGTCGTCGGGCAGCCCGTCGAAGGCGTCGCAGGCGGCCTCGACCTCGGCGATGGAAAGCGGCGTGCGGGTCATCCCAGTCCCTTTTCCTTCACGAAGCCGACGGAGTCCGAGAAGTTGTCGTTCACGCCCACCTTGCGCCAGGAAAGCCCCAACGCCAGCCCCAGAAGCTGGGTGAAGTGCATGATTTTAACGTTCGTTTTCCGCCCGTGGACCTTTTCGCCACGGATCTGGTGCATCTCCAGTCCGGTGTGGCAGGTGGGGCATTCCGTGGCGATCACGTCGGCGCCGGCGGCCTCTGCCGCGGTCAGGATATTCAGGCACAGCTTGGTCGAGGTGTCGCTGTCGGACAGGGTATGCGCCCCCCCGCAGCACGCTGTCTTGAGCGGGAATTCCACGTTTTCCGCACCGGCCGCGGCCAGCAGGTCATCCATGAAATGGGGCCGTGCGGTCGACTCCGTTCCCGGGCCCTTGTCCTTCTCGGGGAAGATGCGCCGCGGCCGGGTGTACATGCAGCCGTAGTAGTTGGCGATCTTGATCCCCTTCAGCGACTTCTTGACGCGTTCGCGGATCCCGTCTTCGCCGACGGTGCGCATCAGCCAGTCAAGCGCGTGCACGGTCTCGACATTGCCGGCCTCATAGGTCTTGTGGCCGGCCTTTTGCGACAGCCGGTCGTTCACCGCGACCGAATGCTCGTCGTGGGACAGGTCGTACTCGGCCTTCTTGAGGTTGTGATAGCACCCGTTGCAGGGCGCCATCACCGTGTCGAAGCCCATCTTCTCGGTCTGCGACAGGACGCGGGCCGACAGATAGGTCTCGATCTCGGGGTCGATGTTCTTGACCTCCATCGCGCCGCAGCAGTTCCAGTTTTCCACCTCGACCAGCTTCAGCCCCAGTTCCTTGGCCAGAACCTTGACCGACTTGTTATAGGCATAGCCGGTGCCCTCAAGCGCGCAGCCGGGGTAGTAGGCGACCTCTTTCAGGTCCTTGTCCTTGTCGTCTTTCATGTCAGTGCTTCCCCTCGGCCGGCAGCCCCAGCGCCTTGCGGTTGTTGGCCTCGACTTCCTCGATATATTCCATGATCCCGGCCTTCGCCGGACCCCAGCCCTTGGTCCTGGGGCGGAAGACGAGCAAGGTGAACATCTGCAAGAGGTACCCAAGCGGTGCGCGCTTGATGATGCCCTGGATCATGGCCACCAGGTAGGGTTCCTTGAACGGGGCCCAGCGGTTCTTCATCCGGGTGAAGAAGTCCCGCATGACTAGGCCGTCCTCGATCATGCCGGTGTCGATGACCTGCTGGCTGAAGCCCTCGTCGAAATGGGTCGACGGTTTCTTCTCGGTGTGGCCCTTGAGTTCCAGCCACTTCGCGGTGGCATGCATCACGGCCTCGGGCACCACGTCGCGCGGGCAGGCATCGGTGCACTTGTTGCAACTGACGCACTGCCAGATGATGTCCTTGTCGCGGAGCAGTTCCTCCTCCATCCCCAGCCGGATCAGGTAGATCCAGTAGCGCGGGTTGAAGTCGGGGTTCACCGCATTCACCGTGCAGGCATTGGTGCAGGAGCCGCATTGCCAGCAGCGATGGATGTTCTCGCCGCCCGGCAGGGCCGCGATTTCTTCCTGCATCTTCTCGTTGTAGTCGCTGACCGACCGCCCCTCGATGAACGTGGACCAGTGGCCGGAGACATCCATGCCGTCGATCACCAGCTCTTCATGCTCGCGCAGGTTCTCGGGCCGGATCAGGGATTTTTCGTGGATGGGCATTTAGTTAGCCTCCTGCGCGTCTGTGACGCCGAGCGCACCCAGCGTGTGGGCCGTTCCGTCGACGAGCTTGAGCCGCGTGCGGCCGGTTTCAGTGTCCACGGCATCGAGGCCGAGCAGCCGGCGCGTGTGCAGCATAGGGTCGGCCGCCGTGGCGAATTCCGCGCGCATGAACTCTCCGCCGCGGTCGTTGATATAGGCGGCATAGACATGCGCCAGCAGCAGGTCGGTGAAGAACGGCAGGTCGCGATAGACACCCTCGCCCCGCAGGAAGCCTTCCAGTTCTCCGGCCAGCGTCGCGAAGGTCAGGTATCCGCCGGGCACCTCGATCTGCGCCTCGGCCACATCATCGGCGAACCAGACTTCCCGAAGCGCGCCGGTGCCGACACGGCCGTCCCAGACCCAGCGGGTCATCAGCGGATAGCGGTCGGGCGCGATGAAGTGCAGCACCTCGGCCCCCAGATCGGGCAGCCAGCGATGCGCCTTGTCATGGGGAAACCCGTCGCTGAACGCGGCCAGCCGCCGGTCGGTCGTGCCAAGATCGCACCAACCATCCAGCAGGGATACCAGGCGGTTGCGCATGTCCTCGAAGCCGATTTCGCCCAGAAGCGCACCGACACGACGACGCGCGGGCGTGACGAAGGCGCAGAGATCGTAGAACTCCGTCTCCGTCAACTCGTGGACCTTGCCCTTGCCCAGCATCTCCTCGAACAGCGAGGCCTTCAGCCAGAGCGCGGTGATATACCGGTCCACGCCCCCCGTCGGCTCCGCGCTTTCGATCAGATGCTCGTAGGCACGGCGCAAACGCGGGCCTGACAGGTCGAGCACCGGCGCCTGCGCGACCTCGGTCTTTCGACTGAGGCCGAACATCACTCCGCCGCGTCCTTGACGCCGTTCATGGCAAAGCCCATCGCGGCCATCGCCGCGGCATGACCTTGCGCGATGGAGTCGTCGATGGTTTCCGGGCCCGATGCGGCGCCGGCCACGAACACGCCGGGGCGCGAGGTTTCGGCCAGCGTGGCATAGGCGTTCTGGCGACCCAGATAGCCCCAGCGGTTCAGATCCACGCCGAAGATGGCCGACAGCGTCATGTTGTCGACGTTGGGGTCCATGCCGATGGCGTGCACCACCATGTCGAACGGGATCGAGATCGGGCGCTTGACCAGCGTGTCCTCACCCTTCACCAGCAGGCGTTTGCCGTCCGACGTCACCTCGGCGATCCGCGCCTTGACGTACTTGACCTTGTATTCTTCCTGGCTGCCCCAGTAGAACTCGCCCTCGTAAAGGCCGAAGGTCCGGATATCCATGTAGTAGATATAGACGTTGGTGTCCGGCGACATCTCGCGGATTTCCATCGCCATGTTCGCCGACACGGTGCAGCAGATCTTGGAACACCACTCGCGCCCGATCTGCCGGTCACGGGAGCCGACGCACAGAAGGATCGCGACCCGGTCCGGCACGCGCCCGTCAGAGGGGCACTTGATCCCCTTCCCCGAGGAAATCATCTGCTCCACCTGGGTGGTTGTGACCACGTCCGGGTAGGTGCCGAAACCCCATTCGGGCTTGTTCACGCTGTCGAAATGGGTGAACCCGGTGGCAAGGATGGCCGAGCCGGCCTCGACCTTCGAGCCATCCGAAAGGGTCGCGACGAAGTTGCCGGGGCCGCCGTTGAATTCCTTCACCGTGGTGCCGGTGCGCACGTCGATATGGGGGTTTTCCTCGACACGGCTGACCATGCCACCGATGGCATCCTTGGCCCATTCATGGCTGGGCACCAGCTTGGCATAGCCGCACAGGATCGGCGCCCCGCCAAGGATGTCTTCCTTCTCGATCAGGATGCTTTTCTGGTTCACGGCGGCAAGCGCCTGGGCAGCGGACAGACCGGCGGGACCGCCGCCGACGATAAGAACGGGCTGGCTCACTTCTCAGCTCCTGCAAGTGCTTTGGGTTTCTCATAGCCGGGGCCCGACGTGATGGCCCGCTTCGGGTCGTAAAGGGTCTCGATCCGGCCCTGCTTGACCTCTTCAAGATAGGCTTCAAACTCGGCCTTCGCCTTTTCCCAGTCGATGCCCATCTTCTCCAGCAGCACCTCGAACGGCGAGGCATGCCAGTGAAGCTGCGCCAGCTTGTAGGGATGCGCACCCATGCTCAGCGCCGCGAACTGGCAGTCGGCCATCACCGGCAGGGCATAGACCTTGTCCACCGCCTTGCCGATCCACTGGTTCTTGTCCAGCGTGGTGATGCAGCCGGTGTCATGGCCGATCATCACGTCCGACTTGGCCTCTTCCACCGCGACCTTGATCTTGCGGTCGATCGCGAAGGAACGGGTGAATTCACGCTCGCCAATGATATGGCGGAAGCCGAAGCCGCAGCAGTCGTACCAGGTCGAATAGTCAATCACCTGCGTGCCCAGCGCCTGCATCAGGCCGGTGGTCACGGCCACCCGGTTCCCCTCCATGACGGTGTCGTCATAGATCACGTCCTCGGGCACCATCTTGTAGACATGGCAGGCCGGGTGGACGGTGGAGCGGATGTTGCTGACGTCGATCGTCTGACGTTCTGCGATCCGGTGGCGCATCACGTGCAGCCATTCGGAATAATGCACGACCTCTTCGGGGATCAGCAGCTTGCCATCGACAAGGCGCCCGAGCTTGCCGAGGATCTTCTTCACCTCGGCGCGCAACTCCGGCGACTCCATCAGGAAGATCCGCATCTCCTTGTAGTTGCCGAAGGAAGTGCCGCAATGGATCAACGGATAGAAATGACCCGGCGGCAGCCCCTGCGACTTGGCCGACATATAGGCCTGATGGAAGTTCCTCAGGAACACCGAGGCCAGCGAGACCACGTTACCGATGCCAGAGCCGTGATAGTTCCACGCCGTGCACGAGGTCTGGTCGGTCTCGTCGATATAGGTCTGGCCCATCTGGTTCATGATCCACAGAACCGAGGACGGATAGCCGGGGATGTTGCCGCACTGGCCGCAGGACTTGTGGTGCCACAGGTTGTTGGTCGGGATCTTCTTGTCCCAGCCATACAGCGTCTTGGCCATCACCGGTTCGTGCTGGTCGGAGATGCGGTGGACGACGATTTCGCCCTCGCGCTCCAGTTCCCACATGCGGTCGCGGATGTCTTCCTTCCGCTCCTTGCTGGTCAGCAGGGCGCGCTTGTCGATCTTCTGTTCGACCCAGTCGGTGGCGCGGCGGGCCTCGTCAGCCGTCAGGTTGCTCGGCTTCCAGTCGGCCCCGAAGCCGCTATAGGCTCCGCCCTGGGTGTCCTTGTCGTTGGTCATCGCGGTTTCCTCCCTGAAGCGCGGCGCCCCTGCCGGGGGATCAATCGTCGTCGTCTTCGTCTTCCTGCTCTTCGAGCCACTCTTCCCACTCTTCGCGCTTCTCATCCATCACGTCCGAGACGACATCGAAGAGGTTCTCGTCGACGGCTTCCAACTGATCCAGAACGCCGGTCTCTTCCCAGATCGTGTAAAGCTCGACCGAGGCGCGCAGGTTGACCTCCCACGCGGTGTCCAGCGTATGCATGGTGGGCATCGGGATCGCCTTGCGCAGGATCATCAGCGGCGCGTCGATCTTGGCCACGTCCGGCCCCCAGTCGGGGAACGCTTCCTTGGTGATCATATTCGGCGCAAGCTGGTTGCCCGTCGACACGACCTTCAGCAGCACCCGGCTGAACGGGCGCAGCACCTCTTTCGCCGACTCCATCTGATGCTTGATCGCGACCTCGCGCATGATCATGACCAGACCGCCGGGCGAGTTTTCGAAAGGGCAACGCGCGGCACAGGTGTAGCACTGGGCACAGGCCCAGATCTTTTCCTGCATCGCGTCGTAGATACCTTCGAGGTTCTCGGTCCACAGAAGCTGCACGATCTCGCGCGGCGAGTAGTCGTAGTAGTGGGCCGAGGGGCAGGTCGCCGTGCAGATGCCGCAATTCAGGCATCCGTGGATCTCGTGATTGTAAAGCTGGTGGCCGCGGATATCGTCGAAGATCTCTTCGAGAGTCTCGTAGGCAATCACAGGTTTCTCGGATACCGGATCGGAAATCGGTGCCGGTATCTGGCGTATTGCACCCATCTTCACCTCCCTTGGAAGCTGGGACCCGTCTGGGCGTGTCTCAGTAGGTCAGCACCTTGCAGTCGTCGTCTTCCATGATGTCGCCAATGACCTTGGCGCCGCCGACGATGCCCTCGCATTCGGGGATCAGGTCGTCTTCGGTCATGTCGAACAGATCGAGGTTGGGCGAGCAGCAATAGAACTTTGCCCCGGCCTCATGCGCATCCTTGATGAAGTCGTAGACGGTCTTCGGCGAGCCCTCTTTGACCACCAGTTTCTCGGCCACGCCCTTTTTCATCAACTGGCCTGCGGTGGCGGTGCAGACGACATCCACCTCATAATCCATCGCGGCAGCGACGGTGGCCTGGAAGAACGGTGCGCCCAGTTCCTCGCCATTGCGCGGATCTGTATTGACCATCACGATTATCAACTTGTCGGCCAAGGTCTCCTCCCTGAGATCGCGGCGTGCTGTCGTGGATACGATTCGAACCCGTATCGCTGAATTCGTCCATTAACCGTAGGGTGACACATTCATATATGCAAGAATATATTAATGTGTATCTAGCGGAAGTTGCGACTTCCCCGGCCGGGTCGCCTACATCAATTGGGCGTGGGTCACGATGCCGACCATCAGCGGCGTCAACGCTGCGGCAATGTCGGCCTGCGCCTCGCCCAGCGCCGCAAGGGCAGAGGCAGGATCCTCTGGCGTGTCCTCGAATTCCATGACCAGGTCTTCGACCATACCGCGCTTGAACCCCGGATGGCCCACCATCCCCAGACAGTTGCCGTTCAGCGAAAAGATCGCGGGCGCCCCGTCCTGATCCTCGGCCAGAACCTCCGCCCCCTTGGGCAGAACCGGCCGGTCGCGCAGGTAGTGGGCCAGCGGAAACCGCTCGGGCAGGTAGCCGCCCAGATGGCCGGGGGCGGTCGCCTGCACCTCGTCCACGGCAAAGCGGAGCGGCGCTTCGGACGCGCCACCGCCCGCCGCAACCGACAGGATCATGGCCCCAAGCCCAAGGCCCACCACCGGCAACCCGGCCTCAAGAAACGCCTTGGTCAAACGGAACTCCGGCGCGGCAGAGGGCAGGATATGCCCGCTGACCAGACCGTAGGGACCTCCGCCCAAGAGCCACAGCCCGTCAAATCCCTCTGGCCCGAAGGGTAGCGTGCCACCATGGGTGAAGGGGCGGAAATACCGGAACCGGATATTCCGACCCTCCAGGTGATCCTCGATCAGACCCAGATATTCAGCCTCGGTATGCTGGACGACGGCAACGGTTTTCATCTTCCGGGCTCCACGGCCGCGCGACGGGCCTTGGCAAGATCGGTCGGCGTGACATCAAGGGGTTCGGGGCAGAGACGCGCGCAAGCCGCGCTCACCCTATCCGCTCGTCCATGAGCGGCCCCTGACCGAGGACACGGGCCGACCACACATCGATACCCCTTATCCGCATGCCGCCCCCACCCGCGCTGCCCGAAACGGCAGGCGCGTTGAAAATACATATCTCATGCATAACAAGAGAGACGCGGCGTGGCGAGTGCGAACCCGCCGCGCCGCCCGGCATCACCACTTGTAGGTCATGCCGACAGAGAATTCGTTCTGGTCCATCCGCAACTTGACCGGTTGACCCGCCGCGATCATGTTCGTGCCCGTCACGCTGCTCTCGAAGGCATGGGTATAGGCCGCGGTGATGCCCCAGTTCTCGTTCACCTTGTAGCTTGCCCCAAGCGAGGCATGCCAGCGCGGAGTCGCCGGGGCCAGCACGTTCAGCAGCGCTTCCCCGTTGTCGATGAACTGCGTCGCATAGCTGACACCGCCGCGGAAGGTCCATTTCTCGTTGGCCTTCCAGATCCCGGCAACACGGATCACGTCCATGTCCTTCCAGCCGAAGCCCGGCCCGCTGTCGGTGCCCAGCAGCGCCGAACCGGTGTTCGGCAGCGTGACGTTCGAATTGGAGATCGAGTTGATGTCGCTGTAGAAGATCCGCTGATACTCCGCCGTCAGCGTCACGTCCGGGTTGGAGGGCAAAGTGTAGGCCGCCCCAAGCGTCGCTACCGCCGGGATATCGAAATCCCCCTGCTCGGCGAAGAGGCCGGAATACTTGTTGAACTTCTCCATGTAGATGCGCGAGCGGTAGGAAAAGCCGAACCGCCACTGTTCATTCGGCTCCCACACCATGCCGAGATTCAACCCCAGCCCCGAGGACCAGTCGTCACCGTTGTTGGTCACGCTGCCCACGTCCGACGTGAAGAACGCGTTGTCGAACGCCTGCAACCCGGTGGCCGAAAAGCGCTGGATCGCGAGGATCGGCGCGACACCGACGGTCAGTTGTTCGTTGACGTCGTAGGCATAGTTCACGGCGATGAACAGCTGTTCGAGATTCACGCCAAGCGGTGAGGTCGAGTTCACAGGGTCGAAGTTCTGGAAGACGTTCGTATTGTATTCGGTATTCATCCCGCCATTGCCGAAGGCGATGATCCCAAGGCTCGACCTTTCGCTCAGGCTGAAATTGACGCCGCCGCAGGGGATGAAGAACACGTCGTTCTTGCTTTTCTGCGTGCCGGACACCAGCGGCCCGGCAGCGCTGTCGACCGAAAATCCCCGATCCGGTGCGAAGGTCGTCAGACAGAAACCGGCCGTGTTGCCGACCCGCGTTCCAAAGGCCGGGTTCTGCGCCAGACCCAAAAGGCCCGCAGACACCGCGACGCCGGCCCCGGCCATCCCCTTGGACGGGCCGCCATAGCCGTTCGCGATATAGCCGTTGGTGGCCAGTGCCGGCGCGGCAAACATCCCAAGTGCCAGCGCCATTGCCGACGTCCGCAAAAGCGGCGGCATTCCCTTGTCACTCATTGTCGTCTCCTCCCTCGCGCAGGAACGGCTGCCCCGTTGTTCCTCCCCGGGGCTGCGGCCTTCCCAGGTTCGCATAGCCATGACGCTAGCGGGATGCCGGTTTGCGATCAACACAATCCTGAACGGGCCCGGTCTGATCGGCCCGTGACGGGGATAACCGGGCACACACGCAGCGCTGCCTGCGCCCAAGGCGCAGGTGCACAGGCCGGGTATCCCCGCCTCTAACCCGTTCTTTCCGTGGCGCTGACGGTCAGGCCCGGCCCGCGGCGGCGGCCTGCAAGGCTTGTGTGAAATCCGCAGGCGCGGCCGACATCAGCGAGGCCCCGGCCGCATCGAAGAACCCCTGAACCGCCCCCTCGACCTCGTCGAAGGGAACACCACGCAGCGCCGCCTCAAGGTCCGGGACGATCCGCGGCGGCGCGACGAAGAAATCGCCGGTAAACAGCACCTCGCGGATACGGTCCTGCCGCGCGCCTTCCAGCCGCAGATGCGCCGTGATGGTGCCGCCCTTGCCCATATGGCTGGCCGACAGGACATCGGCCGCCTTGCCCGGATCGTCGATCCCGTAGACGAACTCGTCCTGCCCGATTTCACTGTCGAAGATCTCCTGCGCGAGGCGTTCTTCGCCGTCCGTGATCTCACCCCATTCGGGCGCGATGCCCAGCCGGTGCGCAAAGGCCGCCAGAAGGGCCTCTTTCACCTCGGCCGCCGGGGGCGGTGCGCCGTCGAAAAGCTCCGTCAGGGTCACGATGCGCTTCGCGGCGTCGCTCGCCCCGTGTTTGGCCAGCTTCGCGGCGGGGATGTTCAAAAGGCCCGCCATCTTCGCCCCGTCCATCGCGACAAGGATCGTACCCTGGTAAAAGATCGTGTCGCCGTCGAAGAACCCGCCGGTGCCAGAAATCTTCCGCCCATCGACCTCGATATCATTGCGCGGGCGATACCGCGCCGCGATTCCCAGCGACGACAAGCCCTCCGCCGCAGCCTCACATATTTCACGCGCCAGATCGCCAAGGGACGTGATCCCCAGCGTGGCCTTGTGAAACACCAGCTCCCAACCGAATTGCCCTTCATCCAGATAGAGCGCCCCACCGCCGGTGACGCGCCGCCCGATGCCCACGCCCGCCGCCCGGCAGGCGGGCAGGTTCAGTTCCTGGCTGATCGCCTGATGGCGCCCGGCCAGAACCGAGGGCGGGAACGTCAGAAAGCGTACCGTGTCAGGCGTGGTGCCCGCCTTGTGCCCCTCGATCAGCGCCTGGTCGCAGGCGATCTGTTCGCGGCAGTCACGCACGCCCGTATCGATCACGCGGAAGGGTTTGGCCTCAGTCAAGGTCCAATTCCTCCCCCGGCACATAGGTCTCTCCGGGGCGTTCCATATCCAGTTGGTGGCGCACCCGCCGCAGATCGGCCGGGCGCAATTCGAACGGATAGGACGCGATGTCCGATGGCGGGCTGTCGCCATAGGGCCGGTCGCAGGCCGAGATGTCCTCGGCAAACTTGCCGGGGCAGCCCGAGGTGCGGAAGGCAATCCCCGCATCGACGATTGCGGCGAGTTCCGAGGCCGGAAGCCCGAAATCGGTAATCCGCCCATCGTCGCCGAATGTCATGTGCTCGACCCGCACCCCGCAATAGTCCACCAGATAACGGGCCAGTTGCACCCGCCGCCACTGATCCCGGGGCGTGGCGGGCAGGTGGTCCATCAGGCTGCCCTTTTCGGGATAGAAGCAGAACATGTGGGAATGCCCGCCCAGATCGACGAGGCGCTGGATCACCTCCATCATCTCGCGCTCTGTCTCGCCCATGCCGACGATCAGATGCGCGCCGAATTTCTGTGGCCCGAAGATGTCGCGCGCCATGTGGATCGCGTCCCAATAGGTGTCCCAGCTATGGGGCGACTGAACGCCCTTGCCACGGGTGCGATCGAACACCGCGGGGCTGGCCGCATCCAGGGCCACGGTAAAGATGTCAGAGCCCATGTCCTTCAACCGCACGATATCCTCGCGCGTCATTGTCGTCGGGTTGGACAGGATCGAGATCGGGATCGCGTCGGGGTCGATCCGGTCGGTCCATGTCTTCAGCACAGTCACCGTGTCTTCATCCGAGTTCGGGTGCGTGATCATCGAGATGCACATGCGGTGGAACGGGCTGTTGTCGACATCCGCAGCAATGCGGTCCACGACCTCCGCCATCGGGGCGGCGGGCCAGTCCACGCGGATGAAGTTGCGGTCGGCATAGTTCCGCTCTGCCTCCCGGTGCCGTGCCAGCCCGCAATAGGCGCAATTGGCGCGGCAGCCCTCGGGGTAGGTCAAGAGCAGGTTGAGGCAGCGCGTGCAGGAACAGTTGTACATCTGCCCCTCCACCAGACCCAGGGTGATCGCCGCCGCGGTCGACATCTGCACGTACTCTGGCGACCGCATATGGGGCGTCATGACCCGGTAATCGGGGCGATAAAGCCCCTCGGGCGCGATGCCTGCATCCTTCACGGCGCGGCCGTTCTTCATCGTGGGGGGCACCTGCCCCGGCGCGCGGGGTTGCATCCGTTCGGCGGTGTTGATGCCGGTTCCGGGGGCGGGCTGCTGGTTCTGGTTCAGGCAACTCATGCGGGTTCCTTCGCCTCCGTGGCTGGGGTTTGTGTCTTGTCCTGTCGGTATTCCGGAAAGGCGATCCACGCCCGGCGCAGATCGGCCTCGGTCGGCTGGCCGCCGTTGTCATAGGTGGCCATCAGCGCCTGCCGCTGTCGAACGGCCAGCCCAAGCGATGGGCCGTATAGATCGTGCAGGTCCTCGGCATAGTCATCGGCGGCATCGGACCGGCCCGCGGCCATGTCCGCGGCCGCCTCGCCGGCCAACCGCCCGGACAGGACGGCGGCCGCAATCCCTGCGCCGGTGATCGGATGGGTCAAACCCGCCGCATCGCCCGCCAGCAGAACCTCCACCGGCCCGATCCGGCCCACCGGCCCGACCATACCGCCCACGGGGATCTTGCCCCCGGTCAGGCGGGTTGCCGTCTCCCCAACCCGCCCCTGCCGGACAAGCCGGGCATGAAGGTCTTCCAAAAGCGGCTTCAACCGGTCCCGCGCATGGGGCACCACGCCAAGGCCCAGATTGGCCTCCTCCCCCCGCGGGAAAAGCCAGCCATAGCCCCCCTCGATATCGGCGCTGAGGAAGATATCCGTCGCGTCATGGGGCGCCAGCAGCGGCACCGTGATCTGCCGCGCCTCGGCCAGAGCCCGATTGGGCAATCCGGCCAACCGCCCAACGGTGGAGCGCGGACCATCCGCCCCGATGACCACACGTGGCCGCATCGTCCGGTCGGCGACAACGACCGTTCCGTCAGGGTCGATCCCGTGCAGCGCCACCCCGGTCATTACCTCAGCCCCGGCGGCAAGCGCGTCCTCCACCAACGCCGCGTCGAACCGCGCGCGGTCGATCATCACGCCACGGAAATCCGGCGTCCGAACTGGGGCGCCGGTGCCCAGACAGGTTTCCATCGCCGCGATCTCCTGCACGGCGGAGCGGGCGACGGCCGATGTTTCGCCGGCCAGCGCGGCGGGCACGAACTCGGCGCATTGGACGGGACAGCCCGGTTCGGCACGGCGGTCCACCGCCAGAACCCGCGCGCCCGCCCGGGCCGCCGCCGCCGCGGCAGAGGCCCCGGCGGGCCCCAGCCCCACGATCAGAACATCGACGCTCACGCCGCGCACCCCGCCTTGGCCCGCGCCTCCCCCAGCTTGATGGAACAGCAGGCATGGGCCTGTTCCCATTGCCGTCCGGTCAGCGCCGCCACGCCCACCGCGCCCTCCGCCGGGAAGGCGATCCCGTCCAGCCCCGCCATCACCGCATAGGCATCGGTGATCCGCTTGTGCATGCCCGCGGGCCGCGCACAGCCCAGCAGAACGTCACGGTCGGCCAGCACCGCGCGGGAGTCCATGAAGATGCGGCCCACCTGATGGGCATCGGGCGTCACGAAGGTCCCCGGTTCCGCATAGAAAGGCATGACCACCACCAGCACCAGCGCCTTGGTCGGATAGCGCGCGACCATGTCCAGCGCCCGCGCCTCTCCAACAATGCGCCCATAATGCAGACCGATGACGATATGGGGCGAGATCTCCATATCCGTCGCGGACAGCGCGGCCAGCGTGGCCTCGAAATCCTCGACGGGCCGGTCGAGGTGATAGACCTCACGGATCGTGTCGTCCGATCCGATCACGTCCATCATGGCGGTGTCGACGCCCGCCGATGACATCCGCTGTGCCCCGGCCTCATCCGTCAGGGCGGTGTGGATCGCGACGCGCAGATCGGGGAAGTCACGCTTCAGCCCCTCGATCACCGGATAGAAGCGGTCATAGTTAATCTCGTTGCGCCGGTTCGACCCGCCCGACAACAGGAACCCCTGCAAGCCCTGAAGGGCGATCAGATCGCGCACCTTCTGGTCCAGCACCTCGGGCTTTGTGGCGGGGATCATCGGCTCCAGGATCTTGGCCTTGCAGTGGTCGCAATCGAGCGCGCAGGCCCCCCCGGTGATCGAGAAGGCCGGGAAGGAATTGCGCCCGCATCCCTTGATGTCGGGCGTGTCGTATTCCTTGAAGGTGGGCGTGGCAAACCGGATCGGGCGGGCCTCCACGCGGGGCGCGTGGCGCTCCATTTCAGCCACCAATTCCGCGTCGAAGTCGGCATCTTCCAGCGCCTCGATGCGTTCTATGCGGCTCAGCCAGTCGCCCATGTCTTGTCCTCCTCCAGCGGGTCGGCAGCGCGGACCGCCGCAATCAACTCTTCCACCTCGGGCCGCACCGGCCCGTCATTGCGGCCGTCTGCAATCGTGGTGAACCATTCCGGCGCGCGATCCTCTTCCTCGACCAGTTCGCAGTCGAGCGCGGCAAGCACCGCCTCGGCCTCGGTCGGCAACCGCTCGGGGATCGCCTGTCCCGACAGCCGCGCCCAAAGCCCCGCCCAGGATCGCCCCAGCGTCCACGGATTATACCCGCCACCGCCCAGCACCACGGCCGCGGGCGCCAGCGCGACAAGACGCTCTACCGCATCCCACATGCCGGTATTCGACAGCGCAAGCGAGGACAGCGGATCGCCCTTCAGCGCGTCCGCCCCAACCGTGATGACCACCGCATCCGGCGCAAAGCCCCGCGCCAGCGGAAACACCGCCCCGGCCATCACCCGCGCGAACTCTGCATCGTTCAGGCGCGGCGGCACGGGCAGGTTGCAGGCCTGCCCCACCCGATCCTCCAGCGTCCCGGTAAAAGGCCAGCGCCCGGCCTCGTGCACCGAAATCGTCATCACGCGCGGGTCGTCGGCAAAGGCGGCCTCCACCCCGTCGCCGTGATGGGCATCCAGGTCGACATACAGAACCCGCCGCCGGCCCAGATCGAGCAGTTCCAGAATCGCGAAGACCGGATCGTTGAAGAAGCAGAAGCCGCTGGCCCGGTCGCGCCGCCCGTGATGGGTGCCGCCGCCGGGATGAAACGCAACCGCGCCCGCATGGGCCAGATCGGCGGCCAGCAGCGCGCCGCCGACCGACACCGCGGCCCGGTGATAGAGCCCGCGGAAGATCGGGTTCTCCATCGTGCCGATATGGTGGCGTTCGCGATCCTCGGGGCTGGCCCGCCCCGCGGCCTCTGCACGGCGGATCGCCTCGATATAGGCCGGGTCGTGAAAGCGTTCGAGATCGGCGCGGCTGGCAGGCAAGGCTTCGACGACGTGACGGTCCGGGCCGATCCAGCCGAGCGCGGAGCACAGCCGCTCGACCGTTCCCACACGCGCAATCGCCAGCGGATGATTGCCGCTATAGCCGGTCTCGCGAAAGATCCCGGCGGTGATGAAATGCGCCGTCATCGGCTGAAAGTGCCTCCCCCCTGAGCGCCCCGGTCCTCCCACCGGGGTTCGCACTACGATATTCATGAAATAAGATATGACAAGAACTTCCGTCGCCATGCCGCAGCGATGAAGCCCCCGCCCCGGCCGCAAAGGCCCGCTTGCAGGCGTATTTCCGACGCGCGAGCCCCGCCCGGGGCCGCCCTGATCTCCTCGCCAAAAGCGCTCAACGAGTCGCGACGATGACCCGATTACGAGCCGGTCGGCCGGCGATTGCGTCAGTCGCGCTCCTCATTCGGGAACACACATCCGGCCGAACCACCCGCCAGCAGGGCCGCCAGAACATCCGCCATGACCTTTGCCTGCGATGCAGAGGTCACGCCGCCCACGCCCACCCATGTGCCAAGCCGCCACCAGACACCCGGCGCCCAGCCGCGAGACAAGGGCTGCGTCAGCCGGATCGTGAATCCGTTGGAGGGTTTCAGCGCGAACATGCCCCGTTCGATCCCGGCGATCCGGTCAAGCGGCGCAATCGGCCGCCCGGTGCTGTCGAAAAGGCCGTCGGCACGCAGGATAAGGGCCTTCGCCGTGGCGCGACGCATTGCCTCGGTCAGCGCCAGCGTTGCGGCCCCAAGGACCAGCAGGAACATCCGCCAGCCCCATGCCTGCGGCGGCTCCAGAAGTGCGATGTAGAACAGCAAAGCGGCCAGAAAGGCCAGCGCCACAAGCCCGATCACGCGGCGCAGCGGCGAAACACCAAGAATCGCGAGTTCCTCCGACATCTTTGTCCCCCATGCGAATCGAGCCCGTCTCTGGCGCCCAGTGCCGCAGGGCTCCCGGCGAGAGGGCGCAATGCTCGCGTGAATGTTAAGCGAAACCCGCTCCGTCAAGCTGTAAGATCAGGACGCGGCGAAAAATCACCTTGCCCGAAACGCCGAAGTTGCCATGTTGGTTGGGAAGCCAAGCTCGTATTGGTGGACAGGACCTAAGAAGGTGGATCATGACTAACAAACTTTCTGACGACAAGTACCCGCTCTCGAACATGCTCAACTTGCCGCTGCTCAGCAGCCGTAAGACCGACGTCCAGCTGAAGACGGACGATGCGACCCCGCTGTCCAGCCAGATGAACTGGCCGCTGCTCGACTACACCCTGGGTGAAGGCCGCGTCGAACTGATGACCGACAGCCCCACCGTTTTCTCCAGCCGCATGGGCTGGCCGCTGCTCAGCGACAAGCCGACCATGTTCGACACCGAGCTTCCCGGCTCCGAATCCAAGTCGAGCGGCGAAAGCCCGTTCGGCAAGTTCATGCGCGGCATCATGTCGGGCGAAGTCCAGAAGTAATCTTCCGGCCTTTTGTCCAGTCAAGGAGCGCCTGCCGGTTTTGGCGGGCGTTTCTCTTTTTGGGGCATAGGTGTCGGCGGCCTCGGATCAGGCGCCGACCGATTGGCGGACCATCGCCCAATAGACGTCGCCGACCCTTTCCCGGCTCAACCGTCCCTCGTCCCGATACCACGTGGTCACGCCCGTCAGCATTGCGATAAGGGCAAGCGTCGCAAGCTTGCTGTCCGGCAGCGCGAAGACCCCGGCCGCCTGCCCTGCGCGAAGGATGTCTTCCAGCACCTTTTCATAGCGTTTCCGCAAGGCCTCGACCTCTGCGAAGTTCCCCGGCTCCAGATTTCGTAACTCCATATAGGCGATGAAGACCGCGTCGGGACGTTCAAGGTGATAGCGGATGTGGAAGCGCGTGAAGCTTTCCAGTTGCGCAAGCGGCCCGGCGCCCTTGGGCTCATCCTCCCAAGCGGCCAGAAGACCCGTCAGATGCGCCGTCATCAGGTCGACAAGCAGCCCCTGCTTGTCGGGGATGTAGTTGTAAAGCGCGCCGGCCTGAACGCCCACCTCCGCCGCGATCTGCCGCATGGAAACCGCCGCATAGCCATGTTGCGCGAACAGCCTTTGGGCCACCGCGCGCAGCCGGGGGCCGGTGATTTCGGAGTGAGACCCGGATGTGCGTGCCATGATATCGGATCCTATGTGAACGCACGTTCAATTCAATCAAATGCGGTCAGGGCATCGCAAATATCCGCATGCGCCGGACATCCAAGCCGTCGATTGCATCGTTCCTGTCCCAGGTTCGACTGTTCGTGCCGATGTGACCGGCAGGGGCTGCGCTATTGCCGTTTCGGCGTCAGCCGCAAGACGGTCGGAAAGGCTGCGTCACTTGCCGGGGTCAGGTCCATCGGAACATACTCGCCCCGGTGCCAGATACGCCAGAGATCGCGATAGTGGCGCGACAGCGGGTGACCGGACTGTCCGGTTGAGATCACGAAAAGCGATCTGTCGGGATCGCCCATGTCATAGATGGCGCGATAACCCGACCCGTGCACATCGCGAAACGGGGCTGCCGGCTTGCCGCTCGTGCGTCCGCGCTTCAGGGTATGGTCCCCGCCATCGGCAGCGTGCCGGATGTTGACCAACGGACCAAGCCCCGGCACCTGGCCCAAGACCGTATGGTCATGCGTGGCGATGTGGTCATCCCCCCAGCGCAACGCCTCGACCTGTGCCCCCGATGTAACGTCAAGCCCGTCAAGCACGGCCCTGAGCGCGCGCGTCGCCATATCGGCGCAGGTTTCCGCCACCGGCGTCGAGATGTCGTCACACCAGATGGCAGCCCCGTCGGTGTCCGAGAACACCCGCTGCAGGAAATCGATCCGCGGATGGGTGAAGCCCTCGATATCGGGCCCAAGTTCGTCTTGCGTCAGATCGATCTGCAACTGGCGCAACAGGGCGGCATAAATCAGGGGTTCGGGGCGGTCCGCCCGCATCCGGCCATCCCATTCCCGCAACATGCCTACAACGCGCTGAAGACGCGGATCGTCGGCTCTGATGGCCTTCAGCACAGCCGGCAGGACGGTGCGCACCGGAGGGCTGACCGTATCGCCCTGAAGCGCCTTCATGCTCTGGCGGTCATGCAGGTCGCGTGCCCCAAGCGCCTCGGCCAGACGGTGAATGCGCTGGGTGTCGCCCCAATCGAAGGACACATGCTGCGGAAACGGCCGATCGGCGGTCTTGTTGTTGGTGTTCCCGATGACCCCGGAGACGGGGTCGACCACCCGGGGGCTGTCGGCATAGGGCAGGTAACCGTCCCAACGGTTCGCGGCAATCCAGCCCCGGGACGGCATCCGGCCCAGCGTTTCGTGCCCCGGGCCGCGCCGCGGCATGCGGCCGACCACCTGAAGCGCGATATGGTCAGGGTCCGCAAGGCTCAGGTTCATCGCGGGCGTCACGAAATCGCGCATGGCCTCAATGGCGCTCTCCACGGTCCCCGCCTGAAGCAGACGGTGAACGGCGCTCATCGTCCGGTCTTCCCGGTCGAACAGCGTGCGGGCAATCGCAACGACATGGCCCGGCGGCGTGATGGTCGAGAAATCGTAGTAGCGATCAGGCAGAATCGGCCCGTTCTCCGACCAGTGCAGTTCGATATCGACCGGATCGCCACCGCGGACGTGCAGCCGTGCAGCCTCTACCCGCAGCGGCCTGTATCCCGAAGGGGTCAGAACCTCGGTCGCATCGTCCGGGTTCAGACGCTCCAGATACACGTCCTGATCATCCATGTTCGCAGCCGTGATGCCCCAGGCGAGCGTGGCCTTCCGCCCCGAGAGCACCGCGGGAAGCCCCGGAATCGTCGCGCCGATCACATCGCCGCCCGAAAGGCCAAGCCGCGCCAGATACCAGATGCTTGGCGCGGAATAATCCAGGTGCGGATCATTGGCGAGGAGCGAGGCACCAGTCACAGACCGCGATGGCCCCACGGCCCAAGCGTTGGACGACCAGTCCCGGCCAAGCCCCGGCAGCCAGAGGTCGCCGTGGGTCGCGACGCCATTCCCAAGCGTCTGATCGAGCCAGGCCAGATCCGGTATCGCGACGATGGCGCCGTGGGGATCATCGGGCAGGATGTCGGCCAGCCGCTCAGGGCCCACGCGACGGGCCACACGGGCACGCAAGACCTCCCGGTCGACATGGGAGGCAAGCTGGAGCGCGAGCAGCTTCATCAGGGCAAGGCTGTCGGCAGGTTCCCAAATTTCCAGTTCGGTCGGGAACAGCAGGAATTCCGGCGCTGCTGCACCAAACCCCCGGTGCGTTTCGATATAGGCGTTCACCCCGGCCGCATAGGCATCCAGCCAGTCCAGCGTAAGGGGTTCCTGAACGGCCAAAGACGCCCGGGCGGCGCCATGCAGGTCCATGCGACGCAGGAGTTCATCGGCCCGCAGCGCCTTTGCGCCGACAAGTTCGGACAAACGGCCCTGAGACAGCCTGCGCAAGACCTCCATCTGCCACATCCGGTCCTGGGCATGAGCATAGCCAAGGCCGTAGAAGACCGACGCATCGCGATCCGCATAGATGTGCGGGATGGCATTTTCGGTGCGGGCAATCGTGACCTCTGACGGCAGGCCCGAGACGGGAACCACGCCGTCATAATCGGGCAGCGAGCGTCCCACCAACAGGATCGCACCGATGGAAAACGCCACCGCGCTGACCGCGGCCCCGATTGCCACTGCCCTGATTTCCCGCCTCACCGCGATCCACCTTCCAAACGAAGCGCGTCGTTCCCCCCGGAAGCATGGGTCGATGGGGGACCCTCTTCCATTGATGCAGATCAACGTCTCGCCTACAAAATCGGGTTGCCGGGCGCGCCTTCCGGAATTCCCGACCGGGACGGAACCACCCCATCTGCAAGGTCACAACCGGAACGGGACGTCGCCCCAACCGGCGTGGTCCGTGGCCCTCGGGCCGGGGCCGTCGGACAGACGGCGGGCAGGTCCCGATTCCCCAAAGCAGGGCAAGGCCGGTGCCCCGGCGGGCAGGCTCTGGGGCGCGGCACACCGCTGTGACAGAGCCGCGCCCGGTCAGGCGGCCTTTGCAGAATTGCAACAGACTGAAGATTCGGTGCGCCCGCCCCGGTGCCCGCAGTGACATCTTGTGGCGCGGGCGCAGCCCGCGACGACATCTAGAAACAGGTTAACAAATCCCTAAAGTGCCTTGGAATAAATGTGTTTTCGCGAATTCACACTTGTGCTACCTTACCTTAACCAGATCGCCCACGAACAAAGAACCGGGCGGCAAGAGGCAGTGAAAAGGCTATCGACGTGAAACGCCCGGCACAGTGCGTTCAGCGCGCAATATTCGTGACTCTTCTGACGTTAACCATGATGGCGGCCCCCGTCGTCGCGATGGCCGCGCCCTATGCGGCGATGGTGATCGACGCCCGAAACGGCAAGGTCCTGCATTCGCGCAACGCCGACACAAGGCTGCACCCGGCCTCGCTGACCAAGATGATGACGCTCTATATCGCCTTCGAGGCGGTGGAGAACGGAGAAATCGGTCTCGACCAGTATGTCACGATCTCCAAGAAGGCCGCGGCAGAGCCGCCCTCGAAACTCGGCCTGCGGGCGGGGCAGCGGATCAAGTTCCGCTATCTCATCCGGGGCGCGGCGGTGAAGTCGGCCAATGACGCCGCCACCGCCATCGGAGAGGCCATCGAAGGGTCGGAAGCCAAGTTCGCCCGGCGGATGAACCGCACGGCGAAGGCCTTGGGCATGTCGCGCACCACGTTCAAGAACGCCCACGGTCTGACCGAAGACGGGCATCTGTCCACGGCACGGGACATGACCACGCTGGGCCAGCATCTGCTCTATGACTATCCCGAATACTACAACCTGTTCTCACGCCTGACCACGGATGCGGGCGTGCGGACCGTTCCGAACACGAACCGGCGCCTTCTGAACAGCTATCGCGGGGCGGACGGCATCAAGACCGGTTACACCCGCGCCGCGGGGTTCAACCTCGTCGCCTCGGCCGAACGCGGAGGGGAGCGCGTGATCGCCACCGTTTTCGGCGGACGCACATCGGTGGAACGCAATGCCCGGGTCGCCGAATTGCTGGACATGGGGTTCAAACGCGCGCCCAGCCATGTTGCCGTGCGCAAGCCGAAAAAACCCGTCTACGGCGCACAGGCGACGCGTGTCTCGGCACTCAAGGCGTCCCTGCATCCAAAGCCGCGGCCGGCCGCCCAGGCGATCCAGACGGCGCAGGCCCCCGATGCCCTGCTGGAGACGATCACCAAGGGCGTGGAAACGGCCGTCAAGCTGGCGCAAGACGAGCTTCGGCCAACACCCGCCGCCGCCCCTGTCACACGGGCATCAAGCGATATCGCCCCCCCGCCTGCCCGCCCCGGACGCATGAAGTTGACCTCTGCCGCATTGGTCCAGACCGCCCCGGCCTCGCGCCAACAGGAGGTTGTGACGCGGATGTCCTCCTCCGGCGGGCGGCATTGGGGGATCAATGTCGGCCGCTATGGCTCGCGCTATCAGGCGGAGCGGGTCTTGCTGAAGACCGCGCTGCAGGAGCTTGGCATGCTGGACGATGCCTTGCGCAAGGTGGTTCAGAACCCGCGCGGCTTCGATGCCAATTTCGTCGGCCTGACCGAGGATGAAGCCGCGATGGCCTGTCGTCGTCTTGCCGCCCACGGCACCGACTGCAAGCCCATCGGGCCCACATCATGAGCGCGCGCTTCGCAATTCCGGAACCGTCCCGGCCATCCCTTGCCATCGTCGGGGCCGAGGCGCGCTTTCCGGTGCGGCGCATTTTTTGCGTCGGGCGCAACTATGCCGAACATGCCCGCGAGATGGGCGAGGATTCGCGGGAGCCGCCGTTCTTCTTCATGAAACCTGCCGATGCGCTGGTCGAAGACGGGGCGGATGTGCCCTACCCGCCCGCCACCGGCAACCTGCATCACGAAGGCGAACTGGTGGTCGCCATCGGCGTGGGCGGTGCGGATATACGGCCCGCCGATGCCCTGTCCCATGTCTGGGGCTATGGCGCCGGCAACGACCTGACCCGCCGCGACCTGCAGGCCCAGGCCAAGGCAGAACGGCGACCGTGGGACATGGCCAAGGGGTTCGACCACGCCGCCGTCTGTGGGGCCCTGATCCCCGCCTCGGAACTCGGTCATCCGATCGAGGGGCGGCTGGTCTGCACCGTGAACGGAGAAACCCGGCAGGACGGCGACATCGCCGAAATGATCTGGAGCGTGCCGGAGATCGTGACACATCTGTCGGGTCTGGTAACGCTGGCACCAGGTGATCTGATCTACACCGGAACGCCGGATGGCGTGGGGGTGCTGGAACGCGGCGACAACTGCACCGTTGCCATCCACGGCATCGGACGAGTCACGATCCGCATTCTTTAGACGGCATCACGGCTTGGGCTTGTCGTCCCAGTCGGTGTTCAGGATGCGGCGCGCGTCGCCTTCGGGGTCGTCGAACTGGTTGGATTTCAAGGCCCAGAAGAACCCGATCAACCCGAAGGCCCCCAGCGTCAGCGACAGCGGGATCAGGACGGCAAGCATTTCCATGGGCGTTACCTCAGCCTCAGGGCGTTCAGCGATACTGTAATCGAGGACGCCGACATTGCCAATGCAGCGGCCAGCGGCGTGGCCAGCCCGACCAGCGCAATCGGCACGGCGATCAGGTTGTAAAGCGCCGAGATCGCGAAATTCTCGTGAATGCGGCGGGTGGCCTTTCGCGCGGTCGTCACTGCCTCCCCCAGCGGCGCCAGATCGGTGCCCAGCAACACGATGTCAGAGGCAACGCGGGCCGCATCAAGCGCCGTGGCCGGCGAGATCGAGACATGCGCGGCGGCCAGGGCCGCAGTGTCGTTCAGCCCGTCACCCACCATCAGCACACGCGCACCGGACTCGCTGAGGGCCCGCACGGCCTCGGCCTTTTCCATCGGCAGCGCCTCTGCCGTCCAGTCGTCGATGCCAAGCCGTTCGGCCAGATCGGCCACCGGGGCCGGCGCGTCGCCCGAGATCAGGCGCACGCCAAGGCCCCGGCGGCGCAGTTCCGCCACCGCCTGTTCGGCACCGGGACGCAGACGGTCGGCAAAGGTGAAGGCGCGCGGGGCCGATGGACCAACCTGCAGCCAAGCGGCCGTCTGTTCCGATGTCTCTGCCCCGACCCAGTTGGCCCGACCAAAGCGCAGCGGTTCTCCGCCAAGGGTCGCCTCGACACCGAAGCCCGGCACCTCGCGGATATCGGACAGCGACGCGGGGCGCACGCCTGCGCCGCGCGCGGCGTCGGTCAGCGCCCGGGCCAGCGGATGTTCCGAATGGGACGCCAGCGCCAGCGCGATTTCCAGATCGCGCCGCGGGTGATCGCCCAGATTGATGAGCTCGGGCGCACCCAGCGTCAGCGTGCCCGTCTTGTCGAAGACGACCGTATCGACCTCTGCCAGACGTTCCAGCGCGGTGCCGTCCTTGATCAGCATGCCCCGCTTGAACAGCCGTCCGGAGGCCGCGGTCGTAACGGCCGGCACGGCAAGGCCCAGCGCACAGGGGCAGGTGATGATCAGAACCGCCACGGCGATGTTGAGGGCCAGGCGGATGTCGCCGCCAGAGATCAACAGCCATCCGAGGAACGCGGTGAGCGACAGCAGATGCACACCGGGCGCATAGATCCGCGCCGCCCGGTCGGCGAGCGAGGTGTAACGGTTTTTGGAACTTTCCGCGACGGCCACGAGATCGGCCATGCGGTGGAGCGAACTGTCCTCCCCCGCCGCGGTGACCGTGACGGCCAGCGGCCCGGTCAGGTTCACCTCCCCCGCACATAGCGCGTCACCCGGACCGGCGGCGGCGGGAAGGCTTTCCCCGGTCAGAAGGGAGCGGTCGATCTCCGACGTCCCCTCGGCCACCACGCCGTCCACAGGCACGCGGCCGCCGGGCTTTACCAGAACCGTGTCGCCCACCACGATGTCGGAAATGGGCACGGTTTCCTCGGCGCCGTCGGTGCCACGGCGCAGGGCGCGCGGAACCTCAAGCGCCGCCAGTTCCTCGGCCGCGGACCGGGCCACGGCACGGGTACGGTGGTCGAGGTAGCGACCGGCCAGCAGAAAGAACGTCAACGACAGCGCCGCGTCGAAATAGGCATGTTCCCCATGCTGCGCGGTTTCATACAGCGACATACCGGCGGCAAGGATGATGGCCAGAGAGATCGGGACATCCATGTTCAGCCGCGCATGTTTCAGCACCGACAGGGCATTGCGGAAAAAGGGCTGTGCGGCAAAGGCGATGGTCGGCAGCGCGATCATTGCGGAGATCCAGTGGAACATGTCCCGCGTGGCGTCCGTTGCCCCCGACCAGACCGCCACGGACAAGAGCATCACGTTCATCATCGCAAAGCCGGACACGGCGATCCGCATCAGGATATCGCGCCCGGCCTTGTCGGTCGCCGTGGCAGAAATCACACCGGGGTCAAGCTCATGCGCCTCATACCCGATCCGTGCCAGCACGCTCGTCAGGTCCGCCGCGGTGATGTCTGCGTCAGCCTCCACGGCGACGCGCTTCAGCGTCAGGTTCACCCGCGCCTCGTGCACGCCGGCGGTACCGTTCAGTTCCCGTTCGACCGCCGAGATGCAGGCCGCGCAATGGATGGTCGGCAACGACAGGAACAGCCGGGCGTCCTTGGGCACCCCGGCCTCTGCCAGGGCTTCGGCCGCCGGCGCAGCCGCGCAGGCGGGACAAGCCGAGGCCGTGGGCCGTGTGTCGAGCGCAGCTCCCATGCTCTAGCCCCCTACGTACAGTTCCATGCGCTGGCGAAACGTGGTGCCGTCCTCCGCCCGTGCCTCCAGCCGGATCGTCCAGTAGCCGGGGTCAAGCTGCATCTTCGCCGAGTACTGGCCGTTGTAGTAGATCAGATCGGGCCGCTGGTCGTCACGGTTGCTGGTGGCCCGGCCGATGGTCAGATCGATACCCGGCACCTGAACGGGCCGACCCTCGGTATCGACGACCCCCATCACGAAACGGCCCTCCGCCACATCATAGTCGACATCGACGGACCAGCCCAAGGCCTCTTGCGCGTCGCGGGCCTCGTTGAACTCCTGGCTCGCGACATAGGAGTTATCGACCTCCAGCCCCGGGAAGGTTCGGACCGCCTGAAAGGCAAGGGTCAGGTTGATCGCGATCACCACAGCAAAGGCCGATACCGTGATGATCAGGACCTTGCGACCGGTCAGTTCCTTGCCACTCATTTTCCGTCCTTCCCGTTGAAGACGGTGTCGTTGTAGGTCCGCTCCTGCGCGACGATATCCTCCAGCCAGATGCGGACATCACTCGACAGGGTGTTGGCCGGGGCACTGTCCTTGGGCGCGACCACGTAGACCCGTTTCAGCATCGTGGCATCGGGCGGCACGGTGAAGGTTCCGTCTTCGGCCCCCTCGACATTGATGCTGTAGGTCTCGGCCGGCGTGACGGTGATCTTGAAGACGCGATCCTCGCCATGCATGTTGCGCACCCGCACGTCATAGGTGTTGCGGATCGACCCGTCCGACATGGTGACATAGATCGGGTTACGGACCGGGGCGACCGTCATATCGATGTCGGACCGCACGAAAAGCGCCACCATCAGGCCCACGCCGACCGCGGTCCAGAGCGTCGTGTAAAGAACCGTCCGCAGGCGGAAGACATGCTTCCAGATCGATTTGGGCGGATTGCCGGCGCGTTCGCGGGCCTCGTCCGACAGGGCCATGTAGTCGACCAGCCCGCGCGGTTTGCCGATCTTGTCCATCACCTCGTCACAGGCATCGATGCACAGACCACAGGTGATGCAGGCCAGTTGCTGCCCGTCCCGGATGTCGATGCCCATCGGGCAAACGTTCACGCAGGCGTTGCAGTCGATGCAGTCGCCGAGGTTGTCGGCGCCCGCCGCCTTGCGATGTTTGCCGCGGGGTTCGCCGCGCCATTCGCGATAGCCGATGGTGATGGTGTCCTCATCCATCATCGCGGCCTGAATGCGTGGCCACGGGCACATGTAGACACAGACCTGTTCGCGCATGAACCCGCCAAGGGTCAGCGTGGTGAAGGTCAGAACCGCGATGGTCGAATAGGCGGCCGGATGCGCGCTGAGGGTCAGCATGTTCCACAAGAGCGTCGGCGCATCGGCGAAATAGAACACCCATGCCCCGCCCGTGCCGATCGAGATGGCCAGCCAAAGCGCCCATTTGGTCAGGCGCAGGCGCACCTTCCGCGCGTCCCATTTCGCATTCCACAGCTTCACCCGCTTGTTGCGGTCCCCCTCGATCCAGCGTTCGGTCAGGATGAACAGGTCCGTCCAGACGGTCTGCGGACAGAAATAGCCGCACCAGACCCGGCCCAGCGCCGATGTGAAGAGGAACAGCCCCAGACCGGCCATGATCAGCAGGCCCGCGACGAAGTAGAATTCGTGCGGCCAGATCTCGATCCAGAAGAAGAAGAAGCGGCGATTTGCCAGATCGACCAGAACGGCCTGATCGGGCAGGTTGGGGCCCCGGTCCCACCGGACCCAGGGAAGCAGGTAGTAGATGCCAAGGCAGATGGCCAGCAGCCACCATTTCAGGCGGCGGAATGGGCCGGACACGCGGCGGGGGAAAATCGGCTCGCGCGCGGAATAAAGGCGTTCGGGATTCTGGTCTGTCGAGCTCACGAGGCTGACTCTCCGTTCAGGGCTGCGGGCCGGTCGGGCGTGGCAGATTGGCTGCGCGCGTCGCGATGCAGGCCCTCATGACACGTTGCTAGACGTTTGAGGCATCGATTGGAAGCGATCCACCCGTCTTAATTCGCATCACAGGTTCACATTTTCCAATCGAATCGGAGGCATCGAGGCGCGAGAATTGGAAAAACTCTAATTCTGTGCGTGGGCGCACAGGGCTCTCTCAGATGGCGCGCTGGACGGGTTTGGGGACTTCGGCGATGATAGACACCGGCCCCCGTGGAAACGCGCGAACAGGATGGGGGCCGGTGCCATCAACCGGGGGCCATGGGCCCCCGGAAGTCGTTTTGTCACTCGCCGCCGCCCAACTGGTGGACATAGGTGGCAACGGCCCGCCGCTCCGCTTCACTCAACCGGTCGGCGTGAGTCGGCATCACACCAAACCTTGCATAGGTCACCGTTTCGGTCAGCGTTTCGACATCACCGCCATAAAGCCAGATCGCGTCCGTCAAGTTGGGCGCGCCCTGATAGCGGTCGCCGGTGCCTTCCTCCGTGTGGCAAGCAGCACAGTTGTCAAGAAACACCGTTTCGCCCTCGGTTGCCAATGCGGCATCATGTTCCTGCCCGGAGATTTTCCGGACGTACTGAACAACCGAGGCGATTTCCTCGTCCGAGAGGTAATCGTCGCCGAAGGCCGGCATCTGCGACCAGCGGGCATCGGGGTCATCCTCGTTCCGAATGCCGTGGGTTACGGTCGTATAGATGTCTTCCAGCGTGCCGCCCCACAGCCAGTCGTCGTCGTTGAGGTTCGGATAGCCGAGATTCTGAACGCCCGCGGCCCCCGACCCGTGACACTGCGCGCAATAGGTTCGGAACACCGCCGCCCCGCCCTGCACCGCGTAGTTGTAAAGCGCCGGGTCGGCCTTGATCGCCTCGGGCGACAATTCCACCTCGGTCAGCTTGGCCACCAGGTCGGCATTCCGGGACTCGAACTTCTCGATATCCTTCTGGACATCGGCGCGGGTCGAATAGCCAAGAATACCCGGGGTCGCCCCATCCTTCATCGGCCAGGCCGGGTAGAAGACGGAATAGCCCAGTGCGAAAACGATGCAGGCGTAGAACGTCCACAACCACCAGCGCGGCAGGGGGGTGTTCAACTCCTCGATGCCGTCCCAGCTGTGACCGGTCGTGCCGACCACATCCTCGGGCAGCTTTTTCTTGTCATCACTCATGATTGCGCCTCCCTATGGCGCTCTGCACCTTCATCGGTGCTTGCGGGTTCGTTTTCATGCCGGAACGGGATGTTGGCGCTGTCCTCGTAGGCCTTGGCGCTGCCTGGGCGAAACGCCCAGACAATCACACCGACGAAGAACAGCGTCAGAAACAGCAACATCCAGCTGTCCGCGAAATGACGCATTACGGAATAGGTATCCATGCCCTGTTCCCTAGCGGCTCGCGTCCGGCTCGAACGTCGAGAAGTCGACCAGCGTGCCAAGCATCTGCAGATAGGACAAAAGCGCGTCCATCTCCGAGATACCCGGATTGCCATCGAAGTTGCGCACCTGCGCCCCCGGATACCGCTCTAGCAGACCGTCATAGTCCCCGTCGGGGTCGATCTGCACGAGGAAATCCGCCCGCGCGTTCTCGAACATCTCGTCGGTGTAGGGCACGCCAACGGCCTTGTGCACCCGCATCTTGTCCTCGATGTACTCGCCATCGAGCATCCGGTTTTCGAGGAAGGCGTATTTCGGCATGACCGATTCCGGCACCACGGACTGCGGATTGCGCAGGTGCTGCACGTGCCAGTCATCCGAGTAACGGCCGCCCAGGCGGGCAAGGTCGGGACCCGTCCGCTTGGAGCCCCACTGGAACGGATGGTCGTACATCGATTCCGCTGCAAGGCTGTAATGGCCGTAACGCTCCACCTCGTCGCGCATCGGGCGCACCATCTGGCTGTGGCAGACATAGCACCCCTCGCGGACATAGATGTCCCGCCCCGTCAGCTCCATCGGGGAATAGGGACGCACGCCGTCCACCTCCTCGATGGTGTTTTCAAGGTAGAAGAGCGGCGCGATCTCCACCAGCCCCCCGATGGTCACCACCAGGAAGCTGAAGGCCATGAGCAGCGAGGCGTTCTTTTCAAGTATCTTGTGCTTGTCGACAATGGACATGGCGAACCCCCTTACTCAGCCGGAGCCGCAACTGCCGCCGGCTGCTTGGCCGGTGCAGAGGTCGCGGTTTTCCAGATGTTGATGCACATGATGACGGCACCGGTGACATACATCGCCCCGCCCGTGGCGCGGACCACATACATCGGGAACTTGGCCTGAACCGTGTCGGCGAAGCTGTTGACCAGGAAGCCCTGGGCATCGACTTCACGCCACATCAGGCCTTCCATGATGCCGGTCACCCACATCGAGGCGGCGTAGAGCACGATCCCGATGGTCGCCAGCCAGAAGTGCCAGGAGACCATGGCGGTCGAGTACAGACGCTCCTTGTTCCACAGCCGCGGGGCGAGGAAGTAGAGCGCGCCGAAGGTGATCATGCCGTTCCAGCCCAGCGCACCGGAATGCACGTGGCCGATCGTCCAGTCCGTGTAGTGCGACAGCGAGTTGACGGCCTTGATCGACATCATCGGCCCTTCGAAGGTCGACATGCCGTAAAAGCCGACGGCAACCACCATCATCCGGATGATCGGATCGGTGCGCAGCTTGTCCCACGCGCCCGACAGCGTCATCAGGCCGTTGATCATGCCACCCCAGGAGGGCATCCACAGCATGATCGAGAACACCATGCCCAGCGTCGAGGCCCAGTCGGGCAGCGCCGTATAATGCAGGTGGTGCGGACCGGCCCAGATATACAGGAAGATCAGCGCCCAGAAGTGGATGATCGACAGCTTGTAGCTGTAGACCGGGCGTTCAGCCTGTTTCGGCACGAAGTAGTACATCATGCCCAGGAAGCCTGCGGTCAGGAAGAAGCCCACCGCGTTGTGGCCATACCACCACTGCGTCATCGCGTCCTGCACGCCCGAGAAGACCTGCACCGACTTGGAGCCGAAGAACGACACCGGGATCGACAGGTTGTTGACGATGTGCAGCATCGCGACGGTCACGATGAAGGACAGGTAGAACCAGTTGGCGACGTAGATATGAGGCTCTTTCCGCTTGAGGATCGTGCCCATGAAGATCGCAAGATAGGCGACCCAGATCACCGTCAGGAACCAGTCGGTATACCACTCCGGCTCGGCATATTCCTTGGACTGCGTCGCGCCCAGCACATAGCCCGTCGCGGCCAGCACGATGAACAGCTGATAGCCCCAGAACACCCACCACGCGAGGTTCCCACCCCACAGCCGCGCGGCCGAGGTCCGCTGGACCACGTAGAACGACGTTGCGATCAAGGCGTTACCGCCAAAGGCAAAAATAACTGCAGACGTGTGCAGCGGCCGCAGGCGGCCAAAGTTCAGATAGCCCTGTGCCCATTCGAAATTGAGCCAGGGAAAGGCCAGCTGGCTGGCGATGAACGTGCCCGCAGAGAAGCCGATCACGCCCCAGAAACAGGTCGCGATGACGCCCGCGCGGACGACATCGTCCATATAGCCCGTCGACGGCGCCGGTTTCGGCGCGCCGGTGCGGCGCAATGTCCAGAGCATCACACCCGCCGCAACGAGCATGATGATCACCGCATGCACCATATAGGCCATGTCGCGCGCGTAACTCGCCGCGATTGCGGCAAGCACCGCAATCACGCCGAACACGGCGATCTTAACGTAGTCCCACATAGATTGTCCCTTCGTCTTCAACCGTCCGGCGTTCCTCCGGACGACTCCCTCACAGTACTGTGACAATTGTTATCGTATGCAATAAGCTGCATTGATCCAAGTCATGCTTTCTAACTTCTCGAATTCCAGATTGATCAAGGTCAAAGCATTGGAAGTTCAGAATGTTTTAACCTCCCCTCGACGTCTCAACCGGCGCGAAGGAGCCCACAGGTGGCCTACAAGACCATTCTGACCATCATAACCAACACCGATATCGCCGACTCAGCCATCGAACCGGCGATCACGCTTGCGACACGGGAGGAGGCGCATCTGGACGTGCTGTGCCTTGGCGTGGACCGCACCCAGACCGGATACTACTACGCTGGCACCAATGCCTTCATCCAGCAGGAGACCCTGCACAAGGCGCAGGAGGATGCCGGCAAGATCGAAACGGCCGTGAAAGACCGGCTGGGCCGCGAAGGCATCGCATGGTCGGCCGAAGCTGCCGTCGCCCAGATCGCGGGTCTCAGCCATCTTGTCGCGCAGCGGGCGCGGTTTTCCGACCTCGTCGTCATGCCCCGCCCCTATGGCGAAGGCCGCGGGATCGAGGATGAAGCCGCGACCGAGGCGATCCTGTTCGACGGGCACGCCCCCCTGCTGATCGTGCCCGAAGGCGCCGACACGGCCAATATCGGCCAGCGGATCCTGATCGCCTGGAACCAGAGCGCCGAAGCCATGGCCGCGATCAAGCAGTCCATGCCGCTGATGCAAGCCGCCGATATCGTGAACATCGCCGTGGTCGATCCGCCCAAACACGGCCCCGACCGCTCCGACCCGGGCGGCGCGCTGTCGCAGATGCTGTCGCGCCACGGCGTGAAGTCGGAAATCTCTGTGCTTGCGAAAACCATGCCGCGGGTGGCCGATGTCCTGCAGCGTCACGCCCAAGATATGGAGGCCGACCTGATGATCATGGGCGCCTACGGTCATTCGCGCTTCCGCGAGGCGATCCTCGGCGGGGCAACGCGCAACATGCTGGAGAAGACCGACATACCGGTGTTGATGGCCCACTAGGGGCCATCGCGGGGGGCAAGCCTCAGGCGGGCATGCCCCCATCATTGTCATCGCCCGTCTCACCCAGAAGTCGATCGAAATCGGGGATCGTCACGTGACGCTTGCCTTCAAGAATGATCACGCCATCGCGCTTCAGCGCCGATATCTGCCGGCTGACCGTTTCCAGCGTCAGACCCAGATAGTCGGCCATCGCCTCGCGCGTCAGCGGCAGGTCGAAGACAATCTTGCCCCGTGCATTGACAAGCTTGAGCGAGGTGTCGCGGCGCGCGATGATCGCCAGAAGGCTCGCGATCTTCTCGCGCGCGGTCTTGCGGCCCAGAAGCAGCATCCATTCCCGCGCCGCATCCAGTTCATCCAGCGTCATTTCCAGAAGCCGCTGCCCGATATGGGGCGTCCGGGTCATCATCTCCTCGAACGGCTTCTTGCGGAAACAGCACATCGTCAACGTCGTCGTCGCGATGACGTCATAGGCCGCCGTGTCGCGCCCGGGCGCCCCACGAAATCGGACGGCAGCAACAGGCCCACCATCTGCGTGCGCCCGTCCTCCATCGTCTGGCTGAGCGTGGCGATCCCCTCGACCACGGAGCCGACGAAATCCATACGGTCACCCGACCAGATCACCGTCTGCCCGGCGTCATAGGTCCGGTAGTATTTGATTGCCTCGAGGTTTTCGAGTTCATCGGCCTCGCAACGTGCGCACACGGCGCGATGCCGAATGGGGCAATCCGAGCAGTCACCCTGCACCAAAGGCGTGTCGGTCGCAGCCATTCCGTCTTCCATTTTGATGTCGATCAAGGAGAGTCCCCTTGGGTAAACCTAACGCTAGTGCAATGAGCACAGAATCGCAACTCACGCGTCTCGGTCTGTTCGACGCCAAGGTGCCCCGGTACACCAGCTACCCCACGGCACCCCATTTCAATGCGTCGGTGGACGATGGAGACTTCACCGGGTGGATCGACCAGATCGCGCCCGGTTCGCAGATTTCCCTGTATATTCACGTGCCTTTCTGCCGCCGGCTGTGCTGGTTCTGCGCCTGCCGGACGCAGGGCACACGGTCCGACGCGCCCGTGCAGGCCTATCTTGAGACGCTGAAGTCCGAGATCGCCATGCTGGGCCGGCACCTGCCCAAGGGCGTGACGCTGTCGCGCCTGCACTGGGGCGGGGGCACGCCGACCATCCTGACCGCCGAGATGATGGGCGAATTGACCGAGGCGATCTTCGCGATCACCTCGATGCACGAAAAGGGCGAATTCTCGGTCGAGATCGATCCCAACGAGATCGACGATGCACGCCTTGACGTGCTCGCTCAGGCCGGGATGAACCGCGCCTCCATCGGCATTCAGGACTTCGACCCGCAGATCCAGTCGATCATCGGCCGAATCCAGAGCTATGACGTCACCCGCGACGCCGTCGACATGATCCGCGGCAAGGGCATCGACAGCCTGAACGCCGACATCCTTTACGGCCTGCCGCATCAATCGAACGAACGGATCGCCGAATCGGTGCAAAAGCTGCTGTCGCTGTCGCCCGACCGCGTCGCGCTTTACGGCTATGCCCATGTGCCTTGGATGGCGCGGCGCCAGTCGATGATCCCCGCCGATGCCCTGCCGACCCCGGAAAAGCGGCTGAAGCTTTACGAAACGGCGAAAGAACTGTTCCTGTGGGACGGCTATCGCGAAATCGGCATCGACCACTTCGCACGCCCCGAAGACGGGCTGGCCGTGGCGCTTGATGCCGGCAAGCTGCGCCGCAACTTCCAGGGCTACACCGACGATACCGCGCCCGCGCTCATCGGGCTTGGCGCCTCGTCCATCTCGAAGTTCCCGCAAGGCTACGCGCAGAACCTCTCTGGCACGTCGGATTATACCGCACGCATCCGCGACGGTCGGTTTGCGACGGGCCGCGGCCATGTCTTCACCCCCGAGGACAACATGCGCAGCCGCATGATCGAGCAGTTGATGTGCGAATTCCGCATCGACACCGCCGAGATCACGGAAACCTTCGGCATCTCCAAGACGGACCTGAACAAGATGTTCCAGGACGTCGCCGATCATTTCGCGGGCTTCGTGGACTTCACCAATGACGGTCTGGTCGTGCCCGAACACGGCAAGCCGCTGACCCGGATGATCGCCCGCGCCTTCGACGCCTACGACCTGTCGAAGGCCGGTCACAGCTCGGCCATCTGACAAGGCCCCGACCGGACGAAACGCGCCCGCCCCTGAACCGGGGCGGGCGTTTGTGTCTTACCATATCGACCGTGAACAACGCGGCCCCGGGAACACCCGATCTCAGGCCGCCCCGGCCCCCACCGTTCCGAATGCGGCCTGCATCAACGTGCGCGTATAGTCCGTCTTCGGCGCATCGAAGATCTCCTGCACCCCGCCGGCCTCGACGATATCGCCGGCCCGCATCACCACCACCTTGTGGGACAGCGCCCGCACCACGCGCAGGTCATGGCTGATGAACAGATAGGCTAGGTCGTACTTCTTCTGCAAACCGCGCAGCAGGGCCACGATCTGCACCTGCACCGTCATGTCGAGCGCCGAGGTCGGCTCGTCCAGCACCAGAAGGCGCGGGCGCAGGATCATCGCGCGCGCGATGGCGATGCGCTGGCGCTGCCCGCCGGAAAACTCGTGCGGATAGCGGTGCATCATGTCCGGGGGCAGGCCGACCTCGGTCAGCATCTGCGCGACCTCGTCCCGCTTTGACCGGCCAGACCGGACGCCATGTACGCCCAGCCCCTCGGCAATGATCTGTTCCACGGTCATCCGCGGGCTGAGACTGCCGAACGGGTCCTGAAACACGATCTGCATGTCGCGCCGCAGGGGCCGCATCTGCCGCGACTTCAACCCGTCGATATTGCGCCCGTCAAAGACGATCCCGCCTTCGGAGGAAATCAGCCGCATGATGGCCAGCGCCAGCGTCGTCTTGCCCGACCCGGATTCGCCCACGATGCCCAGCGTCTCCCCTGCACGAACCGAGATATCGGCCTCGTTCACCGCCTTCACATGACCGACTGTACGGCGCATGAAGCCCCGCTGAATCGGGAACCAGACCTTCAGGCGGTCGGTGCGCACGATCTCCTCGGCCTCCGGCGCGACAGGCTCGGGCACCCCGGTCGCCTCGGCCGACAAGAGCTTTTGGGTATAGGGATGCTGCGGCGACCGGAAGATGTCTTCGGTCGGACCGGTTTCGACCATCTCCCCGTCCTTCATCACGCAGACCCGGTCGGCGATGCGGCGCACCACGCCAAGGTCATGGGTGATGAACAGCAGGCTCATCCGCTCTTCGCGTTTCAACTCTGCCAGCAGGTCGAGGATCTGCGCCTCGATTGTCACATCCAGCGCCGTCGTCGGTTCATCGGCGATCAGCAGGTCGGGCCCGTTGGCCAGTGCCATGGCGATCATCACCCGCTGCCGCTGGCCGCCCGACAACTGGTGCGGATAGGCGTTCAAACGGCTTTCGGGGTCGCGGATGCCGACACGGTTCAACAGCTCCAGAATGCGTTCCCGCGCAGGCGCCCCGGTCAGGCCCTGATGCAGCGCAAGGCTTTCGGCCAATTGCTTTTCCAGCGTGTGCAGCGGGTTGAGCGAGGTCATCGGCTCCTGGAAGATAAAGCTGATGTCGTTGCCCCGCACGTCGCGCAGACGCGCCTCGGAAGCGCCGATCATTTCCTCGCCGTTGTAGGTGATCGACCCGCTGACACGGGCGCTGGCCGGCAGCAGGGACACAGAGGACAGGGCCGTCACAGACTTGCCAGAGCCGGATTCCCCCACGATGGCCACGGTCTCCCCCCGGCCAACATCGAAACTGACACCGCGCACGGCCTCTGTCTCGGTGCCGTCCTGGTTGAAGCGCACCCGCAGATCGCGAACGGACAGGATCGGGTCTGCACTCATGATCCGGTGGCCTCCGTTGGCTTGGTGGACGGTGCCGCGGTTGGTTCACCCGATCCCGCACCGCCACCGGAGAAGGTCTTCCTCGGGTCAAAGGCATCGCGCACGCCCTCGAAGATGAACACCAGAAGCGACAGCATGATCGCGAAGGTGAAGAACGCGGTAAAGGCCAGCCAGGGCGCCTGCAGGTTCTGCTTGGCCTGCAAGGTCAACTCCCCCAGCGAGGGCGCAGAGGACGGCAGGCCGAAGCCGAGGAAGTCGAGGCTGGCCAGCGTGCCGATGGTGCCCGTGATGATAAATGGCAGCAGTGTTAGCGTGGCGACCATGGCATTGGGCAGCATGTGGCGGAACATGATCGTCCAGTTGCTGACCCCAAGGGCGCGGGCGGCCCGCACATATTCGAAGTTTCGCGCCCTCAGGAATTCGGCCCGAACAACACCGACCAACGCGGGCCAGCCGAAAAGCGCCGTCAGGAAGACCAACAGCCAGAAACTGCGCCCCAGGACCGCGAACAGGATGATGATGATGTAAAGCTGGGGGGTGGAGGTCCAGATCTCGATCACCCGCTGGAAGATCAGGTCCGTCAGGCCGCCAAAGAAGCCCTGTACCGCCCCCGCCACGATCCCGATGACCGAAGCGATGCCGGTCACCATCAGCGTGAACAGGATCGACAACCGGAATCCATAGATCACCCGCGCCAGCACATCGCGCGCCGTGTCGTCGGTGCCCAGTAAATGTTCGCCATCGGGCGGCGAGGGGGCCGTGCCGGAAATGTCGGAAATCGTGGAGTAGCTGTAGGGGATGGGCGGCCAGACCACCCGGCCCTTTTCGATCTGCTCCCCGTCGATCTGACCATCCTGCGCGTCCTCGATCAGCTCCTCCGGATCATCCCAGCAATCGATCAGCCCGCCTGTGACGATCAGGCACTGAACCTCGATATCGCGATAAACGGCTTCTGTCCGCAGATCGCCGCCAAAGGCGGTTTCGGGATAGAAGTTGTAGATCGGGAAGAAGCTTTCGCCGCGATACTGCACATAGATCGGTTTGTCGTTGGCAAGGAACTCGGCAAAGAGCGACAGGCCGAACAGGATCGAGAACAGGATCAAGGACCAATAGGCCCGGCGGTTGCGCTTGAAGTTGCGCCAACGGCGCTGATTGAGGGGGGACAGCCGGACCATGCGTCTCATGTCTCCCGGCTTTCGAAATCGATCCGCGGGTCGACCAGCACATAGGTGAGGTCGGACAACAGCCCCACCAACAGACCGATCAGTCCGAAGACATAGAGCGTGGCGAAGATCACCGGATAGTCGCGTGCGACAGCCGCCTCGAACCCCAACCGGCCAAGACCGTCGAGGGAAAAGATCGTCTCGATGATGATGGACGCGCCGAAGAACACGCCGATGAACATCCCCGGAAAGCCGGCGATCACGATCAGCATGGCGTTACGGAAGATGTGGCCGTATAGCACGCGCCCCTCGCTCAGCCCCTTGGCCTTGGCGGTGATGACATACTGCTTCTTGATCTCGTCAAGGAAGGAATTCTTGGTCAGCAACGTCAGCGTGGCGAAGCTGGAAATCGTCGAGGCCAGCACCGGCAGGGTAATGTGCCAGAAATAGTCGCCGATCTTGCCCAGAAGGCTCAACTCCTCCCAGTTGTCAGAGGTCAGGCCGCGCAAGGGGAACCATTGCAGGTAGGACCCGCCCGCAAACACCACCAGCAAAAGCACCGCGAACAGGAATCCGGGGATGGCATAGCCCACGATGATCGCACCGCTGGTCCATGTGTCAAACGGAGAGCCGTCCTTCACCGCCTTGCGGATCCCCAAGGGGATCGACACCAGATAGGCAATCACGGTCGACCACAGGCCCAGCGTGATCGAGACCGGCATCTTTTCCAGCACCAGATCGATGACCGAGACGGAGCGGAAGTAGCTCTCGCCGAAATCGAAGTGGAGATAGTTCCACAGCATCGTCAGGAACCGCTCCAGCGGCGGCTTGTCAAAGCCGAACTCCTTTTCAAGTTCCGCGATGAATTCCGGAGGCAGGCCGCGGCTGCCCACGTATTTCTCGTCGCCGCCCTGAAACGCCTCACCCACATCGCCGCCGCCTGCGATGCCCTCGAACACATCGCCGGAGCCTTCCATCTGCGCGATGATCTGTTCGATGGGACCGCCCGGCACGAACTGGGTCAGGGTGAAATTGATCACCATGATCCCGATCAGCGTCGGGATGATCAGCAGCAATCGCCGCAGGATATAGGCGCCCATGGGCTGCTCTGCCTCGTTGTTATCTGATGGCCCCGGCGGCGCGCAGCGCCTCGGCCTTGTCGGCGTTATACCACCAGAAGTCGAGATTGCCCAAGGCATAGGGCGGGATCCGATCGGGATGCTCGTACATGTCGTAATAGGCCACCGTGTGCACGCCCTTGTACCATTGCGGTACCCAGAAGCGGAGCGAGCGAAGCACCCGGTCCAGCGCCTTGACCCGCGTGGTCAGTTCGCCGTCGCTGTCGGCGGCCAAAACCAGATCAATCAGCCGATCCACCGCGGGGTTCTTCAGACCCATCTTGTTGAAGACAGAGGTATCGGCGGTTTCCGACCCGAAATACTGGTGCAGGCCCGACCCGGGGATGAAGCTCATCGGGAATTGCGCGGTGATGACGTCGAAGTCATAGCTGCGTTCGCGGTTCGTCGCCTGTGCGTTGTCCACGCGGGTATGGATGGCATCGACACCAAGACGGCGCAGGTTCTCGACATAGGGGTTGATCACGCGGTCGAAGGTCTGGCTGTCGTTCAGGAATTCCACCCGCAGCGCTTCACCGTCCTTCCGGCGCATCCCGTCATCGCCGACGATCCATCCGGCCTCGTCCAGCAGGGCAGAGGCCGCGCGCATATTGCGCCGGTCAAGCTGCCGGTCGCCCGAGGTCGGGGCCATGACCGCAGGTTCGGTCAGGATGCTTTCGGGCAACAGCCCCTCGTCGACCAGCGGCTGCAACAACGTCAGTTCTCCGTCGGTCGGCACCCCCTCCGCCTCGAGAGAGCTGTTTTCCCAGAAGGAATTGATCCGCTCGTAGATGCCGTAGAACAGCGTCTCGTTCGACCATTCGAAGTTGAACATCAGGCCCAGCGCCTGCCGCACCCGTTCGTCCTGGAACTGCGCCCGACGCAGGTTGAAGGCAAAGCTCTGTCCCGTCGCCATGTCGCCATCGGACAGTTCGGCGCGCACCACCCAGCCGTTGTTCACGGCCGGAAACCCATAGCCCGTGGCCCAGATTTTCGACGACGCCTCGTTGCGGAAGGTATAGCTGCCGCCCTTGAACCCTTCGAAGGCCGCGTTGTAGTCGGCATAGTACTCGATCCGGATATGGTCGAAGTTGTTGCGGCCGACATTGATGGGCAGGTCCGCCCCCCAGTAGTCGGGGTCGCGCGCGTAAACCAGCGTTTGCCCGACATCCATGCTTTCCAGCATATAGGGGCCAGAGCCCATCAGGGGGTCAAGACTGCTTTCCTCGAAATCGCGGCCGTTGTCGACGTAAAACGCCTTGGAGAACACCGGCAGGCTGCCCACCAGTTGCGGCAGGTCGCGGGTGGGGATGCCGTCCTTGAAGGTGAATTTCACGCGGGCGCCATCCAGCACCTCGGCGCGCTCTACCTGACGGCCCAGTTGCACGCGGAAGCTGGGCAGACCCTTGTCGCGAAACAACTCGAACGAGAACACGACATCCTCGGGCGTGACGGGCGTGCCGTCGGAAAACCGCGCCTCGGGCCGCAGGGTGAAGATCGCCCAGGAGCGGTCTTCGGGATATTCGATGCTTTCGGCCAAAAGACCGTAGTCTGCCCCGATCTCGTCCGCCGTCCCGGTCAGGAGGGATTCGAAGAACACGGTCGACATCGCGCCGGCCCGCCCCTTCGTCGTGTAGGGGTGCATCGAGTCGAACGAGCCGAAGGCCCAGATGGATATCTCTCCCCCCTTGGGCGCCGCCGGATTGACATAGTCGAGATGCGCGAAATCCGCGGGGTACTTCAGGTCACCGAAGGTGGAGATGCCATGGGCGAGGATCGTCTCCTCCGCCCGCGCCTGCAGCGCCCCAAGGCAAAGGACCAGCCCCACCGCCCAGGCCAGAAGCCAAGCGCGCAATGATTGCATATGGGCAAGGGCCACGGCGCGGGCCGGCATGGGCTTTGACATCGGCGAACTCCCTGTGTGCTGCTGTCAGCTAGTCCGAAACCTGCGCAAAGCTAAGGGCCGCCGGGCCACGGGTTCAAGTTGAGATTGCGTGAACGCGCGTCAGAACCCCTTGCGCGCCTTCAGGGCCGCACTGATCGTGCCGTCGTCAAGGTAATCCAGTTCGCCCCCGATGGGCACGCCCTGCGCCAGCGAGGTCAGCATCACCCCGGTGTCTGCCAGTTCCTCGGCGATGTAATGGGCGGTGGTCTGGCCATCGACCGTGGCGTTCAGTGCAAGGATGACCTCGGCGATCCCCTCCCGCTTGACCCGTGCCACGAGATCGGGAATGCGCAACTCCTCCGGCCCGACCGCGTCAAGCGCCGACAGCGTGCCGCCCAGGACATGGTAACGGCCCTTGAATGCCCCGCCGCGCTCCATCGCCCACAGATCGCCGACATCTTCGACCACGCACAACTCGCCCGTCGCGCGGCCCTGATCGGCGCAGATGTCGCACAGTTCGTCGGTGGTGATGTTGCCGCAGCGGGTGCATTCGCGCACATTGGCGCCCACCCGCTGCATCGCCTCGGCCAGCGGCAGCAGAAGCACGGCCCGCTTCTTGACCAGATGCAGAACGGCACGGCGCGCCGACCGAGGCCCCAGCCCCGGCAGCCGCGCCATCAGGTCAACCAAAGCGTCGATCTCACGCGGGCCGCCGCCCATCCCTCAGACCGGCAGTTCCATGCCCGCGGGCAAACCCATTTCCTGCGTCAGTTTCTGGGTCTCTTCCTTGGTCTTTTCCAGCGCCTTTTCCTGCGCGTCCTTGATCGCGGCAAGGATCAGGTCCTCGACCACTTCCTTTTCCTCGGAATTGAAGATCGAAGGATCGATATCCAGCCCCGTCAGCGTACCCTTGGCCGTCGCCGTGGCCTTGACCAGCCCGGCACCGCTTTCGCCCTCGACGATGGTCGTGGCCAGCGTCTGCTGCAACTCGGCCATCTTGGTCTGCATTTCCTGCGCGGCCTTCATCATCTTGGCCATGTCGCCAAGACCGCCCAATCCCTTCAACATGCGTGTCTCCTTTCGGTCAGTCTTCCTCGAACGGGTCCCATTCGTCCTCCACCTCGGGCAGCGCCTCGGCGGCCGCCTGCGCGGCAAGGACCTCGGGGGGTCTTATGTCGATGATTTCCGCCTTCGGAAAGGCGGCAAATACGGCCTTCACCAGCGGATGTTCTTTCGCCGCGGTCTTCAGCGCTTCGGCCTCGGCATCGCGGTCCTCGGCAATCGTGGCGCCACCGCCAGAGCCCACGACACTGACCGCCCAGCGCGCGCCCGTCCATGCCTGCAGCCGCTGGCCCAGCCGCTGGGCAAGGTCGGGGGGCGCGTCGGCGGTCGGCTCGAATTCGATCCGGCCGGGGGAATAGGCGACGGGGCGCAGATGCGCCTCCACATCGAACAACAGGGTCATGTCGCGATTGGCACGGATCAGGTCCACCACCGCTTCAAGCGTGGGATAGCGGTCGAGCGCCTGTTCCGGCGCATGCGCCAGCGCCGCCACCGGGCCACCGGCGGGAATGCGGGACTGAACCGGCGGCGGTGCGGCCTGAACCGTCCCCCGGCCCGGTCCGCCGCCGCCCGTCGGCGCGGGCCCCTGCGGCGGGGTCTCCTGCAAGGTCTTCACCAGATCCTCGGGCGTCGGCAGGGTGGAGACATGGGTCAGGCGGATGATCGCCATCTCGGCCGCCATCATCGCATTCGGGGCCATCGCCACCTCTTCCAGCGCCTTCAGCAGCATCTGCCACATGCGCGTCAGCACCCGCATGCCCAGCTTCTCGGCCATGGCAAGGCCCCGCGCGCGTTCGTCGGGGGAAACGGTGGGGTCTTCCGCCGCCTCGGGCGTGATCTTGATGACGCTCAGCCAGTGGGTGATCTCGGCCAGATCGCGCAGCACCGCCATCGGGTCGGCCCCATCGGCATATTGGGCGGACAGTTCACCCAGCGCGCCCGCGGCCTCACCCGACACGATCAGGTCGAACAGGTCAAGCACCCGGCCCCGGTCGGCCAGACCCAGCATCGCACGTACCTGATCGGCGGTCGTCTCTCCCACGCCCTGGGCAATGGCCTGGTCCAAGAGGCTCATCGCGTCGCGCACCGACCCTTCGGCGGCGCGCGTGATCAGGCCCAGCGCGTCGTCGGCAATCTGCGCGTTTTCCAGACCGGCGATCTTCTTCAGGTGGTCGATCATCACCTCGGGCTCGATCCGGCGCAGATCGAAGCGCTGGCAGCGCGACAGGACCGTCACCGGCACCTTGCGGATCTCGGTCGTGGCGAAGATGAACTTCACATGGGCGGGGGGTTCTTCCAGCGTCTTCAGCAGCGCGTTGAACGCGCTGGTCGACAGCATGTGAACCTCGTCGATGATGTAGATCTTGTAGCGGGCAGAGGCCGCGCGATAGGCCACGCTCTCGATGATCTCGCGGATGTCGTTCACGCCCGTCCGGCTGGCGGCGTCCATCTCCATCACGTCGACATGGCGGCCCTCGGCGATGGCCACACAATGTTCGCACTGGCCGCAGGGTTCTGTCGTCGGCCTGCCCTGCCCGTCCGGCCCGATGCAATTCATGCCCTTGGCGATGATCCGCGCGGTGGTCGTTTTGCCGGTGCCGCGGATGCCCGTCATGATGAAGGCCTGCGCGATCCGGTCGGCGGCGAAGGCGTTCTTCAGGGTGCGCACCATCGCATCCTGACCGATCAGGTCGGCGAACGTCGCGGGGCGGTATTTGCGGGCAAGCACCTGATAGGCGGTGCCTTGGGTCTCGGGCATGGGGCCTCGTGGATTCGCGTGCTCGATCAAGGGTAGGGGTTGGCCTGCGCGGCGTCCAGCGGATCGGCTATTCCCACTCCATCTGGGAAAAGACCTCTTGCGCGTTGCGGCGGGAAAGCTGGTCGAAGCTGTCGAGATAGGCAAAGCCCGACTGATCGACGTCTACCGCCCCGATGATATCGCCGCCCGCCTCGATATGCTCCCCGATCCGGCTGCGCAGGTTGACCAGATAGTCGCGGGTATCCCGGCGGGCCGTGGCAAGATCCGTCACCGGGCCGTGGCCTGGCACCACATGCGCTGGCTCCAGCGTGGCGAAGGCGTCGAAACTCTCTACCCAGTCGGCGGAAGACGAATGATCCATCACCCCGAGGATACGCCCCACATAGACGATGTCGCCCGTAAACACCGTGCGCGACTCCGGCAGCCAGACGAAACTGTCGCCCGGCGTATGGGCGGGGCCGGGATGGACGATCTGGAATTCGATGCCGCCAAGGGACAGGTCGTAGCGGTCCGCAAACGTGATGTCGGCATAGGCCGGTTCGGTGCCCGCCACCCCATCGCCGATCAGTTGCGCAAGCACGGTCAACTGCATCGAGGCCCGGTCGTGCTGATCGGCCACGGCATCCTCGGCGGCGATCACCGTGGCCCCCAGCCCCTGCCAGTAGCTATTGCCGATCCACCGGTGGTCCTGCCCGCCGGTATTGATGACATAGCGCACCGGTTGGTCCGTTACCTGCCGGATGGCCGCATGCAGGGCCTTGGCCCCTTTCATGCTTCCGCCCGCGTCGATCAAAACCGCGCCGTCCGGCGTCACGACCAGCCCGAAGGTTGCGTTGTTGCCAAGGTTCTGTGGGTCTCTCTGCCCGAACGGCCCGACAAGGGCGTGCACGCCGGGGGCAATGTCCTGATGTTCCTGAACGGGCTGCGCGATAGCGACCGGCGCGACAAGCACCGCCGCCGTGAAAACCGAAACGAACTTCATCCAACCCTCCCGCTTTGGCGAAGCATAGGCAAGGCGCGATGCCCTGCACAGGGCCAAGATGTCGGGAAAAGGGTGAGAGGCTGGACAGCGACCCGAACGGGGCTCGTTACGGCTGCTTCCTTCCGGACCTGACCGGGTTGGCGAGGCGCTCGCCCGCGCCAACCTCTCACCGCGTTACATAGGCGTCACGAAGGGGATTCGCAAGTCGGCTGCCGGGCAGGCTTTGGCATATCCGCGACAGTGGCTAATAGGACTTCAGTTCCTGCGACAGATGCAGCGCCTCGGCCTGCCCCGTCAGCCGCGCACGATAGACCGGCAATGCCTCGGTCACCCGCATGACGTAGTTGCGCGTCTCGCGGAACGGGATCATCTCGATCCAGTCGATCACGTCCACCCCAGCCGATCGCGGATCGCCCCGGTCGCCCACCCAGCGATGGGCGCGGCTGGGCCCAGCGTTATAGGCGGCGGCGACCAGTACCGGGTTCGGGCCGAATTCCTCGACCAGGCGGGCAAGATACTCCGCCCCCAGCCGGGCATTGTACCCTGCGTCCCGCGTGAGGTCCGCGCTGACATAGGCGACGTCCAACCGGGTCGCCATCGCCTGCGCGGTCCGCGGCATCAACTGCATCAGGCCCAGCGCCCCGGCACCGCTGACCACCGCGGGGTCGAACTCGCTTTCCCGCCGGGCAATGGACATCACCAGTTCCGTCGGCACGGGATGCGCGGCCTGTGCCAGATCGGTAACGGGGAAATAGGCGCCCATCATCACGTTGCCGTCCCGTGCGGCCACCTTCGCGATCTTCAGCGCTACATGGGGTTCGCCCAGACGCAGCGCCAGCCCGGCCAGTTGCCGCTGGCCCGTCTCATCCGCGGTTTCCGCCAGATGGGTCATGAACCATTCCATCAGGTTCCGCTCGCCCGCCTCGTGAAACAGCATCGCCGCGCGCAGGACCGACCCGTTCGCGAAAGGCGCATCGCGCCAGTCGGGATAGGTTTCCCGCCCCGATAGCGCCGGGTCCATTGCCAGCCCCGCCTTTTCGGCGGCGAGCAGACCGTAGAAACTGCTTTGATGGGCCCCGCCCTTGGCATAGGCGGCCTGCGCCTCTGCCGTCCGGCCCAGCGCCTCCAGCGCGCGGCCTTCCCAGTATCCCGCCCGGCCAAGGCTGATCGGCGTCTCCACCGCCGCCGCGAACCGGCGGAAATGATCCAGCGCCGTCGCGGGGTCATCGCGGAACCGCAACGCGATGAAACCCGACAGCCATTCCAGATCGGCATAGTCCGATCCTTCCGTCAGAAAGTGGCGGGAGGCCAGCCGATAGGCCCGGTCCATCTCGCCCTCTCGCATCAGCTTGCGGGCGAAGCTGCGTCGCCACCCGGCCCAGAGCGCTGGTCGCCCCAGCGTCTCGGGCGACAGACTGCGTTCCTCCATCAGCGCGATGGCATCGTCGGTCCGTCCCTTTCGGGCGCGCCACAGGAACCGCTCATAGGCCAGCCCGGGATCGTTTCGCAGGGCGTCGGGCACCGCCTCGATCCGGGCATCGACACCGGGCGCCCGTTCGCGCAGCGCGATCCGCGCCGCGGCTAGGTCCGTCCAGCCCTCCGGCACCAGCGGCAGCATCCGCCGGGCCGACAGGAAATGCCCCTCCCACAGCATCGCGTCGATCCGCGCCTCGTGATGGGGCGCAAGCTGACGCTTGAAACGGGCCAGCAGCGCAAGCTGCGCGTCTTCCGACAGGGCCAGCGTGCGCCATGCCAGAACCGCCATGGCCTGCGCATCGCCCATCTGTCCCTTGGCGGCATAGGATTGCACAAGCCGCAGCGCCCCGGTCCCGGTGCGCGGGCGGTCTTCGCCAAAATAGGCCAGGACGGTGTCGGGGTCGGTTCCCGCGACGATCTTGCCCTCCCCCTCGGCCCGAATGCGGTCAAGCCCCGGCCAATCGGGATTGCGGGTCAGGAAATCCAGATAGTCTTCGAAATCTCCCTGCCCCGCCCGCAATTGCCGCCATGTCACGATATCGACCGCCACCGGCCCCGCCTCTTCGGCGAGGATATGCGCAGTATCCCAATGATCGGCCCGCACATGTTTCATCACCTGCGACAGGACAGGCGATGCCGCGGTCGGAACGGGGGCCGCAAGGGCGATCAGCAGACAAAGCAGACGGACAGGCATTGGCTGGAACGGAACCGGTTCAGGGCTGCACAGGGCAAGGTTTCATGACGCGACAGATCGGGGCAATTCACAAACTTGGCAAGAGCGCTGCGCCGCTATAGGTTCGCCGCGCTGCAAAAGGGCCGACTCGCGGTCCAGTAAACATGTCCATGATTAAAGGAGCGTGTCATGATTCAAGGGTCCCTTCCCGCACTGGTCACGCCGTTCAAGAACGGCGCGCTGGATCTCGACACGCTCAAACGGCTGGTCGACTGGCATATTTCCGAAGGCAGCCACGGCTTTGTCCCCGTCGGTACCACCGGCGAAAGCCCCACGCTCAGCCATGCCGAGCATGAAACGGTGATCGAGGAGGTCGTCAAGGCCGTGGACGGGCGCCGCCCGGTGATCGCCGGAACCGGGTCGAACAACACCGCCGAGGCGATCCGCTTCATGCAGCAGGCCGAAAAGGTCGGCGCCGATGCCGCGCTGGTGGTCACGCCCTATTACAACAAGCCGACGCAGGCGGGCATGATCGCGCATTTCACCGCGCTGCACGACTGCTGCAAGCTGCCGATCATCATCTACAACATCCCCGGCCGCTCGGCGGTCGACATGCTGCCCGACACGATGGGAGAGCTTGCCAAGCTGCCGCGGATCATCGGGGTGAAGGACGCCACCGGCGATCTGTCCCGCGTCCCCAAACAGCGGATCACCTGCGGGCCCGACTTCCTGCAATTGTCGGGCGAGGATGGCACCGCGCTTGGTTTCAACGCCCATGGCGGGCGGGGCTGTATCTCGGTCACCGCGAATGTGGCGCCGAAGCTGTGCGCGGAGTTTCAGGAGGCCACGCTCGCCGGCGACTATGCCAAGGCGCTGGAGTTGCAGGACCGTCTTATGCCGCTGCATATCGCGATCTTCCTTGAACCGGGCGTCGCGGGCGCGAAATACGCCATGTCCCGGCTCGGCCTCTGCCAGAACGAAGTGCGCACGCCGCTGGTCCCCGTGACCGAAGGGACCTCCGCCAAGATCGACGCCGCGTTGCGCCATGCGGGCCTGCTGACCTAGTGGTCGGGGAGCTGCGCCCCGGCGAGCGGGTGCTGGAGGGGCTGGCCGCGCCGGACGGCCCCGCCTTGCGCTTTATCGGGCGTATCCGGTCCCCTTGGGCGGACGGGAATTGCCCCAAGAACATCGGCAAGGCCCGGGAGACCGGAAAAGGCGCATGGGTCGACCTTGACCCGTCCTTTGTGCCGGCGCTGACCGGGTTGGAACCCGGGCAGGCGGTCATCCTGCTTTACTGGATGGATCACGCCCGGCGCGATCTGCTGATCCAGGCGCCGCGCCATGTGGACGCCCCGCGCGGCACGTTTGCGCTGCGCCCCCCAAACCGGCCCAACACGATCAGCCAGTCTGCGGTGCGGATCACCGCCATAGATCATGATGCGGGCCGCATCGATATCGACGCCATCGATTGCTTCGACGGAACGCCCCTGCTGGACATCAAGCCATGGCTGGCCAGCATCGACATCCCGCCAGAGCCGGGTGCGGGCTGACGCCCGTCACTCCACGGTGATGGTGATCGGCGCCGACATCACCGGCGGGTCGTGCGGCACATGCATCCCGTCGCCCAGCACGATCCACAGCGTATGCGTGCCGCTGGCCAGATCGATCGTCGTCTCGGTCTGACCGCCACCGAAATGAACGTGATGATCGTCTGCCGGGACCTGCTGCGAGAAGTCATAGCCCTCTTGCGGGACGTCGATGATCAGGTGGTGATGCCCGGAATGCGGCATCGTGGTGCCCGCGGGCGCGACCTCCATCCCGTCCAGACCGAAGGTGATGGTGACGGGCGACGACACGGTCGCCCCGTCTTCGGGCGAAATGATATACGCGCGCGCCCCTTCGGGCGAGGGCGTGCGGTCTGATGCGTGGGCTGCCGCCGCAAACGATGCAAGGGCAAACGCCGCCGCAAGTCGGATCATGGACATGATGGTTCCTCCGCTGGGAATGATGCCTGGGCCCCTCGCCCACCGTTACTTTCGGTCTTTTCAAAGGAGCTAGCGGCCCCGGGGCCCGCTTCAAGCCGGCCGGCAGGGCGGGCAGAAAAAGCGTCAAATTCGTCTCTCTTTCGGTTCTTAAGGCAACGCTTAGCGAATTCGTCGGATCAAGGGGGCAACGCTGTATCCACATAGTCTGACCCGTGACCGAGATTTCGACACTCTCAACCGAACTGCTGTCCGCCTTGCCGCATCCGGCAATTCTCGTCTCGGCCGACGGGACCGTCCTGGGGCTGAGCGACAGTGCCCGGGGCCTGTTCGACACGTCGAAAGACCCGCTCGTCGGGCAGCCCATCCGCGATCTGGTGCTGAACGACGACAGCGACGCGGCCGAAGCCGCATTTGCAAAGGCGCTGGACGACACAACCGCCTCGGTGGCGCTGGACGTCCGGTTCCGGCTGCCGAACGACACGGGCCGGGCGCGGCCCGCGGTTGCACGGCGGGTCCGGCTTGACCCGACGACCCCTGCCATCCTGCTTCAACTGCCAGAGCCGCGGGCGGCCGCCGGACAAGACGCCCCGCCCGGCGATGAAACGCTGAAACAGATGGTCGAAGAGGCGCAGACCGCCCGGAAGCTCGCCCAGGAAAAGGCCGACATCCTGCGCCTCGCGACAACCAACAGCAGCGTCGTTCCCTGGACGAAGATACCACAGACCGGCGAGTCGTGGTTCGGTGAGAACCTGAACGAACTTGTCGGTCTGGACGCCGACACGGTGCCGGATTCAGCCGCATTCCGCAGCATGATCCACCCCGACGACAGGGAGGCCGCGCTTGACCGGCAGGAGCGCCTCGCCGCCGGGACCGATCAGGTCACCTGTCACGAGTTCCGCGTCAACTGCCCCGATGGCAAGACCCGCTGGTTCCGGTCCAAGGGCAAGCGCGTGGACCGCAGCGCCGACGGCCTGCCCGACATGATCGGCGGCAGCCTGACCGATATCACCGAACTGAAAGCGAAAGAGGAACGCCTGTCCGAGGCGCTGGCCGAGGCGCTGACCCGCGAACACATGCTGACGGCCTCGGCCCAATGCGGCGGGATGGGATATTGGATCGTCAGCGCCGATGACAGCGAAGGATGGGCATCCGACGCGATCCGGGAATTGTTGGGATACGGCCCCGGCGAGTTCCACTCCACCCATGCCGGCTGGCGCAGCCTGTTTCACCCCGACGACGTCGAAAGCGGCGCGGCGGCCATGCATGCGCTGATCGACGGACGAACGGAGGTCTACGACCACGAGCACCGTCTTCGCCATGCCGATGGCAGCTATCAATGGTATCGCGCCGTCGCCCGCAAGATCGACCGCAGCGCCGAAGGACTGCCCTACCTGATCTCAGGCGCGGTGATGAACATCGGCAAGCTGAAGGAAACGCAACTGCGGCTGATCGAGACGGCCAAGGCGGCCCAAAGGGTCAGCCACCGGCTGAGCAAACTGGCCGACAACATCCCCGGCGCGGTGTTCGAGCGGCAGCAGCGTGCCGACGGGTCCGTCCACTTCCCCTATCTCAGCGCGAAGATGCCGGATATCTTCGGCACCACGCACGAGGCCATCGCGGCGGACTGGCGCGCGGTGTTCTCCTGCATGGACCCCGAGGACCGCACCGCACTTGCCGAAAAGATCGAATGTTCGAAGGCTTGTCTTTGCGCGTTCGAGGCACGCTGCCGCATCACGCATCCCGAAAAGGGCCTCCGCTGGGTCCTGATTTCCTCCCTGCCCTATGCACAGCCCGACGGCTCGATCCTGTGGTATGGCAATGCCAGCGACATCACCGACCAACTGGCCGCCGAACGTCTTGCACAAGAGGCCGCACAGGAAGTCCGCCGTGCCCATGAACGGCTGAGCACTGTCGCGCGCATCGCCCCGGTCGGCCTGTACGAATTCAAGTGGTTCGGCCCCGGCGAGGTGCAATTCACCTATTTCAGCAAGCATTTCGAGGAGCTTTGCGGCTTTACCAGAGAAGAGATCGAGACGGTTCAGGGGGGCATCTTCGCCCGGGTTCATGATGAGGATCGGAGCGCCTATCTCGGCTCGATGGCCGAAGACTCGCGCCTGATGCGCCCCCGGCACAACCGGTTTCGCATCCACCATCCGCAGCGGGGCCTGTGCTGGCTGGCCGCCTGGGCCACCCCGCGCAAGGACGAGGACGGCACGGTCATCTGGACGGGCGCCCTGATTGACGTCACCGCCGACATGGAGCGGGAGGCGGAACTGCGCAAGGCCCACGAAGCCGCCGAGAAGATGCGCGCCGCCAACGAATGGCATGCCCTGCATGACGGCCTGACCAATCTGCCGAACCGCAGATACTATGACCGGACACTTGCCCAACGGCTGGACGGGGCAAGAACGGACGGCCCCAGAGATTGCGTCCTGATCCGCATCGACCTGGACCATTTCAAATACGTCAACGACACGCTGGGGCACGAGGCCGGCGATCTGGTCCTGATACGGGTGGCCGATGTGCTGTTCGACTGCCTGCGCGGCAACGATTTCGTGGCCCGGATCGGCGGCGACGAATTCACGATCCTGCCCGCCCCCGGCACGACCGAGGCCGAAGCCTGCGATCTTGTCGACCGGTTGCAGGCCAAACTGGCCGAGCCGTTGATCTATCAGGGCCGTCAGTGCCGGTTCGGCGCCAGTTTCGGCATCGCCCATGTGGACGATCTGTCCGCAATTGGCGAAGACATCCAGATGTTCGCCGACGCCGCCCTTTACCGCGCCAAGGCAACCGGGCGGAACCGCCTGCACCTGTTCACGCCGCAACTGCACCGGGAAATCCTGACAGACCGGCGCCTTGCGATCGAGATCCACGAAGGGCTGGATGGCGATCAGTTCGTGCCCTTCTTCCAACCGCAGGTCTCTGCCGCCGATGGTCGTCTGGTCGGGGCCGAGGCGCTGTTGCGCTGGCAGCACCCGACCGAAGGCATCCTTGCCCCCGATGCCTTTCTTCATGTCGCCGAACATCTGCGCCTGATGCCGGAAATCGACCGGGTCATGATGATGAAATCCCGCGATGCGTTGGAGCGTTGGCAGGCCCGGGGGCTGACGGTGCCCAAGATCAGCTTCAATGTCAGTTCCGGCCGCATGCATGACCCCGACGTGATCTCGATGGCGCAAGAGATCGCCTCGGGTCAGACACGGGTGACGTTCGAACTGCTGGAATCGATCCTTGTGGAAGAGGAAAGCGATGTCTTCCGCTTCCACCTCGACGCGATCCGGTCGGCGGGCATCGACATCGAGATCGACGATTTCGGCTCCGGCCATGCCTCGATCATCGGGCTGATGGAAATCGCACCCTCAGCGCTGAAGATCGACAAGCGCATCGTGTTCCCGGTGGCCGAGGACACGCGTGCCCGCAATCTGGTCGGTGCCATTCTGGAAATCGCCAACACCCTTGGCATCGGCACCGTCGCAGAGGGGGTGGAGACCGAGGCGCAGGTTGCGATCCTCAGCGGGATCGGCTGCGACGTGCTTCAGGGCTATTACTACTCGAAGCCCCTGCCAGAGAGCGAGTTCGAGCGCTTCGCGCTCAGCGCCAACCGCTCAATCGCCTGACACGCCCTACAAGTCAGAAGGACGGGCCTACGCCGGAACGCGCCCGTTTCCGCGGCCCCGCCGGCAGCCATGGGCAGGCGCGAACGCTCAGCTTTGACGGTCGTCGTCGTCCTCGTCGTCGTCCGCGTTGTCGGGCAGGTTGAAGAAGCTGTCGGCGTCGACCAGCAGTTCGTCGTCGTCCTTCTTCTCGTCGGTATCACCGGACAACGTGAACGTCTCCAGCCCCGAAATCGCAGTCGGGATCTTCGGCTCGGGCTCCATGTCCAGCGACTGCTCGGTCGAGACAAGCTTGCGCCGTTCGTCATCGGACATCAACGCCCCCTCGGCCGCCTTCGCCTTGGCGGCCTTCTGCACCATCGCATCCAGTTCGGACTGCTTGCAGAGGCCCAAGGCGACCGGGTCGATCGGCTGAATATTGGCGATGTTCCAGTGGGTGCGTTCGCGGATCGACTGAATCGTCGGCTTCGTCGTGCCGACCAGCTTGGCGATCTGCCCGTCGCTCAACTCGGGGTGGAACTTGACCAGCCACAGGATGGAGGCCGGCCGGTCCTGCCGCTTGGACAGCGGAGTATAGCGCGGGCCGCGCCGCTTTTCCTCACCCACGGCAGCGGGATTGAATTTCAACCGCAGCCGGTAAAGGGGGTCGGCCTCGCCCTTGTCGATCTCGACCTGCTCCAACTGGTTGTTCGCAATCGGGTCGAAGCCCTTCACGCCGGCGGCCACGTCGCCATCGGCGATGCCCTGAACCTCAAGTTCGTGCATGCCGCAGAAATCGGCGATTTGCTTGAAGGTCAGCGTGGTGTTGTCGACCAGCCAGACGGCAGTGGCCTTTGCCATGATCGGCTTGTTCATGCGTCCAACTCCTTCCGAACGAATACGGGGCTCCCCTGCCGGAAAAACGGCTGCGCCGCTGCGGCGCTGATCCTCGTTTTCGGGGAGGTTGCGGCGCGTTATAGTCGTCCAACGCAGCGGAGAAAAGAGAAAATGCGTTGGCTGGCCATCCTGATCCTGTCCACCGGACTTGCACACGCCGAAGGCGAACCGGCCGGCGCGTTCGACTATTACGTTCTGTCGCTCAGCTGGTCGCCCACATGGTGCGCGCTGAATGATCCCGGCAACCAGACGGCGCAATGCGCCGAAAACGCCGGCTATGGCTGGATCCTGCACGGGCTCTGGCCGCAATACGAACAGGGCTGGCCCAGTTACTGCCCCTCGGTCGAACAGAACCCCTTGCCCAGCCAGACCAAGGGAATGGCGGACATCATGGGAAGTGCCGGGCTGGCATGGCACCAGTGGAAGAAGCACGGAAAATGCACCGGATTGTCTGCATCCGACTACTACGCCCTCGCCCGACGCGCGTATGAATCGGTCAACCGGCCGGAGATCTTCCGCAAACTGACCGACCCGGTGAAACTGCCAGCCGCCGTGGTCGAGGAGGCGTTTCTTCAGGCCAATCCCGACTGGCGCCCCGACATGCTGACCATCACCTGCAAGAGCGGCCGCATACAAGAGGCCCGGCTTTGCCTGACCCGAGAGCTTGAACCGCGGCTCTGCGGCGAGGATGTGGTGAGGGATTGCCAGCGCCGCGATGCCCTGATGGCGCCGCTGAACTGACTGCCCGCCAAGTTGACCGCGGCCAAGCGGGCGGATGGGTCCCGCATGACGGCGCACCTGCCTTGCTTTTTGCGCCGGACCCGGGCCCAATATCCCCCGTGGGGAGGGCGCGCCGATGATCACGACCGTTACGGCCGAGAATTTCAACGGGTTTCTGAGCTTCGTCTTTTTCCTGTCGGTTCCGCTGACGGCGATCCTCGGCCTTGTGATCCGGCGACTTTACCGGCGGGCGATCACCCGCGCCATGATGGAAAGCTCCGGCGCGCCGGAGGCCGCGTTCGAGGTGCCCGATGCAACCCGCCCCAACGGCGGATCGGTCGTGTTCGACATCTCCCCGCTGCCGCGCCGCCCGCGCTACCGCACCGGGCTTGCCTTGCGCTATCTGCTGTCCGGTCTCGCTTATTGCCTCGTGCTGGTCGTGGTGATGTTCGTGATCAACGACATCGCCTTCCTTCCGGTTCGGTTCGGCGTGGTGCTCGCTTCCTTCGCGACGGCGGCCATCGTGATGGCGGCCTATGTGGCCGGTCTGCGCTGGTACCTGATCCTGCTGTTTCTCGTGTTCTGGATATGGGCGCTGACCGCCATCGAACCCGAAAGCAACACGCTGATCGGCATCCTTGCCCTACCGGCCCTGTTCCTCGCCCTGCTGGTCGGCAACCCGATCTTGCGCACGACGACCCTGCCGCTATTTCTGGTTGCGGTTGCGCTGGTGGTGCCGCTGACCGTTTCGCTCGACATCCTGTACTATGCGATGGTCGCCGGGGTGCTGGATTTCCTGATCCTGTACCTGCCGCCTATGCTGTCGGCGGTATTATATGTGCTGCTGGCCCTCGCGGTGGTGCTGACGATTGGGATCGCGACGGCCCTGTTCGCGGTGCGGCTGATCGCACGGGCCACGGCCGGGTCGAGCGAGTTCATGATGCAGCATGACGTGCTGTGGCTGTTCCAGACGATCTGGATCGTGGGGCTGGGCTGGGGCGAGAATGGGCCGGTGGTGTTGCTGTATCTGCTGGCCGTTGCCGCCTACCGGATCGTTCTGCGGCTGATGCGGCCGTCGGGTGACGCGGCCGACGTGAACCTGCTTTTGCGGGTGTTCGGACAGCGCCGGTCGCAAACACGGCTGGCGCGGGGGCTGTTGCTCGACTGGCGGGCGGACGGGCCGGTGATGCTGATCGGGGCGGCGGATCTGGCCACCGAAACGCTTGACGCACCTGAACTGGCCGCCTTCCTGAACCGCAGGCTGGCGCGCATCTTCATCGGCACGCCGGAGGACCTGGCCAGCGCGTGCAACGCGGGCGAGGCACGCCACGGCGACGGGCTGTTCCCGATGCAGGATTTCTATTGCCGCGACAACAGCTGGCGCCCGACGGTCCTCACCCTGATGAGCCGGGCGCGGCGCGTGCTGATCGACATGCGCGGCTTCGACCCGACGAAAAAGGGCATCCAATTCGAAATCGACGCGCTCGCCGCCCGGGTGCCCGCCGAAAACATCACCGTTGTCGTGGACCCCGACGGGATCGAACCGGTGCAGGCGCTGTTTGCCAAGGCCTGGGCGGCCGCCGGACGGTCGGATGGAACGGACCGGATCACGATGCGGGTGGCGTGACCGCAAAATGCCACCCCATCACGTCGCGGCTTCCTTGTCACCCGTGCTGCGCAGGGCGTCCTCGATCCGGATCAGGGCAGCCTTGGCGGCCTCGGTCGCTTCCAGCCACTGGCGGTGTTCGTTGGTCACCTGTTCATCGACGGCGGCAGCAAAGTCGCGGGCAAGCCCAAGATTGCCCTTCGACACGGCCTCTCGAACCTCGTCAAGCAGCCCGGCAAGCGCGACCAGCGCCGAATAGGTCCGGTCATAGCGTTCGGCATTGCGCCGGTCCTGCGTCATCTGCTCTCGCCCGATGGCATAGGCACCAAGCGCGGCGCCAAGCACGCTGATCGCCCCGGTCGCGTGTACCCCCTGCCCCGAAAACGCCCCTGCGAGGTTGGAAAAGGTCGCAACGAACGCGCCGATGGCCCCGACAAGAACCGTCTTGTTTGCCGAGGCCTCGTGGTCGCGCGCCCGGTGGAAGAAATAGTTCTTCTGAACCTCGAACTGGTAGCGGCGGAAATATTCCAGCGCCAGCAAGGTCGCGTCCTGCGATGTCTCGCTCGCGCGTTTCAGCAACCCCTCGAAATACCCCACCCGGTGGGTTTCGGCGGTCGCCCGCTTGCGCATCCAGTTTTCCAGCAGACGCCCCTGCCGCAGCATGAGCAACCCGGCCGAGGCGACGGCCGCCGACACCGTCGCCGCGACGGTCAGGCCCAGCGCCCCGTGGCCAAGCAGCCCCTGGGTCAGCGCGTCATGCTTGATCCCCAACAGCCCCCATGCCATGGCGCCCGCGCTCAATACCGAGGTCAGGAAGGTGCCGAGATTGGTTGTGAGCATCCAGCGCATGTAGGTCGACCGCGCCCGATTAGCCTGCCCGTCGAAGCGGGTATAGGTCTCGGCCTCGCTGCGCAGGCCCGCCAGTGCGATCAACCACACCAGATCGGGCGCCGTTTCGCGGTAAAGCCGTTCATGCGTATCAAGGGACAGAATGTAGTCGTCCGGGGCCTGCCGCCCGATGATGCTTTCCGCTTCGCCCCAGTTCATGATGCCCTGTCCCCCGCCCCCGTGCCGACGGCTGGCTCGCACTACGCCAGAAAGGCGCCCGCGACGGGCCAACCGCACAGGGGGCAGAGTATCAGGCAGGCCCCCTCTGGCAAGGGCCGCGGGTCCTCAGGGCCCGGGCTTTGGCGCGGTAATCGCGGTGTAATCGGCCGGTTCGCGATGCTGGGCAAAGTTGAAGATGTTGGCGCGGATTTCGGCGCAGCGGTCAAGGTCGATCTCTGCGGTGATCAGTTCATCGCCAGAGGTCGCGGCGCGGGCCACGACCTCGCCAGTCGGGGCCACGATTACGCTGCCGCCGATCAGATCGCACCCTTCCTCTCGCCCCGCCTTGGCCACGGCCACTGCCCACAGCCCGTTCTGATAGCACCCCGCCTGCACCGACAATTCGTTGTGGAAATACTGCAGGTGGTCGTGCTCCGGCGCGGGGGGATAATGCAGCGGCGTGTTGTAGCCCAACACCACCAGTTCCGCCCCGCCCAGTCCCAGCACCCGCCATGTCTCTGGCCAGCGGCGGTCATTGCAGATGCACATCGCCGTCTTGCCCCCGAAGGCATCGAACACGGGGAACCCAAGATCGCCCTTTTCGAAATAGCGCTTCTCAAGATGCTGGAACGGGCGCCACGGTTCGTTCTCCCGATGACCGGGCAGGTGGATCTTGCGGTATTTCCCGACGATGCGGCCGGCCTCGACAAGGATGGCGGTGTTGAAATGCCGTCCCTCGGCCGTGCGTTCGGCATAGCCAAGGTGGAACCCAAGCCCCAGTTCGACGGAAAGATCGAACAGCGGCTGCACCGCTGCATTCGGCATCTCCGTCTCGAACCAGGCGTCGATCTCGGCCGGGTCTTCCATGTACCAGCGGGGAAAGAACGTGGTCAGCGCGAGTTCGGGGAAGACGACCAGTTGCGCGCCGCGGGCATGGGCGCCGCGCATCAGGGTGCACATCCGTGCCACGGCCGAGGCGCGCGGCTCACTCCGCGCGATGGGGCCAAGCTGGGCGCCCGCGACGATCATCTTGCGGGTCATCGAGCGCCCCCGGCGCGCACCTCGGCTGCGGTCTTGCCGACGATCTGGGCATAAAGGGCGGGGTCGGTGTCGCCCTCCGTCCCGAACAGGACGACGCGGGCCGCGGGACCAAGCCCCAGCGCGGTGCGCACCGCCACATCCTGCATTGCCGCCGTCAGACCGGCGAGGCCCGCGACGGCGGATTCACCTGCGACCACGGCCGGATCACCGGCGACGGGGTCGGACAACCGGCGCATCGCGGCCAGCGCCGTGTCGTCTGGCAATGCCAGCACCGCGTCGGCATGGGTCTTCAGGATCTCCCAGGCCAGCATCGAGACCTCACCACAGGCCAGACCGGCCATGATCGTGTCGAGGTCCCCTTCCACGGCCGTCGGCGCCCCGGCACGCAGGCTGTCATACCAGCAGGCCGACCGGTCCGGATCGCACAGCACGATCATCGGCCGTTCCGCACCCCAACGCCGAACCGCATTGGCCGCCACCGCCGCCGCCATGCCGCCGACACCGGTCTGCAAGAAGACATGGGTGGGCGGCTGGTCAAGCGCATCGAACGCCTCTGCCGCCATGACCTCGTAACCCTGCATCACGTCCTTGGGGATCTCCATGTAGCCGGGGTAAGAGGTGTCGGAGACGACGAACCAGCCTTCGGACGTCGCGGTTTCCTGCGCTTCGCGCACGCTGTCGTCATAGTTCCCGCGGCAGCGGCGCACCTCGGCCCCGTAGGCCTCGATCGCGCGCTTTCGGCCGGCAGAAACCGTCGCATGGATGAAGATCACGCAATCGCAGCCGAAGGCTCGTGCGCCCCACGCGACGGAGCGGCCGTGATTGCCGTCGGTCGCGCAGCAGACGGTGATTTTCGATACGAGGTCTTCATGCGCGCCCTCGATGATCTCGGCCATCGGCACCGGATGGCCCTTGGCGGTCTCGACCTCCCGCTGCAACAGGCGGGCAACCGCATAGGCCCCGCCCAGCGCCTTGAAACTGCCAAGGCCGAAACGCCCGGCCTCGTCCTTGTAGCGGATCGAGGCGACCCCGATTTCCCCGGCCAGACCGGGCAGGTCCAGCAGCGGGGTTTGCCCGTAGCCGGGCCAGGCCGAAATCGTGCGCCGCGCCCGGTCCAGTTCCTCGGCGCTCAGGATCGCGTCCTGCGCGTGGGTCCAGTTGCCGGAGGGGTCGGCCATGGTGTTCATACACAGCGCAAAACCGGTGGCATGGCCGGGGGAAGTATCGGTCGTCATCGGGCACCTTTCGGGTCAACCCCGGGCGGTGTCCCGCCCGGGGCATGGTTTCAGAATTCTGCCTTTTCTTCCTCGATGGAGGCAAGCAGCGCATCCAGCATCTCGATCCCTTCCGCGCCATACTGCTTTTCGATCAGGGCCCGCACGGCGGGCTGAGCAGAGGCCGCGAACTTGGCCTGTTCCTCGGGCGAGACCACGTTGACCTCCATCTTCTCGGCCAGCTTCGGCAGGCCACGGTCGGAGGCTTCGATCACCCGGCTCATCGCGCGTCCGGATTCCGTTGCCACCTCGGCCGCCCAGTTGACCAGCGTCTTCTGGTCGTCGGTGAGGCCGTCATAGAAATCGGCATTCATCGTCCAGATATAGGGCGTGATGATGTGGTTGGTGACGGACAGGTATTTCTGAACCTCGTCGAACTTGGCAAAGGCGATGATCGGCACCGGGTTCATCTGGCCATCGGCCACGCCCGTCTGAAGCGCGGTATAGACCTCGGCCCAGGGCAAGGGCGTCGGCTGACCGCCGAGGCTGGAGATGATCGCCTCATGGGTCGGCAGTGTCATGGTGCGGATCCGCAGGTCCTCCATGTCTTCCACCGTCTCGATGGGCTTTTTCGAGTTGGTGAAGGCAAAGAACCCGCCGGAGTCGATCAGGCCCAGCACCTTCAGCCCGGTCTTGCCTTCCAGATCGGCGACGAATTTTTCACCGAAGGCGCTGTCCGTCGAAATCACGCGGGACGCGACACCGATATTGGGGAAGGCAAAGGGGATGTCGAACACGCCCACCAGCGGATAGTGCTGCGCCATTCCGCCCGAGGAGGAGATGGTGGATTCCACCAGCCCCGCGCGGACTTGGTCGATCACCTCGTTGTCCTTGCCAAGCTGGCCGTTGGGGAACAGCTGCACCTCGATCGCGCCGTTGGAGTTGCTTTCGACCAGCGACTTGAACACGGCGGCCATGGTGCCCGAATGGCTCTGGAACGGATCCTCGGGGTTCAGGTGGGCCAGGCGGATGGTGACGTCGGCAGCAAAGGCCGTGGAGGCGAGAAGCGCGGCGGCCATGCCCATCGCGGCGGTCTTGAAGAAGGTCATCGGGTGGGTCTCCTGTTGGTCGTTTGTGGTTTGAGTCGAGAGAAAGAGGCGCCGGGCGGAGTGGCGCTTCGTGCAGGGGCAACGTCACGGACCATCCCTCACACCCCCAGCAGGCGTGGGATGAAAAGCGTCAGGTCCGACCAGAAGGCGATCAGCAGCAGGATCGCGACCTCGGCCAGAATGAAGGGCCAGAGCTCTCGGGTGATCGCCTCTACCTTTTCACCGGTGACGGAGGCCAGAACGAACAGGCATGCGCCCACCGGCGGCGTCATCAGCGAAATGTTCAGCGCAAGGATGATCATGATCCCCGCATGCACCGGGTCCATCCCGATTTGCAGGGTCAGGGGGGCGAGGACCGGGGCGAGGATGATCAGCGTCGCGTTGATATCCATCACCAGCCCGATCAGCAGAAGCAGGATCAGCACCAGCCCGATGATGACCGACGGATTGTCCGACAGCGACAGCATGAAGGCGGCAATTTCCTGCGGGATGCGGTTGAAGGTCATCCACCAGCCGAGGATCGAGGCCGACGCGATGATCAGGAAGATCACCCCGGTGATGCGGGTGGTGCGCACCGCGACCTCATACAGGTCGCGCCAGGTCAGCGCGCGGTAGATCACACCACCCACGAACAGCGCATAGGCAACGGCGATGGACGCGGCCTCGGTCGGGGTGGCGAACCCGCCGAGGATGGAACCAAGGATGAAGATCGGCAGAAGTGCGGCCAGAAACCCCTCGCGCAGGGCAAGCCCCACGCTGCGCAGGCTGGGCCGTCCGTGCCCCGCCGGCAGGTTCTTGGCCCGCGCCGTCAGGGCGATCACGGCCATGCAGATCAGGCAGATCAGAAGCCCCGGCAGGATGCCCGCCGCAAACAGCCCCGCTATGGAAACCCCCATGATCGAGCCGTAGATGATGGCAAGGGTCGAGGGCGGTATGGTCGGCCCGATGATCGACCCCGCGGCGGTGACCGCACAGGCATAGGGACGAGAATAGCCCGCCTTCTGCATCGCGGGCACCAGCGTATTGCCGAAGGCCGCCGCATCGGCGGTGGCCGACCCGGTGATACCGGCGAACATGACGCTCGCCACCATGTTGGAATGGGCCATGCCGCCCCGCATCCAGCCCACCAGCGCATCGGCCAGCTTCACCAGCCCCTGGGTGATGCCCGACCGGTTCATGATCTCGCCCGCGAGGATGAAGAACGGCATGGCAAGGAACGGAAACAGGTCCAGCCCCGCGAACATCCGGTCGGGCGCCATGGTCAGGAACCGCGGCCCCATGTCGAAAATGCCGATCATCCCGGCAACCCCGATCGAGAATCCCACCGGCATGCCCAGCGCGAGAAGCCCGAAAAAGGCGACAGCCACCATCATCGTGCCCATTCAGCGGTCCTCCTGATCGGAAAGGGGCACGATGGCCGACCCGGTGCTTTCGGGCGCTGTGCGGGCGAACCAGTCATGCACCGCCATCAGGCCCAGTTGAACGCAGGCGAGCCCCGCGGCCAGCGGCACCCCCATGAATGGATAGCCCTTGGGGATCTGGTAGATCATGGTCAGCCGGGAAAAGCCGCGCTCGGCAAAGCCGATGCCATACCAGAACAGCACGAAGAAGAAGACGAAGGCGATGGCGTCGAAACCCACGGCCATCCAGCGCCGGACCGGCGCCGGCAGGCGGGAAAAGACGAACTCCACCCCGATATGTTCGCGATAGGCGATACCGGAGGACACCGCCAGAAGCGCCATCCAGATCATCAGGTATCGGGCCAGTTCCTCGGTAAAGGTCAGCGGCAGGGGGATGACATAGCGCACGAGAACGCCCAGCCAGACATCCAGAACCAGCAGCACCAGAAGCGCCACGCAAAGCCGCTCCACCAGCCAATTGATCCGCAGGCTCCACCGTCTGGCGGTCGTCGCGATATCACTCATGCGCGCCCCTCATAGCACCGGCACCAGACGCGCCGCGGCCTCGACCCCGTCGATTACGGGGCACGGAAGCGCGGTACGCAGATGGGCCGTCAACCGCGCCATCCCGGCACAGCCCAGAACGATCGCGTCGACATCATCCTCTGCCACGGCGCGCAGGGCTTCCCCGGTCACCTGGGCGCAGGCGGCGTCGGTATCGTCCTCCAGCGCCAGCACCGGCACCTCGCTGGCCCGCACCCGCGCCAGATGAGGGCCAAACCCGTAGCCGTTGATATTGGCCTCGATGATCGGGACGGAGACCGAGAGGGTTGTGACCACGGAAAACCGCCAGCCGCGGAGGGCTGCGATGTGAAACGCCGCCTGCCCGATGCCGATGACCGGGCAGGTGGCACGCGCGCGCGCCGCTTCCAGCCCGGTATCGTCAAAGCATCCGATGACCACGCCCTCTGCCCCGCGGCCACCGGCCTGTGCGACCAGTTCCATCAGCGGGCCGATGGCGCGGTGGCCGTCTTCGGCCCCTTGGATCGCGGGGGGGCCATATTGCGATGTCCACCCCTCGAACACATGGCCCGGCGCGGTCGCCTGCGCCACGGCCAGCATGCTGTCGGTCATGGCCGCCGTGCTGTTGGGGTTGATGATGACGAAAGCCATGCGCCTAGACCATGCCCTTGCCTGCATCCGAGCCCTGCCGCGCGCGGCGCCGGTTCATCAGCCACACGGCCATCAGGAACACCCCGATGACGAGGAAGGAAAAGAGCGTGGTCAGCGTGCCAAGGGCAAAGATCACGGGCGTCGTGACATTCGTGGTCATCCCGTAGATTTCAAGCGGCAGGGTGTTGTAACTGCCCGCGGTCAGCAGCGTCCGGGCGAACTCGTCATAGCTGAGCGTGAAGCCAAAGAGCGCAACCCCGATCAGCGAGGGCGCGATGATCGGCAGGACGACATGGGCAATCGTCTGCCATGCCGTTGCCCCCTGATCCCGGGCGGCTTCCTCGTAACTCTTGTCGAAGCGGTTGAAGACCGCGAACATGATCAAGAGGCCAAAGGGCAGCGTCCATGTCAGTTGCGACCCGTACCCGCTGGTCGCCCAGTGCACGTCCAACCCCGACTGGCTGAAGATCAGCCCCACGCCAAGCGAGACCAGGATCGACGGGATGACCAGCGACGTAACAACCAGATAGAACAGCACGGTCGATCCCGCGAACCGCTTGCGGAAGGCCAGCCCGCCCATGACCGACACGACCACTGTCGTGACCATTACCATCAGCCCCAGCGCGAAAGAGCGGCGGAAGCTGCCCCAGATATCGCCCACGGCCTGTTCCTGAAACAGGTCGCGAAACCAGTGTAGCGACACCCCGTTCATCGGGAAGGTCAGCCCACCCTGCGGCCCCTGAAAGGAAAGGATGGCGATGGTGATCGTGGGGCCGTAAAGGAACAGCAGGAACAGCGCGAAGAAGACCGCAAGGACATAGAAGGCGCGGGATCGCTTTTCCATCTTACAACTCCTTCCGGATATCGACGAAGCGCAGGAGGATCCCGATCAACAGCAGAACGGTGGCCAGCAACACCACCGCCGTCGCCGCGGCGGACGGGTACTGCAACAATGCGATGTCATTCGAGATCAACCGCCCCACATTGGCCGACTGGCTGCCAGACATGAACCGCACGGTGATGAAATCGCCCATCACCAGCGTGACCACGAAGATCGTGCCGATCATGATGCCCGGTTTGCAAAGCGGAATGATGACATTGGTCAGGGTCTGAAAGCCCGTGGCGCCAGAGTCATAAGCGGCCTCGATCAGCGACTTGTCGATCCGCATCATCGTGTTGAAGATCGGCACCACCATGAACAGCGTGTAGAGATGCACGAAGGCGAGGATCACCGAAAAATCGGAGAACAAGAGCCATTCCAGCGGCTCATCGATCACGCCCCACGAGATCAGCGTCGAATTGGCAATTCCGTTGCGGCCCAGAAACGGGATCCACGAAATCATCCGGATGATGTTCGAGGTCCAGAACGGAATGGTGCAGAGCAGGAACAGCGCGATCTGCCATGTCAGGCTGCGGACATGGAACGCCAGGAAATACGCGACGGTGAACCCGATGGTCAGCGTGAAGACCCAGGTGATGACCGCGTATTTGATGGTGTTGAAGAACACCTTGTAGGTCACCGGAGAGCCGAACAGGAATTCGTAGTTGTCGAACTGGAAGGCGGGGTAGATCGAGAATTCCGTCGCGCCCCAGAAGCTGACGATCACGATCATCACGATGGGCAGCACAAGGAAGACCGCCAGAACCAGGGCCAACGGCGAGGCGAGAAGCCAGCCGGTCAGATGTCGGTTCTTCAGGAGCGTGGCCATGCGTCGTCCCTCGATCTGCGGAAGTAGGGACCCTTCCCACAGGAGCTACGGGGAAGGGTCAGGGGCCGGGCGGAAACCGGCAGGCGTGAACCCCCGCCCGACCCCGTCTTGCGGTTCATGCCATCAGGCGGCGATGAACTCGTTCCACTTGCGGACCATGTACTGGTTTTCGTCCATGACCGCGTTCCAGCAGGCGACAGCCCCCATCCGGTCGTAGAAGGACCCGCCGTCGCGGGTTTCGCCGGCCCCGGCCAGCTTGTCGCCGAACGGGTTGGTGATGTCGCCCTCGGCGGGCTTTCCCTCGAACCAGTAGCCCCACTCGTCGGCGCTCATGTAGTTCTTCGACGTCTCCGGCACGGCGGAGTAATAGCCCTGCCGCATCAGGAACCCGCCGACCCAGCCGTCGAGATACCAGTTGATGTATTCGTAGGCCGCGTCGAGTTCCAAACCGCTGAGGTTCTTCGACAGGCCGATGCCGCCGCCCCAGGAGCGATAGCCCTCTTCCAGCGGCTGGTAGACACACGGGATGCCGCGCGACTTGACCGCGGTGATGGCGGGCGACCACATCGACTGGATCACCACCTCACCCGAGGCCATCAGGTTCACGGATTCATCGAAGGTCTTCCAGAAGGCGCGGAACTGGCCGGCCTTCTTGGCCTCGGTAAAGATCGCCATGGTCTTGTCGATCTCTTCGCGGGTCATGTTGCCCTTGTCACCGTACTGGATCTCCCCCATCGACTCGCAGACCATCGCGGCATCCATGATCCCGATGGAGGAGATGTCGAGGATCGAGGCCTTGCCCTTGAATTCGGGGTTGAGCAGTTCGTGCCAATGGGCGATGGGACGGCCGATCAGGTCGGGACGGATGCCCAGCGTGTCGGCGTTGTAGATCGTCGGGATCAGCGTCATCCAGCCGGTCTCGCTGTCGGCAAAGGTCTTGCCGTCCGGCCCGTCGGTGAAGCCCACGGTGTGCGGTGCGGTGCCCTGGGCGATTTCGCTTTCAGGTGTCAGCTTGCCGGATTTGAAGATGCCCACGATCTTGTCGTAGTTCTTGATCTTGGACGTATCCATCGCCTGCAGGTTGCCGGTCGGCCAGACCTTCTTGCAGATCCAGTATTCGATATCGGCGATGTCGAAGCTTTTCGGCTGGGTCGCGGCGCGCTGGGTCACCGCGTCGGAATCGAGCGCGGTCATCTCAAGCGTGAAGCCGAGGTCTTCCTTCACCTTCTGCGCCACCTCGTTGAGGTTCGACACGCCGGTGCCGAACTGGCGCAACGTGACGTCCTTGATGTTCTGCGCCCAGATCATCGGCGCGGGGAAGGCGCTTGCCGCGGCCCCGGCGGCGGCGCCTTTCAGCAGGCTGCGCCGGCTGAGCCCGGCGGATTTCGTCTCGGTCATGGGTACACTCCCTGTGGATTGAGTGGGTATCACGCCGTCAAGGCGTGGAGGTTCTGCTCATCCCAACTCAGCCCGACACCGTCGCCGGGCTGGATGGGTTTGGCGAAATAGCGGTGTTCAGGGACGATGGCCGTGATCTCCTGCTCCCCCGCGGCCATCAGGGTCAGCGCCACGCTTGATCCCTGATACTCGATGCCCGTCACATGTCCGTCGAGTTGGCCCTGTGACGGCTCCGTCACCGCGATCTGGTCGGAGCGGATCGCGAAATGGCCCTGCGGCAGCGCGATGACATTATGTCCGCCCATGAAGCGCGCCACGAATTGCGTCTTCGGTTCGTTGAACACCACGCGCGCGGGGCCGGCCTGTTCGATGACCGCGTTGTTCATCACAACGATCTCGTCGGCGAGCGCCAACGCCTCGTCCTGCCCGTGGGTCACATGCAGGAAGGTGATGCCAAGCTCCCGCTGCAGGCGCTTCAACTCACCCCGCATCCGGATACGCAGGAACGGATCGAGCGCCGACAGCGGTTCGTCGAGGAGCAAGACCTGCGGATTGGTGATCAGCGCCCGCGCCAGCGCCACGCGCTGTTGCTGCCCGCCCGACAACTGTGCCGGCAGACGCTCCGCAAAATCGGTCATGTGAACGAGGTCCAGCATGTCCATCGCGCGCTTGCGGCGGGTGTCGCGGTCAACGCCTTTCATCTTGAGGCTGAAGGCAACGTTGTCGGCCACGCTCAGATGCGGGAACAGCGCATAGTTCTGAAACATCATCGCGGTGCCGCGTTTGGCTGGCGGCAGGCCCGAGATATCTTGCCCGCCAAGCACAATCGCGCCGTCCGACACCTCCTCGTGCCCGGCGATCATACGCAAGGTCGAGGATTTTCCGCACCCCGAAGGCCCAAGCAGGCAGGCATAGCTGCCCGCATGAAACAGGTGGTTTATACCCGCCACGGCAACGGTGTCGCCATAGCGCTTGGTCAGGCTGACAAGTTCCAGGTCGAGTTCTGTGCGCATCGAAATTCCCTGTCCAGTACAAGAAGATTGCGACAGCGCGCCGCAGGTTGAAAAGGCCATCACCGTCAGACCTGCTGAAAATTCTGCACTTGCCCAACAAAGCGGCAGCCGCCCACAGCTATGTCTGCAAACTGCACTGCGATTGTATACAATCTTAACCCTCTTTCCGAACCGAAAAGCGAATCTTGTGATCCGCTGCCGTGCGCGCGACACAGGAAGGGACAGGAGGGCTGCGGAGATGAACACGCAACGCCGCACGGCCGGCAAGGAAAGCAAACAGTCCTCCCGCGCGCGCAACGTGGCCGAGGATCTGACACGGGCAATCCATGAACATCGCCTGGGCCCCGGCATGAAACTGTCCGAGGACGAGGTGGGCGAAATCTTCGGGGTCAGCCGAACCATCGTGCGCACGGCCTTGCAGGCGCTGGCCCATGACCAGTTGGTCACGATCGAACCCCATCGCGGGGCCTTTGTCGCGCATCCCTCGATCCGCGAGGCACGCGAGGTGTTCGAGGCCCGCGCGCTTCTGGAACCGCGCACCGCAAACTCCGCCGCTGTCCGGGCCACCGGTGCGGATGTCGCGATCCTGCAGGATCATATCGACGCGGAACACGCCGCACTGGCCGAGGGCCGCACGGGTCAAGCGCTCCGTCTTTCCGGACAGTTCCATATCGAGATCGCCCGCATCGCCGACCAGAGCACGATTGCCGAATTCATCGGGCAACTCGTCTCCCGCTCCTCTCTGGTCATCGCGCTATACTGGAAACGCCGCACGGCGCTGTGCGAAAGCCACGCCCATGACGCATTGGTCAAGGCGATTGCCGATCATGACCCCGAGAGGGCAGAAGAGTTGATGAAGGGGCACCTGCTTGATCTCTTGTCCTCTCTCGACCTGCAGGAGGGACCGCGTGCGCCCAAATCGCTGAAGGAGGCATTGAAGGGCCAATGAAGCTGAGGCAGATGAGCCGCGCAGAACTGGATATCGTGCTGCACTGGGCGGGCGAAGAGGGATGGAACCCCGGCCTTGACGATGCGGATGCGTTCTACGCCACCGATCCGGGCGGGTTCTTCGTTGCCGAGGTGGCTGGCGCCCCCGTCGCCGCGATCTCCGTCGTGAATCATTCCCCGGGTTTCGCCTTCCTCGGGCTTTACATCTGCCGGCCCGACCATCGCGGGCAGGGCATCGGATACGCCCTATGGCAACATGCCCTTGCCCATGCCGGGGCGCGGACGATCGGGTTGGACGGGGTGCCGGCGCAGCAGGAGAACTACCGCCGCTCGGGCTTTGTGCTTGCCGCGCAGAACCAGCGGTTTTCCGGCGTCCTGTCGTTGGGCGAGGGCACAGCCCTGCGCCCGGTCACGCCCGACGACCTGCCCGCCCTGATCGACCTTGAGGCCGCGGCGAACGGATACCGGAAGGAAGCGTTCCTGTCCGCCTGGCTGCGCGATACCGCCACGCGGCAAACCTATGTTCTGGCCGGGGCGGAACCTCCGGCGGGCTTCGTCACGCTGCGCCAGTGCCTGTCGGGCTACAAGATCGGCCCGCTGGTGGCACCGGGCCTCGAAACCGCCACTGCTTTGATCGCGGGCGCCGGTCGCCTGACCGAGGGCGCCAGTGTCATGATCGATGTGCCAAGCGATCAACCGGCGCTTGCCGCCCAGTGCGAGGCGATGGGCATGGCGCCCTGCTTTTCCACCGCCCGGATGTATCGCGGGACTGCTCCTGGGCCCGGCGCCGAATGCCGAACGATCGCAACGCTCGAACTGGGGTGACGGATCGGCAGCGCTGGTGAGAACACGCCCTCCGATCCCCTACCCGCCTTGCGGCAAATTCCGACGCCCGGGGGGCTGAACGGACAATCCCCCTTGGAACCGCGCGTTGGCCGGGCTAACACATGCGATCAGTGACCGGATCGACAAGATGAAGAAACAGACCGCCATGAACCGCGACTGGATCGCCACCGCCCGGACCTTGTCCGAGGCGCTTCCCTATCTTCAGCGCTATACCGGTGCGATCGTCGTGATCAAGTTCGGCGGCCACGCCATGGGCGACGATGCCGAGATGGAGAGCTTTGCCCGCGACGTCGTATTGATGCGGCAGGTCGGCGTGAACCCGGTGGTGGTGCATGGCGGCGGCCCGATGATCAACGAGATGCTGGCCAAGCTGGGCGTCCAGTCTGAGTTCGTGAAGGGCAAGCGGGTGACCGATGCCGCCACCGTCGAGGTGGTCGAGATGGTCCTGTCGGGCCGCGTGAACAAGCGCATCGTGCAGGCGATCAACGATCAGGGCGGCAAGGCCGTGGGCCTGTCGGGCAAGGATGGCGCGCTGATGACCTGCGACCAGACCGACCCGGCGCTGGGCTTCGTGGGCACCCCGGCAGAGATGAACCCCAAGGTTCTGCGACAGTTGTTCGAGGCTGGGATGATCCCGGTCGTCGCGCCCATCGGCGCCGGCCGGGACGGAGAGACGTTCAACGTCAACGGCGACACCGCAGCCGGGGCGATTGCGGCTGCGCTGAAGGCGGATCGCCTGCTGCTGCTGACCGATGTGGCCGGGGTCAAGGATGAAAGCGGCGAGGTCGTCACCGAACTTACGCCCGACCACATCCGCGACCTGACCGACAAGGGCGTGATCGCGGGCGGCATGATCCCCAAGACCGAAACGGCGCTGGCTGCGATCGATGGGGGCGTGCGCGCGGTCGTGATCCTTGACGGGCGGGCACCGAATGCCTGTCTCTTGGAACTTTTCACCGATCACGGCGCCGGGTCGTTGATCCGTACGCCGCGTTGAACGCACTAGGCGGGGGGAACAAGCTGTGACAGGATACCCGAACCTGAGATGCCGTGAAGCCTGCCGCCGATGACATTGCAGTTGATCCTCGTCCGCCATGCGAAATCCAGCTGGGACGATCCGCTTGAGGACGACCACGAGCGTCCGTTGAATACCCGCGGTCAGGGCGCGGCGCCCATCGTCGGCAAATGGCTGGCTGAACGCGGCTACATGCCGGCAGAAGTGGTCAGTTCCACGGCACGCCGAACGCTGGAAACCTGGGAACGCATGGCCCCCATTCTCGGGGAATCGACCGTCATGCGGCGCGACCCAGGACTTTACCACGCCACGTCGGAGCGGATGCTGGAGGTGCTTAACAACTGCGCGGCGTCGCCGGTGTTGATGCTGGGGCACAATCCCGGCATCGCGCAATTCGCAGAGCGTCTTCTGGTGCGGCCGCTCGACGATCCCAAATTCGCCACCTACCCCACCTGCGCCACGCTGGTCGTGGAGTTTGACGGCGAAGACTGGAGCGAGGTCGTTTTCGGCACCGGCCGGGCGCTGGATTTCATCACGCCCAAACAGATCACCGACTGACCCCGCTCCTGCCCCTTCTTAGTCGGCACCACCCGGGTTGCCGGTGAAGCTGATCGTCACGTCCTCGTCACGTGCGATGAACTGGCAGGCCAGGCGATAGCGCGGCGGCATGTCGTTCACCTCGGCATTCTCGATCTCCTCGGCGGTGATCTTGCCCAGTTCTTTCAGCGTCGACTTTTCCTTGTCGGTCAGCATGACACCCTTTTTCTTCTCGGGGTTGTCATAGGTGACCTCGATCAGGCAGGAGCCGCAGTTGCCGTCCCGGCACTCGAACGGGATCGGAATCTTGTTGTCTTCGGCCAGTGCCAGCGCCGTCTTGGTGTCGCCGGCGACGCCGTAGACAGTCTTGTCCTTGTGCATCAGCGGAGAGGTAAAGGTGATGATCGCCATGTCGCTTCAGTCCCTTGGCTTTGCCCGTCCCGCAGGTACGGTCGGGCGGTGGTGGTTGGTTCGAACCGTTCGCACGTATCCATCGCTTGTTAAGCAAGGTCCGTGCCAGCGCTGCGGGGCAGCATCCGCGCCCATCGTACGGTTTTCGTTGGAAAAGCGACATTGCGCGGTGACCAAAACGACAAGGGGGCACCGTGCTGTTCCACGATGCCCCCTTGCATGTCGATTTCGGCCATTCAGTGCCCGAGGATCTGGCTGAGAAACAGCTTGGTCCGATCCGATTGCGGGTTGTTGAAGAACGCCTCCGGTTCGTTCTGCTCCACGATCTGGCCCTGGTCCATGAAGATCACCCGGTTCGCCACCTGACGGGCAAAGCCCATTTCGTGGGTGACGCAGATCATCGTCATGCCCTCTTCGGCCAGCTCGATCATGGTATCGAGCACTTCCTTGATCATCTCTGGATCAAGCGCCGATGTCGGTTCGTCGAACAGCATGATGTTGGGTTTCATGCAAAGCGACCGGGCGATGGCCACCCGCTGTTGCTGACCGCCCGACAACTGGCCGGGATACTTGTTGGCCTGTTCGGGGATCTTGACCTTTTCAAGGAAGTGCATGGCGGTTTCCACCGCCTCTTTCTGCGGGACCTTGCGCACCCAGATCGGCGCCAGCGTGCAGTTTTCCAGAATGGTCAGATGCGGGAACAGGTTGAAGTGCTGGAACACCATCCCGACCTCTGACCGGATCTTGTCGATGTTCTTCAGATCAGAGGTCAGTTCCACACCGTCCACGACGATCCGGCCCGACTGGTGTTCCTCCAGCCGGTTGATGCAACGGATCAGCGTCGACTTCCCCGACCCCGACGGGCCACACACGACGATGCGTTCGCCCTTGTTGATCGTCAGGTTGATGTCGCGCAGCACGTGGAACGACCCGTACCACTTGTTCATGCTGTCGATCTGGATCGCCACCTCGTCCGAGACGGTCAGTTTGGATCGGTCGATTTCGCGGTCCACGGCAAGTTCAGACATTGGCAAACCTCCTCAGCGGCGCTCGGTCTGAAGCTTGCGCTCCAGATACATCGAGTAGCGGGACATGGAGAAACAGAATACGAAGAACATGAAGGCGATGAAGCCGTAAAGCTCCCACACGATACCGTTCCATTCGGCATTCGCCCGGATCGAGTTGGACAGGCCCAACGGGTCCAGCAGCCCGATGATCGACACCAGCGTGGTGTCCTTGAACACCCCGATAAAGGTGGACACGATCCCGGGGATGGAGATCTTCAGCGCCTGAGGCATCACGATCAGCCGCTGCGCCTTCCAGTAGTCGAGGCCCAGCGCATCGGCGGCCTCGTACTGGCCCTTGGGCAACGCGGCCAGCCCCCGCGCACGACCTCTGCCATATAGGCGGAGGCGAAGATCGTCACCATGATGATGACCCGCAGGATGATGTCGAAATTCGTACCCGGCGGCATGAAGTAGTTCAGCAGAACCGACGCCACGAACAGGAGCGTGATCAGCGGCACGCCGCGGATCAGTTCGATGAAGCCCGTGCAGATGGAGCGGATGATGAACAGGTTCGACTGACGGCCCAGCGCCAGCAGCACGCCGATGGGCAGAGACACGGTGATCGCGACAAGCCCGATGGTGATCGACAGCATGAAGCCACCGAAGTTGCGGCTTGGCACCGCCTCGATCCCCAGCGGGATGATCCCCTGCATCAGTTGCGACCAGCCCGCGGCAAGGAACAGCCACCAAAGGACCGGCACGGCCCCGGCCGCAAGCGCGGCGACCAGCGGACCGAAGCGCGGCGCGGCTAGGCGGAAGGCCAAGGCCCCGAACACGAAGCCAAGCGCGGCCGCCACGGGCGTCCACAACGTGCCGCCCCAAAGAAGCCACGGCACGAGGAAGGGCGCCACCAGCGAAAACCGCAACATGATCCGTGGCAGGGCCGTGAACAGGACAGGCGCCAATGCGGTCATCGCAAGCGCGAAGGCAAGGATGGGGCGCCAGTAAAGCTCTGACGGATAGAAGCCGAAGATCAGTTGCAGCCAGCGTTCCCGGATCACGGCAAGGCAGGCGCCATCAGCCGTCGCCCCGTAGGCCGCCTTGATCTGCTGGCGGCATTCGTCAAGCGAATTGGCCGTCCAGCTTGAATGCAGAAGCCAAGGCAGGATTTCGGACAGGACAGAATAGATGAAGGCCAGCGACAGAACCGTCAGAATGCCGTTCAGCCAACTTGAGAACAGGTTCTCCCGCAGCCAGCCGATCACGCCAACCGAGGACGCGGGAGGCGCCTGCTCTGGGACCATCTCCGTGCGGACAAAGGAAACGTCGCTCATCCTACCGCTCCACCAGTTTGACGCGGGAATTGTACCAGTTCATCACCAGCGAAATCGCCAAAGAGATCATCAGGTAGCACAGCATCAGCAGCAGAACGCATTCCAGTTCGCGCCCGGTCTGGTTCATGGTGATGCCGCCCAGCGTGCCGGTGATGTCCATGTAGCCCACGGCGATCGCCAGCGACGAGTTCTTGGTCAGGTTCAGATATTGCGAGATCAGCGGCGGGATGATCACACGCAGCGCCTGCGGCAGGATCACGAGGCTCATGATCCGGTTGGGGCGCAGGCCCAGCGCCGCCGCGGCCTCGGTCTGACCCTTGGAAATGGCAAGGATACCGCCGCGCACGATCTCGGCGATGAAGGCGGCGGTGTAGAAGCTGAGTGCCAGCCACAGCGCGATCAGGGAGTTGCGCATGTGAACGCCCCCCTGAAAGTTGAAGCCCTTCAGCGCGGGATAGCCAAGGTGAAAGCCCAGCGCGACCAGCAGGATGACAACAGGGACCGCGACCACGCCAAGGCGCAGATACCACGTTGTCGGACGCACCCCCGATTCATTCTGGATGCGGTCGGCGCGTGACTTGATCCGGCCCGCCACGAAGAACCCGGCGGCCAGAACGGCAAGGATGGCCAGCAGGTCTATGCTGATGTTGAAGGCCCCAAAGACGGGCAGATCGCCAAGGCTGCGGCTGAACAGCGGCTCGGGGATATAGAAGCCGCGATTGGTCAGTGCAACAGTGTCACCGAACAGCATGAAGGCAGATGGGTCCGCACCGCGGAAATCGCGCGGGGCCGGAAATGTCTCGATCAGGATCGCCATGAAGAAAACGATCCAGAGCAGGACCGGCACGTTCCGGAACATCTCGACATAGACGGTCATGATCCGCGCGACGAGCCAGTTCTTCGACAGTCGCAAGACCCCGATGACCACGCCCATGACGGTCGCAAGAACGCAACCGAGCACCGCCACCAACAACGTGTTCAGAAGGCCGACAAAGGACGCCCTGAGATGGCTGTCCTGGTTGTCGTATTCGATCAGCGTCTGGTTGATGTCGTATTGCGCCGATTCCGTCAGGAAACCGAACTCGATGGGCTTGCCCAGGTCCGCAAGGTTTTGCGCGGTGTTGTTGATCAGCCAGGCCGCGGCCAGCATGAACACCAGCATCGCGACCACCTGAATTGTCAGCGACCGGTACCGGGTGTCGTAAAGCAGCATGCTCAGCCGAAACGAGTCCCGCGGTGCATCCGTAGCTATCGTCATTGGGGTCCCCCCCTTTGGTACGCCGTGCCGACAAACCTTTCCAACAGCGCTGCCGCGGGGCGGCACACCTGACATCGGTTCATCGATCTACTAAAGACAGATAGTCGAAGGGCGCGGATTGTCCCGCGCCCTTGTTGACTTCGCTTACCGGAACGGCGGCGCGTACATCAGGCCACCATCGGTCCACTGCGCGTTCAGGCCGCGCGCCAGACCGATCGGCGTGTTCTCACCGATGTACTTTTCAAAGATCTCGCCGTAGTTACCACCGGCCTTGATCGCATTGACGGCCCAGTCGGCCGGCAGACCCAGCATCTCGCCCAGGTTGCCCTCGGTGCCCAGAAGACGGTTGATCTCGGGGTTGGAGGTCGGCGCCGAGGCCAGTTCGTCGATATTGGCCGAGGTGATGCCCAGTTCTTCGGCGGCAATCAGCGCGTTCAGCGTCCAGCGGGCGATATCGCCCCACTCGTCATCGCCATGGCGGACAAGCGGGCCCAGCGGCTCTTTCGAGATGATCTCGGGCAGAACCACATGGGCGGTCGGGGTTTCAAAGGTCGCACGCGTGGCGGCCAGACCCGATGCGTCGGTTGTATAGACGTCACAGGCGCCGGCAAGGTACTGCTGCTGCGCCTCGGCGTTGGTTTCGATCGGCACCGGCTCATAGCTGATGTTGTTCACGCGGAAGAAGTCGGCGAGGTTCAGCTCGGTCGTGGTGCCGGTCTGGATGCAGACGGTCGCGCCGTCCAGTTCCTTGGCCGAGGTCACGCCCAGTTCCTTGGGAACCATGAAGCCCTGGCCGTCATAGTAGTTCACGCCGACGAAGGTGAACTTGAGGTCCACGTCGCGGGTGAAGGTCCAGGTCGTGTTGCGCGACAGCGCGTCGATTTCCCCCGAGGCGAGCGCGGTGAAACGCGTCTTGCCGGTCAGGTTCACGAATTCGATGGCGGTCGGGTCGCCAAGAACCGCAGCGGCCAGCGCCCGGCAATAGGCCACGTCGAAACCGCTCCACTCGCCATTTGCGTCCGGAGCAGCGAAGCCGACGAGACCGGTATTGATCCCGCAGTTCAGCTTGCCGCGTGCCTTGACATCATCAAGTGTCGCCGCCCCTGCCACACCGGCAGCGAAGCTGGCGATGGTCAATGCGCCAAGAAATACGGATTTGGTCATGTTTACCTCTTCCTGAGTGTCCGTCGTTGGAACGACGGTCTTATGCTGTCCCGTCCCACGGGAATACGATGCGAGAGAACAGACCCCCTCGGCGCTGAGAGTTTGGGCAAATTCCCGCTTATTCGTCAAGGCCACGTTCCGACAGGTTTCGACCAATGTCGTTGCAATCATGGGCCAGCCTGCCCCAATCGGGGGGCGCCCGAAATTTGTGCAGTCACGTATAACTTGAGGGCAGGTCAGGAAAAGCGGGTCAAATCCAGAAACCGGCGGGCCTGAAGAAAATCGCGTTTTTTCGCCTCGGCCACCTCTGCGGCCTCTTCGTCCACGCCCCACTGTTCTTCCTGCCATGTCTCATCAATGCGGGAGATGTCCCACAATGTTTCGACAGGCTGAATGTCTGTCATCGCGGCCAGCCCGATCACCAGGGATCCCGACAAACCCACCAGATCGTGCAAGGCGGTGAGGGTAAAGGCGTCCATCGCAGACACCTGTTCCCGCAGGGTCCGAAGGCTTTCAGGCGGTTGATCGCAGGGAATCACCCCCGCCACCGGAATGAGCGGCGCATCGAGCGCATCCCGCGCCCAATCCAGCAGCGGATCCCATGCCGCGGCCTGCCGCGCGACCAGTGCCTCGGGGCTGTCGGCGCGGTGGCACAGCAGATCGCTTTCGGCATAGGCCGCGATCAGGGCGGCGACCTCGTCTTTCTGCACACTGACCTTGTCGATGGCAGCATTGGCGCCGCGCATCACCGGCATGGTCACGGGGCGGACCTCTCCCTCCTGCGCGTCCCATTCGGCCGCGGCAGCCGCGGCCATCGCGCGCGAGGGCAGAACAAGCGGGTTCTTGGCGGGCGTGCGCACCGGGCGCCCATCCAGATGAACCGTGAACCCGCCGTCGATGTCGGCGACGGACGCGGTTTTCCAGAAACGTTTCAGGGCCCAGTCAGCCATCCGGTCTCTCCCACAGGCGGAGCACGGCCGCGGGCAGATCGGCAAAGCTGTGCACCAATGCGTCGGCCGCGGCCAGCCGTTCGACCGGGTGATAGCCCCAGCCGACCCCAAGCGTCTGCACGCCCGCAGCACGGCCCATTTCGATATCGAATTCGGTGTCCCCGATCATCACGGCATCCGCGGGCGCGACCCCGGCCTCGGACAGGGCCGCCAGAACCATTGCCGGATGGGGCTTGGACGGGTGGTGATCGGCCACCTGCACCGTGACGAAGTGATGCCCGATCCCGTGGGCCTCAAGGATATGGTCGAGCCCGCGCTTTGACTTGCCCGTCGCGATGCCGAGAAGAATATCGTCAACGGCCGCCAGTGCCTCCAACGCCTCCAGCGCGCCGGGGAACAGGGGCGAAGCGCCCTCCCCCACCCGCCGGGCGAAGAAGCTCTGCCGGTAGGTGTCCAGCATCCGCGCGGCCTGATCGGCCGGCAGATCGGGGGCCAAGGTCGCAATGGCCACCGGCAGCGACAGGCCAACCACGCCGATCACCTGTTCGTGCGGCGGCACGGGCAGGCCTTCGGCGGCAAAGGCCGCCTCCATCGCGGCGGCGATGTGGGTCTGGCTGTCGACCAGCGTGCCGTCGACATCGAAGATCACCAGGCGCAGGTCGGTCATTCCATCTCCTCGAACGGGTCGGCGGGCACATCGGCGGGGTCCCATCCCAGCATGTCCCATGTCCGTTGCATATGCGGCGGCAGCGGCGCGGTCAGCGTCAGCACCGCCCCGGTGACCGGATGCGTCAGGCGCAGATGGCGGGCGTGCAGGTGAAGCTTGCGGCTGATCTCTCCGCCCAGTTGCGCGCCCCAGCCATCGCCAAGGTTTTCCTGCCCCGACCCGCCATATTTCCCGTCGCCCACGATCGGATGACCGATCTCGGCCATATGCGCGCGCAATTGATGGGTGCGGCCCGTAACCGGGACCAAAGCGCACCAGCTTGCCCGTCTGCCAAGAGACGACAGAACCGCGTAATCGGTGACGGCGCGTTTCGCGCCCGGCGTATCGTCCACGGCATCGGGATGAAGGCACAGCATCTTTTCGCCCTCCCCCTTCGACCCGTGGCCCGGCGCCTTGACCAGACCGTAGCGGATCGTGCCCATCGCCGGGCTGGGCGTGCCCGCGACGACCGCCCAGTAGATCTTGCGCGTCTCCCGCGCACGGAAGGCGGCGGTCAGGGCATTGGCCACCGCGCGCGTCCGCGCCATCAGCAGAACGCCGGACGTATCCTTGTCCAGCCGGTGCACCAGCCGGGGCTTTTCCTCCAGATCGAAGCGCAGCGCCTCGGACAACCCGTCGACATGGCGGGTCTGGCCGCTGCCACCCTGCACCGGCAGGCCCGGCGGCTTGTTCAGCGCAAGGATATGGTCGTCGCGGAAGATCACGCAGTCGCGGATCATCTGCGCGTCGGCCTCGCTGACCTGCGGCTTTGGCCGGTCTTCCACCGCACCGGGATCGGGCAAGGGCGGAATGCGCACCTGCTGCCCCACGTCCACACGTGTCGCGGGTTTGACGCGGCCGCCGTCGACCCGGATTTCGCCCTTGCGGCACATCTTTTCGATACGGCCCTGGGGCACATGCGGAAAGCGGCGGCGGAACCAGCGGTCAAGCCGTTGATCGCCCTCCCCTTCCGCAACCGTCAGGGTCTGCACACCGCTCACGACATCAGGCTCCGCGTAAGCCAAAGGCCCAGCGCTATGGCACTCAGCGAAATCACGACCGAGGCCAGCACATATGTCAGGGCAAGGTCCGCCTGCCCGCGTTCGTACAAGGCAACCGTATCGAGGGAAAAGGACGAGAAGGTCGTAAAGCCCCCAAGGACCCCGATCTGGAAGAACGGGGCGAACTGCGTGCCGCCCTTCTTCGCCAGCACAACGATCAGGACGCCCATCAGGAACGACCCCGCGATGTTGACGAAGATCGTGCCCCACGGAAAGCCGCGCCCCATCAGATGCGTCGCGGCCACACCGCTGAGATACCGCCCCACGGCGCCCACGGCCCCGCCAAGGGCCACCTGTATAATCGTTCCACCTGTCATGGGCATCCCATCGCCGCCCGGCCGCGGCTTGTCAACCGCCCTGCCGCTTGGCGCGCAGCTTGGTGAAGTAGTCCAGCCGGCGCTTCAATTCCCGTTCGAAACCACGCTCCACGGGCAGGTAATAGACCCCGCGCCGCATCCTCTCGGGAAAGTAGTTCTGGCCCGAGAAGGCATCTTCGGCATCGTGATCGTATTCATATCCCGCACCGTAGCCCTGTTCTTTCATCAGCTTGGTCGGCGCATTCAGGATATGCTTGGGCGGCGGTTCCGATCCGGTCTTTTTCGCCGCCGACCGGGCATTCTTGTAGGCCGCGTACCCGGCATTCGATTTCGGGGCGAGCGACAGGTACAGGACCGCCTGCGCCAGGGCGAGTTCTCCCTCCGGGCTGCCCAGCCGTTCATAAACCTGCCACGCGTCCAGACAGACCGTCTGCGCCTGAGGGTCGGCCAGCCCGATATCCTCGACCGCCATCCGGGTAATCCGACGGGCAAGAAAGCGCGGATCCTCCCCCCCTTCCAGCATGCGCGTCAGCCAGTAAAGCGCGGCATCGGGGTCGGACCCACGGACCGATTTGTGCAGGGCTGAAATCAGGTTGTAATGCGCCTCTCCCGACTTGTCGTAATGCGCGGCCCGTTTCTGCAACCGGCGTGACAGATCCTCGGGGGACAGGGCGCCGGCCACTTTCCACGCCGCGACCTGTTCGATCAGGTTCAGCAGCGCCCGGCCGTCGCCATCGGCCATTTCCAGCAGAGTGTCGCGCGCCGGGCCGGTCAGGGGCAGCGCCCGGCCCAGTTCATGCTCGGCCCGCTGGGCCAAAAGCTCCAGATGGACAAGATCAAGCCGGTCCAGCACCAGCACCTGCGCCCGCGACAACAGGGCGGCATTCAGTTCGAAACTCGGGTTCTCGGTTGTGGCGCCGACCAGAAGGATCGTGCCGTCTTCCATATATGGCAGGAAGCCGTCCTGCTGCGCCTTGTTGAAGCGGTGAATCTCGTCAACGAACAGAAGCGTTCCCTGCCCGTTGGCGTGGCGCAGTTTCGCGGCCTCGAAGACCTTCTTCAGATCGGCCACGCCGGTGAAGATGGCGCTGATCTGAACGAAGCTCAGATCGGTCTCATCGGCCAGAAGCCGCGCGATGGTGGTCTTGCCCACCCCCGGCGGCCCCCAAAAGATGAGCGATGACAACGTGCCCGCCGCCAGCATGACGCCCAGGGGCCCCTCTGGCCCCAGCACATGCTCCTGCCCGATCACCTCCGCCAATGCCCTTGGCCGCAGGCGATCGGCCAGCGGGCGGGGCCCGGCCAGTGCCGGCGCGTCGGCGGGTGTCTGATCGAACAGGTCTGCCATTTGCGCAGCCTAGGTCAGACGGATCAGACGCGAAAGCGCAAGACGCTGCGCCGGCCGTTCCTCAGATACTCGATGGTCCATGTCCGCCCGCCGTCTCGAACGGCCTTCGCAACATCTGCAGTATCGTCGATCTCTTTGTCATTGATCCGCAGCAGGACATCGCCGGGTTTTAGCCCGACCCGGCTGCCCACCCGGCCCGGCTCTGTCACAAGCACCCCCGGCATCTCGGCTGACAGCCCGACCTCCTGCGCCACGGCCGGGTTGATGTTGACGACCGTCAGACCTTCCAGAATGCTGCGGCCGCCAATCTTGACCGGGTCGCGGGGCGGTGTCTCTGGCGGGGCGACCAAGGCGACCTTCGCCGACCGCTCACGCCCCTTGTGCAGATAGCCGACCTTGACCGTTTCGCCGATCCCCTTGGCCGACAGGCGGAACAGCAGTTCCTGAGGGGTGTTCACGGGCTCACCGTCGATTTCCAGAACGACATCGCCGATCTCGAAGCCCGCCTTTCGGAACGGGCTATCACTGTGCAGCTCGGCCAGAACGACGCCCCGGGGCAGGTCGAGACCCAATGCTTCGGCAAGGGCGGCATCGACCGCCTGCGCCGACACCCCCGCCCATGGGCGCAGGAACCGCTTTTCCCCTTGCTCGGCCTGTTCGACAAACCGCGCAACAAGATCGGCCGGGATCGCGAAACCAATGCCGTTCGACCCTCCGGAACGCGACAGGATCGCGGTGTTGATCCCGACAAGGCGCCCGGACATGTCGACAAGCGCGCCCCCGGAATTGCCCGGATTGATGGCCGCATCGGTCTGGATGAACAGGCCCCGTCCGCCGCCGATGGAGAGCCCCGACCGGGCCAGCCCGGAGACGATGCCCGAACTGACCGTCTGACCGATGCCGAACGGATTGCCGATGGCCAGAACCAGATCGCCGACCTCCACCGTGTCGGACGCCCGGAACGCCAGCGCGGGCAGGTCCTTCGCCCCCTTCAACCGCAGAAGGGCCAGATCGGCCTCTTCGTCGGCAAGCAGGACGGCAGCATCGAACTCGCGCCGGTCGTTCAGAACCACGCGGATTTGCGTCGCCTGACCAACCACGTGGTAGTTGGACACAACCAATCCGTCCTCCGACACGATCACGCCGGAGCCGAGCGAGTTCTGAACGCGCGGCTGTACATGACCGAAATTGCGGAACATTTCGGAAAAGAAGGGGTCATTCGCAAACGGCGTGGTCTTTTCGGCCACCACCCGCTGGGCGTAGATGTTGACCACCGCCGGAGCGGTCTGGCGGACCACCGGCGCAAAGCTCATCGTGATCTCGCCCCGGCTTTGCGGCACCTGCGTCTGGGCCGCAACCGGCAGGGCGGTGAGAATCATGAACAGGAAGACTGTGAAATGCCGCATGGTCCCGTTTCAGCTGTTTGACATGCACAGCGGTATATGGGCGGCGGGACCTGATTTCAAAGGCAACGTCGGCCCCCCGCCACAAGGGCGGGGGGTTCGATAACTCAGTGCAGGTTCGGGGCGAAGTTCATCGCGACGACCTGATTGTTCAACCCGTCGATCTGCATCACCGGGCCCAACGCCTCCATGTCGATGCCGACCCGCTGGTGCCAGTGGCGCCAGTTGGCATTCAACAACGCGAGACATTGGGTCGCGCCCAGCGTCCGGGCCGCGCGCGCGATCTCCTGGACGAGGTTGAAATAGATCGGGCGCCGCTGCGCGAGAGGCACCCGCTGCGTCACGAACAGTCGCGAGCTTTCCCAGACGGTCTCGGAGACGGGGGCTTCGCAGTCAAGCAACTCCCGCGGGATCGTGTCGAGAAGACCCAGTTGGGCGTCCCGTATCATGTAGCTGTAGACCCCGCACCGCGCGGTCGTAGGCGTCAACCGAAGCCCGGCCAACACCTGCCCAACCTGGTCATGCACGACGACCCAGCGGCTTGCCGGGGTGTCGTACTGGTCGTATTCCATGCCCAGGGCCTCGGGTAGGTCCCACTTGTTGCGGCCGATGAACGTTTCGCGTCTTGCGCGAAGCATGTTTGCGAAAAGCTCTCCATAGTTGTGAAGATTCTCGAAAGAAAGAGTTGTGGTCTGCATTTGAGCCTCCTGCAGGGATATCGTTGAGTGTGAACCTTGCGGGGGGCGACTGCAGTCACAGCAGTCTGTAGTCCTTTGCGCGCTGAATGGCTTCTGCCGTCGTGCGCGCCATCAGTCGGTCTCGCGCAGATGCGAGACGGGCCTTCAGCGCGCTCTCCGATATGCCTAGCTTACAAGCTGCTGCCGCATGCCGGTCACCCTCCGCAATGCATCGCAGCGCTTCGACCTGAGCTTTGGTAAGCTTTTGCGGTGGCTCGGTCATGTCGTGAAGACGACGCACGAGGGCTTCGATCATTTCGATCTCGGAATCCTCGAATTCCCGATCTGCTCGTGCCACGCTGGCAATTGTCCTGGAGGTGATCGGCCCACAGGAGATCGTCGCGCCGTACTTGAGCCCGAATCGCGCGGCATCCGCGAAGATGCCGAACGGGTCCGGGATCTTTTGGTTGCTCCACCGTGTTGCTCCGGTGGTTGCAAAGCCCCATGCGACCGTCGGATCGCGCAGGACATACCCATGTTCGGTATAGTGGTTCAGCCACTCTTGATCGTATGTCTGAAAGGTCATTATCGGCGAGGTGACACGGATATGGAGGCCGATATGGTACCCCATCGGTGACAAAGCCTCTAAGGCCCGCAACTCTCTATCAAACACCGACTTCTCGAACATGCCTTTTTAGACAAGTTGATCCAAATGCCGTCAACCTTAAATTGAGACGCAGGAGGTGAACGCCTCTGTCGGTCTCGGCACAGTGTAGTTTATAGGAGTATCCAGTGCGGGCAATACACCCAACTCTGTTCAACCGTGTGATGCAACTTCCTGCCGGCATTCGGGCAGAAATTCTTGAGTTCATAGGTTCAGCGTCCATTGGGGACGCGGAAGTGGAACGGATGCTGAACGACGTTTCGGTTTCGCTGGATGACAAGGGGGAAAAGGTCATCGAGCGGCGCCCCATTTATGACGCCTGAGAGCGGCTGGGCATAGCGCCATTTCAGGCACAGTGCCCACTGAAATGAAAACGGCCCCGCCACAAAAGCGGGGCCGTTTTTTTAATCATCCGATGGGCTAGAAATCAGCCTTCCAGGGTCTCTTCAGCCTCAAGGCGGGCACGGTCTGCGGCCCCCTTGGCATCGGGGTCGCGATCGACGAATTCAACAATCGCCATCGGCGCCATGTCACCGTAGCGGAAGCCGGCCTTCAGCACCCGGACATAGCCGCCGGGACGTTCGGCGTAGCGTGGGCCGAGAACGTCAAACAGCTTGGCCACATGGGCGTCCTGTTTCAGCCGCGAGGCCGCCTGGCGGCGGGCATGCAGGTCGCCGCGCTTGGCCAGCGTGACCAGCTTGTCGGCAATGCGCTTGAGCTCTTTGGCCTTGGGCAGCGTCGTCTTGATCTGTTCATGTTCGATGAGCGATCCGGCCATGTTGGCGAACAGGGCCTTGCGGTGCTCATGCGTGCGATTGAGGCGGCGATAGCCGCGAGCGTGACGCATCTGTCTTCTCCATCTTTGCCCTCTACGGGCGGTTTTGCTTTGTCTGGCCGGCGATGCGTGTCACCGACTCTCCTTGGGGCCCGCCCCGGACCGGTCCGGGGCCTAGACCCTATCTTGCGCCATCTGGCGCGGGTTCCGGGCTGTGGCCCGGGATAGGGCCAGAGCCCTAGAACTGGTCCTCGAACTTCTTGGCCAGATCCTCGATGTTCTCCGGCGGCCATTCCTCGACATCCATGCCGAGATGCAGCCCCATGCCGGACAGCACTTCCTTGATCTCGTTCAGCGACTTGCGGCCGAAGTTCGGGGTGCGCAGCATCTCCGCCTCGGTCTTCTGGATCAGGTCGCCGATATAGACGATGTTGTCGTTCTTCAGGCAGTTGGCCGACCGGACGGAAAGCTCCAGCTCGTCCACCTTCTTCAGCAGCAGCGGGTTGAATTCCAGCCCGTCATCCTCTGCCTCGCGGCCGGCCGATTCCGGTTCCTCGAAGTTGACGAAGATCGACAACTGATCCTGCAGGATACGGGCCGCGAAGGCGACCGCATCGTCAGGTGTCAGCGACCCGTCGGTTTCGACCTTCATCGTCAGTTTGTCGTAGTCGAGCACCTGGCCTTCCCGCGTCGGCTGCACGTCATAGGCAACCTTCTTGATCGGCGAGTAGATCGCGTCGATCGGGATGAGGCCGATGGGCGAATCCTCGGGGCGGTTCTTGTCCGCGGCGACATAGCCTTTGCCCGTATTCACGGTCAGTTCCATGAACAGGTCGGCCCCGTCGTCGAGATGGCAGATCACGTGGTCGCGGTTCAGAACCTCGATCCCGGCGGTTTCGGAGATATCGCCGGCGGTCACAACGCCCGGCCCCTTGGCCGAGACCGACAACCGTTTCGGCCCCTCGACCTCCATCCGCAATGCGACGCCCTTGAGGTTGAGCACGATATCGGTGACGTCTTCGCGCACCCCGGCAACCGAGGAGAATTCATGCAGGACGTTGTCGATCTGGACAGAGGTGATCGCCGCCCCCTGAAGCGAGCTCATCAAAACCCGACGCAGCGCATTGCCGAGGGTCAGGCCGAATCCCCGTTCAAGCGGCTCGGCAATGACGGTGGCCTGACGCGCGGGATCGTTGCCCGGCTTGATATCAAGCTGCGTGGGCTTGATCAGTTCCTGCCAGTTCTTGTGGATCATGGATGTCTCCTCAATTCCTGCCCACCGCCCATGTCCGAAGCGGCAGACGCCCGAGGGTAAAACGACATGGCTGGGCCGCGCGCAAAGCACGGCCCAGCTGAATGTTGTAGAATTCAGACCCGGCGGCGTTTCGGCGGGCGGCAGCCGTTATGGGCAATCGGCGTCACGTCGCGAATCGAAGTGATGTTGAAACCGATCGCGGCCAGGGCGCGCAACGCGCTCTCACGGCCAGAGCCGGGGCCCTGCACCTCGACCTCAAGGGTCTTCACGCCATGTTCCTGCGCCTTGCGTCCGGCATCTTCGGCGGCCATCTGCGCGGCATAAGGGGTCGACTTGCGCGAGCCCTTGAACCCCATGGTGCCGGCGGACGACCACGAAATGGCGTTGCCCTGCACGTCGGAGATCAGGATCTTGGTGTTGTTGAAGGACGAGTTCACATGCGCCACGCCTGCGGCGATGTTCTTGCGTTCCTTGCGGCGGGTACGGGTGGTCTTTTCGCGTGCCATATCTTGTACCCTCCCTTATTTCTTCTTGCCGGCGATGGGCTTGGCGGGGCCCTTGCGGGTGCGCGCATTGGTGTGGGTCCGCTGACCGCGCACGGGCAGGTTGCGGCGATGACGCAGGCCACGATAGCAGCCCAGATCCATCAGGCGCTTGATGTTCATCTGCACTTCGCGGCGCAGGTCGCCTTCGACGGTCAGGGTTGCGTCGATATGTTCGCGGATCGCCAGCACCTCGGCATCCGAGAGGTCGTTGACGCGGCGAGTCCGGTCGATTCCGACCGCCTCGCAAATCTGCTCGGCCGAAGCCGGGCCAATGCCATGAATATAGGTGAGTGCGATGGGCACCCGTTTCCCCGTGGGGATGTTGACGCCAGCGATTCGTGCCAAGTTCAGTATCCTTTTCGTTGCGAGCCCGTAGTGCCAGGCCCTTTTTTCACAACATCGGTCCGCGAGCATGTGCCGGCAGGCCTGCGTTGATCAGGTGATCCGCAGAACAGCATTGCTGTCCCGCAACAGAAATTCCATTGCAGAGGTGCGAGGCGTATGAAGATTCGGAAAGGGCGTCAAGCCCCGTTTTGGGGCAAGATCAATAAAAATGCCCGGGCGTGACTCAGGCGACGCCGGCGGCCATTCCCGATGCCGAAAGATAACCGACCAAGCCACCGATCGCCATAGGTTCTGCGAAATGAAATCCCTGCAGCACCGAACAGCCCTCTTCCCGCGCCAGGCGCGCATGCTCTTCGGTCTCGACGCCCTCGGCGGTCACCGAAATGCCCAGCGTGTCCCCGATTTCGACCATAAGCCGGAACAGCCGCCGTCGCCGATCGTCGGTGACCGCGGGTTCCAGCAAGCTGCGGTCGGTCTTGAGCCGGTCGGGCGCCACCCGCACAAGCCCCATGATCGAGGCATGGCCCGTTCCGAAATCGTCGATCTCGATGCCAATCCCCCGCTCGCGCAGCGCCTCCAGCGTCCAGAGCGTGCGCTGGTCGCTGTCATCCAGAAAGGTCGATTCCACCAGTTCGAAACTCAACGCGTCCTTCGGGATTTCCAGCGCATCGATTTCGTCGATCAGGTCAGGCGTACGCAACCGGCGCGACGAGACGTTCACAGAGAGCCGAGGCGGGACGCAGCCCGCGGCGATCAGGCGCGCACGATCTTCCAGGACCGTTTCGAGAACCCGCCGATCCATCTGCGCTTCAAGGTTCAACTCGCGCGTAAGCGCCAGAAACTGGTCCGGTCCGATCAGGCCTTCGGTCGGATGCTGCCAGCGCACCAGGGCTTCGGCCCCGACAACAGACCCGGTCTCGGCACAGATTTGCGGCTGGTAGAAGCATTTGAATTGCCCATGTTCGAGTGCGATGTTGAATTCGTCCGACAGAACCTTTCTGCGACGGGTCTGCGCGGCCAGTTCCGGGGTAAAGGCCTGCACGCCGTTCCGCCCCTCTGCCTTGACACGATAGAGCGCGATATCGGCCTGAACCATCAGTTCCGATAGGTCGAAGGGCGGCTCGCGCTGGAGAGCATAGCCGATCGACACACCGAACCGGCATTCCGCCGCGCCAAAGGTCACCGGCCGCCCAATGCTTGTCAGCAGCCGGTGGGCAAAGACGTCAACAAAGGTGCCATCTTTTCGCAGGATCAGGGCCACGGTGAATTCGTCGCCGCCGATCCGCGCGGCAAAGCTGTTCGGCCCCAGCATCGCCTGTAGCCGGTCGGTCACAGCCTGCAACACGGCATCGCCAGCCGCGTGCCCCAGCGTGTCGTTGATCTCCTTGAAATGGTCGAGGTCGAGATGCATCAGGCCGATGCCCTTGCCAATCGTCTCGGCCTCGCGCGCCATGCGGGCCAATGCCTCCTCCAAACCGCGTCGGTTGGGCAGGCCGGTCAGGGGGTCGTGGACAGCAGCGATCTTGATCTCGCGGCGCGAGCGTTCCAGATCGAGACGTTGACGCCGTTCGTCGGTCACGTCGCGTTCCACCATGATGAACCGTGTGGGCCAACCATCCTGATCGCGCTGGACGGTTACGCGCAGATGGGTCCAGTACTCGGTCCCGTCCCGGGCGGTGTTATGCACTTCGGCATCTTCGAAATCGCCGTCCTCGATGGCCTTCGCGGCCATTTCCTCTGCCGTGTAGCGCTCGCTCTTCTTTGCCAGCAGGTCGGAATGGAGCGCGCCGCGGACCGCGGCCATGGGGAACCCTGTCTTCGCGACGAACGCGTCGTTGGCCCAAAGGATCCGGAAATCCGTATCGGTGATGGTGATCATGTCCTGCGCGTATTCCGCGACGGCGGCGACACCGGCCAACTGGATCCGCTCTTCCTGCATCTTGAGTTCCGAGGCCTTGAGCGCGGCATTCCGCTCGGCCAGGTCGTTTTCCCGCCGAACCCGGTCGGTCACATCCCAATGGGTCGACACCCAATAACTGACCATGCCCGAAGGGTCCTTCACCGGGGTGAGCGTCAGATCTGCATGATAGGGGTCGCCGTCGCGTCGGTGGTAAACGACCAGAATATTGCAGGGGATCGCCGCCTCAACCGCTGCCTCGATCTTTTCAATCGCGGCCGGCTCGGTCGCTTCTCCGTACAAGATGTCGGGGCATAGGCCGCGGATGTCGTCCAGGCTATATCCGGTCAGGTTGGTGAAGGCCTGATTGCACCATACGATCTCGCGCTTTCTTGGATCAGCCGCCGCCGCACGGGTGATCAGGATGCTGTCGCTCGTATAAGCGCCGATATTCCGGATTATCGCGTCAAACTGCACCATACGCTCCGTCTCAGGCACACTCTTGGCCCAACGGGTTAGCGCGTCCAGATTGACGGAAGGTTTCGTCCCGCCCGGGAACAGGCCCGGGCGGACGTCGTCAGCTTAGCCGTTCAGGATATCGGCGATGCTGGCCGCCACCTGATCCATTGCCGCCATGCCGTCAACCGACCGCAGGTCGCCCTTGGCATGGTAGTAGCCGATCAGCGGCGAGGTCTGCTTGTAGTAGGCCATCAGGCGGGTCTTCATCGCCTCGGCATTGTCATCGGCGCGAACCGGCTGGCCCGCGGCCTCGGCCTCCTTGGCGCGGTTGACGACGCGCTGCACCAGCGTCTCGTCATCGACCTTCAATTCGATCACCACGTCCAGCGGTGCGCCCATCTTGTCCAGCAGTTCGCCCAGCGCATCGGCCTGTGCCAGCGTGCGGGGGAAGCCGTCGAAGATGAACCCGCCGGCGGCGCCCGCCTCCAGCTTCTCGGCGATCAGGCCAATCACGATCTCATCGGTGACAAGGTCACCGCGGTCCATGACTTCGGCCACCTTCTTGCCCATCTCGGTGCCAGAGCTGCGCGCCTCGCGCAGCATGTCGCCGGTCGACAGCTGGACCATGCCGCGTTCGTCCACCAGTTTTTTGGCCTGGGTTCCCTTGCCAGCCCCCGGGGGGCCAAGAAGAATGATGTTCATCGGCGAGCTGTCCCTTTTCGTTTGCTCTTGGTCTTCCGCCTGAGCTGAGATTTTTCGATCAGTCCTTCATACTGGTGAGCCAGCAGGTGCGACTGAATTTGCTGGATTGTATCCATCGTGACCGACACGACAATCAGCACGGATGTCCCGCCGAAGTAGAACGGGATCTGAAGCTGGGAGCGCATGATTTCCGGCAGCATGCAGACCAGCGCCAGATAGGCCGAGCCCAGCACCAGCACGCGGTTGACCACGTATTCGAGGTATTCCTCGGTCCGCTTGCCCGGCCGGATGCCCGGGATGAAACCGTTCTGGTTCTTCAGGTTCTCGGCCACGTCATCGACCTTGAAGGCGACGTTGAACGTGTAGAAATACGTGAAGAAGACGATCATCGACGAGAAGAACAGCAGGTAGAGCGGCTGTCCCGGCCCGAAATAGGCAAGGATCGTCGACATCACCGGTCCGGTCTGGCTGCCCGAGAAGGTCGAGATCGTCGTCGGCAGCAGCAGGAGCGACGAGGCGAAGATCGCAGGGATCACACCGGCGGGGTTCACCTTCACCGGCAGATGGCTCGACCCGCCATCATACACCTTCATCCCCACTTGCCGTCGCGGATACTGGATATGGATCTTTCGCAAGGCCCGTTCCATGAACACCACGAAGCCGATCACCGCCACGACCATCACGAAGACCACGAGGATGACGAGGGGCGAAATGGCGCCCGTCCGGCCCTGGCTCAGGAACGATGCAAGCGCAGCAGGGACCTCGGCGATGATGCCCACGAAGATGATCAGCGAGATCCCGTTGCCGACGCCGCGCGCAGTGATCTGTTCGCCCAGCCACATCAGGAACATCGTGCCACCGACAATGGTGATGACGGTCGAGGCGCGGAAGAACCAGCCGGGATCAGAGGCCAGCCCCCCGGCCTCAAGGCTGACGGCCAGACCGTAGGCCTGGAACGTGGCCAGTGCCACGGTGCCGTAGCGGGTGTACTGGTTGATCTTCTTGCGGCCCTGTTCGCCTTCTTTCTTCAGCTGTTCAAGCTGCGGCACCATGGCGGTCAGAAGCTGCACGATGATCGAGGCCGAGATATACGGCATGATCCCAAGTGCAAAGATCCCCATCCGCCCCAGCGCGCCGCCGGTGAACATCGACAGGATACCGCCAAGGCCGGCCGCAGCCTGCTCCATGAAGGCGCGCAACTCGGCCCCGTCGATCCCGGGCACGGGAATATAGGTGCCAAGGCGATAGATGATCAAAAGCCCGAGGGTGAAGAGAATCCGCTGACGCAGCTCGGTGGCCTTGCCGAAGGCCCCCCAGCTCATGTTTGCGGCCATTTGCTCTGCTGCAGATGCCATGCTGAGCCTCTTGTAAGGACAGCGCCGCCGAAACCGTTTTCCGGCTCGGCGGCGCTAGGGAAAACTTGACGGAGATGTAAGCGGCAAGCGCGCCGCCCACAACCGTTTATTCGGTCGCTGCGGCCGGTGCGGCGATCTTGAGGGATCCGCCGGTCTTCTCGACCGCCTCAATCGCGGACTTCGACGCGCCGGTCACGTCAAGCGTGACCTTGGCGGTCAGATCGCCCTTGGCGAGGATGCGCACGCCGTCCAGCTTGCGGCGGACGAGGCCAGAGGCAACCAGCACGTCCTCGGTGATCGGCTGGCCCGCGTCGATCTTGCCGGCATCGATGAATTTCTGGACAAGGCCCAGATTGACCACGGCATACTGCTTGCGGTTGGGCTTGTTGAAGCCACGCTTGGGCAGACGCTGGTAAAGCGGCATCTGGCCGCCTTCGTAGCCGTTGATGGCCACGCCCGAGCGGGATTTCTGACCCTTGATCCCGCGGCCGCCCATCTTGCCCTTGCCCGAACCCGGGCCGCGGCCGATGCGTTTGGCTCTTTTCGCCGCGCCTTCGTTGTCGCGGAGTTCATTCAGTTTCATGTCGCTTCTCCTTGGCCGGACGCGCCCCCGAAGCGAGATGGGACGGCCACGGCGTTTCTTGGTTTTTCTACGTCATTGGCAGGGAGTCGCATCCCAATGCCACCCGCGGCGTATAGGGCTTTGCCCGAAACGATGCAAGCGCTCTGATGTAAGGTCTTGCGCAGGGCCGAAAGCCGGCCGGCAGCCCCCCTCCGATCCGGTACGCCGCTGACTGCAGCCCCCTGAAAACACGTGGCCCCGGCGCGAGCCGGGGCTGTTCAACAGGCCTGCGCGATAGCGCAAGGGCCGCGGGTCTAAGCCGAGCAGTCTCTGCTCAGGTCCGCCGGTCTGTATCGTGCAGATAGTCGGCCCAGTAGGGCACGGGGCCGTCGTTCCAGATTGTCCGGGCACGACGGGCGATGGCGCGCATTGCGGTATTGACAGTCATCATGGCAAACCTCCGTAAAGTGCCATTTTATACGGCAGATTGTATACGCCTTTTCTAAACAGACCGCTAACGACACCATGGCATTACCGGCATGTGCCTGGTGCATTAAGAGCATCAGGCCGTGACGGCCTCCCCGGCTTCACGTCGGCGCAACGCAGCCAGAGCACCCAAGCCGGTTAGTGCGAGCGGCAAGCCAGCGGGAACAGGCACCGGCGCCACCTCCTCCAAGCTGACCGACATGCCAGTAAGGTCATAGGCGAAAAAACCGTCAGCGGACTCGAAGAACCCCCGCGCAAACACCGAATTGCCGAAATACGGTCGCGAAGCTTCAACATCCGACAAATCGAGGCTGTTCATCAGAATGAAGGAAAAGCCGAGCGACGGATCTGCGCCAATCAAGTTCTCCGACTGCATCTCGAAGGTAAAATGGTAGAAGCCGTCGACCCCATCGAGGAAAATGTAAGAAAATGTATCGTTCGGACCGGTTGGATTGTCGTCGATCGCGCGAAAATTGATGCGTGCGTCAACGGTATTCGGCGCGATCAAGGGGCGAGAAGTCGATGTGATCCCGTTCAAGGTAATCTCTGAACGGGTACGCGTTGCATTCAGGCCCGCAGGTTCTGTGATGTTGATGAGCCCGAGTTTCCGATCACGATTTCCCGGCTCAAGTGGCAAAAACGGATCATTGTCGGCACTGAATGTTGCGTTCAGATCAATCTCGAACCGCCCTGTCACGATATTGTCCGGATCAGGCGCTGTCGCGAAGTTTCCTGTCAGGCTATGTGCCGTTCCTGTAAAATCCAAGACGACCGTGTCTGCCTGCGCCTGCGCAGTAATTACGACAGAACACAACGCTCCGAGGCAACTAGCCCGAACTCTTTCCACGACATCCCTCCCCGTCAATATTGGCGGAAAGGTTCGCACGTTGATCGAGCCCACGCAAGGCGAATTGGAATAATCAAAAACGCAAAACGCCCCGGCACTAGGGCCGGGGCGTTCCGTTTCCGATTGCGCGGTATATCAGCCGCGCTCTTCGATGATCTCGACCAGATGCGGGATCTTGGCGACCATGCCGCGGATCGACGGCGTGTCTTCCAGTTCCCGGGTCTTGTGCATCTTGTTGAGCCCCAGACCGATCAGGATCTTGCGCTGAACGGCCGGGCGGCGGATGGGGGAACCCACCTGCTTGACGACGATGGTTTTTGCCATGTCTTTCGCTCCTTACGCTTCGGCCGGCGCATCGGCGGCGGCATCCTGCACGGGCGCATCGTCCTTGCGCAGGATATCGGCCACCTTCTTGCCGCGACGCTGCGCAACCTGCCGGGGAGAGCTTTCCTTGGTCAGCCCGTCCAGCGTTGCGCGGATCATGTTGTAGGGGTTCTGCGACCCGATGGACTTGGCCACCACGTCCTGAACGCCCAACATCTCGAACACGGCGCGCATCGGACCACCGGCGATGATGCCGGTACCTTGCGGGGCAGTGCGCATCACGACGCGGCCCGCACCGTGGCGGCCCTCGATGTCATGGTGCAGCGTCCGACCCTCGCGCAGCGGCACGCGCATCAGGTTGCGCTTGGCCTGTTCGGTGGCCTTGCGGATCGCCTCGGGCACCTCTTTCGCCTTGCCCTTGCCGAAGCCCACGCGGCCCTTCTGATCGCCGACGACCACGAGTGCCGCAAAACCGAAGCGCTTGCCGCCCTTCACGGTCTTGGACACGCGGTTGATCGCCACGAGACGATCGGCGAATTCCGGGGTTTCGTCGCGGTCGCGGCGGTCCCGGCGATTGTCTTCTCTTGCCATCTCTCGTCTCCTCAGAACTTCAGGCCGCCCTCGCGGGCCGCATCGGCAAGCGCCTTGACCTTGCCGTGGAAGAGGAATCCGCCCCGGTCAAAGTAGCACTCTTCCACGCCAGCCGCCTTGGCACGCTCGGCAATCGCCGCGCCAACCTTGGCGGCGGCCTCGACGTTGTTCTTGCCGACGACGCCAAGATCCTTCTCCAGCGAGGAGGCCGCGGCGAGCGTCTTGCCCTGAACATCGTCGATCAGCTGCACGCTGATGTTCTTGTTGCTGCGATGCACGCTCAGGCGCACGCGCCCGGCATTCATCTTGCGAAGCTTGTTCCGAACGCGCAGGCGGCGTTTCAGGAACAGTTGTCTTTTGCTGTTTGCCATCTGTCGCGCCCTTACTTCTTCTTGCCTTCCTTACGGAAGATGAACTCGCCCTTGTAGCGGATACCCTTGCCCTTGTAGGGCTCGGGGCTGCGCCACTCGCGGATATTGGCCGCGACCTGACCGACGAGCTGCTGATCCGCACCTTCGATCACGATCTCGGTCTGTTTGGGGGCCGTGACCGTGACGCCCTGGGGCACGTCGAAGTTCACCTCGTGGGAATAGCCGAGGTTCAGCTTCAGCGTGTTGCCCTGCATCTGGGCCCGATAGCCGACGCCCTGGATTTCAAGCTCTTTCTTGAACCCCTCGGTCACGCCCTTCACGAGGTTCGCAACCATCGTGCGCGACATGCCCCATTGCTGGCGCGCCCGCTTGGACGACCCGCGCGGGGTCACGGTGACGGTGTTGTCCTCAACCGTGAGGGTCACGTCATCCGTGGCGGTGAAGTTCCGGGTACCCTTGGGCCCCTTCACCTCGATGGTCTGGCCGGAGACGGATGCGGAGACACCCGACGGCAGCTCGACCGGTTTCTTACCAATACGAGACATTCCGACCTCCCTTAGAACACCTGGCAGAGCACTTCGCCGCCAACATTGGCAGACCGTGCCGCTGCATCGGACATCACGCCCTTGGACGTCGAAACGATGGAAACGCCCAGGCCCTGACGGACCTGCGGGATTTCCTTCACGCTCATATAGACGCGACGGCCGGGCTTGGAGACGCGGCGCAGTTCGCGGATCACGGGCTCGCCTTCGTAGTATTTCAGGCTGACTTCCAGTTCCGGCAGACCACGGCCGCCTTCGACCGTTTCATAGCCGCGGATGTAGCCTTCGTCTTTCAGCACATCCAACACCCAGGCGCGCAGCTTGGAGGCCGGGGTACGGACCGTCGATTTGCCGCGCATCTGCGCGTTGCGGATGCGGGTCAGCATATCGCCGAGAGGATCGTTCACGGACATCTTTTCCCCTCCTTACCAGCTCGACTTGACCAGACCGGGGATCTGGCCCTTGGAGCCAAGTTCCCGCAGCATGATCCGCGAAACTTTAAGCTTGCGGTAATAGGCGTGAGGACGCCCGGTGAGCTGACAACGGTTGTGCAGCCGCGTCGCCGAGGAGTTGCGGGGCAGCTTGGCCAGCTTCAGCCGGGCCTTGAACCGCTCTTCCATCGGAAGGTCTTCGTTGTTCGCGATCTCTTTGAGCGCGGCACGCTTGGCGGCGTATTTCTCGACCAGGCGCTGACGCTTCTTCTCGCGTTCGACCATAGACTTCTTAGCCATGTGAAATTCTCCCTCCCGCGATCAGCTGTTGAACGGCATGTTGAAATGCTTCAACAGCGCCTTCGCTTCCGCGTCGGTTTTCGCGGTGGTGGCGATAACGATATCCATGCCCCAGACTTCGTCGACCTTGTCGTACTCGATCTCGGGGAACACGATATGTTCCTTGATGCCGGTCGCGTAGTTGCCGCGCCCGTCGAACGATTTGCCCGACACGCCGCGGAAGTCGCGGATGCGCGGCATCGCGATGGTGATCAGGCGGTCGAGGAATTCGTACATCCGGTCACCGCGCAGCGTGACCTTGGCACCAAGCGGCATGTCCTCGCGAACACGGAAGCCGGCGATCGACTTCTTGGCCTTGGTGATCACGGCCTGCTGACCGGCGATCAGCGTCAGGTCGCCCTGCGCCGACTTGGCTTTCTTGGAGTCGCGAACGGCCTCGGCCCCGCAGCCGATATTCAGGACGATCTTGTCCAGGCGCGGGATCATCATCTCGTTCTTGTAGGCGAATTCTTCCTTGAGCGCCGCCTTGATCCGATTGCGGTAGTCCGCCTTCAGACGCGGGGTATAGTTTGCAGCATCAAGCATCGATCACTTCCCCCGATTTCTTGGCGTAACGCACCTTCTTGCCGTCTTCCATGCGGAAGCCGACGCGGGTCGGGCCACCGTCCTTGGGATCGACGAGGGCGAGGTTCGACAGATCGATCGGCATCGCCTTGGCGATCCGGCCGCCCTGGCTCATCTGGCTTTGCTTCTGGTGGCGCACAGCGATGTTGATGCCTTCCACCACGGCCTTGCCGGCCTTGGGATCAACCGACTGGATGGTACCTTCGCGGCCCTTGTCCTTGCCGGCCAGCACGATGACCTTGTCGCCGCTTTTCAGTTTCGCAGCCATCTTACAGCACCTCCGGGGCGAGCGAGATGATCTTCATGAAGTTCTTGCCGCGCAACTCGCGAACCACCGGCCCGAAGATACGGGTGCCGATCGGCTCGTTGTTGTTGTTGAGGATGACGGCGGCGTTGCGATCAAAGCGGATCGCGGTACCGTCTTCGCGGCGAACCTCTTTGGCGGTGCGCACGACGACGGCCTTGCGCACGTCGCCTTTCTTCACGCGGCCGCGCGGGATGGCTTCCTTCACCGAGACGACGATGATGTCGCCGACGGAGGCGTATTTACGCTTGGAACCACCCAGGACCTTGATGCACTGCACCCGGCGTGCGCCGGAGTTGTCAGCGACATCCAGATTGGTCTGCATCTGGATCATGTGGTTTCTCCCGACCTTTGGGAACGATGTCCCAGGGTTTCGCTCAAACCGGGAAGTGAGCGCTCAGGTCAGACCTGGGCGATCACCTCCCAGCGTTTCGTCTTGGACTTCGGCGCGCATTCCTGAATGCGCACGGTGTCCCCAACCTGATACTGGTTGTTTTCATCGTGAGCCCGGTACTTCTTGGACTTACGGATGGTCTTTTGCATGACGGGGTGCTTGAACCGGCGTTCGACCGAGACGGTGACCGTCTGGTTGTTCTGATTGCTGGTCACGGTGCCTTGCAGGATACGTTTGGGCATACTGGTCGGACTCCGTTACTCTGCCGCCGCGCGGGCTTTTTCGTTCAGAACCGTCTTCACGCGGGCGACGTCGCGACGGACGGCACGCATGCGGGCGGTATTCTCAAGGGCGCCGGTCGCCTGCTGGAAGCGCAGGTTGAAGGCCTCTTTCTTGAGGCTCGTCAGCTGCTCGCGCAGCTCGTCGGGCGTCTTGTCTCTCAGTTCCTGGGCGTTCATCGCCTTGTTCCTTTCAACATCACCAGAGGGCCCCTTGGCTTGCGCACGGGTCACCCTGAGTCCGGTGGAGTTCATGGATGAGCGGCCCCTCTAAGCCCCCTACCCCGATAAAGCAAGCGTTATCTTGCCAATCCGGGCCGTAAACAGGTGAATCGGGCCGCGTAGGTCGTTTGGCAAAAGGCCCCGTCTTCAAACGGGGCCTTCGCAATCCTCTCGGAAGACCGATTACCAGTCTTCGCGGTGCACGATCCGCGTCTTGATCGGCAGCTTCATCGCGGCCAGACGCAGGGCCTCGCGCGCGACGACTTCCGACACGCCGTCGATTTCGAACATCACGCGGCCGGGCTTGACCTTGGCGGCCCAGAAGTCGACGGAGCCCTTACCTTTACCCATCCGAACCTCGGTCGGCTTCGACGACACAGGGGTGTCGGGGAAGATACGGATCCAGACACGGCCCTGACGTTTCATGTGACGCGTCATGGCACGGCGCGCGGCCTCGATCTGGCGCGCGGTGATCCGTTCGGGCTGGATGGCCTTCAGGCCGAAGGTCCCGAAGTTGAGGTCGAACCCGCCTTTTGCCTGACCGTGAATCCGGCCTTTGTGCATCTTGCGGAATTTCGTGCGCTTAGGTTGCAGCATCTCTCAAACTCCTCAGCGGTCGCGATCGCGGCGCGGGCGCGACGGGGCACCGCCGCCTTCCTGCAGTTCGGCCGTGCGACGGTCACGGGCACTGGGGTCGTGCTCCATGATCTCGCCCTTGAAGATCCAGACCTTGATCCCGATGATGCCATACGGCGTTTCGGCCTCGGCATGGGCATAGTCGATATCGGCGCGCAGCGTGTGCAGCGGCACCCGCCCCTCGCGATACCATTCGGTCCGCGCGATCTCGGCACCGCCAAGGCGGCCGGCAACGTTGACGCGGATGCCAAGGGCACCCATGCGCATCGCGTTCTGCACCGACCGCTTCATCGCGCGACGGAAGCTGACCCGGCGTTCCAGCTGCTGGGCGATGCTTTCGGCCACCAGTTGGGCATCGAGTTCGGGCTTCCGGACCTCGACGATGTTCAGGTGAAGCTCGCTGTCGGTCATGTTGGCAAGCTTCTTGCGCAGGGTTTCGATATCCGCGCCCTTCTTGCCGATGATCACGCCCGGACGTGCCGTGTGGATCGTGACGCGGCACTTCTTGTGCGGACGCTCGATGATCACGCGGCTGACGCCGGCCTGCTTGCATTCCTTGTGAACGAACTTCCGGATCTCCAGATCTTCCAGCAGAAGATCGCCATAATCCTTGGTGTCGGCATACCAGCGGCTGTCCCAGGTGCGGTTCACCTGCAGGCGCATGCCGATCGGATTGACCTTATGACCCATTACGCTTGCTCCTCGACCTGACGGACCTTGATGGTCAGTTCCGAAAACGGCTTGACGATCTTGCCGAACCGGCCGCGGGCACGCGGGCGACCGCGCTTCAGCGTCAGGTTCTTGCCGACATAGGCCTCGGCGACGATCAGCTCGTCGACATCCAGGTTATGGTTGTTCTCGGCGTTGGCGATGGCGGACTGAAGGCATTTCTTCACGTCCTCGGCGATCCGCTTCTTGGAGAAGGTCAGATCGGCCAGCGCACGTTCGACCGGCTTGCCACGGATCATCGCAGCCACCAGATTCAGCTTCTGAGGCGAAGTGCGAAGCATGCGGGCTTTCGCCATCGCTTCGTTCTCGGCCACGCGGCGGGGGTTCTTAGCCTTGCCCATGACGCTTACCTTTTCTTCGCTTTCTTGTCGGCTGCGTGACCGTAATAGGTCCGCGTCGGCGAGTATTCACCGAACTTCTGGCCGATCATGTCCTCGGACACCAGAACGGGGATGTGCTTGTGCCCGTTGTAAACGCCGAAGGTGAGGCCCACGAACTGGGGCAGGATGGTGGAGCGGCGCGACCAGATCTTGATGACCTCGTTGCGGCCCGACTCGCGGGCTTTCTCGGCCTTCTTGAGGACGTAAGAGTCGACAAAAGGGCCCTTCCAAACAGAACGTGCCATGGTTTAGCGACCCTTCTTGCGCGCGTGACGGGAACGGATGATGTACTTGTCCGTGCCCTTGTTCTTGCGGGTGCGGGCGCCCTTGGTGGGCTTGCCCCAGGGCGTGACTGGGTGGCGGCCACCCGAGGTCCGGCCCTCACCGCCACCATGCGGGTGGTCGATCGGGTTCATGACGACACCGCGAACGGCGGGACGCTTGCCCATGTGACGCGTGCGGCCGGCCTTGCCGAGGTTCTGGTTGGAGTTGTCGGGGTTCGACACCGCACCAACCGTCGCCATGCATTCCTGGCGCACCATCCGCAGTTCACCCGACGACAACCGGATCTGCGCGTAGCCCCCGTCACGGCCGACGAACTGGGCATAGGTGCCCGCGGCGCGCGCGATCTGGCCGCCCTTGCCGGGCTTCATCTCGATATTGTGGACGATCGTACCGATCGGCATGCCGGTGAACGGCATCGCGTTGCCGGGCTTCACGTCAGCCTTTTCGGACGAGATCACCTTGTCACCCACGCCAAGACGCTGCGGCGCAAGGATATAGGCCTGCTCGCCGTCTTCGTACTGGATCAGCGCGATGAACGCGGTCCGGTTGGGGTCGTATTCGATGCGGACCACGACCGCGGACATGTCGAACTTGGTCCGCTTGAAATCCACGATCCGGTAGAGGCGTTTCGCCCCACCGCCACGGCGGCGTGCCGTGATCCGTCCGGTGTTGTTCCGGCCGCCCTTCTTGGTCAGACCCTCGGTGAGGGACTTGACCGGGCGACCTTTCCAAAGCTCCGAACGGTCGATCAGAACCAGCCCACGCTGGCCCGGCGTCGTCGGCTTGTACGACTTGAGTGCCATGCTTTCTGTCTTCCGTCAGCTTCGGACCAAAGGTCCGGTTTCGATCAGGGGCGTTGCCGCCCCGGTTCAAAAAATCCGGCCCCGGGGCGCACCCGGGGCCGAAGATTCTCAGGCTTCTATCAAAGACCCGTGGTCACGTCGATAGTGTTCCCCTCCTCGAGGGTCACATAGGCCTTTTTCACATTGTTCCGGCGTCCAAGGATGCCGCGGAACCGCTTTTGCTTGCCCTTGGTGATGGTGGTGTTGACCGCCTTCACCTTGACCCCAAACAGACCCTCGATCGCTTCCTTGATCTGGGGCTTGTTCGCGTCCATCGCCACTTCGAACACGACGGCATTGGCCTCGGAGGCCATGGTCGCCTTCTCGGTGATGATCGGCTTGCGGATCACATCGTAATGCTCTGCCTTCACACTCATTTCAGGCGCGCCTCCAGCGCTTCGACACCCGCCTTGGTGAGCACCAACGTGTCACGCTTGAGGATGTCATAGACATTGGCCCCCATCGACGGCAGCACATCGATCCCCTCGATGTTGCGGGCTGCGCGGGCGAAGTTCTCGTTCACCTCGGCGCCATCGATGATCAGCACCCGCTTCCAGCCAAGGCTCTTGACCGATTTCGCCAGTGCAGAGGTCTTGGCTTCCGCCAGTTCCGCGGCTTCCAGGACCACCAGCTCACCCGCCTTCGCCTTCGCACTCAGCGCGTGCTTGAGGCCCAGCTTGCGGAACTTCTTCGGCAGCTCATGGGCATGGCTACGCGGGGTCGGCCCCTTGTAGACGCCACCCTTGCGGAAGATCGGCGCGTTGCGGTCGCCGTGGCGTGCGCCACCGGTGCCCTTCTGGCGATAGATCTTCTTGGTCGAGTAGCTGGTCTCGGACCGGGTCTTGACCTTGTGGGTGCCGGCCTGCGCCTTGTTACGCTGCCAGCGGACCACGCGGTGCAGGATGTCGGCGCGCGGTTCCAGCCCGAAGATCTCGTCGCCGAGATCGACGGTGCCGGCAGTGGCGCCATCCAGCTTGATCACGTCAAGTTTCATGCTTCACCCCCTTCGGCGGGCGCTTCGTCTGCGGGTGCCTCGGCGGCTTGCGCGGCCTTGATCGCCGCGGGCAGCACGAGGTTGTCAGGCGTCGGTTTCTTCACCGCGTCCTTGATCGTGACCCAGCCGCCCTTGGCACCGGGGACAGCCCCCTTGATCATGATCAGGCCACGGTCGGCGTCGGTCTTGACGACCTGCAGGTTCTGCGTGGTCACGCGGGCGGCACCCATGTGACCGGCCATCTTCTTGCCCTTGAACACTCGGCCCGGGTCCTGACACTGACCGGTGGAGCCGTGCGAACGGTGGCTGATCGACACGCCGTGCGACGCGCGCAGGCCGCCGAAATTGTGCCGCTTCATCGCACCGGCAAAACCTTTACCGATCGAGGTGCCCGACACGTCGACGAACTGACCTTCGAAGTAATGATCGGCGGTGATTTCGGCACCGATCTCGATCAGGTTCTCCGGCGCCACGCGGAACTCGGCCAGCTTGCGCTTGGGCGCAACGCTTGCTTTCGCGAAATGCCCGCGCATCGGCGCGGTGGTCCGCTTGGCCTTGGCCGCCCCGGACCCGAGTTGAACGGCGGTATAGCCATCCTTCTCGACCGTGCGCTGCGCCACGACCTGGCAGCCATCAAGTTGCAGGACCGTGACCGGCACCTGCCGTCCATCGTCCATGAACAGCCGGGTCATGCCCAGCTTCTTTGCGATCACTCCAGAGCGCATGCTGGTGCCCTCCTCAAACCTTGATCTCGACGTCGACACCGGCAGCGAGGTCGAGCTTCATCAGCGCGTCCACGGTCTGGGGTGTCGGGTCGATGATGTCGAGAAGCCGCTTGTGCGTGCGGATTTCCCACTGGTCACGCGACTTCTTGTCGATGTGCGGACCACGCAGAACGGTGAATTTCTCGATTTTGTTCGGCAACGGAATGGGCCCGCGCACTTGCGCACCCGTCCGCTTGGCGGTGTTGACGATCTCCTGCGTGCTGGCATCCAGTACGCGGTAGTCGAAGGCCTTCAGCCGAATGCGGATATTCTGACTTTGCATTGTTCTTTGCCCTTCAGGCTGATGGGCCGGCACGTGGACCGGCCCGGGCCTTTTGCGATTACTCGATGATTTTCGACACGACGCCGGCGCCGACGGTGCGCCCGCCTTCGCGGATGGCGAAGCGCAGCTTCTCTTCCATGGCGATCGGCGCGATCAGTTCCACCGTGAACGACACGTTGTCGCCCGGCATCACCATCTCGGTGCCCTCGGCCAGCTGAACCGTGCCGGTCACGTCCGTCGTGCGGAAGTAGAACTGCGGGCGGTAGTTGGCGAAGAACGGCGTGTGGCGCCCGCCCTCTTCCTTGGTCAGGATGTAGGCTTCGGCCTCGAACTTGGTGTGCGGCGTCACCGAGCCGGGCTTGCAGAGCACCTGGCCGCGTTCCACCTGCTCGCGGTCGATACCGCGCAGCAGCGCGCCGATGTTGTCGCCGGCTTCACCGCGATCCAGGAGCTTGCGGAACATTTCCACGCCCGTGCAGGTCGTCTTCTGGGTGTCCTTGATGCCGACGATCTCGATCTCGTCGCCCACATTGATCACGCCGCGCTCCACCCGGCCGGTCACAACCGTGCCGCGGCCGGAGATCGAGAACACGTCCTCGATCGGCATCAGGAAGGGCTGGTCCACGGGACGTTCCGGCGTCGGGATGTACTCATCCACGGCGGCCATCAGTTCCTTGATCTTCTCCTCGCCGATCTCGGGGTTGTTGCCCTCCATCGCGGCCAGCGCCGAGCCCGCGACGATCGGGATATCGTCGCCGGGGAAGTCGTAGCTGTCCAGAAGCTCGCGCACTTCCATCTCGACCAGTTCCAGCAGTTCCTCGTCATCGACCTGGTCGACCTTGTTGAGGAACACCACCAGCGCGGGCACGCCCACCTGGCGGGCCAGCAGGATGTGCTCGCGCGTCTGGGGCATCGGGCCGTCGGCCGCGTTCACCACCAGAATCGCGCCGTCCATCTGCGCCGCACCGGTGATCATGTTCTTGACGTAGTCGGCGTGGCCGGGGCAATCCACGTGCGCGTAGTGACGGTTCTCGGTCTCGTATTCCACATGCGCGGTGGAAATCGTGATCCCGCGGGCCTTCTCTTCCGGCGCGCCGTCGATCTGGTCATAGGCCTTGAACTCGCCGAAATACTTCGTGATCGCCGCCGTCAGCGTCGTCTTGCCGTGGTCAACGTGGCCGATCGTGCCGATGTTCACGTGCGGTTTCGTCCGTTCAAACTTTGCCTTCGCCATGGGTAGGCCTCCTCTTGTTCCTGTCGAACGCCGGCTCCGGGCCGCGTCGTCACTTGTTCCGTCGGGGCCCCGGCACTAGGCCGGGGCGCTTGGCTGCATCAGGCGTATTTCGCCTGGATTTCGTCGCTGATGTTCTGCGGGACCGGTTCGTAATGGTCGAACTGCATCGTGAACTGCGCACGGCCCGAAGACATCGACCGCAGGTTGTTGATGTAGCCGAACATGTTGGCCAGCGGCACGAAGGCATTGATGACGTTCGCGTTGCCGCGCGTATCCTGCCCCTGCACCTGACCCCGGCGGGAGGTGAGGTCACCGATGATGCCACCGGTATATTCCTCGGGCGTCACGACCTCGACCTTCATGATCGGCTCCAGGAGCTTGGCGCCGCCTTTTTTCAGACCTTCGCGCATCGCGGCGCGGGCCGCGATCTCGAACGCCAGAACCGAGGAGTCAACGTCGTGATAGGCACCGTCGATCAGCTTGACCTTGAAGTCGATCACCGGGAAGCCCGCGAGCGGACCGCTGTCCATCACCGACTGGATGCCCTTCTCGACACCGGGGATGTATTCCTTCGGAACGGAGCCGCCAACGATGAGGCTTTCGAAGCTGTAGCCTTCGCCCGGCTCGGTCGGGGAGACGACCAGCTTGACGCGCGCGAACTGACCGGACCCACCCGACTGCTTCTTGTGGGTGTAGTCGATCTCGGCCTCGTGGCTGATGGTCTCACGATAGGCCACCTGCGGGGCACCGATATTCGCCTCGACCTTGAACTCCCGCTTCAGGCGGTCGACGAGGATGTCGAGGTGAAGTTCGCCCATGCCCTTCATGATGGTCTGACCGGATTCCAGATCGGTCTCCACCCGGAAGGAGGGGTCTTCGGCAGCAAGGCGGGCAAGGCCCTGAGACATCTTCTCCTGGTCGGCCTTGGTCTTGGGCTCGACCGCGATCTCGATCACCGGATCGGGGAAGGTCATGGTTTCCAGAACCACCTGCTTTTGCGAGTCGGACAGGGTGTCACCGGTGGTGGTGTCCTTCAGACCGGCCAGCGCGATGATGTCGCCCGCGAAGGCTTCTTCGATTTCCTCGCGGTTGTTGGAGTGCATCATCATCATCCGGCCAATTCGCTCGCGCTTGCCCTTGGTCGTGTTCATGACCGAGTCGCCCTTCTTCATCGTCCCGGAGTAGATCCGGGTGAAGGTGAGCGAACCCACGAAGGGGTCGTTCATGATCTTGAACGCCAGGCCCGAGAACGGTTCCGCATCATCGGCACGGCGGGCGATGTTACGCGTTTCGGTCTCGTCATCCGGCGAGAAGCCCATATAGGGCGGCACGTCAAGCGGACCGGGCAGGTAGTCGATCACGGCGTTCAGGAGCGGCTGCACACCCTTGTTCTTGAACGCAGACCCACACAGGACCGGCACGAAGGACATCGACAGCGTCCCCTTACGGATCAGTTTGCGCAGGGTGTCGACGTCGGGTTCGTTGCCTTCAAGATAGGCTTCCATCGCCTCGTCGTCCTGCTCCACAGCAAGTTCGACAAGCTCGGCACGCAGTTCTTCGGCCTTGTCCTTGAGGTCGGCGCGAATTTCCTGACGCGTCCAGGTCGCCCCCAGATCCTCGCCCTTCCAGGTCCACTCTTCCATGGTCACGAGATCGACGAGGCCCTCGAGCTGATCCTCGGCCCCGATGGGCATCTGGATCGGCGCAGGCGTGGCACCGGTGCGATCCGCAATCATCTCGACGCAGTTGAAGAAGTCGGCGCCGATCTTGTCCATCTTGTTGACGAACACGATGCGCGGCACCTTGTAGCGGTCGGCCTGACGCCACACGGTCTCGGTCTGCGGCTCGACACCCGCGTTGGCGTCCAGCACGGCCACGGCCCCATCAAGCACGGCCAGTGAGCGTTCCACCTCGATGGTGAAGTCCACGTGGCCGGGCGTGTCGATGATGTTGAAGCGGTGCTTGGGCGTCTGCGGCTCGGTCCCGGTCTCGGTGCGTTCCCAGAAGGTGGTCGTCGCCGCCGAGGTGATGGTGATGCCGCGTTCCTGCTCCTGCTCCATCCAGTCCATGGTCGCGGCGCCGTCATGCACCTCGCCGATCTTGTGGGACTTGCCGGTGTAGAAAAGGATACGCTCCGTGCAAGTGGTCTTGCCGGCGTCGATATGCGCCATGATACCGAAGTTGCGGTAGCGCTCGAGGGGATAATCGCGTGCCATGGGATAAGGTCCTGAGGGCCTGAGGGTTACCAGCGATAGTGGCTGAAGGCCTTGTTGGCTTCGGCCATCTTGTGGGTGTCTTCGCGCTTCTTCACGGCCGAGCCACGCGACTGGACAGCGTCGATCAACTCGCCGGCGAGGCGTTCTTCCATGGTGTTTTCGTTGCGGGCGCGGCTGGCATTGATCAGCCAGCGAATCGCCAACGCCTCACGACGCTCGGGGCGAACCTCGACAGGCACCTGGTAGGTGGCACCGCCCACACGGCGAGAGCGAACCTCGACCGAGGGCTTCACGTTGTCGAGCGCTTCGGTGAAGACCTCGACGGGCGAACGCTTCAGCTTGGTCTCGATCCGGTCGAGCGCGCTGTAGACGATGCGTTCGGCCGTCGACTTCTTGCCGTCGACCATCAGGTTGTTCATGAACTTCGTCAGCACCCGATCGCCATATTTGGCGTCGGGCAGGACTTCGCGCTTCTCGGCAGCGTGACGACGGGACATGTGTGTCTCTCCTTACTTCGGACGCTTGGCGCCGTATTTCGAACGGCGCTGCTTGCGGTCCTTGACGCCCTGGGTGTCCAGCACACCGCGCAGGATGTGATACCGGACACCGGGAAGGTCCTTGACCCGGCCGCCGCGGATCAGCACGACCGAGTGCTCCTGCAGGTTGTGGCTTTCACCGGGGATGTAGCTGATCACCTCGAAGCCATTGGTCAGGCGCACCTTGGCAACCTTCCGCATGGCCGAGTTCGGTTTCTTCGGCGTCGTGGTGTAAACGCGCGTGCAGACGCCACGCTTCTGCGGGCAGGCCTGCAGATGCATGGACTTCTGGCGTTTCACTTTCGGCTGCCGCGGCTTGCGGATCAGCTGTTGGATCGTCGGCATTCCGGTTCCCCGTGTTGCAACCCGTTCAGTTCTCGTCTCTCAGTGCGCTCCGAATCCACGAAACGCGAAAACCGCATGCGTTCCCTTGTTCGCGGGAACGACGCGGTGGGAATTCAGAGGATCGGGGCGCTGGCCCGGATCATGTCCACTTCAGTTCTGATTTCAGACACGGCAGTGAAGCCCGCCGGCCCGAAGTCCGCGCTCTATAGGTCGAGTCGTTTGGCGTGTCAACACCGGTTGGGCGAACCCTACCGCATTCGCAGCGGCACCGGTCCAGCCTGCTGCCCAAGGCGGCGTTCACGGTAAAACGTGTAGACGCCCGTGCCCACCACGATGGCCGCGCCCACCAGCGTCAGGCCCGAGGGCCATTCGCCGAAGACCAACGCCCCCAGCCCCAGTGCCCAGATCAGGGCGGTATAGCGGAACGGGGCCACGACCGCGACCTCGCCCACCCGCATCGCCATCACCGAAAAGAGGTAGCCGCCGATGATGAACCCCGTGGCCCCGGCGAGTTTCAGAACGGACGCGCCGCTCATCGCGACCCAGGTACCACCCGCGGCCCCGATCCCGGCGAATAGCGTGACCCCGATTGCCGCCACCAGCGCCACGGTCATCGACGGCACCGCCGTGGACAGCCGCCGGGTGACCAGATCCCGCAAGGTCACAAAGGCCACGGCGATCAGCGCATAGACGGAGTAGATCGTGAACCCCTCCGTCCCCGGACGGACGATCAGCAGGACCCCGGAAAACCCGATCAGGATCGCCGTCCAACGCCGCCAGCCGACCCGCTCCCCCAGAAAGAGAGCGCCGGCCAGCGTGACACTCAGCGGTATGGCCTGAATGATCGCGGTGACATTGGCCAGCTTTGCGTGGAAGAGCGCGGTAATGAAGAAATAGGCCGCGCCGATCTCGGCCAGGGTTCGCACCACTGTCAGCCCCCAGTCGCGCAGGGGAAACCGCCATCTCAGGCCACCCAGCATAAGGGCCAGTGCGAACAGAAAGATAATCGTTCCCACACCGCGCAGGAACAGCGCCTGAAAGAACGGCACCTCGCCCGACAGGGCCTTCATGCAGGCGTCGTTGAAGGTGAAGGCGGCCATGCCCCCCATCATCAGCAGCGCGCCGCGCATGTTGTCCGACAGCATCATGGCCGCCCCAAGTTTACAGGTGCCACGCCCGACACGATCGAGCTGACCCGGGTCATTCGATGTGGAACAAGGGTTGCCCCTCCAGCACGGCGTGGGCCGTGCGGACAGCGCGGTTGAGATAGATGCGCACCCGCGGGTCACCGACCGCAAGCCGCGGCATGGTCCAGCCCACAGAGGCCAGCGTGCGCAACATCACGAATACCGGCAGCATCGCATGGTCGTCCGGCGTCAGGCTGCGGACGGTCGCGTACCCCTCCACCAGGCCGGTCGCGATCTTTGAAAGCGCAGGTTCCTCAAGGTTCTGCGAAAGCGCGGTGCCAAGGTCATAAAGCCGGAAGCCGAAACCGGAATCGTCGAAGTCGATCAGATGCGCCAGATGGCCGTCGAACAGGATATTCTCGCGCAGAAGGTCGGCATGGATCAGACCTTGATCGGCGCCGCCCGCGGCATAGTCCGACAACCGCTCCCGCGCATAACGGCGCGCCTCCGACAGGAGAAGTGCCTCATCCTCGCTGGCGGCGGGATGATCCCAGAAGCGCCCCCAGAAGGGCGTCGTGCCCAGCACCCCGTCGATATCCCAATGGGGACGGCTGAACCACGGCGGAAGGGTCAACCGGTCAGAGGCCACATGCAACTGCGCTATCGCGCGGCCCACGCTTGCATAGCGGCGCATCTGACTGTCGCAATCGCCCTCGAACGGGCGCCCGCCTTCGCCCAGCGCCTCCCCCGGCATCCGGGACAGAACGGAGACAACGCGACCATCGTCCAGATGCGCAAGCAGCGCGTCATCGGTTGTCCGTTCCGGGCGCGGCACGGACAGGCCGGCACCGGCCAGGGCCTCCATCCACCAAAGCTCCGACCGGATCGCGTCTTCGGTCTGATAGCCGCGGCGATGGATCCGCAGGATGCCCTGACGCATCTGGGGCAGTGACACCGCGAAGACGGCGTTTTCCCGGTGCGAGATCAGTTGCGGGTGATCGCATCCGCCCCAATGGGTAGCGGCCTCCCGCGCCAGTGTCTGCGCCTCTTCCGTCCTCATTGCGGCACCTCCGTCTGGGCAAGAACCTTTTCCAGCGTATCGATCAACAGGTCCGCATTCTCGCTGGAAAACGGCATCGGCGGGCGGATCTTAAGCGTGTTCATCGCCCGGCCAATACTGCCCAGCAGAACGCCCCGGCGGCGCATGCCCTCGACCAATCCTGCAACGAATTCCGTCGCGGGGGCGCCATTCTCCATCCGGAACTCCGCCCCGAAAAACAGCCCCTTTCCGCGCATATCGGCCAACAGCGGATGGCGCAGCGCCCGCAGACGATCCAGCGCATAGGCACCGACACGCGCTGCGTTCTCTTGCAGCCCCTCCTCTTCCATCACCTCCAGCGTGGCCATCGCGGCCGCGGCCGAGACCGGGTTGCCCCCGAAAGTGTTGAGATAGCCAAAGGCGGTGCGGAAAGACGCCATGATATCGGGCCGCGTCACCACCGCCCCCACCGGATGCCCGTTGGCCATCGGCTTTCCAAGCGTGATGATGTCGGGTGCGAACCCCAGCACATCATGCCCCCAGAACGCCGTGCCCAGCCGCCCGAAGCCGGGCTGCACCTCGTCAGCGATCACGACCCCGCCCGCCCGGCGGATCACCCCAAGCGCCGGGTCGAGAAAGCCCTTGGGCACCGCTGGGAACCCTTCATTCGCAAAGAACGGGCACAGGATCACGCCAGCCAAGCCGTGGCCGGTGGCAACAAGCTCCTCCACCGCGCGGGCGATGTTGTCGGCAAAGGCCTGCGCCTGCGCCGCGGGGCGGCCGCCAAGGGGCGCAAGGCTGTCGGGCGCAGGGACCAGCCGCACATGATCCGGATAGCCACCTATGGGCGGGCGGCGCGTCGACAGCGCGCTGACCGAAGCGGTGTTGCCGTGATAGGTGTTGTCGGTGGCGATCAGCCCGGTCTTGCCGGTTGCGGCCTGCGCCATGCGCAGCGCCACATCGTTTGCCTCCGACCCGGTGCAGACCATGATCGCCTGGGTCAACCCGTGGTCGAGCGTCGCGGTCAGCCTCTCGATATAGTCCAGAATGCCCTGATGCAGGTACCGCGTGTGGGTGTTCAGCAGCGCAGCCTGACGCGCGATCGCCTCTACCACCTTCGGGTGGCCATGGCCCACATGCGGGACGTTGTTGTAGCAATCGAGATACCGGGTGCCGTCCGCGTCCCATAGCCAGACCCCCTGCCCGCGCACGATCTGCACAGGCTCGCGGTAAAAGGTCGGCACGTTCGGCCCCATCAGCCGGGCGCGCCGCTCCAGCAAGGTTTCGGACATATCGACCCCTCCGGCGACCGGATCAGTCTGGGATGCAAGCGCGCCTCTGGCAAGTGCGCGTGTCAGGCAAACCCTTCGGCCAGCCGGATGCGTCCGGTTCGGATGCCGCGCCAGTTGACGACCGGGGCATCCAGATATGTCGCGGCCGTGGGGTGGTCACGGTTCAGCACCCCGAGATGGGCAAGGATCCCGGTAATCGCCGTTTCGGCCGCACGGGTCGCGCCATCCTCGATCTTCAGCGCAACACCCAGGCCGCGCTCCGGCAGGATCGCGGTGAACACGCCCTCTGCCCCGGTCTTGGCGGCGACCTTGCCCTCCATCGCCTGCATCAGCGCGGTGCAGGCCCGCCCCTCCCCGGCGACAAGCATCGGATGGGCCAGCATCGCGGCGACCAGATCGCCCGCGGCCCGGCCGCGCGCATCGCCCGTGTCGGGCCGGGCCCCGGCGAAGAACGCCATCGCGCGAGCCAGACCGTAAAGCGTGGTGGCAAAGTTCGGCGCCGAACAGCCGTCGGTGACCCAAAGCGGGCTGTCTTGCTGGGTGACATCCTCGAACGCTGCGCGCGCCGCGCGTTGAACGGGATGATCGGCGTCCACGTAGTCGGGACCGCCACCCAGATGCCCCGCCAGCGTCAGAAAGCCGGTATGCTTGCCGGAGCAGTTGTTGTGCACCTGCCCCGGCGCCTCTCCGGCCTGCACCATGCGGGTGCGTTCGGCCTTGTCCCGGGTGGGCTGCGCACCGCAGCGCAGGTCATTCTCGCCCCGGCCGATGTCGGACAGCCAGCGCCGCACGAGATCCACATGCACCGGCGCCCCCTGATGCGAGGCACAGGCCAGTGCAAGCTGCGCAGGCCCCAGCCCCGCTGCCCGGGCAGCCCCGCTTTCGACCAGCGGCAGCGCCTGAATCATCTTGCAGGAGGACCGCGGCAGGATCACCGTTCCGCTGTCGCCCCATTCGGCCACGACCTGCCCGCGCGCATCGCACACCACCGCATGGCCGCGATGGCGCGATTCAACCATGTCGCCGCGCCAGACCTCCACCATCTCAACCGGGTTGTTCATGCCCTGCCCCATTCAACTGCGCGCGATTTTCCGCCGGTGGGGCGTTCAAACTTGCACGCGTCTCGGTTAGGTTGCCATTAGCGCGATATACATGTCCGTGCCAATGCAAAGGGTACGGACAAACGGGCAGGCAGGACGAAAGGCAAGGACAGGTGGACTCTGTGTTCAAGATCACATCCGTGATGCGGGGGGCTCTGCTCGGCGGGGCCATGGCGCTTGCGGCCTCGGCGGGCGCAGCGCAGGAGCAATCGACCAACAATGTTGCGGTCAAGACGGACTGGAACGTGTTCGTGGAATCCGGCGAATGCTGGGCAATTTCTCCGCCCACGAAGACCGTCAATACCAAGGGCGGACGGGTTGTTTCGGTGCGGCGTGGCGAAATCGGCCTGTTCGCCACCTTCAAGCCCAGCGACAATCGCGTTGGCGAAATCTCGTTTACCGGCGGCTATACGTTCAAACCGGACTCGGTGGTGAAGGTGGAAATCGGCGACGACCGGTTCGAGTTCTTCACGGAAGGCGAATGGTCGTGGCCGGCGTCGAAGGCGGAGGATGCAAAGGTCGTCGAGGCGATGAGACGCGGTGCCGAGGCCGTGGTCACGGGACTGTCCAACAGGGGCACTACAACCCAGGACACGTTCTCTCTGTTCGGCTTCACCGCCGCGTATGAGGAAGCCGCGAACCGCTGCAGCGCCAACTGAGCTTTCAGTGGCGTGATCCATCCCAAAGCGCGCGGCAGTTTATCTTGCCGCGCGAATCCTGTATGCGTTCCGTCTTGACCTTACGGAGACGCGACAGATGACCGCGACGCCCCCCATCGTGCCCGAGGCGATGCCGATCCCGCGCAAGCTGCCAGAGGCAGAGCGCCTGAACCTCGTGGGCCTGACCCGCGATGGTCTTCGTGCGGCGCTGATCGCTGCGGGCACGCCCGAGAAACAGGCGCGCATGCGGGAAAATCAGGTCTGGCAGTGGCTTTACCAGAAGGGCGTGCGCGACTTCGACGCGATGACCAATCTCGCCAAGGAGTATCGCGCAAAGCTGAAAGAGCATTTCACGATCGAGGTGCCCGAGGTCGTCTCTCGCAATGTCTCTGCCGACGGCACGCGCAAATACCTCGTCCGGATCGGCGGCGGGCACGAGGTCGAGGTCGTCTATATTCCCGAGGACGACCGGGGCACGCTCTGCATCTCTTCCCAGGTGGGCTGCACGCTGACCTGCACATTCTGCCATACGGGCACCCAGCGGCTTGTGCGCAACCTGACCGCCGGGGAAATCGTTGGCCAGATCATGCTGGCCCGTGACGATCTGGGCGAATGGCCGGAACCCGGGCGGCACCCGAAGGACGAAACGCGCCTGATCTCGAACCTTGTGCTGATGGGCATGGGTGAGCCGCTCTATAATTTTGAGGCCGTGCGCGATGCGATGCAGATCGCAATGGATGGCGAAGGCATATCGCTCTCCCGCCGCCGGATCACGCTGTCGACCTGTGGCGTGGTCCCCGAAATCGCGCGCACCGGGGCCGAGATCGGCTGCATGCTGGCGATCTCCTTGCACGCCACCACGGATGAGTTGCGCAACCAGATCGTGCCGATCAACCGGAAATACCCGCTGGAGCAGTTGTTCGCCGCGCTCCGCGCCTATCCGAAGCTGTCGAACTCAGAGCGGATCACGTTTGAATACGTGATGCTGAAGGGCATCAATGACAGCAATGCCGATGCCAAACGGCTGGTAAAGCTGATCGCGGGCATCCCCGCCAAAATCAACCTGATCCCGTTCAACGAATGGCCCGGATCGCCCTACGAACGCTCCAACTGGGACCGGATCGAGGCCTTTGCCGACATCCTTTACAAGGCCGGCTATGCAAGCCCGATCCGGACGCCAAGGGGCGAGGACATCATGGCCGCCTGCGGTCAGTTGAAATCGGCCACCGAACGCGCCCGCAAGAACAGGTTCCAGATCGCGGCCGAGGCCGGGTTGCCCCAGCCGGAGCGGGTGGTGCGCCGCCCGGATGCGCCGGACGTGCATTAGCACTTCCCAAGCCAGTCACGGCCAGTCAGCAATCGGCAGAAACGAAAAGGGCGCCGGAGTTTCCCCCGGCGCCCATTGTCTTTCCGCGCAAGCGGCAGCTTACATCATGCCGCCCATGCCGCCCATGTCGGGCATGCCGCCGCCGGCACCGGCGCCTTTCGGCTCGGGCTTGTCGGCCACCATGGCTTCGGTGGTGATCAAGAGGCCAGCAACCGAGGCCGCATCTTCCAGCGCGGTCCGGGTCACCTTGGCCGGGTCGATCACGCCGAAGGAGAACATGTCGCCATATTCCTCGGTCTGCGCGTTGAAGCCGAAGTGCTGGTTGTCGCTTTCGCGAACCTTGCCGGCCACGACGGCACCGTCGACACCGGCGTTTTCGGCGATCTGGCGCAGCGGGGCTTCCAGCGCGCGGCGCAGCATCGCGATGCCGGCGTTCTGGTCTTCGTTGTCGCCTTCCAGGCCGTCGAGCGCTTTCGCACCCTGAACGAGGGCAACACCGCCGCCCACGATCACGCCTTCCTGAACGGCCGCGCGGGTCGCGTTCAGTGCGTCGTCAACGCGGTCCTTGCGCTCTTTCACTTCCACTTCGGTCATGCCGCCGACGCGGATGACGGCAACGCCACCGGCCAGTTTCGCGACACGTTCCTGCAGCTTCTCGCGATCGTAGTCCGAGGTGGTTTCCTCGATGTTCTGACGGATCTGGCTGACGCGGGCCTCGATCTCGGCCTTCTCACCGGCGCCGTCGATGACGGTGGTCTCATCCTTGGTGATCGACACTTTCTTGGCCGAACCCAGCATGTCCATCGTGACGTTTTCCAGCTTCATGCCGAGGTCTTCGGAGATCACCTGGCCGCCGGTCAGGATCGCGATGTCCTGCAGCATGGCCTTGCGGCGGTCGCCGAAGCCCGGTGCCTTGACGGCGGCGATTTTCAGGCCACCGCGCAGCTTGTTGACCACGAGGGTCGCCAGCGCTTCGCCTTCGACGTCTTCAGCGATGATCAGAAGCGGCTTCTGCGACTGGATCACGGCTTCCAGCAGCGGAACCATCGGCTGCAGCGACGAGAGTTTCTTCTCGTGCAGCAGGATCAGGCAGTCTTCCAGCTCGGCGACCATCTTGTCGGGGTTGGTCACGAAGTAGGGCGACAGGTAGCCACGGTCGAACTGCATGCCTTCGACGACTTCGACTTCCGTCTCCATGCCCTTGTTTTCTTCGACGGTGATCACGCCGTCATTGCCGACCTTCTGCATCGCGTCGGCGATCTGACGGCCGATGGCGGCCTCGCCGTTGGCAGAGATCGTGCCGACCTGCGCAACCTCGTCGGAGTTCTCGACCGGACGGGCCGCGGCCTTGATCGCCTCGACGACCTTCGCGGTGGCCAGATCGATGCCGCGCTTGAGGTCCATCGGGTTCATGCCGGCGGCAACCGACTTCATGCCTTCCTTGACGATGGCCTGGGCCAGCACGGTGGCGGTGGTGGTGCCGTCGCCGGCCTCGTCATTGGTGCGGGAAGCGACTTCCTTCACCATCTGAGCGCCCATGTTCTCGAACTTGTCTTCCAGTTCGATTTCCTTGGCAACGGTCACGCCGTCCTTGGTGATGCGCGGGGCACCGAACGACTTTTCGATGACCACGTTGCGGCCTTTCGGGCCGAGGGTGACCTTTACGGCATCGGCGAGGATGTTGACGCCGGCCAGCATGCGGTTGCGGGCATCGGATTCGAACTTGACGTCCTTGGCAGCCATTTCGCTTGCTCCTTGGAATTCTGTGTTGGTGTCAGGCGACGGCTCAGGCGATGACGCCGAGGATGTCGCTTTCCTTCATGATCAGCAGCTCTTCGCCGTCGACGGTCACCTCGGTGCCCGACCACTTGCCGAAGAGGATGCGGTCGCCCTCTTTGACGGCCATCTCGATCAGCTCGCCCGAATCCTTGCGGGCGCCTTCGCCACAGGCGATCACTTCGCCTTCGGCCGGCTTCTCTTTGGCGCTGTCGGGAATGATCAGGCCGCCCTTGGTCTTCTCATCGCTCTCGACACGGCGGACCAGAACCCGGTCATGCAAAGGTTTGAATGCCATCTTTCGAACGCTCCTTCGTTCATGCTGTGGAGTGTTGTCACTCGCACTCATCGAGTGCTAACGGCGCCGAGATAGGCGGGCGCGTTCGACCTGTCAAGAACTCCGAAACGAAAAAGAATCCGCGCCACCAAAAGACCTTCCTTGTGTCGGGCGAGTGTCGTTTCAACGGCAGGCACCTGTCGATGCGAACGCTTCTCTCGTCCGGCGACCGCCGCTCTCCGCCGATTTGCGCAGGAACCGGGTCGCCTGAAACCGCCCCATCGAAGATGTCTTGCGCACCGCATAGGGAGGACCCAACGTGCTTGGCATAACGGTTGCGCTTATCGTCTTTCTTGCCCCGCTGGCCTACAGCCCCGGCCCCGGCAACTTGTTCTTCGCCGCCAGCGCGGCACGCTTCGGCCTTCGGGCGACATGGCCCGCCAATCTCGGTTATCATGCGGCAACGTGGGGCGTGACCTTGTCCATCGGGCTGGGATTTGCCGCCTTGATGAAGGTCTCTCCGCTCTTCTTCAGCGCGATAAAATGGGGCGGCGTGGCCTATGTCTGCACCCTCTCCGCCGCATTCTTTCGGGCCGGCCGGACGACCGGCGCGGCGGAGGCGACACCCGCAGGGTTTCTTGGCGGCGCGGTCCTGCTGGTCCTCAACCCCAAGGCCTACCTGATCATCGCGATGATGTTCAGCCAGTTCCTGGCCCTGCCCGAGGTCAGCCGACCGCTGAGCGTGGCGTGGATCACGACCGTCTTCACGCTGAACAATTTCATCGCGTTTCTGGTCTGGATGATCCTGGGCGACAGGATCTCCGCTCGCTTCCGTAACGACAGGGATGCACGCCGCTTGAACACGGGTTTCGGACTTGCCCTAGCCGGGGTTGCCGGCTGGCTGGCCTTGGCCTGACCCACGAATTACGCGCTTAACCACAGCGGCAGAAGTCACAAGAGCTTCACACCACGCCCCGTGACAAGCGCAGGGACGATACCTATAAGAGCGCCCGATTCCCTGTCGAGAGAATGGACACCCCCATGACTGTCAAGATTTTTGGCCACAAGGCCCCCGACACCGATTCCACCGGCTCTCCGCTGATCTGGGCGTGGTACCTGTCCGAGATCAAGGGCACCCCGGCCGAGGCGAAGCTTCTGGGTGAGCCCAACACCGAGGCGAAATTCGTTCTGGAACGCTGGGGCTTCGACCAGCCGGAGATCATCGCCGACGTTGCCCCGGGTGACGACGTGGTCGTGGTGGACACCAACAACGTCGCCGAACTGCCCGCCCATATCAATGATGCGAACGTCAAGGCGATCATCGACCATCACCTGCTGCAAGGCGGTCTGAAGACCCGCGCGCCGATCGACATCACCGTGCGCCCGCTGGCCTGCACCGCCACCATCATGCACGACCTGATGGGAGACGACGCGGCGAAAATGCCGGAAAACATCAAGGGCGCGATGCTGTCCTGCATCCTGTCCGACACGCTGGAATTCCGCTCGCCCACCACGACCGAAACCGACAAGGCCCTGGCAGAAAAACTGGCCGCCGATCTTGGCGTTTCGATCCCTGATTATGCAGGCGAGATGTTCGCCGCAAAATCCGACGTCTCCGCCTTCTCCGATGCCGAACTACTGCGCATGGATTCCAAGGAATACGAGGTCGCCGGCAAGAAGTTCCGCGTCTCGGTGCTTGAAACCACCGCGCCCGCCGTGGTGCTGGACCGCAAGGCCAGCCTGATGGACAGCATGGTCACCGTGGCCGAGGAAGACGGCGTCGATCAGGTTCTGCTTTTCGTGATCGACATCCTGAAGGAAGAAGCGACGCTTCTTGTCCCGAACGATCTGGTGAAGACCGTTGCCGAGAAGAGCTTCGCCGCGAAGCCGGAAGGCGACACCGTGGTGCTGCCAGGCATCATGAGCCGGAAGAAGCAGATCATCCCCAATCTGCAACTCTGACCGACCCCAACCTGTTGACAGGGCGCCCGCGTGGCGCCCTTTTCAGTTGAAGACCGTTCCGCCCAAGGACAGACCCAAGGACCGTGCACATGACGCAGATCATTGAATCGCTCGACGACATTTCTTCGCGCTACAAGGCGCTGTTCGTCGATCTCTGGGGCTGCCTGCACAACGGGCGAGAGGCGTTTCCCGACGCCGTCGCAGCGTTGCAGCGGTACAAGGCGACGGGCGGCACGGTCGTTTTGCTGACCAATGCGCCCCGGCATCGCGGGGCCGTGGCCGACCAGCTCGCCTCGCTCGACGTGCCCGAAGATTGCTGGGACACCATCGCAACCTCAGGCGACAGCGCGCGCGCCGCCATGTTTCGCGGTGTCGTCGGCGAAAAGGTGTTCTTCATCGGGATCGATTTCGACCTGACCTTCTTTGATCCGATCAAGATCGTCGAGGACCCGGTCGACATCACCCGCGTCCCGCTGGAAGAGGCCGAGGGGATCGTCTGCACCGGCCCCTTCGATGCCCATGCCGACCCCGCCGACTTGCGGCCGCAACTTCTCTACGCCAAGCAGAAGGGCCTGAAACTGCTCTGCGCCAACCCCGATATCGTGGTCGACCGGGGCGAAACGCGGGAATACTGCGCCGGGGCGATCGCGCAGCTTTACACCGAAATGGGCGGCGAAAGCCTCTATTTCGGCAAGCCGCATCCGCCGATCTACGACCTTGCCCGCCGGCGCCTTGCCCAGATCGCGGATGTACCCGACAGCGCGATCCTGTGCATCGGCGACGGCATCGCCACAGATATCCGCGGCGCCTTGGGCGAGGATATGGACTCCCTGTTCATTTCCGGGGGACTGGCGGCCGCCGAAACGCAGACGACCCGCCAGCCGGACCCTGATGCCCTTGCGAAGTACCTGAACCGGGAAATGGCGAGCCCGACCTTCGCCATCGGCCAGTTGCGCTGATCGGCATCGCGGAAACGCGAAAGGACCCCGGCAAGCGGGGTCCTTGAATTTCATGCTGGGTCGCGCCGCGGCGTCACATGCGCGAGAAGGCGACGATGTTGCCCTCGTCGTTGACCGAGCAGCGGAAATTGACCCCGCCGGCATTGACCGAGTAGTTGCGGTAGCCGAAGGCATCGAAATTGATCGGCGTGGCCGAGGTCATGTCGAAATCCACGCGCATCAGGCTCACGGCGCGTTCGCGGCACGCGAAGGCACCGGGATCTTCCATCGCCGCGCCCATCTCATCCACACATCCCGCAAGGGCCGCCAGCGCCGCCGCGCCTGCAATATATCCAAATTTCAATTTCATCGCTTTCTCACCTTGTTGTCCGGTGTTCCTCCCACCGGGCTGATTCCCCCAGAACAACGCAAGACATGCCCGCGCATTCTGCACGCGATCTGACGGGACAATTTTCACCCCGCACACGCTCAGCTTACCGGGCGCCCTTGGCATTTCAACTGCAAGTGATGCGCTCAACACCAGCGACACATTCTTGCGCGCAACAAAGTTGCGACATCTGAACATTCGGTAACGAAAAATTACCCAACGACATTGCACGCTGCCGCCAGCTTCGTTATGCTGCAGCGCAACATCAACACCGGGGGCCGGGGAATGCTCGACAATATGCCACGCGGAACGATCTGTATCGAGGACCTTGAAATCGGCATGTGCCGCCACCTGCGCAAGGAGATCACCGACCTCGACATCGAGTTGTTCGCCCAGGTATCGACCGACCGCAATCCGGTGCATCTGGACGATGATTACGCGATGGAAACGATCTTCGAAGGCCGCATCGCCCATGGCATGCTGACAGCCGGCCTGATCTCGGCGGTGATCGGAGAACAGCTTCCGGGCCACGGCACCATCTACCTCGGCCAGTCGCTGAAATTCCTTGCCCCCGTGCGCCCCGGTGACGTTGTCGTGGCAGAGGTCGAGGTGATGGACATCGACTATGGTAAGCGGCGCGTGAAGCTGGACACCCGCTGTCTTGTCGACGGCAAGCCAGTGCTGAAGGGCGAGGCGACGGTACTGGCGCCAACCAAGAAATTCGATTGACGCCGCCCGGCCCCCGGTGCAATCGGGGGCCATGAAGACCTTCACATCATGGACGGGCCACGCGCCGGGGGACCGCGGCGCAGTCGCCGCGATCGGCAATTTCGACGGCGTGCACCTTGGGCACCGCACCGTGATCGAGACCGCGCGCGACGAATGCGAACGGCGCGGTGCCCCCTTGGGCGTTCTGACCTTCGAACCCCATCCGCGGGAATTCTTTTCCCCCGGGGCCGCCCCCTTCCGCCTGATGAATGCCGAGGCGCGGGCGAACCGTCTGACCAAACTCTTCGTCGATCACCTGTACCAGTTGCCCTTCGACGCGCGGCTCGCAGGGCTGACGCCCGAAGCCTTCGCGCGGGACGTCATCTCCGGCGGGCTGGGGCTGGCCCATGTCGTGGTTGGCGCCGATTTCTGCTTTGGCAAGGGGCGCACCGGCAATGTCGATGACCTCAGGCAGTTCGGCGCGCAGATGGGCTTTGGCGTGACCGCCGTAGAACTCCTGGCGAATGAGGTGGGAGAGGTCTCCTCCACCGCGATCCGCGATGCGCTGACCGACGGGCGGCCACGGGATGCCGCGAAGATGCTGGGGCACTGGCACCGGATCGAGGGCGAGGTGCTGCATGGGGATGCCCGCGGTCGCGCCTTGGGCTTTCCCACCGCCAACATGTCGATCCACGGGCTGCACCGTCCGCGTTTCGGTGTCTATGCGGTCAAGGTCGATGTCCTGTCGGGCCCGCATCAGGGCACCTATGACGGGGCCGCGGCCATCGGGGTGCGCCCGATGTTCGGGGAGAATGTGCCGAACTGCGAGAGCCACCTGTTCGACTTCAAGGGCGACCTGTACGGCACGCATCTTTCCGTTGCGCTGGTCGAGTTCCTGCGCGACGAGATGAAATTCGACAGCCTGAACGAACTGGTGGACCAGATGAACCGGGATTGCGACCGCGCGCGAAAGATCCTCGCGCAGGCGCCCCCCCTTCCCTTCCGGCGCTAGACGTCTAGTCTACGCCCCATGGACCCCCGCCAAGATCCCATCGATCGCAACGGCCTGCGCCCCCGCTTCTGGGAGCGCATCCCCCTGACGAAGCTTACACCGAAAGAGTGGGAGGCACTGTGCGATGGCTGTGGGAAATGTTGCCTGAACAAGCTGGAAGATGCCGATACCGGCGAGGTGGTCTTCACCCGCGTGGCCTGCCGTCTGTTGGACGACGAAACCTGCCGCTGCGCGCATTACGATGTGCGCAAGACGATCGTGCCGGAATGCGTTGTCCTGAAACCCACGAACATTGCCGAGATCGCCTATTGGATGCCGGCAAGCTGTGCCTACCGCCTGCTGTGGGAGGGGCGGTCGCTTTTCGACTGGCACCCGCTGGTGTCGGGCCGGCCGGATAGCGTGCACGAGGCCGGCGTTTCGGTGCAGGGCTGGACCGTGCCGGAATTCGACGTGCCCGTCGAGGAGTGGGAAGACCACGTCATCGAAGAGGAGCTTTGAGGGTCATGCATTTCGCCTCGGACAACACCGCGCCCGTACCGCCGCAAATTCTGGAGGCCCTGATCGAGGTCAATCACGGCTATGCACCACCCTATGGGACCGAGGTGCAGATGACAGAGGTGCGCGAAAAGATCCGGCAGGTTTTCGAGGCGCCGGAGGCAGAGGTCTTCCTTGTCCCCACGGGAACGGCGGCCAATGCAATCGCGCTCGCCTGCCTGTGCCCGCCTTGGGCCACCGTGTTCTGCCACCGCAATTCCCATGTTGAGGAGGATGAATGCGCCGCACCGGAATTCTACACCGGCGGGGCAAAGCTGACCCTGCTGGACGGGGCGGACGCCAAGATTACCCCCGAGGGGCTTGAACGCGCCATCGCCTTTACCGCGCGCGCTGGGGTACACAACGTGCAGAAAGGTGCGGTGTCGATCACCAACGCGACGGAACTGGGCGCCGTCTACACGCCAGACGACGTGGCCCTGATCTGTGCGGTGGCAAAGAAGGCGGGCCTGCCCGTTCACATGGACGGGTCGCGCTTTGCCAATGCGCTGGTCACCGCCGGATGTACGCCCGCCGAGATGACGTGGAAGGCCGGCGTCGATGTCCTGTCCTTCGGCGGCACCAAGAACGGTCTGATGGGCGTGGAGGCCGTGGTGCTGTTCAACCCATCCAAAGCGTGGGAGTTCCAGTTGCGCCGGAAACGGGGCGGCCACCTGTTTTCCAAGCACCGGTATCTGTCGGCGCAGATGGCCGCCTATCTGGATGACGATCTGTGGCTGAAACTGGCAGAACGGGCCAACGCCGCCGCGAAGCGCCTGTCCGATGGCATCGCCGCCCTGCCCGATGCGACCCTCTTGCACCCGACCGAGGCCAACGCCGTTTTCGCGGCCTGGCCGCGCGCGGGGCACCGGGTCGCTCAGGACAAGGGGGCCTATTACTACCTCTGGCCGATGGACCAGACGCTTGAGGGCGCGGGCGACGTGCTTGTCTCGGCGCGACTTGTCTGCTCCTGGTGCACGACCGATGAGGATGTCGATCAGTTCCTGTCGGCCATCGGCGGCTAGGCTGGACGCCCCGCGCGGGAAGGTCTGCACTTGTTTTCGCCGCATCGGGGAATAGCGTCACGTTCCCCGTGCAGTTCCGTCTCCTGTGGTTTTCAAGGCCGCAGACCGGTGTTAAGCGCTGTCAACGTAACGTGACAGTTACGAATCTGCCGCCTCTGGGAAATCAGCCAATGCACAACATCCACGAACCGAAACTGATCGCGGGCAATGCCAACCGTCCGCTTGCCGCGTCCATTGCCCGGCGGATGTCCATGCATCGGGGGGTGAATGTCAGCCTCGTGGACGCGCGGGTGGAGCGGTTCAACGATCAGGAAATCTTCGTCGAGGTGTATGAAAACGTCCGGGGCGAGGACATGTTCATCATCCAGCCGACCTCAAACCCCGCCAACGACAACCTGATGGAGCTGATGATCATGGCCGACGCGCTGCGCCGGTCGTCGGCGGCCCGCATCACCGCCGTGATCCCCTATTTCGGTTATGCCCGGCAAGACCGGCGAACCAAGGCGCGAACCCCGATTTCTGCAAAGCTGGTCGCCAACCTGCTGACCGAGGCCGGCATTGAACGGGTACTGACGATGGACCTGCATGCCGCGCAGATTCAGGGCTTTTTCGATATCCCGGTGGACAACCTCTATGCCGCGCCGATCTTTGCGCTCGACATCGCGCATGCCTTCAACGGCGCGCTGGAACAAATCACCGTGGTCTCACCGGATGTCGGCGGGGTGGCCCGCGCCCGGGAACTCGCGCAACGCATCGGGTCGGGGCTTGCCATCGTTGACAAACGCCGGGTCCGCCCTGGCGAGGTCGCCGAGATGACGGTGATCGGCGATGTCGAGGGGCAGATATGCTTCATCGTCGACGATTTGTGCGATACCGCCGGCACGCTCTGCAAGGCTGCGGACAAGCTGATCGAGGCCGGCGCGCGGGAGGTCCATGCCTATATCAGTCACGGCGTGTTCTCCGGGCCGGCGGTGGAACGGATCACCGGGTCGCAACTCAAATCGGTCGTCGTCACGGACTCGATCCAACCGACCGCGCCCGTCGAAGCCTGCCCCAATATCCGCATCGTCCCGACCGCGCCGCTCTTTGCGCAGGCAATCATGAACATCTGGCAGGGCACATCGGTGTCGTCGCTCTTTGCCCACGAAACGCTCGCCCCGATCTACGAGGGGATGTACGCACCCGGCAGGGGATGAACGTGACGCCGCTTCGGCGGCGTATAACGCAGACCAAACGCGAAAAGGCCCCGTCGCCGGGGCCTTTTGTTTTGCTGGATGATGGTGCCGCCGGTCAGCTTTGCGGCTCGAACCCCATATGGGTCCCCATCGCCACCATGTCGGCCAGCATCTTCGCCGATGCGTCGACAACGTCGGGGTGGGCGTCTTCATGGGCGGCGCGGGCCTCTGCGACCCACTGGTTGACCATGTCCTGCGTCACGTCCTCAACGGCCAGCGACCGCTCTGCCAGAACGGTGGCGCGGTCGGCGGTGATCTCGGCAAATCCGCCGGTCACAGCGTATTTCTTGCTGTCCTTGCCGGTGAAGACCTCAAGAATACCGGGGCGCAGCGTGGTGATCAGCGGTGCGTGCTGGGGCATCGCCGTCAGGTCGCCTTCGAAGCCCGGAATGACAACCTGCGTCGCCTCGGCATGGGCCACGCGGGCCTCCGGCGCCACTAGATCGAATTGCATCGTATCGGCCATTTCGCCTCCTTGCGCATACGGGCGCCGGGCCTTGCAAACCCGGCGCCGAAGCCTTCATCAGGCCGCGTCGGCCGCCATCTTCTCGGCCTTGGCGATCACCTCGTCGATGTCGCCAACCATGTAGAAGGCAGCTTCGGGCAGGTGGTCGTATTCGCCGGCCACAACCGCCTTGAAGGACGCGATGGTCTTTTCAAGCGGCACCTGCACACCGTCGGAACCGGTGAAGACCTTCGCCACGTCGAACGGCTGGGACAGGAAGCGCTGGATCTTCCGGGCGCGGGCCACGGTCAGCTTGTCCTCTTCCGACAGTTCGTCCATGCCGAGGATCGCGATGATGTCCTGCAGCGACTTGTAGCGCTGGAGGATCCCCTGCACGTCACGCGCCACCTGGTAGTGTTCCTCGCCCACGATCGACGGATCGAGGATCCGCGAGGTGGAGTCGAGCGGGTCCACGGCCGGGTAGATGCCCAGTTCCGAGATGGCACGCGACAGAACGGTCGTGGCGTCGAGGTGGGCAAAGGTCGTGGCCGGGGCCGGGTCGGTCAGGTCGTCCGCAGGCACGTAGACGGCCTGGATCGAGGTGATCGAGCCCTGCTTGGTCGAGGTGATGCGTTCCTGCATCGCGCCCATGTCGGTGGCCAGCGTCGGCTGATAGCCCACGGCCGATGGGATACGACCCAGAAGTGCCGACACCTCGGAGCCCGCCTGCGTGAAGCGGAAGATGTTGTCGACGAAGAACAGAACGTCGGTGCCGGAGGCATCGCGGAACTGCTCGGCCAGGGTCAGGCCGGTCAGCGCAACGCGGGCACGGGCGCCCGGCGGCTCGTTCATCTGGCCGTAGACCAGCGCCACCTGGGATTCCGACAGGTTGTCGGGCTTGATGACGTTGGATTCGATCATCTCGTGATAGAGGTCGTTGCCCTCACGGGTCCGCTCGCCCACGCCGGCGAAGACCGAGTAACCCGAGTGCACCTTGGCGATGTTGTTGATCAGTTCCATGATCAGAACCGTCTTGCCCACGCCGGCACCGCCGAAGAGGCCAATCTTACCACCCTTGGAGTAGGGCGCCAGAAGGTCGATGACCTTGATGCCCGTCACCAGGATTTCCGACCCGGTGGCCTGCTCGGCGAATTCCGGGGCAGGCTGGTGGATGGCGCGGGTTTCTTTCGCCTCGACGGGGCCCTTCTCGTCGATCGGTTCCCCGATCACGTTCATGATCCGGCCCAGCGTCGCTTCGCCGACCGGCACAGCGATCGCCTTGCCGGTGTCGGTCACCTTGGCGCCGCGGACGAGACCCTCGGTCGCGTCCATGGCGATGGTCCGCACGGTGCTTTCGCCAAGGTGCTGGGCGACTTCAAGCACCAGACGCTTGCCGTTGTTTTCGGTTTCGAGCGCGTTCAGAATTTCGGGCAGGTGATCGTCGAACTGAACGTCGACGACGGCGCCGATCACCTGGGTGACTTTGCCTACAGCAGTTGCCATGTCGTTTCTCCGGTTCCTTTAGAGCGCCTCGGCGCCCGAAATGATTTCGATGAGTTCCTTGGTGATCGCAGCCTGACGCGAGCGGTTGTACTCGAGGTTCAGCTTGTCGATCATCTCGCCGGCGTTGCGGGTCGCGTTGTCCATCGCAGACATCCGCGCACCCTGTTCCGATGCGCCGTTTTCAAGGAGCGCTGCGAAAATCTGGGTGGCCACGCCACGGGGCAGCAACTCCTGCAGGATCTCGCCCTCGGTCGGTTCGTAGTCGTAGATGGTCGAGGTGTCGGCCTCGGCCTCGTCGAACACCGCCGGAATGATCTGCTGCGCGCGCGGCTCTTGCGCGATCACGGACTTGAACTCGGCATAGAAGATCGTCGCCACGTCGAATTCGCCGGCCTCATAGCGGCCGATGATGTCCTTGGCGATGTCTTGCGCATTGGCATAACCGATACGCTTGACCTCGCTCAGATCGACATGGCCGATGAAGTGATTGCCGAATTCACGCTTGAGCTGTTCGCGCCCCTTGCGCCCGACGGTCAGAATCTTGATCGTCTTGCCCTGCCCCAGCAGTTCGGTGATCTTGTTCCGCGCCAGGCGCACGATGGACGAGTTGAAGCCACCGCACAGGCCCCGCTCGGCCGTCATCACGACCAGCAGTTGCACCTGATCCGATCCGGTGCCGGTCAGCAGCTTCGGCGCATTGGCCGACCCGGTCGCCGAAGCGGCAAGGCCGGTCATCACCTTCGTCATCTGCTCGGCATAAGGCCGCGCGTTTTCCGCGGCCTCCTGGGCACGGCGGAGCTTGGCCGCCGCGACCATCTGCATGGCCTTCGTGATCTTCCGCGTGTTCTTGACGCTTCCGATCCGGTTCTTGAGGTCCTTAAGGCTGGGCATCTATTCGATCCCCCGGCCTCAGGCGAAGTTCTTGGCGAAGTCGCCGAGCACCGCCTTGATCTTGTCCTCAAGCTCACCCTTCACCTTGCGGTCGTTGTTGGTGATGTCGTCCAGCAGATCCTGATGCTTGGTGCGCAGGAAGTTCAGCAGGTCCGCCTCGTAGCGGGTGACATCCTTCACGGCCACGTTGTCGAGATAGCCGTTGGTCCCGGCAAAGATCACGCAAACGATTTCGGCGTTGGTCAGCGGCGAGTACTGCGGCTGTTTCATCAGCTCGGTCAGGCGTGCACCACGGTTCAGAAGCTTCTGGGTCGCGGCATCAAGGTCGGAACCGAACTGCGCGAAGGCCGCCATCTCGCGGTACTGCGCGAGTTCCAGCTTCACCTTGCCGGCAACCGACTTCATCGCGTTGGTCTGGGCCGAGGAGCCCACGCGCGACACCGACAGACCGGTGTTCACGGCCGGGCGGATACCCTGATAGAACAGGTCGGTTTCAAGGAAGATCTGACCGTCGGTGATCGAGATCACGTTGGTCGGAATGTAGGCCGACACGTCACCCGCCTGGGTTTCGATGATCGGCAGCGCCGTCAGCGAGCCCGCGCCGTGATCCTCGTTCATCTTGGCCGAACGTTCCAGCAGCCGGGAGTGCAGATAGAACACGTCACCCGGGTAAGCTTCACGCCCCGGCGGACGGCGCAGCAGCAGCGACATCTGGCGATAGGCGACGGCCTGCTTGGAGAGGTCATCGTAGATGATCAGCGCGTGGCGGCCGTTGTCGCGGAAGTATTCCGCCATCGCGGTCGCGGCGTAAGGCGCAAGGAACTGCATCGGCGCGGGGTCGGACGCGGTCGCGGCCACGACCATGGAGTATTCCATGGCACCGGTTTCCTCCAGCTTCTTCACAAGCTGGGCCACGGTGGAGCGTTTCTGGCCGACCGCGACGTAGATGCAGTAGAGCTTCTTGCTCTCGTCATCGCCCGCGGCGTCGTTATAGCTTTTCTGGTTCAGGATGGTGTCGAGCGCCACAGCGGTCTTGCCGGTCTGGCGGTCGCCGATGATCAGTTCCCGCTGGCCGCGGCCGATCGGGATCATGGCGTCGACCGATTTCAGGCCGGTGGCCATCGGTTCATGCACCGATTTACGGGGAATGATGCCCGGCGCCTTCACGTCGGCGATGCGGCGCTCGGAAGCGGCGATCGCGCCCTTGCCGTCAATCGGGTTGCCGAGACCATCGACCACGCGGCCCAGCATTGCGTCGCCCACAGGCACGTCCACGATGGCGTTGGTGCGCTTGACGACATCACCTTCCTTGATGTCACGGTCGGAGCCGAAGATAACGATACCGACATTGTCGATCTCGAGGTTCAGCGCCATGCCCCGGATACCGCCCGGGAACTCGACCATTTCACCGGCCTGGATGTTGTCGAGGCCGTGGACACGGGCAATACCGTCGCCGACCGACAGCACGCGGCCCACCTCTGCAACTTCGGCTTCCTGACCGAAGTTCTTGATCTGCTCCTTGAGGATCGCAGAGATCTCAGCTGCTTGGATACCCATTTATCCGACCTCTTTCATGGTGTTCTGAAGTGCGTTGAGCCGCGCCTTGATCGACGTGTCGATCATCTTGGAGCCCAGCTTTACGATAAGACCGCCGATGAGTTTCTCGTCGACGGTGGCTTTGATCTTGACGTCCTTGCCCGCATTGGCCTTCAGCGCGGCGGCAAGCTTTTCGGCCTGCGCCTCCGACAGCGGTTTGGCCGAAACGACCTCGGCCGTGACCTCGCCCTTTTCCTCGGCGATCAGCGCGCGCAGGTTCGCCACCAGATGCGGCAGCGTGAACAGGCGCCGCTTGGATGCCATCAGGCCAAGCGTCTTGGTGGTCATCTCACCCAGGTTCATCTTGACCGCAATCGCGGTGATCGCCTTGCCCTGCGCGTCGCGCGAGTAGACGGGGGAGTGGATCAGATCGCGGAAATCGGCGCTTTCGGCGATGGCGGCGTCGAGCGTATCGACATCCGCTTCAAGGCCGGCGAGCGCTTTGGATTCCTTTGCGATCTCAAACAGTGCCGTGGCATAGCGCGCGGCAATGCCAGACGAAATCGAAGCTGGTTCGGACACGTCAACCCTTCCGATGTCTTAAGGCCCCTCGCATGCCCGAAACGCTCGGACGGGGCAGATCAAGCGGCGCACCCGGACGGGCACGCTCCGAAATCGGCGTGGGTGTAGCAGAGGCTGTTAAACCTCGCAACCGCCTAGAGCGGCATAAATTGTCCTGCTTCGAGCGTCGCTCTTGCGGGGCGGTTTGGCAAGTGAAGATCCGACGGCGAAAGGCGACCATTCTTCTGGCGCGGATATGGCAATTACACCTTTTTTTGTTGGGCTCATGCCGGTTCCGCCCCCGGCTGCGGCAACCCTTCGAGAATGCGCAGCGGACGCGGAAGCTCTTCCCTGACGACAGTGCCGGAGGGGCGGTAGACCCGCTTGGCCGCCTCTACCATGAGCACACCGCCCGCATAATAGGCCGACATGCGACGGCCGGCGTTTTCCCACATGGGCGCTGTTCTAAGCCAGAATCGCCTGTTCGCCGGCGGCGCAAAGAGAGCCGCGCGAAACCGTTCGGGCTCAAACGCATGGCGGCGCAATTGCGCCTCCAGCTGGCCGGAACTGTAGGGACGACCAAACCCGAAAGGCGTGCCGTCCCGCCGTGCCCAAAGCCCCGACCGGTTCGGCACGACGAAAAGCGCCCGCCCGCCGGGGCCCAAGACCCGCCATGCCTCGTCCAAAAGCGCCGAGGGGTTTTCGCTGGTCTCCAGCCCATGCAGCAAAACCAGCTTGTCGACAAATCCGTCCTGCAAGGGCCAGGCGGTTTCCTCGCACAGGACAGAGACATTGGCCTGCCCGGCGGGCCACGGCATCACGCCCTGCTGTCCCGGCATCAGGGCGATCACGCGGCGGGCCTCCGGCAGATAGGGCCGCAAGAGCGGTACCGCAAAACCGAAGCCCGCCACCGTTTGCCCCTTCGCCTCGGGCCAGAACTCCAGCACCTGGTCTCGGATTGCCCGTTGCGCCGCGCGCCCCAGATTGGTCCGGTAGTAAAAATTCCTCAGGTCCAGAACGTCGAGATGCATTGCCGCGCGCGATACCGTTGGGTCAAGGTCCAGAGGACTTCAAGATAGCCATGCGGAGCAAGATTGCCATGCCCCTAGAGATCGTCATCGTCCCCTGTCTCAGCGACAACTACGCCTATCTGCTGCATGACGCGCAAACAGGCGCCACCGCGGTCGTCGATGCCCCGGATGCCGGACCGATCGAGCTGGCCCTTGGGCAACATCGCTGGAAGCTGACCGACATCCTGATCACGCACCACCATCACGACCATATCGGCGGGGTAGAGCCCCTGCGCGCGGCCCATGGCGCGCGTGTGATCGGTGCTGCGGCCGATGCGGGCCGCTTGCCGAAACTGGAACTCGCTGTGGAAGAGGGCGACACGATCATCGTTGGCAGCGAAACCGCGCGGGTGCTTGACGTGTCGGGCCACACCATGGGCCACATCGCCTATTTCTTCCCCGACAGTGCCGCGGTCTTCACCGGCGACAGCCTGATGGCGCTCGGCTGCGGACGGCTATTCGAGGGCGACGCCGACACGATGTGGGCCAGCCTGTCGAAACTCGCCACGCTGCCGCCGCAGACACAGGTCTATTCGGGGCACGAATACACCATCGCCAACGGCCGGTTCGCGCAATCGGTCGAGCCCGACAACCCCGCATTGCAGGATCGCATCGAACGGGTGGCCGAGTTACGGGCCCAAGGCAAACCGACGGTTCCCGCCCGCATCGACGAGGAACTTGCCACCAACCCGTTCCTGCGTGCGCGCCTGCCGCAGGTGAAATCGGCCCTCGGCATGGAAAACCGGCCCGATTCCGACGTGTTCGCCGAAATCCGCCAGCGAAAGGACCGGTTCTGAGCCCGGAACGGGTGCCGAAAAACCGGGCGTTCGGACACGCACGCCGAACTTTTGAACAGAAAAAACTTGAAGCAGGCCGACAAACACCAAAACTTAACCGTAAGAGACCATGGTGGAGGAACGGCTCACGCCCCTCCGCCCCAGAAGGAAAGGAGCACGCCTCGTGCCTTCATTTTCGAACACACTCGAGCAAGCCATCCACGCCGCACTCGCGCTGGCCAATTCCCGTCGGCACGAACTTGCGACGCTGGAACATCTGCTTCTGGCCCTGATCGACGAACCGGACGCAGCCAAAGTCATGCAAGCCTGTTCCGTCGACCTCGAGGAGTTGCGAAAGACCCTGAACGAATTCATCGAGGATGAACTGTCGACGCTGGTGACCGATATCGAAGGGTCCGAAGCGGTGCCGACGGCCGCCTTCCAGCGCGTGATCCAACGCGCCGCGATCCATGTCCAAAGCTCGGGCCGGACCGAGGTGACGGGCGCCAACGTTCTTGTCGCGATCTTCGCGGAGCGGGAATCGAACGCTGCCTACTTCCTGCAGGAACAGGACATGACGCGCTATGACGCGGTGAACTTCATCGCGCACGGCGTGGCGAAGGACCCGTCCTTCGGCGAACATCGCCCGATCACCGGCGCCAACGAGTTCGAGGAAGAGGCGCAGGCCGCCAGTTCCCAGAGCGAAAGCAACGACGCCCGGGAATCCGCGCTTGCGAAATACTGCGTCGACCTGAACGCCAAGGCGCGCGAGGGCGAGGTCGATCCGCTGATCGGCCGCGAGGACGAGGTGGAACGCTGCATCCAGGTGCTGTGCCGTCGCCGCAAGAACAACCCGCTTCTGGTCGGCGATCCGGGTGTCGGCAAGACCGCCATCGCGGAAGGTCTGGCCCGCAAGGTCGTTGGCGGCGAGACGCCCGAGGTTCTGTCGAAGACCACGATCTATGCCCTCGACATGGGCGCGCTTCTGGCCGGCACCCGCTATCGCGGCGATTTCGAGGAGCGTCTGAAAGCGGTCGTCACCGAACTGGAAGATCACCCCGACGCGATCCTCTTCATCGACGAGATCCATACCGTGATCGGCGCGGGCGCCACGAGCGGCGGCGCGATGGATGCCTCCAACCTGCTGAAGCCCGCACTTCAGGGCGGCAAGCTGCGCTGCATGGGCTCGACCACCTACAAGGAGTTCCGCCAGCATTTCGAAAAGGACCGCGCCCTGTCCCGCCGGTTCCAGAAGATCGATGTCAGCGAGCCGTCGGTCGACGATGCCGTGAAAATCCTCAAGGGTCTCAAGCCCTATTTCGAGGAGCATCACGACATCAAGTATACCTCTGACGCGATCAAGACCGCGGTGGAACTGTCGGCGCGCTACATCCATGACCGCAAGCTGCCCGACAAGGCCATCGACGTGATCGACGAGGCCGGCGCCGCCCAGCACCTGCTGACCGAAAGCAAGCGCCGCAAGACCATCGGCACCAAGGAGATCGAGGCCGTGGTCGCCAAGATCGCCCGCATTCCGCCGAAAAGCGTCTCCAAGGACGATGCCAAGGTGCTGAAGGACCTGGAAACGACACTCAAGCGCGTGGTGTTCGGACAGGACAAGGCCATCGAGGCACTCGCCGCTTCGATCAAGCTGGCCCGGGCCGGTCTGCGCGAACCTGAAAAGCCCATCGGCAACTACCTGTTCGCCGGGCCCACCGGTGTCGGCAAGACCGAGGTCGCGAAGCAGCTCGCTTCCACCCTCGGCGTGGAACTGCTCCGCTTCGACATGTCGGAATACATGGAGAAGCACGCGGTCAGCCGCCTGATCGGTGCGCCTCCGGGCTATGTCGGCTTCGATCAGGGCGGTCTTCTGACCGACGGCGTCGACCAGAACCCGCATTGCGTGCTGCTGCTCGACGAGATCGAAAAGGCGCATCCGGATGTGTTCAACATCCTCTTGCAGGTGATGGACCACGGCAAGCTGACCGACCATAACGGCCGTCAGGTGGACTTCCGCAACGTGGTGCTGATCATGACCTCGAACGCGGGCGCCGCGGAACAGGCCAAGGCCGCCATCGGCTTTGGCCGCGACCGGCGCGAGGGCGAGGATACCGCCGCGATCGAGCGGACCTTCACGCCCGAGTTCCGCAACCGTCTGGATGCCGTGATCTCCTTCGCGCCGCTGCCGAAAGAGGTCATCATGCAGGTGGTCGAGAAGTTCGTGCTGCAACTGGAAGCCCAGCTTATGGATCGCAGCGTGTCGATCGAGCTTTCCCGCGAAGCCGCCGCATGGCTGGCCGACAAGGGCTACGACGACAAGATGGGGGCGCGGCCGCTGGCCCGCGTCATCCAGGAAAGCATCAAGAAACCGCTTGCCGAGGAACTGCTGTTCGGCAAGCTGGCCAAAGGCGGTGTGGTCAAGGTCGGTGTCAAAGACGGCGAACTCGACCTGGAGATAGAGGAGCCGGAGAAACGTCGGCTCGACTCGAAACGGCCGCCTCTGCTGACAGCAGACTGATCGCCAGAACGGCGATACCGGACTAGTCAGGTCCCCCGCACCGAAAGGTCGCGGGGGACATTCTTTTCCGGGATGGCTATCACCGCTCGGTCAGTTTCAGTTCGATCCGGCGGTTGTGGGCGCGGGCCTCTGGGCTGTCGCCAGCTTCAACCGGCTGATACTCGCCGAACCCCGCAGCGGCCAGCCGGTCGGGGGGAAAGCCCAGATCGTCGACCATGAAGCGCACGACCGACAGCGCCCGGGCCTGGCTCAGTTCCCAGTTGTCAGCAAAGGCTGCCCCTTCGACCAAAGGCGCGTTGTCGGTATGCCCGTCCACCCTGAGGATCCAGTCGATCTCGGCCGGGATTTGATCCGCCACGTCCCGCAGGATCGACACGACCTTGGCGATCTGCTCCTTGCCATCCTCCGACAGCGTGGCGCTCCCGATCTGGAACAGCACCTCGGACGAGAACACGAACCGGTCCCCCTCGATCCGCACGCCCGGGCGCCCCGCCAGAAGCTGACGCAATTCGCCAAAGAACTCCGACCGGTAGGTTTCCAGACGCCGCGCCTCATCGGCCAAACGCTGCGCCTCTTCCTCCAGCCGCTGGCGTTCGGCAGCTTCCAGTTCGGCCCGGGCTCGCTGTTCCGCGGCGGCCTGCGCCAATGCCACGTTCAGCCGCGCCCCAAGGTCGTCGATCTGAACCTGTGCCTGCGACTCCCGCGCCTCGCTCTGTTCCAGCAGCGACAGGACATTGCCCAGATCGGCGCGCAGCGCAGCCACCTGCTGGTTCAGCAGGGCAAGCTTGCGCCGGTCCTCGGCAGAGCGTGCTTCCTCGGCCTGAAGCGTGCGGTTGGCCTCGGCCAGAAGGGCCGCACGCTGTTCGGCCGCACTCAGGTTCTGATCGGCCGCCTGCTCTGCTGCCAGCTTCGCGGCAAGCGCGGCGGCGAGACGGCGTTCGATCTCCGCCTTGTCGCCCACTTCATTTCGCAGCGCGGCAATTTCGGCCCGCGCGCGTTTCAAATCGGCCTCCAGCGCCTGCCGGGCCCTGTCCGCGTCTGCAAGGTCATCCCCGGCACGGTCCAGCGCAGCCATTTGGGTCGAAAGCTGTTCCCCCAGCGCCTGACCTTTCGCAAGCGCATCGCCCAGCCGATCCCCCAGGGCCTGTTTCTCGGCCGCGACCGCGGCCAAGTTGTTCCCCAGCGCATCCCCTGCGGCCAGCGCGTCCGTCAGTTTCTCCCCAAGGGATTGCTTCGCTGCCTCTGCCGCGGCCAACAGGGTCAGCGTTTCCTCGGCCTTCCGGCGTTCCTCCTCCAGCACCAGGGTCATCGCGGTCAGTTCGTCTTCGGAGCCCGCCAGTTTCCGACGCAAGGCCTCTGCTGCCGCGGCTTCGGCCAGCCGCGCGGCTTCCTCTTCGGACAGATCGGCGCGCAAGTCCGCGACCTGACCTTCAAGCGCGTGACGGGCCGCCTCGCTATCAGAGTTCTTTGTCTTGAGATCCGCGATCAGGGCTTCCAACGCTTCGCGCTTGGCCGCGGCCAGCCGCGCGGCCTCAACCCCGGCGTCGATCGCCTCCCGGGCAGCGGCAAGGGCGAACTGTAGCTGCTCCTGCTCCGACATCAGCGCCTGTTGCGCCTGCTCCAGATCAGCACGGGTCGCCTCCAGTTCGGCGATCTCCTGGGTCAGGGCCGCGCCGCGTGTCCGCGCCGCATCACGCTCGGTCAGCAGCCGGGCCACCTGCGTCTCGAAATCGGCGATCCGCACACCGGCAGCCTCTAGGTCGGCCGCCTGCGCCGCCACGCGGCCTTGCAAGGAGGCGATCAACGCTTCCCGCGTCTCCGCCTCGGCGCGCGCCTCCGACAGGGCCGAGCCGAGCGTGCCGAGTTCCTCTTCCAACTCTGCCGTGCGCGTGCGTTCGATGCCAAGCGCATTAGCCAATGCCGATAGTTGCGACCCGAGTTCGGAAAGTTCGGTTTCCTGCCCAGTGATCGTCTCTTTCAACATGACCTGCATGATCATGAAGATCGACAGCACGAACATCAGCACCAGCAACAGCGCCGTCATGGCATCGACGAAACCCGGCCAGATCGAGGCCTGAAACCGGTTTCCGCCGCGCCGGGTCAGGGCCATGACGTCAACTCCACCGCTCACCCTCGGGGTCGAGACGCGACAGCGCCCGCCCGATCTCCGCCAGATCGCCGCGCAAGTCGGTCAGGGTCTCTTGCCTCCCGGCCGCGATCTCTTCCAGAATGCGCAGAAGCTGAACGTCGATGGAGCGCAGGCGCATATGCGCCTCGGTATCTGCGAGAAGCCCGCCTTCCTCCACCCGTTTCTCGATAACTGCGACGGCGCGTTCCTGCCCTTCGGCCATGCGGGTCAACGCGGCGGTCAGGGCTTGCCGGTCGTCCAACTGTTGTTCCATCGCGACGCCAAGCGTGTTCACCGCCTCGACAAGGGTGCCCACCTGGGCCTGTAACGCATCGCGGGCGCCTTCGGACCGGACGAAGAGCGACTGCATCCCGTCCATATGCTCTGCCAACTGGTCGAGCGTTGCGGCCAGCATGCCGGCCTCGCCACCGCCCTCACCCTCTCCATCGCCGCTGGAAAAGCCCAGCCGCGTGATCGTCGACAGCCATTCTTCCAGTTCCCGGTAGAACCGGTTCTGACCGTGGCTTGCAAACAGTTCCAGAAGCCCCACCACCAGCGACCCGGCAAGACCAAGCAGGGAAGAGGCGAAGGCCGTGCCCATACCCCCAAGCTGCGCCTCAAGGCCGGTCATCAGGCGGCCGAAGACCTCTACCCCGCCCTCCCCTTCCTGCGGGGCGAGCGAGCGGATGGTTTCGACCACCGCGGGAACGGTCGTGGCCAGGCCGTAAAAGGTGCCGAGAAGCCCAAGGAAGATCAGCAGATTGGTAATGTAGCGCGTGATATCCCGCGCCTCGTCGATCCGGGTGGCGACGGATTCAAGGATTGACCGGGCCGAGGCGGAACTGATCTGCATCCGCTTTTCGCGCTTGCGCAAAAGCGCCGCCAGCGGGGCCAGAAGCCGCGGCGCGCGCGTGATCTCATGCCCCGGGGTCCGGGCGACGAACCCCTCGATCCAATGAACCGAGGCAATCAACTGGATCACCTGCAGGAAGCAGGCCATCACCCCGATGACGAAGACAAACAGAATCGCGCCGTTCAGATAGGGGTTGGCGAGAAAGACGGGCTGAACACTGGGAAAGGCAACATAAGCCCCGGCCGAGAACAGCCCGACCGCGAACAGCATCAGGAAGATTTGGCGCAGCGGGCGGGAAAATTGAGGCTCCGCTTCGCGCTCGGTCATCGCCATAGGCTGGGCCCTGCCCGGTTTTTTCCTTGAAGTTAAGCCTATTGCATGAAAACCCGCGCCACAAGAATCAAAGCCGCGACATAGCGCGGACGCGATCCGCCAGCCATGAAAGATCTGCGTCCTCGATGCCGAGTTCCGCCAGATGGGCCGCGGTATTGAACAGGTATTCGTCGTTCGGCCCCATCCCGCCGCGGGCGCGTGCGATGATCTCGGCTTGATCCTCCAGCGGCAGGCCCCCGCAATACTGAACATGCTCGGGGTCGATGACATAGGCCAGAACCGTCTGCACGCCGGGTCCGTCCTCGAACGTGACCTCGACCTCGGTCTCCAGATAGGCCGAGGAAATCAGTTCGCGTTCGCGCAAATAGGCAAGCGTGTCCGCCTCCGTCCCGGTCTCGGCCCGCAGCGCCAGCCCGTGGCACGACGCCCCCGGCATCGAGTCGAGCGCCAGAACCAGCCCCGGCTCCGTCTCTGTCCCGCGATGGTGGATGGAGCGCATGCAGAAGCTGCGATGCCAGCCGTCAAGCCGCGCAAGGCGCCGGTCGGCCACCGGGAAACCGGGGTTCCACAAAAGCGATCCATATCCGAAAACCCAAAGCCCGTCGCGCATTCCACTGGTCCCTGCCATGTGCCCCCTGTAAACCCTATTCGAGAGAGCGGGAAAAGGGGCAGGTCGATGCGGCGTGTTCTGATGGTTCTTCTGGCGACGGCCGCAATCTGGTCGGGTTACTGGCTGGTCAGCGCGCGCCTGCTGGAGTCGGGTTTGCAGGTCTGGCTGGAGGAGCGGCGCAGCGAAAGCTGGGTCGCCGATGCCGGCAAGATCGGCGTGACCGGGTTTCCGACCGCGTTCAACGCGGCGATCACCGGTCTGACGCTGGCCGACCCGGACACTGGCCTCGCCTGGGCAGCGCCAGAATTTCGCTTCGCAGCGAAAAGCTACAAGCCCCATGAAATCCACGCCACATGGCCGGACCGCCAGCAACTGTCGACGCCGGACCAGAAGATCGACATCGGGGCACAGCGGATGCAGGCCGCCCTGCATTTCCGCCCCGGCCCGGCGCTGGCACTGACCCACGGTCAGGCCGATCTGGACGGGTTCACCCTCATCTCGACCGCGGGCTGGACGGCCGACATGGCCGGTGCAAGCCTTGTGGCGGATGCGGAAGACGGGGCCGAGGCCCGCTATAGCATCGCCTTTGAGGCCAGCCAGATGCGACCACCCGCGCCGCTGGTTGCGATGCTCGACCGGGCCGGTATCCTGCCCGACCTGTTCGACCACCTTCGCCTTCAGGCGCTTGTCGATTTCGACACCGAGTGGGACCGCCACGCCATCGAAGACCGGCGCCCGCAGATCACCCGGCTGGACCTGACGATGCTGGACGCGAAGTGGGGTGACCTTGCCGTGCAGGCGGCGGGCGCGCTGGATGTAGACGCCGATGGCCTGCCCACAGGCGATGTCACCCTGCGGGCCACGAACTGGCGGGACATGATCGCAATCGCCCGTGCCTCGGGCCGGTTGTCCGACGGGGTCGCCGATCAGGTGGAGGCAACGCTCGGCCTGATCGCGGGGCTGTCGGGACGGCCCGAGACCATCGATGTGCCCCTGCGCTTTGCCCGCGGGCTGACATGGCTTGGCCCTGTGCCGCTTGGCCCCGCGCCCGATTTCAGCATCCGGTAGCCCGGGCCCGGCCTACCGGCAGTAGGGACCACTGCGATAGCGCGCCGTGTCCAGGTGGAAGTGATCCTGGTGAAACCGGTCGGAACGCGGGCCCAGAACCGTGCCGAACGGGCCGCAGGCGGCCGCATGCATCTTTCGCAAAAGCTTGCCCTGCACCGGATCGGTCCAGCCTTTCAGCACGCTCAGCGCCACGCCGTTCTTGAGGTTGATGGCCGCCACGTCCACCGCCTTGCCCCGGCCATGTTCGGAAATCTTCGCGCCGGGCTGGTTGTTCCGGGTCCGGCACGCATAGTCGGCGACCACCCGGATCGACCCGACACCGCCACCAAGGCGCCCGACCGCGGGTTTCACACCCTTGGCCACCCATGTCTTCAGCGCCCGCGCGGTATCGCAGTCCATCGTTGCGGGCCGGGTCAGCGGCACCCCGTCGACAGAACTGACCCGCACCGGCCGTGCCACGCCGCAACCGCGGAGCCGCCCCGGGATCGGCGCAAGGCTTTGCCCGCGGATCGCCTTGTCACCACAAACGGCCCCCTGCGGTCCCGTCACCACGGTCGAGGGCTGGCTGCGCACCCCCGCCGCGGTGAGTGAGGCGGTCTGATAGGGTGTCCGGGGGCGCGGCTCCGGCCGGGCCGAACGGGTCAACGCAACCGAACTCGACACCTCGACCACCCGGGTCGGCACCCCGGCGCGCGCCGGCCGCAACCTGGGACGAAGGCCAGCCCCGGCCCCCGACGGGGCGGCAGCGCCGATGGACGGACGCGGCATCGGGCGAATGGTAGCATCGTCGCGCACCACGACAGGCGCCATTGCCGCCGAATTCTCCGCCACCACCGGACGCGGGACGGGACGGGGCGACGCATCGGGCACCCGCGCGGCCCCCTGCCCCGCGACCAGCGCCAGGATCAGCGCGGATATCAGGGTGCGCCCGGTCAACGTGCCTTGGCCCGCCCGAAATCCGGGGCGTCCGTATCCTGCCCGGCCTCGATGATACCGCGGCGGATCGCACGGGTCCGCGTGAAATAGTCGAACAGCAACTCGCCATCGCCGGACCGGATCGCCCGCTGCAGGGCGAACAGCTCTTCGGTGAAGCGACCAAGGATTTCCAGGGTGGCGTCCTTGTTGGTCAGGAACACGTCGCGCCACATCGTCGGGTCAGACGCGGCAATCCGGGTGAAATCGCGGAAACCCGCGGCGGAATACTTTATCACCTCGCTATCGGTGACGCGGCGCAGATCGTCGGCCACCCCCACCATGGTATAGGCGATCAGGTGCGGCGCATGGCTGGTTACCGCCAGAACAAGATCATGGTGATCGGCGTCCATCAGGTCGACATGGGCCCCCATGCCTTCCCAAAGCGCGCGCAGCCTGTCGATGGCCCCGACATCGGCATTGCCCGACGGCACCAGCAGGCACCAGCGGTTGTCGAACAATTCGGCATAGCCAGAGCGGGGCCCGGAATGCTCCGTCCCGGCCAATGGGTGACCGGGGATGAAATGCACGCCTTCGGGAATATGCGGGTCGACCGCCGAAATCACCGCCCGCTTGACCGATCCGACATCGGTAACCGTGGCGCCGGGTTTCAGATGCGGGGCGATTTCACGGGCCACGGCCCCCATCGCGCCGACGGGCACCGCAAGGACAACAAGATCGGCCCCCTCGACCGCCTCGGCGGCGGTATCCACCACCCGGTCGCACAATCCGATCTCTTGCGCGATGGCGCGGGTTTCCGCAGACCGGGCGGTGCCCACGATCTCACCCGCCAGATTGCCGCGACGCATGGCATGGGCCATCGACCCCGCGATCAGCCCCAGACCGATCAGCGCAACGCGGTCATACAGCACGGGCATCCGCCGCCTCCCTGAACCGGGTGATCGCCTCGATCACGCGGCGGCAGGCGGCTTCGTCCCCCACGCTGATCCGCAGGGCATCGGGAAGCTTGTAGCCAGCAACGCGGCGCACGATCAGACCTTCGGATTTCAGAAAGTCGTCGCAGGCCTCGGCCTCGGCCCGGTCCCGGAACCGCGGCAGAACGAAGTTTGCAAAGGACGGATCGGTCGGCACGCCGGCCGCGTTCAGTTCCACCACCAGCCAGTCGCGCAGCCGGGCGTTTTCGGCACAACATTTCTCGGTATACGCCACGTCGCGCACCGCGGCCTCGGCCGTGTCAAGCTGCGCGCGGCTGAGGTTGAAGGGCCCCCGCACGCGGTTCAGCACGTCGATCACCTCGGCCGGGCCATAGCCCCAGCCGATCCGCAAACCGCCAAGACCGTATATCTTGGAGAAGGTGCGCGTCATCACGACATTCTCGCGCCCCTCGACAACGGCGGCCCCGCCATCGAACCCTTCGACGCATTCGGCATAGGCCCCGTCCAACACCAGCAGCGCCTGATCCGGCAACCCATCCGCCAGCCGTGCGGTGTCTTCGGCCGAAATCATCGTGCCCGTGGGGTTGGCGGGGTTCGCCACGAACACCAGCCGGGTCCGGTCCGTGCAGGCCGCAAGGATGGCATCGACATCGACGGTACGGTCGCGTTCCGGCACCTCCACCGGGGTCGCCCCGGCGGCCAGGGCCGAAATCCGGTACATCGCGAACCCGTGCTCGGTATGGATCACTTCGTCCCCCGGGCCGGCATAGGCGTTGCACAGGAAGGCGATGACCTCATCCGACCCGGCCCCGCAGATCACCCGCGCGGGGTCCACACCGTGCACTTCTCCGATCGCGGCCCGCAACGCGGCGTGATCGGTGGACGGATACAGATGCAGCGCCGCCGCCGTGGCCGCAAAGGCGGCACGCGCCCGTTCGGACGGGCCGAAGGGGTTCTCGTTCGACGACAGTTTCACCACATCGGATCGGCCCGCGATCTGCGATTGCCCACCCTGATAGGGCGCGATGTCGAGTATGCCCGATTGAGGCTTGATCCTTGCCATGTTCCGCTCTCCTTGGCGCGCATCCCTAGCTTGTCCCTTGGATCAACGCCAGTGGGAAAGGCCGCCCAATATAGGGCGGGGCACCCCCCGGCCGAAAACGGCACCACGCACGACTCAGGATGGATCTAAACTCTGGGTCTTCCCTTGCTTCGCGCCGCAGAAATGCCGTCGATTCGAAGCTTTCATGGAAACCTATTGCGGACAATTGGCGCGAATCAGAAGATCTTTCGACCCACGCGCAACAATGGGCAGCGCCGCCGCACCGAAGCCAAAGTTTTGGATCAAGTTTGAAAAAAACATGCGGCAATTGCGGAATTCTTGTGTAAAGTCGCCCGTGGAGTGCGAGACTTGGTGACGAGGGACCGATGAGGTCGGATTGGGTGTGTAGCGACTTGGCGTAACCTGCGGTCAGGGCCGTGGGTGGGCGGCATTCTCCTGACATTGCATGTGGCGTCGAATGCGTTGATCTGGCCGTTTTGGTCAGTTCACGGCTGCATCCCTGCATCCTCGATCAACAGCTCTACTCGAGTGAAACTGACGAGTCCCCCGACATGGCGGGGGAGGAATGCGTTGTGTCGCAGAAGGCACTGTGAGCGAGGGAACTATGACCTATTACTATGACCGGTATTACGACTGCGAGAAGAAGTACGAGTGGTCGGCCTTTTCCGAGGACGCCATGGGCGGCAATATCGGCTGCGGTGCCAAGTTCACCATGCCGGGCTCCGGCGCAGTCTGCATGTCGACGTATGACGGGGACCGTTACCTGAGCGGCGACGATTGCTACAATGAACGGTCGTCGGACCGCTACGGCCAGGACACCTATATTGACGGTGCGCCGGTCGGGGCGAAAATGTACGCCGAATGCTATCACGTCCTGAAAGACGGCAACGGCAACGTCTATTACCTGATCGAGATCGAGGTCGAAGGCTGCAACGGCGAAGGCGACTACTTTGCCTTCTACGGCAATGTGCCGGCGGCTGGCACCGACCTGACGGTGGTCAACACCTGCAACGTTTCCGGCAACCTTGTCGATTTCAACTGCCTCGCGACCTGCGAGGAGGCTCACAACACGCCCCCGACCTTCTCTGACGACTACGCGGCCAACTGCATCACCGTCGACGAGAACACGACCTTCGTCATCGACGTGGATGCGAGCGACGCCGACGGCGACGCCCTGACCTACTCCATCGAGGGTGGCGACGACGCCGCGTTCTTCACCATCGACGCCTCGACCGGTGAACTGACCTTCAAGACCGCCCCCGACTATGAGAACCCGCAGGATGTCTGCAACGACAATACCTACAAGGTGTTGGTCAAGGTCGACGACGGCAAGGGCGGGACAGCCACCCAACTGCTGACGGTCTGCGTCAACGACGTGGCAGAGGGCAACGGCTCCTGCACCGTGATCGAAGCCGAAGACATGGAACTTTGCGGCTACACGGTCGAAGGCCGCGGCGATGCCTCTGACGGCGCCGGCATCAAGCTGTGCTCCTCCACCGGCTATGCCTCGACCACCTACAAGGGTGAAGCGGGCGCGCTCGACCTCAGCATCGACTACATGGACGAAAGCGACGGCCAGGGCCGGATCGAAGTCTATGTCGTCAACAACTGCGGCTGGCGCTATGTCGAAACCATCTGCCTGAACAAGAATGACGACGGCAACGGGTGCGACGGCTCGTCCAGCTGGTCGACTGCCACGATTGCGGGCGTCGAACTGGAATACGGCGACAAGATCGTTCTGAAAGGCGTCGGTGACTGCGGTGAATACGCCCGCATCGACAAGATCGAACTTTGCGAACCCGACTGCGCCCCGTGCGTGACCATAGAAGCCGAGGACATGACGGCCTATGGCTTCACGACGGTCTGCGGCACCCAGGCTTCCGGCGGCGAACTTGTCAAGCTCGCCTGCGGCACCGGCCGTGACGTTGACGGCACGCTTTCGACCACGTTCAAGGGCTGCGATGGCACCTATGACTTCAAGATCGTGGTGCAGGACGAATGCGACGGCCAGTCGACCCTGACGGTCAAGGTGAACGGCGTCGAGGTCGGCACCATCATCCTGAACGAGGACGACGACGGCTCCGGCAGCGACAATGGCGGCTTCTCCGAGTTCACGCTGCAAGATCTCGAACTCGGCTACGGCGATGTGCTCACGATCGAGGCCGACGGCGACGCCGGTGAATATGTCCGCATCGACAAGATCGAACTCTGCAAGGACGATCAGCCGGCCACCGGAGCGATCAAGGGCCGCGTGTTCGAAGACACCAACGGCGACAACACCGAGTGGCTCAACGACGGCAGCAACACTTGGGAACCGTCCGTCGTCGGCGTGACCGTCATCCTGCTGAATGCAGCGGGCGAGCAGGTCGCTGAAACCACGACAGGCGACGACGGCTGGTACAGCTTCGACAACCTCGTCGCGGGCGACTACTACGTTCAGTTCCCGACCGAAATCGACGGCCTGACCCTCATCGAGCAGGGCGTCGGCGATCCGGCGGGTGGCGACAGCAACGAAGACAGCGATGCCGACCCGACAACCGGTGTGACGCAAGTGATCACCGTCAACACCGGCGAAACCGTTTGGAACATCGACGCCGGGATTGCCGACCCGGGCACCGCATCGATCACCGGCACGGTGTTCTCCGACAATGACGGTTCCGACACCCAGACCACCGGCGACACGCCGATCTCGGGCGTCGAGGTCGAGCTGTTCAACGGCGACGGCACCACGACCGGCCTGATCGCGACCACCGACAGTAACGGGACCTACAGCTTCACCGGCCTGCCGGCTGGCGACTACTATGTGGTCTTCCCCGAAACCGTCGACGGCAAGACCCTCGTGGCGCAAGACGCCGGGGACGACGCGATCGACAGCGACGCCGGCACCGACGGCCAGACCGCCACGGTCTCTGTCGGCATCGGTGAAACCGCCGATCTCGACGCGGGCTATGCCGACCCGGGCACCGCATCGATCACCGGCACGGTGTTCTCCGACAATGACGGCTCCCACACCCAGACCACCGGCGACACGCCGATCTCGGGTGTCGAGGTCGTCCTGTTCAACGGGGACGGCACCACGACCGGCCTGACCGCCACCACCGGCGATGACGGGACCTACAGCTTCACCGGCCTGCCGGCGGGCGACTACTACGTGGTCTTCCCCGAAACCGTCGACGGCAAGACCCTCGTGGCGCAAGACGCCGGGGACGACGCGATCGACAGCGACGCCGGCACCGACGGCCAGACCGCCACGGTCTCTGTCGGCATCGGTGAAACCGCCGATCTCGACGCGGGCTATGCCGACCCGGAAACCGCCTCGATCACCGGCACGGTGTTCTCCGACAATGACGGCTCCGACACCCAGACCACCGGCGACACGCCGATCTCGGGCGTCGAGGTCGAGCTGTTCAACGGCGACGGCACCACGACCGGCCTGACCGCGACCACCGACAGTAACGGGACCTACAGCTTCACCGGCCTGCCGGCGGGCGACTACTACGTGGTCTTCCCCGAAACCGTCGACGGCAAGACCCTCGTGGCGCAAGACGCCGGGGACGACGCGATCGACAGCGACGCCGGCACCGACGGCCAGACCGCCACGGTCTCTGTCGGCATCGGTGAAACCGCCGATCTCGACGCGGGCTATGCCGACCCGGAAACCGCCTCGATCACCGGCACGGTGTTCTCCGACAATGACGGTTCCGACACCCAGACCACCGGCGACACGCCGATCTCGGGCGTCGAAGTCGAGCTGTTCAACGGCGACGGCACCACGACCGGCCTGACCGCGACCACCGACAGTAACGGGACCTACAGCTTCACCGGCCTGCCGGCGGGCGACTACTACGTGGTCTTCCCCGAAACCGTCGACGGCAAGACCCTCGTGGCACAAGACGCCGGGGACGACGCGATCGACAGCGACGCCGGCACCGACGGCCAGACCGCCACGGTCTCTGTCGGCATCGGTGAAACCGCCGATCTCGACGCGGGCTATGCCGACCCGGAAACCGCATCGATCGGGGACATCGTTTGGCAGGACGAGAACGGCAACGGTGTTCAGGACGCGGGCGAGCTTGGTCTTGATGATGTCACGGTGACGCTGCTGGCCGACACCGATGGCGACGGCGATATCGACGACATCGTGGCCACGACCCAGACGGCGAATGGCGGCAAGTACCTCTTCTCGGGTTTGGCCGCCGGAACCTACATCGTCGATTTCGACGAGCCGAACGGGTTCCACTTCACCGAGCAGTACGCCGGCGTTGATGACGAAGTCGACAGCAATGCTGACGTGACCACCGGTGCAACGGACGAGATCGTGATTGGCATCGGCGAAGAAGTTCTGACCATCGACGCGGGTCTGAATGCCGATCCCGATGCGGTGGACGACACCGCTGGCGGCTGTGCCGACGAGGTGCTGGTTGTCGATGTCCTGGGCAACGACAGCGACGACGAGGGCGATGCTGCGCTGAGCATTGTCGCCATCGGCGGGCAGAGCGTGTCCGATCTCGGTGACGAAGTCACCCTGAGCGGAACGGTCACCTCGACGGATGGCGTCGTGATCACCTTTGACGATCTCACGGCGACGCTGACCGCGGACGGGATCGAATTCGACGCCAGTTCAGCGCTGGCCGACCTCGACATCGGCGATCATGCAACCTTGACCGTCTCCTACACCATCTCCGATGGAACGGGCGGAACGGACACGGCCGATATGACGCTGTCCTTCTGCGGCGATGCAAACAGCTACGCGTCGCTGGCGGAAACGTTCCCGGCAACGGCCGATCTGATCGTTACCGGCGCCTTGGCCGATGCGGGGGCATTCAACGTCACGGTCTCGGGCTCCGGTGATGATCGTTTCGATGGTGAAAGTTTCACCAAGGCCTACTGCCTCAGCTTCACCGACCCGATCCCACTGAACACGGCGGTTTCCGGTGACGTGTTCGGGCTTGCCGACGCGGAACTGTTCGAAGACGACGAGGACATCTTCGACAACGATCAGGTCAGTTCGTTCAACGGCAACACGCCGGAAGACAACCTGGACCTGATCCAGTACATCGTCGCCAAGGACTGGAATGCCGATGCCAACTTTAGCAACGTGGACGATTGGGATATCCAGTTTGCCATCTGGGAACTGACCGATACCATCACCTCCAGCGACTACACTGGCTACAGCATGGCGACCGAGAGCATTGTCGATGCCATCCTCGCGGATGCCGATGCCAATGGCCATGGCTACTCCTTCGAGGGAGATGGCAACGTCGCCGGGTTCATCTGGGATCCCAACCCTGAGGTAAGCGGGATCCAACAACCCTTCATCGTCGCATTTGATTTCGATGCGGTCGATTGCATCTGCTGATGCAGCAACCCTTGTCGGCAGCCGTCTTGCGGGTCGGCTGCCGTCACATGCGGGGAAGCCCGCAACACCCAACGGGGTATTGGTTCATGCCTCGAAAACCATCGTAAAGGAGTAGATGAATGAAAACTGTTATCATGACCCTCACCGCTGTCTTTGCCGCCACCGCGGCCTCCGCGAACGCGTTCGCCGTTCCGGAAATCAGCGCGCTGGAAGGCACCGCCGCGGTTGCCGCGCTGGCTGCCGTTGTCCTGCTGGTGTGGGAGCGCCGTCGCGCCGCCTGATTTCAGGCCGCACGATTTGACAGGCCCGTGCCGATCCCGGCGCGGGCCTGTCGCCTTTTTCAGCGGAACGTTGCCCGGCCTTAACTTGGCACGGCCCCGCGTCCCGTCCGGCAGGCCCGGAATGCCCTAGCCGAGCCACAGGCGGTTGACCTCTTCCATGGCTGCAACTACCCACCGTGCCACGGCGCGATGACAGGCGCGCCCTGCCCCGCGCAGGCACGCAACCGGGGCCAGCATGGAAAGAACCCGACATGCGCTCTGCAAAGAAAACCCGCCGGCCGCTGTTTCACAAGGATGACACCGACAATATCGCGTGGTTCTGGGTCCAGTACCTGCGCGACAAGGCCCCCTGGCTGGTGCTGATCCTTGTCATGGTCAGCCTGCAGGGCGTCGTCTATCAGCAGTTCCTGTCGCTGACCGAAAACGGCCTGCGCGTCATCTTCGAAAAAGAGTCCGTCGCCGACCTGATCCGGGTTTGCGCCATCGTGTTCGTGTTGTTCGCAACCCGTGGTTTCCTGTCCTACATCGTGCCCCGGATGTCGAGCTGGCTTGCCGGGAACGCGGTGATGAAGATGCGCGGCGACCTGATCGATCACCTGCTGCGGCTGGATCTGGCCTATTTCGAACGGACCAAGGCCGGCGACATCATCCTGCGGCTGGTCGAACAGGCCAACACGCTGACGAACTTCATCAGCCAGTCCATCGTCGGCGCGGTGCGGGACGTGATCACCGTGATTATCGTGTCCGGCTATCTCATCCTGAAATCGCCGCTCCTGTTTCTGGCCGCGATCATCGTCATCCCGGCGATCATCCTGATGATGCAGGTCGTTTCTCACCGGATCAAGGATATCCAGGCGAAGGCGCAGGCCGCGACGGGCCGCTACATGAACGGCATCGAAGAGATGTCGAACGGCATGCGCACGGTCAAGATCCTCGGGCAGGAGCCGTTTGAACGCGCCCGCCTGCTGGATGCGACCTCCGATATCCGCGACCTGACGATCCGACTTCAGGCGGCGCAGGCGCTGGTCATGCCCTCCATCGACCTGGTGTCGGCCTTCGTCTACGTGCTGGTGATCGGCGGCGGCGGCTACATGGTGTTGAGTGGCAATTTCGGGATGGATGCCGCCGGGATCGTGACCTTCCTGCTGGGGCTGGTGATCCTGTTCGATCCGGCCCGGCGGGTGGCGCAGTTCTTTGCCCGACTGCAGGCGCATCTGATCCTTTTGGACAGCATCCGCGCGATCCATCGCGAACGGCCTGCCATCGCGGATGCGCCCGACGCGGTGTCAGACTTCGAACGCGCCGGCGACATCCAGTTCGACAACGTCACCTTCGCCTATGATCCCGCAACGCCGCTGTTCAGCGGGCTCGACATGGGGATCAGGGGCGGTGCGTCCACCGCAATCGTGGGCGCCACCGGCTCTGGCAAGACCACGATCCTGAGCCTCATCACGCGGCTTTACGACGTGCAGGCGGGCGCGATCACCATCGGCGGGCGCGACGTGCGGGACATCCGCGTCCGCGACCTGCGGGAGTCGTTCTCGGTGGTCGCGCAGGACATCGTGATCTTCAACGACTCGATCTGGGAAAACATCCGCTACGTCCGGCCAGACGCGACCGAGGCCGAAATCTGGGCCGCGGCCGAAGCCGCCGAAATCGCCGATCTGATCCGCACCCGCGGGGATGCGCCGCTTGGCCCGAAGGGCAGCCAGCTTTCGGGGGGGCAAAAGCAACGGATCGCCATTGCCCGTGCCTTCCTGCGGTCTGCGCCGATCCTGCTGCTGGACGAGGCGACCTCAGCCCTCGACCAACGCACGGAGGAACGGATTCAGGGCGCCCTGTCGCGCCTGTCGGAGGGCAAGACGACGATCATTGTCGCGCATCGTCTCTCCTCCATCGCGCATGTCGACTGGATCTATGTTCTGGATGCCGGTCGGATTGCCGAGCAGGGCAAGCATGTGGATCTGATGGCGCGGGGCGGTCTCTACGCGGCCATGTACAGCGCGCAGAAGGACGGCTACGCCTGAGTCCCGTGTAGCCCGGACGCGAACGAGCGGTCCAAGGCGGCCTACCCGTAAGGAACGGCCCGCCGGCACCGGCAGGCCATAAGGTCAGCGGCGCCGAAAGGCGCGATGCCATCATTTCGAAACCAGCATTGGAAAAAAAGATGCCCGGAAACGAGAGCCCCCGATCTCGTTCCAGGACACCTCTGTCAATGTGCACGCTTACGCCGAAGACGCAGCACGCAATGCTTGCACTGACAGTCGTACTGTCGAACAGGGACTGCCATCGCACAAAGCACAGCGATGGGCGCGCAGGCCCTATCCATCAGACGAAAGATGGTACGCCCCACCGAACGCGGGACGAACCGTATCGCTTTGCCGAAATCAGGCCGTCTTGCGACGACCGGCAACCGCGCCGAACGCGCCGAGACCGGCGAGCATCAGCAGACCCGCGGCCGGCACCGGCACGGGGTCGATCGTGACGAGGTCCTGGCTGTCCGTGTCGGATTCCAGGAAGACCAGGTTATAGTCGCCAGAGTCGTTGGTCAGCGACGACAGCCAAGCCGACGCGGTCGTCGCAACCGCACCACCGGAGTTCAGCACGAACGCACCCGACGACAGGTCCAGAGCACCCGTGTCGTACACCATCTCCCAGACCAGCACCTGGAGGGCCGCCGACGTCACGCTGTCGACAACATCCGCATAGTGCTGCGTGAACAGACGATCGAGATTGTCCACCACGTCGCTGGTGAAAAGGGTCGCGTCATACTCGTAGGTGTAGGACGTGTTCCCCGAAATCGTGTTCGCCAGATCGACACAGTAAGCCACCAGGCTCCCGAGTTCCGGCGACGACAGCTGGAATTCACCGGCAACGCCGGCATGCGAACCGTCGGCAATACCCGAGATACCCAGGGTGCTGTAATTGATGGATTCGAAACCGTGGCTCGGTCCGAGATACGTCAAATGGATCGTATTCGCCGAGGCCGCCGTCATGGACCCGGCAAGTACCAGGCCAGCCAAGCCAATCTTTTTCATGGCAATTCCCCTTACCGCTAACACGCGAGCCGAAGGTGCTCGCCTGTCAAATGAGGTAGAAGGAAGGCGAGATTGTGGCAATGCGACAGGTGGAAACAATTTGTTCTCCTTGCTTATCCGGGCGTTAAACGGAGACCGCAAGGTTAATAAATGTGCAGAACAATCTTGCCCACATGCTGTCCCGCCTCCATTCGGCCATGTGCATCGGCGGCACGGTCCAACGGGAACACCGAATCCATCACCGGGGCCACCCGCCCGGCAGCAATCAGAGGCCAGACCCGGGCGCGCAATTCGTCCGCAATGTGCGCCTTTGCAAGATCCGACTGCGGGCGAAGCGTCGACCCGGTGATCGTCAGGCGGCGCATCATCACCTGCGCGAAGTTGAGACTGACCTTGGGCCCTTGCAGGAAAGCGATTTGAACAAGCCGCCCTTCGTCTGCCAGCGCCTTGACATTGCGCGGCAGGTAATCGCCCCCCACCATGTCGAGGATCAGGTTCGCCCCACCTTCCGCACGCAGAAGTTCCACGAAGTCTTCTTCGCGATAGTTGATCGCGCGCTCTGCCCCCAGCCCAGTGCAGGCGGCGCATTTCTCGGGGTTGCCGGCGGTCGCGAACACCCGCGCCCCGAAGACGTTGGCCAACTGAATTGCCGTCGTCCCGATCCCCGAAGACCCGCCATGGACAAGGAAGCGCTCCCCCGCCTGCAATCCTCCACGCATGAAGACGTTGGACCAGACGGTGAAGAATGTCTCGGGAAGACAGGCAGCTTCTTTCAGGCCCAGACCGTCGGGCACGGGCAAGGCGTGGGCCGCGGGGGCCACGGCATATTCGGCATAGCCGCCGCCGGGCAGCAGCGCGCAGACATTATCGCCCACCGCCACGTCGGCCACATCTGCGCCAACGGCGACGACCTCACCCGCCCCTTCCAGTCCGGGCAGGTCAGAGGCCCAGGGCGGCGGCGCGTAAAGCCCGGCCCGCTGCAAAGCGTCAGGCCGGTTGACCCCGGCATAGGCCAGCCGGATCAGGATATCGCCCGGCCCCGGGCGGGGCACCGGACGCTCCGTCAGCTTCAGGACAGAGGGGCCGCCTGGTTCTGAAATCTCGACGGCACGCATCGTGGCGGGCAAGGTCATCCTCAGCCGGCGGTGCCGTGGGCCATTGAACCGGGCATGTCGGGCCGCGTGCGCAAATGCGGCGGCCGCACCTGACGCCCCAGCCAGTTCGGCCCGACCGTGAACGGCTTCAGCAGAAGGCTTTTGTTCACTTGCGCCTTCAGCTTTTCGAACCGCATGATCCCGCCAATCCGGCGATCGAGGAATTCCCATGTCGCGGCATCGCCCGGCGTCTCGTCGCCCAGCCAGTACAGAACGGTCGCCCCGTAGACGGCCGCCAGCGATGCCCGCTTGGTGTACCAGTTCACATCGTCCGAGCTGTCGCCAAGCAAGGTCCAGATACGGTCCGCCGTGCCCCAGACCAGTTTCGATCCGTCGGCGGCATAGGTCGGCAGCGCGAACAGCGTCATGCCGCGGCGCACGATTTCCTTGTCGTCCACCGCCTCCAGACGATAGCGCACGGCCAAAGCCACCTTGTCGCGGATGCGCATGTCTGTGGTGTCCGTTTCATTGAAACGTTTCACCATCTGTGCGTCGCCGCGTTCGTGAAAGGCCACGGCGAGGTCCACAGCGCCACGGGGGCACGCCGCGCGCGCCAGTTCGGGGTCGACCCCGGCATCGGCGACGGCGGCGCGAAAGGCGGTTTCACTCCACCCGTCGAAGGGCACGTGCATCTGCGCAGCGTCGAGAAGCTGTTCCTTGATCTTGTCCATGCCGTTCGGTGTCTCCGTCATGAAAGCGATCTCCTGGTTAACGAGTCAGTCTATAGACAAGTTAGTGTCGCTTTGCTATATGGCCACCTCCTGCTGTAAATCGAAACTCTAACAGGAAAGGTGGTGACACCCACATGCAGGTGAGCGTTCGCGACAACAATGTCGATCAGGCACTTCGCGCCCTGAAGAAGAAACTTCAGCGCGAGGGCGTGTTCCGCGAGATGAAGCTTCGGCAACATTTCGAGAAACCGTCGGAGAAGAAGGCACGCGAGAAGGCCGAGGCCATCCGCCGCGCCCGTAAGCTGGCGCGCAAGAAAGCCCAGCGCGAAGGTCTCCTCTAGGACCAGACGACATGGCGAACGGGGGCCTTCGGGCCCCGTTGCGACGACCCCCGCGGCCCGGCCCCGGGGGTTTGTTGTTTTCAAGGGGCCGCTTTCTGCCCAGCGTCACCAAGGCGGGTCAACGCCACCTCGGCGCCCCCCGAAAAGACGAGCATTTCAGTCGAATTGAAAGGTCTTCAATTGCGCGTTTGGGGTCGCATTTACGATTTCGTGCAAGGAAAAAGGGGTTCGCAATTGAAAAACGCCAGACATGCACGAACTCGTCCGATCAACCCTGTCGTCGCTCCGGTCGGCCCTGACGAAGCACCCCACGCCGGAAGATGCGGCGAGCATCGTCAATGGAACATCGGTCGGCGCCTTCGTGACCGCCCTGAACGCCGTGGTCTATTCCATCGGCGCGTTCGAAAAGGATGGGATTCCCTTCCTTTCGGTCTGGCTTCCCGTGATCTTCTTGCTGTGCGTCGCCTTGGCACGAATGTCGCAAAAGGCGGCATCGCGGACGATCACCCGCGTGTCCCGGAAAGGCGCACGCAAGCTTGTCCAGACATCGGTGGCCCTTGCCCTGCCTTGGGCTGCGCTGTCGGTCTACGTCATCGGGTTTCACGGGTCCGGCGAACCGATGATCGTGCTTCTTGTCTGCTCAGGCATGTTGTCGGGCGGGGCGTTCATGCTGTACCGCGCCTTCGTGGCAACGGTCAGCTACATGGTGACGATCCTCATAGCCGTCGTCTTGTCGTTTCAGTTCGGCGATTGGGAAAACGCCTGGTCGGTGACCGTCTACACGACCGTCTATTCCGGATTTCTCGCCTATTTCGCCTATTCCGCCGGTGAAACCGCGCGACAGCGCGATGACTCCGTCCGCGCCCTGTCGACCGCCGTCGAAAACCTGAAAGAGGCGCGGGACGAAAACTATCATCTCGCCAATATCGACGACACGACCAATCTTCTGAACCGCAAGGCGTTTAACGAGCGGCTCCGCGATATGGTCGCGCAGCAGCAGGAAACGGGCCGTCCATTCTCTGTCCTGCTGATGGATCTGGACCGGTTCAAGAACGTCAACGACCTGTTTGGCCACGGCGTGGGGGACGAGTTGCTGGCAGAGGTCGCCCGGCGCCTGCGCAAGAGCCTTCCCGAAAACGACACCGTCGGGCGGCTGGGCGGCGACGAATTCGGCATGATCCTGACAGACGTGTTTCAGGAACACGCCATCGCAACCATCGCGAACCGGTTGCTGGCAACGTTGAACCAGCCCGCGCATCTGGCCGGACGGCATCTTCACCCCGGCGCGTCGATCGGGGCGGTGATCTGTCCTGACGATGCGGCCGCCCCGGTCGAACTGATGATGAAGGCCGACCTGGCATTGAACCGGGCCAAGGAAACCGGCCGCGGCCAATGTGTAAAATTCGACGACCACCTGCGCCAGCAGGTCATCGCCAATGACAAGATCGAGGCCGGCCTGCGCGCTGCGCTGGAAAGCAACCTGATCTACGTCCAGTACCAGCCCCAGATCTCGCTGACGGACGGTCGGCTGATCGGGGCGGAAGCGCTGGTCCGCTGGAAGACCGAAGAAGGCTACAAGATCCCGCCGGAGCGGTTCCTTTCGATCGCCGCCGAACGCGGTCTCTTGCCGACCTTGTCGCGCTACATCGCCGAAGCCGTGGCCAACGACATCCTGACGTGGCGGGCATCGGGACTGGCGCCCGGAAAGGTGGCGCTGAACATCCATCCCGACGACATCAAGTCGCCCGAACTGCTGATGGAAACCATCGACATGTTCGAAGCGCGCGGCATCACCGGGCGCGACCTCGCCCTGGAAATCACCGAAGGCTGCCTGATCGGCCGCGGCACCGACGCGGTGACCATGATCCTCGACGGACTTGCGGATCGCGGCTACGACCTGTCGCTGGACGATTTCGGCACCGGCCATGCGTCGCTCGCCCATCTCAAGAAGATCCCCGTGGCCGAAATCAAGATCGACCGCAGCTTCATCTCTGGCATCGCCGTTCGCCGGGACGACCGCGCCATCGTCGCAGCCATCGCCGAAATCGCGCGCGGCATGGGCATCCGCTCCGTTGCCGAAGGGGTCGAAGACAAGGCCCAGCGCGAGATCCTTCGCGATCTGGGCGTCGATGTCGGACAGGGTTACCTGTGGTCACGGCCAGTCGGGGCGGAGCGCTTTGCCGCATATCTCTGCCGACGCAAACGGCGATCGGGATAGGCGACTGCCCCTACGAAAGCCGCCTATCCGTCATCGTCCGAACTGGACGACGACCCAACATCAGCCTTTCGCCTGCCCATACCCCTTGGTGAATTGCTCCAGCGCCTCTGCCAGTTGCGCCTCGTTCAGAACCGGCGGATCGCCCAGAAGCAGGGCGCCGTGATATTGCCGCGCCAGGGCTTCCACCTCGACCGCCAGCCACATTGCCTTTTCTAGCGAGACCTCGGCCGCCACCATGCCATGATGGGCCATGAGGCAGGCCTTGCGCCCCTCCATCGCCGTGATGATGTGATCGGACAGGGCCTGCGTGCCGAACGTGGCATAGGGCGCGCAGCGAATGTTCTCGCCCCCCGCCGCCATCACCATGTAATGCACCGGCGGGATTTCCATGTGGTGGATGGCCAAAGTCGTGCAATAGGGCGCATGCGCATGCACAACCGCGTTCAGATCCGGCCGCGCCCGCAGGATGTCGAGGTGGAAGCGCCATTCCGACGACGGTTTCCGCTCCCCATGGGGTGTTCCGTCCATCTCCAGAAAGACGATGTCTTCCGGCGTCATCGCCTCGTAGGGGATCGAGCTTGGGGTGATCAGCACCCCCTGCCCGTGGCGGACACTGATATTGCCGGATGTGCCCTGGTTCAGGCCGGTGGCGTTCATGCTCCGGCAGGTCGCCACGATCCCGGCCCGCTTTTCCTGCTCTTCGAGCATCTCGATCTCCATCGTTGTCGTCCCTCTATACGGGCAAGGCCGTGGTTTTGAAAACGGTCCGAAGTGCAAAGGACGACTGCATCCGGGCGACCCCGGGCAGACGCGTCAGATAGCGCTGGTGGATGCGGGCGAAATCCTCGCTGTCCTCAGCCACGACCTTCAGGACATAGTCTGCATCCCCCGCCATCAGGTGGCATTCCGTCACCTCTGGTACACGGGCGACAGCCGTCTCGAACGCTTCAAGAACTTCGTCGGCCTGCCCGGTCAGGGTGATCTCGACGAAGACCGTGGTCAGCCGGCCCAGTTTTCTGGGGTCAAGTAGCGCGACATAGTCCCGGATAAAGCCCGCCTCCTCCAGCCGGTGCACGCGCCTGTGGCAGGCCGAAGGGGAGAGGTTCACCCGCTCGCTCAACTCGGCATTCGAAATACGGCCCTGCTTTTGCAGGACCCGCAAGAGACGGCGGTCGGTGTCGTCCAACTGATCGGGCACGCGGATTCCTTCGAAAGATCTGGCCCTTTGTGCAAGATTTCACCGCATGGGCGCGAGATGGTCAGGCGCGAAATCAAAGCAATTTCGTCGCGCTTGCGGCAAAATGTCCACAACAGATGGGAGGACTACAATGCGCATCGGATGCCCCAAGGAAATCAAGCCGCAGGAATACCGCGTCGGGCTGACCCCCAACGCCGTGCGGGAGGCCGTGGATCATGGCCATGAGGTTCTGATCCAGACCGACGCAGGCGCAGGCGCGGGGTTCACCGATGCCGACTATACCGCCGCCGGCGCAACACTGGTCGCAACCCCGGCCGAGATATTAGCGAAGGCCGACATGGTCGTGAAGGTGAAGGAACCGCAACCGGCAGAGCGGGCCATGCTGCGCGAGGGGCAGGTGCTTTTCACCTATCTCCATCTCGCCCCGGACGCCGATCAGACACGGGACCTGCTGAACAGCGGTGTCACGGCCATCGCCTATGAAACCGTCACCGATGCCCAAGGCGGGCTGCCGCTTCTGGCGCCGATGTCCGAGGTTGCCGGACGGTTAGCCGCGCAGATGGGGGCGTGGGCGCTGCAAAAGGCCAATGGCGGGCGCGGGACACTGATGGGCGGCGTGCCCGGCGTTGGCCCGGCCGAGGTCGTGGTGATCGGCGGCGGCGTGGTCGGCACCCATGCGGCACGCATCGCGGCCGGCATGGGGGCCCATGTCACGGTACTCGACCGGTCCCTGCCGCGGCTGCGCTATCTGGACGAGGTGTTCGGGGGCCGCATCGGCACCCGCTATTCTTCCGGCGGCACACTGGCCGAGTTGCTGGAATCCGCCGACATGGTGGTCGGCGCGGTGCTGATCCCCGGGGCGGCGGCACCGAAACTCGTCCGCCGCGACGACCTTGCCCGGATGAAGCCCGGCACGGTGCTGGTCGATGTCGCCATTGATCAGGGCGGGTGCTTTGAAACCTCCCGCCCCACCACCCATGATAATCCGATCTACGAGGTCGACGGGATCATCCACTACTGCGTGGCCAACATGCCGGGCGCCGTCCCCCGCACATCGACCATCGCGCTGGGCAACGCCACCATGCCCTATATGCTGGCGCTGGCCGACAAGGGCTGGCGGCAGGCCTGCGAGGACGACCCGCATCTGCTTGAGGGGCTCAACACCCATGCCGGGCACCTGACCTACTATGCGGTGGGCAAGGCGCAGGGCATCGACGTTCTGTCGCCGCATCTGGCGCTCAAGTCGTGACGGGAGGACCGCAGGCAAATGCGGGCGCCCCCGGTGTCAGCGCGCCTTCAACAGGTCGCGGATCTCGGCCAGCAGTTCCTCCTGGGTGGGGCCTGCGGGTGCCTCGGCCTTGGGCGTGGCGGGCATCGCCGCGTTCTTGATCCGGTTCACCAGCTTCACCAGAAGAAACACCACCCACGCAACGATCAGAAAGTTGATCAGGACGGTGATGAAGTTGCCATAGGCAAAGGTCCCCGCATTGTCGCCCTCTCCCACCCGGAAGGACAGGCCCGAAAAATCGATGCCACCGACGAACAGCCCGATCAGCGGGTTGATCAGGTCATCGACCAACGACGTCACGATCGCCGTGAAGGCCGCACCGATGATGATGCCGACGGCCATGTCCATCACATTGCCCTTGGCAATAAAATCGCGAAATTCTTTCAGCATATCCATTCCAATACTTTTGCTACCTGTCGGGCCCCGCGTCGCGGGACAAGAAGAAGTTAACACGGCCATTGGCAACCCGTGTTGCAATTCTTGGCCGTTGCCCCGACAACCCACGCAATCGCAACCGGTACGAGGCCCCGATGACCGCATTGACCGATTTCCCGATCACGAAACGCTGGCCGCCGGAAAACCCGGAGCATATCCAGCTTTACTCCTTCCCCACGCCGAACGGGGTGAAGGTCTCTATCATGCTGGAGGAATGCGGCCTGCCCTATGACGCGCACAAGGTCGACATCAACACCAACGACCAGTTTTCCGAGGCGTTCCGCTCGCTCAACCCCAACCGCAAGATCCCCGCGATCATCGACCCCGACGGGCCGGGCGGCGAACCCTTCGGCCTGTTCGAAAGCGGCGCGATCCTGATCTACCTTGCCGAGAAGACCGGCAAGCTGCTGCCAGCCGAACCGCGGGCGCGCTACGAGGTCTTGCAATGGCTGATGTTCCAGATGGGCGGCGTCGGGCCGTTCTTTGGCCAGATGGGCTTTTTCGTGAAGTTCGGCGGCAAGGACGTCACCGACCCGCTGCCCCGCAAGCGCTATGTGGGGGAAACCACGCGGCTGATGCGGGTGATCGACGAACGGCTGGAAGGGCGGGAGTGGATCTGCGACAGCTATTCGATTGCCGACATCGCCATCGCCCCGTGGCTAAGGGCGCTCTTGGTCGGCTACGAGGCGCGCGAGTTGCTGGAATGGGACGACTACGACAACCTGCCCGCCTATCTTGACCGGTTCCTTGCCCGGGACACGGTGCAGCGCGGGTTGAAACGGCCGCCGCGGGATTAAGGGGCGCTCCCGGCCCCTACCCGAACATCCCCGTCACCCGCCCCAGCACCATGAAGGCCCGGGCGGTGCGGGTTTCGGCCAGGTCGCTCACTTCCTGATCGCTGGCATTCCGGACGAACTCGCTCAGAACATTGTCGAACTGGCGCAGGAAATGGTGCGCGACATCGCGAAACACCGGGTCCTGCTTCATCCGCGCGGTGGTCAGGGTCAGGCAGGACTTGTCGCGCACACCGCCAAGGGCCGCCACGGCCGGGCCCCGTTCCCCTTCGGCAAAGCGCCGCCAGATCTCGGGCCGCGCCCGGTCGGGCGCGAGGTCATCCATGTAGATGCCTTCCTGGCTCAGCAGTTCCAACACATCCTGGGCCGAGCGGACGAGTTTCGACGCTGTGCGATCCTCCAGCGCGCGGCGCAGTGCGCGAAAGCCTTCGCGGTCCTCCAGATTCTCGGGAAAATCGAGGGCCCGGATGAAATCCGAAGAGGCAAGCGGCGGCCGCAATGCCTCTGGCGGTGTGCCCAGCGCCAGTGACGGTTGGTCGCCTTCGGGGCCGCGCGCAGGCGGCGGCGCCGGTTGCCGCGGCGGGGGGACGCGGGCTGTCCTGCGGTATGGTCGCGCCGAGAGGTAAAGGTCGCGATCACGGTCTCCGTCTGCCGCTGGGCCCGGGCGATCTCGTCCAGCCGTTTCTCGACAGCCGGGTGCACGCCCTCGCCGGCTTGCTGCTGCTGAAGATAGCCTTGCCGCATGCTGTCAATCGTGGCGCGCAGGCGTGTCGCCTCCTCACGCAGGATCCGCGTCGCCTTGACGGCGGAGGCCGCCAGCCAGATCAGCGCGATCGGCATGATCACCGCCAGAAGCGCAACCAGAAACCGCACCCGCCCCAGTCCGGACTCGTCCCCCCCAAGATCGAGCAGGAACAGAACCGCGCCCGCAATGGCCAGCCAAAGCACGCTCAGAAACAGCGCGATCGTGTCGGCGGGATCTATGCCGGCCTCCCGCCCCGACGGCGAAAAGAAGCCAAGGGCATGGGGTTTTGCCTTCTCGTCGTCGGGCATGGCCGCGGGCTCGCGTCTGTGGCCTCAGATATACTTGATGCTCAGCACTTCGTAACTGCGCTCCCCGCCCGGGGTGCGCACTTCGACGCTGTCGCCTTCTTCCTTGCCAATCAGCGCGCGGGCAAGCGGCGACTTGATGTTCAGAAGGCCTTTCTCGATATCGGCCTCGGCCTCGCCCACGATCTGATAGGTCTTTTCCTCCTCGGTATCTTCATCCACCAACTTGACGGTCGCGCCGAACTTGATCGCACCCGAAAGCGTCTTGGGGTCGATGACATCTGCCAGCGACAGCAATGCCTCAAGCTCCTTGATGCGGCCCTCGATGAAGCTCTGTTTCTCGCGCGCGGCATGATACTCGGCGTTCTCGGACAGATCGCCATGTTCGCGCGCCTCGGCAATCGCCCGGATGACGGCAGGCCGCTCGACGGATTTGAGTTTTTTCAGTTCTTCATCAAGCGCGGTATGGCCCGCGCGGGTCATCGGTATCTTTTCCATCGCACTCTATCTGGACGATTGCAGGGAACGTCGGCATCGCGAAAAGCGGGCGGCCGAACGGGATCGGGCACCACCTGAGCGCACGGCGCGGCGGAATGCAAGGGGGGAAGCGCGGCACGGTGCAGGCTTTCGCCCATCGCCCACCTGTCGATCCATTGCGAAATGCTGCCCCGCAGCGAAATTATGTTGCGGTGCAATTGAAACCGCGGTCGGACTGCGATAACGGTTTGCGGAATGCAGCCCGGCAGGTCGGTTGCCGGGTCGCGCCAGAGGGGTTTGCGACATGGCCGAGATCGAACGGGAATCGATGGAATATGACGTGGTGATCGTGGGGGCGGGCCCGTCCGGCCTGTCCGCGGCGATCCGGCTGAAGGAACTGGACCCCGATCTTTCCGTCGTGGTTCTTGAAAAGGGGTCCGAGGTCGGCGCGCATATCCTGTCGGGCGCGGTGCTGGACCCCACCGGCCTAGACGCTCTGTTCCCCGACTGGAAGGATCGCGGCGCCCCGGTGACCGTTCCCGTGAAGGAAGACAACTTCCTGTTCCTCGGCGAGAAAAGCAAGATCCGCTTCCCCGGTTGGCTGATGCCCCCGCTGATGTCGAACCACGGCAATTACATCGTCTCGATGGGCAATGTCTGCCGCTGGCTTGCCGAACAGGCCGAGGCGCTGGAGGTCGAGATCTTCCCCGGCATGGCCTGTTCGGAAATCGTCTGGGGCGAGAACGGCGAAGTCAAAGGCGTGGTCGCCGGGGAATTCGGCAAGAACGCGGATGGCACGCCGGGGCCGAATTACGAACCCGGCATGGAACTGCACGGCAAATATGTCTTCCTCGCCGAAGGCGTCCGGGGCTCGCTCTCCAAGCAGGTGATCCAGAAGTTCAACCTGTCCGAGGGGCGCGATCCGCAGAAGTTCGGCATCGGCATGAAAGAGGTCTGGGAAATCGACCCGGCCAAGCACAAGGAAGGCACCGTCACCCACACCATGGGATGGCCGCTGAACGGCAATGGTGGCGGCGGGTCGTTCATCTACCACGCCGAGAACAACCAGATCTTCATCGGCTTCGTGGTGCATCTGAACTACGAAAACCCGCATCTCTATCCCTACATGGAATTCCAGCGCTTCAAGCATCACCCGGCGGTGGCCGACCTTCTGGAAGGCGGCAAGCGCATTGCCTATGGCGCACGGGCGATTTCCGAAGGCGGCTATCAGTCGATCCCGCAGGCGGCCTTCCCGGGCGGGGTGCTATTGGGCTGTTCCGCGGGGCTGGTGAACGTGCCGCGGATCAAGGGCAACCACAACGCGATGAAGTCGGGGATCGAGGCCGCGAAGGCCGCCGTCGCGGCGATCAAGGGGGGCCGGTCCGGCGACACGCTGGCCGATTATGACACCGCGCTGCACGCGGGCGAGATCGCGAAGGATCTGAAACGTGTGCGCAACGTCAAACCGCTGTGGTCCCATTACGGCGCGACGCTGGCCACCGCGCTTGGCGGGTTCGACATGTGGGTGGCCAACCTGACCGGCTGGAACCCCTTGGGCAGCATGCACCACGCCAAGACCGATGCCGCCCATACCGGCAAGGCCAAGGACTTCCCGAAGATCGACTATCCCAAACCGGATGGGAAGCTCAGCTTCGACCGGCTAACCAACGTGTCGTTCTCTTTCACGAACCACGAGGAAAGCCAGCCCTGCCACCTGCAGCTGAAAAATCCGGACGTGCCGGTGCAGGTCAACCTGCCCGACTACGCCGAACCGGCACAGCGCTATTGCCCGGCGGGCGTCTATGAAATCGTGGAGGAAGAGGGCAAGGACCCGCGCTTTGTCATCAACTTCCAGAACTGCGTCCACTGCAAGACCTGCGATATCAAGGATCCCAGCCAGAACATCGACTGGACGACCCCGCAGGGCGGCGACGGCCCCAACTATCCCAACATGTAACATCCGCGCGACGCAGGCGGCCTTTCCCCGTTGCGGCGGGCAAGGTGGATTGCCTTGCCTGCGCCGGGGCTCTACCGTGCTGCGGCGAAACAGACGGAGTGTGTTCTTGCCCCACCTCTTGCCGCGCCTGTCCGCGCTTGCCGCCTGCGGATTGTCCGTGCTGATCTCGACGACCGCCGCCACCGCCCAGAACGGGCTGGCCGGGGCCTATCTGGCCGCGCGACAGGCCAGCATGAATGGCGATTACAGCGCCGCGGCGGAGTATTACGGGATGGCGCTGGCCCGCGACCCGTCCAATCCGCGTCTTCTGGAAAACGCCCTGATGGCCTTTGTGGGTCTTGGCGAGGTGCCCAAGGCCGTACCCGTTGCGCGACGTCTGGAAACCGGCGGCAACCTCGGGCAGGTGGCGAACCTCGTGATCATCGCCGAACAGATGCAGCGCGGCGCCTATGACGAGATGCTGGACGACTTCGCCGCGGGCCGCAAATCGGCCCCGCTGGTCGATGGCCTTGTCTCTGCCTGGGCCCGGTTCGGGCAGGGGCGCATGTCCGACGCCTTGGCCGCCTTTGACGATGCCGCCGACAGCACCGGCCTGAAGGCGTTTGCCCTCTACCACAAGGCAATGGCACTGGCCGCCGTCGGCGATTTCGAAGGCGCCGACGAGATCTTTTCGGGGTCCGCCGAGGGGCCCTTGCGCGCCACCCGCCGTGGCGTTCTGGCCCATGCGCAGGTCCTCAGCCAACTTGAACGCAACGGGGACGCGCTTGAACTGATCGACTCGGTCTTCGGCCCCGATGCCGATCCGGGGATCGATGCCTTGCGCGAGCGCTTGGCCAAGGGCGACACCCTGCCCTTCGACATGATCAAGACCGCTGCCGACGGCGCGGGAGAGGTGTTCTACACCGTCGCCGGCGCGCTGAACGGCGACGCGATGGACGGCTACACGCTGATCTACACCCGGCTGGCCGAGTATCTCGCCCCGGCGAATGACGAGGCGAAGCTTCTGTCGGCCAGCCTTCTGGAAGCGCAGGAACGCTATCAGCTGGCGATCGAGAGCTATGGCAGGGTCGCCCCGGGCTCGACCGCGTTCTACGCCGCCGAACTTGGCCGGGTGGAGGTGATGCGCCAATCCGGCGATGTCGAGGGCGCCATCACTGCCCTGAAGAAACTGACCAAGACCTTCGCGCATATCCCCGGCGTCCATATCACGCTGGGCGACATCTACCGTGGCGAGGAAAACTATCAGGACGCCCGCAAGGCCTATGACGCGGCCATCGCCCTGTTCAAGGAACCCGATGATGGCCAATGGTTTGCCTATTACGCCCGGGGCATCGCCCATGAACGTCTGGGCAACTGGGACAAGGCCGAGGCCGACTTTCGCAAGGCGCTGGACCTGAACCCCGGCCAGCCGCAGGTGCTGAACTATCTCGGCTATTCCTTCGTGGAGATGAAGACCAACCTCGACGAGGCGCTGGACATGATCGAGCGCGCGGTCGATGCCCGCCCGAATGACGGCTACATCACGGACTCCCTCGGCTGGGTGCTCTATCGCCTTGGCCGCTATGCAGAAGCCGTGCCCCATATGGAACGCGCCGCGGCGCTGATGTCGGTGGATCCGATCGTCAATGACCATCTCGGCGATGTCTACTGGGCCGTCGGGCGCCGGAACGAGGCGCGGTTCCAATGGCATCGCGCCCTGTCCTTCGACCCCGAGGAAGCCGATGCCGAACGCATCCGGCGCAAGCTGGAGGTCGGTCTCGACAAGGTCCTTCAGGAAGAAGGGGCCCCACCCCTGAAACCCGCAAATGACGGTTGAGGTCTTCGCGCCCGCCAAGATCAACCTGACCCTGCATGTCACCGGACAGCGGGCCGACGGCTATCACCTGCTCGACAGCCTCGTGATCTTTGCCGATACCGGCGACCGCCTGACCCTTGCGCCGTCCGACGATCTGCGCCTGTCGGTCACGGGACCACGGGCAGAGGGCGTGCCGACCGACGGGCGCAACCTGGTGCTGAAGGCCGCGGCCCTGTTCGGGGCCGGCCAAGGTGCCGACATCACCCTTGAAAAACACCTGCCCGCCGCCGCCGGGATCGGGGGCGGATCGTCTGACGCCGCCGCGGCCCTGCGCGGTCTGGCGCGGCTCTGGTCGCGGCCCATGCCCGACGACGACGCGGTTCTGTCGCTCGGGGCCGACGTGCCGGTCTGCCTTGCCCCGCGCCCCGTGCGCATGCGCGGCGTGGGTGAGGTGATCGAGGCCGGGCCAAAGCTGCCGCCCATGGGGCTGATTCTGGTCAATCCCGGGGTCGAAGTCTCGACGCCTGCGGTTTTCAAGGCCCTCGACCGCAAGGACAATCCGGCCATGCCCCATCCCCCCGGCTGGGCAACGGCCGCCGTGATGGCCCATTGGCTGGCCGAGCAGCGCAACGATCTGGAACCGCCCGCCCGCGCCCTCAGCCCCGTGATCGGCGAGGTGCTGGATATGATTGCTGCCACGCCGGGCTGTCTGCTGGCGCGGATGTCGGGGTCAGGCGCGACATGTTTCGGGATCTATGACACCCGGGGTCAGGCACAGGCCGCCGCCGCCACGCTGCGCACCGACCGGCCCGACTGGTGGGTCGAAGCCGCCGCCCCATACGAGGAATAGGGCCGCGACGCCCCCCAAGAACCGCGCGCCCGGATCAGGCGGGCAATTCCCCCGTCAGCACATAGCGCAGGATCTGCACCACCTGCGCAGGCTCCTCCGCCACGGCCAGCGCCGCCGCGTCCACCTCTTTCAGCGCGTGCGCATGATCGGGCCCGTGCAGAACGATCAGCGACTTGTTCAGCGCCGCGGCATAGCCCGCGTCAAAGGCCGCGTTCCACTGCTTGTATTTCTCACCGAAGCGCACCACCACCACATCGGCGTCGGCAATCCCCTTGCGGGTCCGGATGGCGTTGACCATGGCGCCCTTGTGGTCATGCCAGAACTTGTTGTCCTCGGCCCCTAGGATCGCCACACCGCAATCGTCGCTTGCCCCGTGGTCGGTGACCGGGCTGTCAAAGCTGACATCCAGCCCCTTCGCGCCGTCGATGATCTGCTCTCGCCAGTCGGTATGGATCTCACCCGACAGGTATACTTTCAGCGTCATGCTTCCCTCCCTTGTCCGCCTTCGGCCCAGGCCCGCTGCAACAGCGCGACGACCTCGTCATCCTCGACCTGATCGAAGGTATCGTAGTGCAGGCTGACCGCCTGAAAAGCGCGCGGCGCTTCCAGAAAGAACAGCCGGTCAGTCATGCCGCGCAACTGCCAGACGACATCCTGCGGGGCAACCGGCACGGCCAGCCACATCTCGATAGCGCCCCGCTTGCGCAGGGCTTGCAAGACCGCGCGCACGGTGGCCCCGGTCGCGATCCCGTCATCGACAACGATGACCGTGCGGCCGTTGATCCGTTCCGGTTCCCGCCCGGCAAGGTATGTCGCGCGCCGCTCTGCGATCTCGGTCAGCTTCTGCTCGACCGACGCGGCGAAATCGGCCTGGGTCAGCCCGGCCTGCTGCAAGATCTCATCGTTGAAGACGATTTCCCGGGCCTTGCCATCCACCACGGCCCCGGCGGCGAAATCGTCATTTCCCGGCATCCCGATCTTGCGCACGAAGGCCAGGTCCAGCGGACAGCCCAGCGCGTGCGCAATCGGCAGGGCGACCGGCACCCCGCCGCGCGGCAAGGCCAGCACCAGCGGGTTTTCCGGCCCGGCCTCGACGATCTTCTCGGCCAGGCGCTGCCCGGCCTCTTCGCGGTTCTTCAGCATCGCGCGCTTCCCTTCCCGGTTTCCGGGAGCGAGTATGCCGCCCGGCGGCGGCGCGGCCAAGGGTCAGCCGCGCAACGTGCCGCCCGTGGCCTTTTCCACCTTCTCGACGATCTTCTTGCCCACCGCCTCGATCTCGTCCTCGGTCAGCGTCTTGTCGACGGGCTGCATCCGCACCGTGATGGCCAGAGACTTCTTGCCCTCGCCCAGGCTGCCGCCGATGAATTCGTCAAAGACGCGCACATCCTCGATCAGGGTCTTGTCGGCCCCGGCCGCCGCGTTGACGACATTGATCGCCTCGACACCGGCATCCAGCACAAAGGCGAAGTCCCGCTCCACCGCCTGGAAATCGCTGGCCAGAAGCGCCGCGCGCGTCGCGCCCTTCTTGCGCGGCAGGGGCGGTTCTTCAAGATAGATGGTAAAGGCCATCGCGGGGCCCTTCACATCCATCGCCTTCAGCACCTTGGGGTGCAGTTCGCCGAACACCGCCAGCACCTTCTTCGGGCCAAGGCAGACGCGCCCCGACCGGCCGGGATGCCACCATGCGGGCGCATCGCGCAGGATCTGTGCCTTGGCGGGCGCACCGATGGCGGCCAGCACGGCCTCTGCATCGGCCTTGGCATCGAAGACATCGATCGGGCGGCGAGAGCCATAGGGGTCACGCGGCGCCGCCTGCCCCACCAGAAGCCCTGCAACCTGGGTGTGCTGTTCCTCGGGCTCCGCGCCGTGGAAGGCCGGCCCCACCTCGAAAAGCGACAGGTCCATGAAGCCACGCGCCTGATTGCGCGCCGCGGCCTGCAAAAGGCCGGGCAGCAGGTCGGGGCGCATATGGCTCATCTCGCTGGAAATCGGGTTGTCCAGCGCCGCGGCGTCATCCCCCCCGCCGAACAGGGCCGCCGAAGCCTGATCGATGAAGGAATAGGTCACGCATTCATTATAGCCCAGCGCCGCACAGGTGCGCCGCGCCGCAGCCTCGCGCTTTTGCATCGGCGTCAGGATGCCCGTCGGCACGCCGACATGGGTCCGCGCCAGCCGCTTGCCTTCCAGCTTGGTCAGGGAGGCCACACGGGCGACCTCTTCCACCAGATCGGCCTCTCCCAGCACATCGGGCCGCCATGACGGCACATGGGCCATGTCGCCCTCCAACCGGAAACCCAGCGCGGTCAGGGTCGCGCGCTGTTCCTCGGCCGGGTTTTCCATCCCGACAAGGCTTTGCACCCGGTCGGTATCGAGCTTGTAGGCGCGGGCCACATCCGGCACCTCGCCCGCGACAACGACCTCGGACGGTTCGCCGCCGCACAGGTCCATGATCATCTTCGTCGCGGCCTCTATCCCCGCCGGCGTCCATGCCGGGTCGATCCCGCGCTCAAACCGATAGCGCGCGTCGGAGTTGATCTTCAGCGCCCGGCCCGTCATCGCGGTGCGGATCGGATCGAAATAGGCGGCTTCGAGGAAGACATTCACCGTCTCCTCGGTGCATCCGGTCTCTTCCCCGCCCATCACGCCGGCAAGGCTTTCCACGCCCGTGTCGTCGGAAATCACCGTCATGCCCGGCTGCATGACATATTCCTTGTCATCGAGGGCGTGGAAGACCTCTCCACCCTGGGCCGCATGCACCCGCAACCCGCCCTGAACCTTGTCGGCGTCGAAGACGTGCAGCGGGCGGTTCATGTCATAGGTGAACAGGTTGGTGATATCGACCAGCGTGGAAATCGGCCGCAGCCCGATGGCCCGCAGGCGGTTCTGCAACCACTCGGGCGAAGGGCCGTTCTTCACGCCGCGGATCACACGGCCACAGAAGACCGGGCAGGCCTTTTCCTGCGTTTCCGCATCGATGGTCACACCGATGGTGCACGGGAACGTGCCAGCAACCGGCGCCACCTCCACCGGCTTCAGCTTGCCAACGCCGCGCGCGGCCAGATCGCGGGCGACACCATGCACGCCCAGCGCATCGGGGCGGTTCGGCGTGATCGCGATCTCGATCACCGGGTCGATCTTCGCCGGGTCGTTTTGGGCCAGCCAGTCGACGAACCTATCGCCGACCTCGCCCGAGGGCAGTTCGATGATCCCGTCATGTTCGTCGGAAAGTTCCATCTCCCGTTCCGAACACATCATGCCGTGGCTTTCGATCCCGCGGATCTTGCCCACCTGAATGATCGTGTCGATGCCAGGCACATAGGTTCCGGGGCTGGCGACGACCACCGTAATCCCCTCGCGTGCATTGGGGGCGCCGCAGATGATCTGCTGCTCGCCCGCCGCGGTTGCCACCTGACAGACACGCAGCCGGTCCGCATCGGGGTGCTTCTCGGCCTTCAGCACCTTGCCAAGCCGGAATTCCTCCAGCTTCTGGGCGGGGTTTTCGACGCCCTCGACCTCCAGCCCGAGATCGGTCAGCGCATACAGGATGTCATCGAGGCTCGCCTCGGTCTCCAGGTGCTGTTTCAGCCAGGAGAGGGTGAATTTCATGGTCTCACGCCTTTTCACGGTCGCCGGTCGGCGCCGTCTCTAGCCCAAAGGGGCGCGGGGGGAAAGGGGGGCGGTTCGCGACCCTCAGGCCGCGGCGTCCGCCCCACCCTTGCCGGGGGTATAGTTCAGCACCGGCGCCAGCCAGCGTTCGGCCTCTGCCACCGAAATGCCCTTGCGCGCGGCATAGTCGGCGACCTGATCGGCCTCTACCTTGCCCAGCCCGAAATAATAGCTGTCCGGATGCCCGATATAGAGGCCAGAGACAGACGCACTCGGCCACATCGCCATGCTGTCGGTCAGGGTGATGCCCGTCGCGTTTTCGGCGTCCAGCAGGCGGAACAGTGTCTGCTTCTCCGTATGATCCGGCTGCGCGGGATAGCCCGGCGCCGGGCGGATGCCGGCATAGGGCTCCTTGACCAGCGCCTCGGGCGAATGGGCTTCGTCTGGCGCATAGCCCCAGAACTCCTTCCGCACCCGTTCGTGCAGGCGTTCGGCCATCGCCTCGGCGATCCGGTCGGCCAGCGCCTTGACCATGATCGCGCCATAGTCGTCATGCTCGGCCTCGAACCGCTTGGCGATGTCGATCTCCTCGGCCCCCGCCGTGACGGCGAAGCCCCCGACATAGTCCGCCACCGTCCCCTCTGGTGCCACGAAGTCGGAAAGCGCCACGTTCGGCACGTCGCCCCGCTTGCCCGTCTGCTGGCGCAGGGTGAAGAAGGTGTCCAGTGCCTCTTGCCGGTCCTCGCCGGTGTAAAGCCGAATATCGTCACCCACCGCATTCGCCGGCCAGAAACCGACCACGGCGCGCGGGGTGAACCATTTCTCGGCGACGATCCGGTCCAGCATCGCCTGCGCATCGTCGAACAATTGACGCGCGGCCTCGCCCTTTTTCGGGTCGTCCAGCAGGCGGGGATAGACGCCCTTCATCTCCCATGCATGGAAGAACGGTGTCCAATCGATATACGTCCGCAGCTCCGCCAGATCCCAGCCATCGACGGACCGCGCCCCAAGGAAGCCCGGCGCCGTGGCGCGATAATCGGACCAGTCCAGCCGCAGCGCATTGGCCCGCGCCTGCACCAGCGGCAGGCGCGTCTTTGACAACTCCCCGCGGGCGTGTTTCTCGGCCAGGTCGCGGTAATCCTCGCGGATCCCCTCCAGATACCCGGTACGCTGGTTGTCGCTGAGCAGCGACGAGACAACGCCCACCGCGCGGCTGGCATCGGTCACATAGATCGCCTGCCCCCGCCGGTATTCCGGCGCGATCTTCACCGCCGTATGCACCCGGCTGGTCGTGGCGCCCCCGATCAGCAGCGGCACGTCGAAGCCCTGCCGCTCCATCTCCGACGCCATATGCACCATCTCGTCCAGCGAGGGCGTGATCAGCCCCGACAGGCCGATGACGTCCACCTGTTCCTTCTTCGCAGTCTCAAGGATCTTCTCGGCCGGCACCATCACGCCGATATCGATGATCTCGTAATTGTTGCAGGCCAGAACGACGCCGACGATGTTCTTGCCGATGTCGTGCACGTCACCCTTGACGGTGGCCATCAGCACCTTGCCGGCGGCCTCTCGGCTGCCCTCCTTCTCGGCCTCCATATAGGGCAGCAGGACGGCCACGGCCTGTTTCATCACGCGGGCCGATTTCACGACCTGCGGCAGGAACATCTTGCCCTCGCCGAACAGGTCGCCCACCACGTTCATGCCCGACATAAGCGGCCCTTCGATCACATGCAGCGGACGTTCCGCGGCTTGCCGGGCTTCTTCGGTGTCCTCGGCGATGAACTCCGTGATGCCGTTGACCAGCGCATGTTCCAGCCGCTTTTCCACCGGCCATTCCCGCCAGGACATGTCCTTTTCCCGGGTCTTGCCGCCGCCCTGCCCGCGGTATTTCTCGGCAATCTCCAGCATCCGCTCGGTCGCATCGGCGCGGCGGTTCAGAACCACGTCCTCGCAGGCTTCGCGCAACTCCGCGTCGATCTGGTCATAGACCGCCAACTGCCCCGCATTGACGATGCCCATATCCATGCCCGCCTTGATGGCGTGATACAGAAACACCGCGTGCATCGCCTCGCGCACGGGTTCGTTGCCGCGGAAGCTGAAGGACAGGTTCGACACCCCGCCCGAGATATGCACATGGGGACAATCGGCAGTAATCCGGCGCGTGGCCTCGATGAAGTCGACGCCGTAGTTGTCGTGGTCCTCGATGCCCGTGGCCACGGCGAACACGTTGGGGTCGAAGATGATGTCCTCGGGCGGGAAGCCAACCTGTTCCGTCAGGATGCGATAGGCGCGCGAACAGATCTCCACCTTGCGATCCTCGGTGTCGGCCTGTCCCGTCTCGTCAAAGGCCATCACGATCACCGCCGCGCCATAGGCCCGGCAAAGCCGCGCCTGTTCAAGGAACTTCTCCTCCCCCTCCTTCAGAGAGATCGAGTTCACCACCGGCTTGCCCTGCACGCATTTCAGGCCTGCCTCGATCACCTCCCACTTGGAACTGTCGATCATCACCGGCACACGGGCGATATCGGGTTCGGCCGCGACGAGGTTCAGGAAGTCGATCATCGCCTGCTTGGAGTCGATCAGCCCCTCGTCCATGTTCACATCGATGATCTGGGCGCCGTTTTCCACCTGATCGCGGGCGACGTCCAGCGCGGTGGCATAGTCCTGTTCCTTGATCAGCTTGCGGAACCGGGCCGAGCCGGTGACATTCGTCCGCTCCCCCACATTCACGAAGGGGATGTCGTCGGTCAGCGTGAAGGGTTCCAGCCCCGACAGGCGCATCCTGCGCGGCACGTCCGGCACGCTGCGCGGCGTTTGTCCCTCCACCGCCTTGGCGACCGCGGCGATGTGATCATAGGTGGAACCGCAGCAGCCCCCCACGATGTTCAGCAATCCGTCCTTGGCAAAGCCCTCGATCAGCTCCGCCATCTGATCCGGCGTCTGGTCGTATTCGCCCATCTCGTTGGGCAGACCCGCATTGGGATAGGCACAGATCAGCGTGTCGGCCGTGCCGGCCAGTTCCGCCAGATGCGGGCGCATGGCATCGGCCCCCAGCGCGCAGTTCAGCCCCACGGTCAGGGGTGCTGCATGGCGCACCGAATGCCAGAAGGCCGTGGGCGTCTGCCCCGACAGCGTCCGCCCCGACAGGTCGGTAATCGTGCCCGAGATCATCACCGGCAGGCGCTGCCCCTGTTCGGCGAACACCTCTTCGCAGGCAAAGATCGCGGCCTTGGCGTTCAACGTGTCAAAGATCGTCTCGATCAGCACCAGGTCGGTCCCGCCCGCGATCAGGCCGCGCAGCTGGTCCGCATAAGCCCGGCGCAGATCGTCAAACGTCACCGCCCGGTAACCGGGGTTGTTCACGTCCGGGCTGATCGATGCCGTCCGGTTCGTCGGCCCCAGCGCGCCTGCCACATAGCGGCGGCGTCCGTCCTCGACCTCCGCCCGATCCATCGCGGCGCGGGCCAGCCGCGCGCCGGCCTCGTTCAGGGCAAAGACCTTGTCCTCCAGCCCGTAATCGGCCTGCGCGATGGTGGTGGAGGAAAACGTGTTCGTCTCCACGATATCCGCGCCGGCCATGGCGTAGCGGAAGTGGATATCCTCGATCACCTGCGGCTGCGTCAGGTTCAGAAGGTCGTTGTTCCCCTGCTGGGGCTTGTCGCCCGGCAGGTGGCAGGCGCAACCGCCCCCGCACCCGGTGAAGTCGTCCTCCCCAAGGCCGAGCTTTTGAATTTGCGTCCCCATCGCGCCATCGAGCACGAGGATACGGTCGCGCGCCGCGGCACGAATCTCATCGGCGACAGGTGACATGGGGAGCGAGGCGGGGCGGGAGGAATTCTGGGTCATTCCCCGCGCGTATCCCATCGCCGAAACAGAGTCCAATTCAACCTTGTCAGGAAGTTTATGAACATCATTCATATTGATACGACAAGGAATGCTGACCCTTGCAAAACCGCGGCCACCGCCCTTTGAAAGGGGAACGCCCGCAAGGGGCGCGCGATCATCGGCCCTGCATGACACTCGATCCCCCCCCTGCCCCGACCAAGACCGGCGTCCTCGTGATCGGCGGCGGCTTTGCCGGTCTCTGCGCGGCGGTCGAGGCGCGTCTGGCGGGGGCCGTGGTCACGCTGCTGGATGCCGCACCTTTCCACCTGCGGGGCGGCAATGCCCGCCACTGCCGCAACATCCGGTTGGCCAATGACGTTGAGACCGCATGGCAGCGCGGCAGTTATCCCGTGCAGGACTTCCTCGCCGACCTGACCCGCATGGGCACGCCTGCGCCCGACCTTGCCGGGGTTCTGGCCGAGGGCTCCGCCGGTTTGGGTCCATGGCTGGCCGAACAGGGCGTCGTGTTCGAACCCTGGTCCGACGGCAACCTGCCGTGGTCGCGCCGCACGATGTTCTTTCGCGGCGGCGGGCAGGCGATGGCGAACGCACTTTACCGGCGGGCGGCGGGGCTGGGCGTCGATATCCGGCATGGCTGGCAGGTGGCGCGGTTGGAGGGCTGGAGCGGCCCGTCTGAGACCGGGCCGGTCACGGTCATCGCCGACACGCCGCAGGGCGAATGGCGGATCGCGGCCCTGTCGGTCGTGCTGGCCTCCGGCGGTTATGGTTCGAACCGGGACCGGCTTGTCCGCGACCTTGGCCCCGGGGCGGCGGGCATCGCCAATCGCGGCACCCCGTTCCAGACGGGCACGCCGCTTCTGTGGCTGCTGGAACACGGCGCAGCCGCCGCGGGGCGGCCGGGGGACGGGCATCTGGCCGCGGTGGATGCCCGCGCCCCGATGGACGACGCCGGCATCGTCAGCCGCGTGGACGGGATGCATCTGGGGCTGGTGGTCGATGCAATCGGCCGACGGTTCCGCGATGAGGGCGAGACGGTGACACCTGCCCGGTATTCCGCCTGGGGCCGGGCGCTGGCCGCGCGCCCCGACCCGCGGGGATGGCTGATCCTCGATGCACAGGCCCTGGGCGGTCTGCCGGTGATGCTCTATCCACCGATCACCGCCGATACGCCCGAGGATCTTGCCCGCGCTTGCGGCATCGATCCGGCGGGCCTGTCCGCGACCGTGGCCGAGGTCAATGCAAGCCTCAACGGCGGTCCACCCGCGACACCCCCCCGCACCAACCCGGACGCCGTGCCGCTAAGCCCGCTGACCCATCCCCCCTTTGCGGCCATCCCGATGCGGCCCGGCCTCAGCTTCACCCGCTACGGGCTGATGGTCGACACGACGGCGCGCCTGCGCCTGGCCGAGGGCGGCACCGCCCCACGCCTGTTCGCAGCGGGGGCCACCATGGCGGGGGCCGTGCTGGGGGAGGGCTATCTTTCGGGCACGGCGCTGACCATCGGCGGGGTCTTCGGCCGCCTTGCCGGGCGTCATGCGGCGGACCTCGCCGGTCGGGATGTCCGGTCACAGTTCGCGAGGCCAACGCTCCCAAGGCAGGAAACGCCCCCCTCCACGCCAGACGGTGACCCGTTCGACACCGCCCGTCGAACCCTCAACATCTGCAACACCTGCGGCTATTGCACCGGGCTTTGCGATGTCTTCCCGGCAGCGCGGCTTCGCGAAGCGCTCACACTCGGCGATCTGCGCCATCTCGCCCATCTCTGCCATGACTGCCGGTCCTGCCATTACGACTGCCAGTACGCCCCGCCCCATGCGCTTTCGGTCAATCTGCCCGCCGCCCTTGCCGATATGCGGGTCGAGGAATACCGGGGCCGCGTGCTGCCGGGCCGCGCGGGCGCAGCGCTGACCGCCGCGACCTTCACCGCCTGCCTGCTTCTCGTCCCCATCGCAACGCTGCTGACCGTCCCGGCAGAGGTGCTGTTCTCCGCCCATCGCGGCGCGGGCGCCTTCTATGCCATTGTCCCCCACCGGACGATGACGGTCTGGGCGGCGGCAGCCTTCGGCGGAGCGCTTGGGTTGCTGCTTTTGCGCGTGGCGCTGTTCTGGGTCGCCACGGCCGGGCCGACGACCCGCCATTCCCGGCAAACGGTGCTGCGGGCCTTTCGCGATGTCCTGACGCTGCGCAACCTCGGCGCAGGGGGCGCGGGATGCGAAGATACCAACGGGCGGACGGGCACGTTGCGCCGCTGGTCGCACCATCTGGTCGCCTATGGTTTCGCACTCACTTTCCTTGCAACGCTCTCGGGTGCCGTCCTGCATCACAGCGCGGGACAGCTTGCGCCCTATCCGGTTCACAGCCCACCGGTGGTTCTGGGAGCCTTGGGCGGCGTGGCCATGCTGATGGGCCTGGCCGGGCTTGAATGGCGGCGCCGGAATGCCGACCGCGCCCCGGCCGCCATCCGAATGGAAACCGCCGACCGCGTGCTCAGGGCCTGCCTCGCCATCGTCGCAGCCACCGGGCTGGCGCTGCTGGCGTTTCGGGAAGCCGCCGCAATGGGCCTTTTGCTGGCGCTGCATCTGGGCAGCGTTCTGGGCCTTGCGCTGAGCCTGCCTTTCGGCAAGCTGTCCCACGGGGCCTATCGCGCCGCCGCGCTGCTGCGCCACCGGGCCGAACGGGCGGCGCGCGGTCTGCGCTGAACCCGCGGGCGCCCGTGCCACACACCGGATCCGGACACCGCGCCGACCCGAAGCGGGGCGAAACGCCGCGTTTGGCCCTTGCCTCCCGGCGCGCTGCATGGGATGTCCCCGGCCTGATGCAGACCCGGGCGCCGGGCCCCAGACGAGACGACAGACATGCCCTACGACTATGAAAAAGACGGTGCAGCGATCTATGCCCGGTCCTTCGCCATCATCCGGGCCGAGGCCGATCTAGCCCGGTTCGATGCCGACGAAGAACAGGTCGCGGTGCGCATGATCCACGCCGCGGGCATGGTCGATCTTGCCGCCCATATCCATTTCTCAGCCGGTTTCGTGATGGCGGCGCGCACAGCACTGGAAGACGGTGCCCCGATCCTCTGCGATGCCCGCATGGTGTCGGAGGGTGTGACCCGCGCCCGCCTGCCCGCCGATAACGAGGTGATCTGTACCCTGCAGGCCGATGGCATCGCGGCAAGTGCCGCGGCCATGGGCAACACCCGCTCCGCCGCTGCGCTGGAACTCTGGCGGCCCTATCTGGCGGGCGCGGTCGTGGCCATCGGCAACGCGCCCACCGCGTTGTTTCATCTGCTGAACATGCTGGAGGACCCCGCCTGCCCCCGGCCCGCGGCGATCATCGGCTGCCCCGTGGGCTTCGTCGGCGCGGCGGAGTCGAAAGACGCACTCTGGGCCGACAAGCCGGTGCCCTGCTGCATCGTCAAGGGGCGGCTTGGCGGCAGCGCGATCACCGTGGCCGCCATCAACGCGATTGCGAGCCGCAAGGAATGAGCAAGGGCACCGTATACGGCCTTGGCCTCGGCCCCGGCGACCCCGACCTGATGAGCGTGCGGGCCGACCGGATCTTGCGCCGCGCGGCCCATGTCGCCTATTTCCGCAAGGAAGGCCGCTGCGGTCAGGCCCGCCGCATCGTGGAGGGGCTGATCCCCGAAACCGCCGCGGAATACCCGATGGAATATCCGGTCACGACCGAGATTCCCTTTGAAGACCCCCGCTATAACGCGACCCTGTCGGCCTTCTACGCCGATTGCACGGCCCGGCTGACAGCGCTGGCCGAGGCGGGCGAGGATGTCGTCGTATTGTGCGAAGGCGACCCGTTTTTCTACGGCTCGTTCATGCATCTCTACACCCGGCTGATGGGCGTCGTGCCGGTCGAGGTCGTGCCCGGCATCACCGGCATGTCGGCGGCCTGGACGGCCTCGGGCGCGCCGATCACATGGGGCGACGATGTTCTGACCGTCCTGCCAGGCACCTTGCCGGAAGAGACCTTGGCCGAGGGCATCGGGGCGGCCGACGCCGTGGTGGTCATGAAGATGGGCCGCCATCTGGAGAAGCTGCGCCGGGCCCTTGCGGCGGCCGGCAAGGCCGAGGCCGCGTGGATCGTGGAATACGCCGCGATGCCCGGGCAGCAGGTGACGCGGCTGGCGGACTACTCCGAACCCACGGCGCCCTATTTCTCCATCCTTCTGGTGCACGGACAGGGGCGGCGGCCATGACCGGCTGGCTGGCGATCGCGGGGCTCGGCCCCGGGGCCGAGGCGCTGGTCACGCCCGAGGTGACCGCGGCGCTGGCCGAGGCGACCGATATCGTGGGTTACATCCCCTATGTCGCCCGTGTCGCCGCGCGAGAGGGTCTGACGCTCCATGCCTCCGACAACCGCGTGGAACTGGACCGGGCGCGTCACGCGCTGGAGATGGCGGCAAACAGACGGCGGGTTGTCGTGGTGTCCTCGGGCGATCCCGGCGTTTTCGCCATGGCGGCGGCAGTGTTCGAGGCGGTGGAGGCCGGCCCGGCCGACTGGCGCGACCTCGACATCCGGGTATTGCCCGGCATCACCGCGATGCTGGCGGCCGCGGCCCGCGCCGGGGCGCCCTTGGGCCATGATTTCTGCGCCATCAACCTGTCCGACAACCTCAAGCCGTGGGAGTTGATCGAGAAACGCCTGCGGCTGGCGGCGGCGGCCGATTTCGCGATGGCCTTCTACAATCCCCGGTCAAAGGCCCGGCCCGAGGGCTTTGACCGCGCGCTGGACGTGCTGCGCGACGCCTGCGGCGACGACCGTCCGGTGATCTTTGCCCGCGCGGTTTCCACCCCCGAAGAAACCCTGCGCGTCGTCCCCCTGACAGAGGCCACGCCAGAGATGGCCGACATGCGCACCGTGGTCATCGTCGGATCCTCGCTCACCCGCGTCATCCCACGGGACGGCGCGCCCATCGTCTATACCCCAAGGTCCGCCCCGGAATGAGCGAGCCAGTCCAGAACCGCCTCCGGCGTGCCGACCTCCCGCCGCGCGGGCAGGGCGGGCCGGTCGATCATCAGGACCGGCAGCCCAAGGCTGCGTGCGGCATCGATCTTGGCCCGCGCCCCGGTGCCGCCGGCGTTCTTGGACACGACAAGATCGATGGCATGCGCCTGCATCAGCCCGGTATCCTCGGCCACCGTGAACGGCCCGCGCGAGACGAGGACGTGGTGGCGCGGCAAGGGCGGCGGGCTGGCCGGCGGGTCGACGAGGCGCAGAAGGTAGAAATGCTGGGGCTGCGCGGCGAAGGCCTCCAGATGCATCCGCCCCACCGCCAGCATCACGCGCCGGGGCTGACCGGCAAGGGCTGCAACGGCGGCGGGGATATCGGGCACGGTTTGCCAGCTATCGCCGGGTTCCGGACGCCAAGGCGGACGGGTCAGCGCGATCAGCGGCACATCCGCTTCGGCACAGGCTGCAACCGCATTCCGGCTCATCTGCGCGGCGAAGGGATGGGTCGCGTCGACCACATGGGTGATGCGGTTTTCCCGCAACCAATCGGTCAAGCCTTTCGCGCCACCGAACCCGCCGATGCGGATCGGAACGGGCTGGCGCTTTACGCGTTCCACCCGGCCGGCGAAGGACAGCGTCGCATCGATGCTGCGGTCGGCCACCGCATGGGCAAGCGCCGTCGCCTCTGTCGTGCCGCCAAGGATCAGAAGGTTGGGGCGCATGGCTGAGGCTCCTTGGCTGACGATCGTGGGCTTGGGCGAGGATGGCCCGGACGGGCTGTCGCCCGCAAGCCGTGCGGCGCTGGAGACGGCCGAAATCGTCATGGGCCCGCCCCGGCATCTGGCGCTGTTGCCCGATCTTTCGGCCGAGCGCCTCGAATGGCCCGTGCCCTTTGCCGATGGGCTGCCGATCCTTGTGGGGCTGCGCGGGCGGCGCGTTGCGGTCCTCGCCTCTGGCGATCCGTTCTGGTTCGGCGCGGGCGGCGTGATCGCGCGCAACCTGTCCCCCGGCGAATGGCGCGCCCTGCCCGGCCCGTCCACCTTTTCGCTGGCCGCCGCGCATCTGGGCTGGCCGCTGGAGCGCACCATCTGCCTTGGCCTGCATGCCGCGCCCCTGACCCGCCTGCGCCCGCATCTTGCACCGGGTGTACGGGCCCTCGTCCTGCTGCGCGATGGCGCCGCGGTCGCGGCGCTTGCCGATTGGCTGACCGAAAAGGGCTTCGGCGACAGCGCGCTGTGGGTGATGGAGGCATTGGGCGGCCCGCGCCAGCGCGTGCGGCAGACGAACGCCACCACCCTTGGCTTTGACGACATCGCCCACCCGGTCTGCGTGGCGCTGGAGGTCGCGGGCAATGGCGACACCCTGCCCACCTGCAACGGCTGGCCCGATGAGACGTTCGAGCATGACGGGCAGATCACCAAGCGCCCCGTGCGCGCGCTGACCCTGTCCACGCTCGCCCCGAAACCGGGAGAGCATCTTTGGGACATCGGCGGCGGGTCGGGCTCGATCTCCATCGAATGGCTGGCCTGTCATCCGTCAATGCAGGCCACGACCATCGAGGCCGACCCCGCGCGGGCGGAGCGGATGCGCCGCAATGCCGACGCCCTTGGGGCCGACCGGCTGCATGTTGTCGAAGGCCGCGCCCCCGCCGCGCTGGAGGGGCTGTCCGCACCACAGGCCGTCTTCATCGGTGGCGGGCTGTCAGAGGCTCTGCTGGCCGATCTTTGGGTGCGCCTGTCCCCGGGCACACGGATCGTGGCCAATGCCGTGACGCTGGAGTCGGAGACCGTTCTGGCCCGATGGCACGCCGCACAGGGCGGTGACCTGCTGCGGATCGAACTGGCCCATGCACAGCCCCTGGGCACCAAGCGCGGCTGGCGCGCATTCTACCCCGTGGTGCAATGGAGCGTTACGAGATGAGGGTGGCAGGCTTCGGGTTTCGCGCTGCGGCGGGCGTCGACAGCCTTGTCGATGCGCTGGACCGCGCGGGGGGCGCCGCGGGGCTGACGGCCCTTGCCGCACCGGCCGACAAGGCCCATGCCCCCTGCCTGACCCAATTGGCCGCCCGACTGGCCCTTCCCGTGCATGGCATCGGACCCGATGCCCTGTCGGCGCCGCAAACCCAGACCCGGTCACCCCGGGTACTGGCCATGCGCGCCACCGGATCGGTGGCAGAGGCCGCCGCGCTGGCCGCGGCCGGGCCGACCGCGTGCCTGATCGGGCCGCGCGCCATTTCAAACGACCGGATGGCCACCTGCGCCATCGCAAGCGGAGACGCGACATGACCGTCCATTTCATCGGCGCGGGCCCCGGCGCCCCCGACCTGCTGACCCTGCGCGGTCGCGACCTCATCGCCGCCTGCCCCGTCTGCCTGTATGCGGGCTCATTGGTGCCCGAGGGGATCCTGACCCATTGCCCGCCGGACGCGAGGATCGTGAATACCGCGCCCCTGGATCTGGACGCGATCATCGCCGAATGCCGTGCGGCCCATGACGCGGGGCTTGACGTCGCGCGGCTGCATTCCGGCGATGTCTCCGTCTGGTCGGCGATGGGCGAGCAGATCCGGCGGCTGAAGGCCGAAGGGATTCCCGTCAGCGTGACGCCGGGTGTTCCCTCTTTTGCCGCCGCCGCCGCCGCACTGGGAACCGAACTGACCCTGCCGGGGCTGGCGCAATCGGTGGTATTGACCCGGACCCCCGGGCGGGCCTCATCCATGCCCGAGGGGGAGAGCCTGACGAATTTCGCCGCCACCGGCGCGACGCTTGCGGTGCATCTGTCGATCCACAACCTGCCCCGCGTGGTGGCCGACCTGACGCCGGCCTATGGGCCCGATTGCCCGGTTGCCGTGGTCTATCGCGCAAGCTGGCCGGAACAGCAGATCCTGCGTGGCACGCTGGCCACGATCGAGGCCGCGATCCCGGCCGAGATCGAACGCACGGCGCTGATCCTTGTCGGCCCGGCGCTGGGGGGCGAGGGGTTCACCGAAAGCTGTCTTTACGCCCCCGACTACGACCGGCGCTTCCGGCCGCAATCCGCCAGCGGAGGTCGCGATGGGGACTAACCCGCCGGGGCTGGTGATCTCGGCCCCTGCCTCGGGGCTGGGCAAGACGACGGTGACGCTGGGGCTGTTACGGGCCTTCCGCGATTCCGGTTTGACGGTGCAACCCTTCAAGAACGGGCCGGACTATATCGACCCGGCCTTTCACCGCGCGGCGGCGGGGCGGCCGTCCTTCAACCTCGATGTCTGGGCGATGGACGATGGGCTGATCGATGCCATTGCGGGCCAGGCCGCGGGCGCCGATCTGGTCATCTCCGAAGGATCGATGGGTCTTTACGACGGGACAACATCGCAGGGCGTCTCGGGGCGCGGGTCGAGCGCCGAGATCGCACGGCGTTTCGGCTGGCCGGTCGTGCTGGTTCTGGATGTCAGCGGACAGGCGCAATCGGCCGCGGCGACGGCGCTGGGCTTTGCCCATCACCCCGACGCACCCGATCTGGCCGGCGTGATCCTGAACCGCGTCGCCGGCGCCCGGCACGAGATGATGGTGCGCGAGGAGATGGCGCGCCTTGGCATTCCCGTCTTCGCCGCCCTGCCCCGGCGCTCCGACCTTGAACTGCCCGAACGCCATCTTGGGCTGGTGCAGGCCGAAGAGCACCCCGATATCACCGAGGCCATCGGCCAGTTGGGGGCGTTCCTTCGCGACCACGCCGATCTGGATGCGTTGCGCGATGCGGCGCGGGGCATTGAGCGCAACGGCCCCGGCGTGTGGCCCAAACCGCCCGCCCAGCGGATCGCGCTGGCCCGGGACGCGGCGTTTTCCTTCAGCTACCCGCACCTGTTGGAGGGCTGGCACCGCGCGGGGGCCGAAATCCTGCCGTTTTCCCCCCTCGCCAACCAGGCGCCCGATCCGTCCGCCGATCTGGTCTGGCTGCCGGGGGGCTATCCCGAACTTCATGCCGGGCGGATCGCGCAGGCGTCGACGTTCCGCGAAGGGCTGTGCAGACATGCGGAAACGAAACCCGTCCACGGCGAATGCGGCGGCTACATGGTGCTGGGCCGCGCGCTGATCGATGCCGATGGCACGCGCCACCCGATGACGGGCCTTTTGGGCCTTGTCACCAGCTATCAGCGGCGGCGGCTGCATCTGGGTTATCGCCGCGCGCACCTGACCGCAGCGATGCCGGGACAGGACGCCGGAACGACGCTTTACGGGCATGAGTTCCACTACTCCACCATCCTCGACCAGCCCGACGCGCCGCTGGCCCGCGTCACCGATGCCAGCGGCAACCCGGTGCCCGAAACCGGATCCTCCCGCGGCACGGTCACCGGCAGCTTCTTCCACCTGATCGCGGAGGCGCCCGCATGACCGGCTTCGTCAGTTTCGTCAGTTCCGGCCCCGGCGATCCGGAGCTTCTGACCCTGAAGGCCGTCGACCGGCTGAAGCACGCCGATGCGGTGCTGTTCGACGATCTGTCCTCCGGCCCGATCCTTGCCCATATCCGCGCCGGGGCCGATCTGGTGGCCGTGGGCAAGCGCGCGGGCCGCCCCTCCCCCAAGCAGGACGAGATCAACCGGCTGCTGGTCGATCATGCCGTGCGCGGGGCCCGCGTGGTGCGCCTGAAATCCGGCGATGCGGGGCTTTTCGGGCGGTTGGAGGAGGAGATCACGGCGCTTTCGGCCGCGGGCATCGGGTACGAGATCATCCCCGGCGTCACCTCTGCCTGTGCCGCGGCGGCGGCGGCGGGGATTCCGCTGACCCGGCGGCTGACCGCGCGGCGGGTTCAGTTCGTCACCGGCCATGACGTGACAGGCCAGTTGCCCGAGGACATCGACCTTGCCGCGCTGGCCGATCCGCGCGCCACGACAGTCGTCTATATGGGCCGGCGCACCTTCCCCGCGCTGGCCGAGGCGCTGACCGCCCGGGGCCTGCCCGCCGATACACCGGCGCTCTTGGCCGAGGGCGTGACGACCCAGGCGCAAAGCCTGACCCGAAGCACGATTGCCGGGCTGGCAGAGATGCTGACGGGCAGCCCGTCGCCCGCGCCCGCCCTGATCCTTTACGGACCGCTGGCAGAGGAGGCGGGCGATGGATGAACTGACGCTGATCGGCATCGGCACCGGCAATCCCGACCACCTGACCCAGCAGGGGATCGCGGCGATCCGTGCGACCGACCTGATCCTGATCCCGCGCAAAGGGGACGACAAGGCCGATCTGGCCGACCTGCGGCGCGAAATCTGTGCCCGCGTCTTGGAGGACGACTCGCGCATCGTGGAATTCGACCTGCCCGTTCGCGATGCTTCCGGGGACTACCTGTCGGGCGTATCGGACTGGCACGACGCCATCGCGACGGCATGGAGCGATGCCGCTGCGACACATCCCGGCGCCCGCAGCGTCGCGCTGCTGATCTGGGGGGACCCGTCCCTTTACGACAGTTCGCTGCGCATCGCGGGGCGGCTGTCGCCTGCCCCCGATATCACCGTTGTCCCCGGCATCACGGCGCTACAGGCGCTCTGCGCCGCGCACCGCATTCCCCTGAACGAGGTCGGCGCGCCGTTTCTGGTCACCACCGGGCGACGTCTGCGCGAGGGCGGCTGGCCCACAGGCGTAGACACGGTTGCCGTGATGCTTGACGGCGGCTGTGCGTTCCAGACGCTGGATCCGGCCGGTCTGTCGATCTGGTGGGGCGCTTATCTGGGGATGAACAACGAGATCACGTTCTCCGGCCCGCTGGCCGATACGGGGCCCCGGATCATCGATGCGAGGGAGCAGGCCCGCGCCGCCCATGGCTGGATCATGGATATCTACCTTCTGCGCCGGGCGGCGACATAGAAGCCGACGCCGACCAGGCCCACGCCGTAGCCGATGCCGCCGAGGATCGTTTGCAGATCTCGGCGGTCCTGAAGGGCCGCGAGGTCGGCGCGCAAGGCCTCTGTCTCCGCCCGCACGATCCGGGCAATCTCGGCCTTGTCCTCCTCGCTCAACCCGCGCGGGGCGGTGCCTGCCACGGGCGCGGGGCCGGCGGGTGGAAACAGGCTCGCCCCCGGCGGCGGCCCGGCAGGGGCCTGTGCGGCAGCGGGAAGGGAGCACAGTGCAAGACAGGTCATCACAAGGAAAGCGCGGATCATGGGGCGGGTCTTTCGATCAGCTTGACGGAACGGGAGTAGGATAGACCGAAACCACCGCCAAGGCGATGTGCCGCCTGCGCCCTGTCGCCACCGGGTCCCGCCGGGATGGGTCGCCCCCGCCCGACTGATCGGCTTGACACCACTGCGCGGTCGGCCCATGTGCCCCGGCGGAAAAGGATACGCGCGATGACACTCGACCTGCCGCCCGACGACGACGCCCCGCCCCTGCCCGATCTCGACGTGCCGATGCTGACACCGCCCCCGGCACGCCGGGGCCGGTCGCTGATGATCCAGGGCACAAGTTCCGACGTGGGCAAGAGCCTGCTGGTCGCGGGCCTGTGCCGGGCCTATGCAAGGCGGGGCCTGAAGGTCGCGCCATTCAAGGCGCAGAACATGTCGAACAACGCCGCGGTGACGGTGGACAGTGACCTGCCCCCGGGCCCCGATGGCGACAGCCCGCGGGGGGAGATCGGGCGCGCGCAGGCGTTGCAGGCGCGGGCCGCGGGGTTGGCACCGTCCATCCACATGAACCCGGTGCTGCTGAAACCGCAGGCGATGGTCGGCTCTCAGGTCGTGCTGCGGGGGCGGGCCCTGGGCAACTGGCCCGCGCGGCACTATCACAACCTCAAGCCCATGCTTCTGCCCGCGGTGATCGACAGCTACGCCCGTGTCGCCGCCGACGCCGACCTGGTGCTGGTGGAGGGCGCGGGTGCCGGGACGGAGACATGGCTGCGCCATTGCGACATCACCAATATGCGGCTGGCCGAAGAGGCCGATCTGCCGGTCGTGCTGCTGACCGACAATGACCGCGGCGGGGCGATGGCCGCGGTGGTGGGAAGCTGGCTGCTCCACACAGAAGACGAACGGGCACGGATCAAGGGCTATATCGTCAACAAGTTCCGCGGCTATTTCTCGCTTTACGAACCCGCCTGCGCGACGATGACCGAAACGACCGGCTGGCCGCTGCTGGGCGTCGCGCGCTGGTTCGATGCAGCCACCCACCTGCCCGCCGAGGACGCGCTGGCGCTCGAACGCCCGCAAACCGCCACCGGTCAGGGGCTGGTGATCGCGGTGCCGCAGATCGCGCGGATGGCGAATTTCGACGATCTCGACCCGCTGTCATCCGAACCCGGGGTCGACCTGCGCTGGGTCCGGCCCGGTCAGCCGATCCCGGCGGAGACGGATGTCGTGCTGCTACCGGGATCGAAGACCACGCGGCCCGCGCTAGACTCGCTCCGCGAACAGGGATGGGACATCGACATCCTTGCCCATATCCGCCGCGGCGGCCGGGTCGTCGGCATCTGCGCGGGCTTCCAGATGCTGGGGCATGTCGTGCGCGACCCCGAGGGGATCGAGGGAGAGCCGGGCGAAACCCCCGGCCTTGGCCTGCTGGATATCAAGACGACCATCGGCGGGGACAAGCGATTGGTGGAGGTAGACGCCGAGGACACGCTCAGCGGCGCCCGCGTCACGGGGTACGAGATGCATATGGGCCGCACCGACGGGCCGGGGCTGACCCGCCCGTGGCTGCGGTTGAACGGGGCGGCCGAAGGCGCGGTGTCGGACAACGGCCGGGTTATGGGCGGCTATGTGCACGGGATATTCGGAGCCGATGCTTTCCGCCGCCATTGGCTGAAACAGATGGGCGGTGCGGCCTCGGGGCTGGACTACGAGACACAAGTGGACGACGCGCTGGACGCACTGGCCGACCAGTTGGAAACCGATCTGGATCTCGACGCGCTGCTGGCGCTGGCCCGATGACCGCCCGGCGGCTGATGGTGCTGGGCACCGGGTCGGATGTGGGCAAGAGCCTGCTGGTCGCCGGTCTGGCCCGGGCCTATGCCCGCCGCGGCATGCGCGTCGCGCCGTTCAAGGCGCAGAACATGTCGAACAACGCCGCCGTCACCGCCGATGGCGGAGAGATCGGGCGCGCGCAGGCGCTGCAGGCGCGCGCCGCGGGCGTGCCGCTTTCGGTGCATATGAACCCGGTGCTGCTGAAACCTGAAACGGATGTCGATGCGCAGGTGGTCGTGCAGGGGCGCGTGCAGGGGCGCTATTCAGCCGCCGCCTATCAGGCGTTGAAACCGTCCTTGCGCGCGCAGGTGTGCCACAGCCTCGACCGTCTGTCGGCCACCCATGACCTGGTGCTGATCGAAGGCGCGGGCAGCGGAGCGGAGCGGTATCTGCGCCCGCAGGACATCTCCAACATGGGGCTGGCGGAGGCAGCGGACTTGCCTTGCATTCTGGTGGGCGACGACTCTCGCGGCGGCGTCACCGCGGCGGCGATCGGCCATCACCGGCTGTGGACCGATGCCGAGCGCGCACGAGTGGCCGGCGTCATCGTCAACAAGTTCCGCGGCGACCCGAGCGTCTTCGCTCCCGCGGCCGACGATATCCGGGCCGAAACCGGCTGGCCCGTTCTGGGGCTCGTCCGCTGGTCGGACGCCGCGCGCCGCTTGCCGGAGGAGGATTCGCTGGGCCTTGGCCGCACCATGGGCGAACCGGGCGCCTGCGTCATCGCCGTGCCCGAACTGCCGCGGATCGCCAATTTCGACGATCTCGACCCGCTGGCGGCGGAACCGGGCGTGTCGGTACAGTGGGTCCGACCGGGCCAGCCGATCCCGGCGGAGGCGCGGGTTGTCCTCCTGCTCGGCTCCAAGACCACGCGGGCCGCGCTTGGGGCCGTGCAGGCCGAAGGGTGGGATATCGACATTCGCGCCCATCTGCGGCGCGGCGGTCGCGTGGTGGGCCTGTGTGCGGGGTTCCAGATGCTGGGGCACCGGGTCTGCGACCCGGACGGGATCGAGGGACCGGCCGGGGACACGCCGGGGCTGGGCCTGCTCGACCTCGAAACCGAGATCACGGACGACAAGCGGCTGGTGGAGGTCGATGCCGATGACAGCCTCAGCGGCACACGGATCACCGGCTATGAGATGCATATGGGCCGCAGCCGGGGCCCTGCCCTTGCCCGCCCGTGGCTGCGGCCGGGCGGGACGCCCGAAGGCGCGATCTCGGACGATGGCGCGGTCATGGGCAGCTATGTGCACGGGCTCTTTGCGTCGGACAGCTTCCGGCGGCACTGGCTGTCCGGGATCGGGGTTGAGGCGGCGCAGGCAAGCCACGCTGCGCGGCTGACCCGGGCGCTTGACGCCTTTGCCGACGAGATCGAGGCCGATCTGCACCTCGACGCCCTGCTTGCAATAGCACGATAGGCACGCAGCGCGCGCGCGCCGCGTTACCCTTCGGATCGACCTTTCGGCCCCTGCCGCAAAGTCCGACCAAACCGGGAGACGCCCCGGATCGGGGACCGGGGCGCGAAGAACCAAGCGGCGGGGCTCAATCCTCCTGCCCGTCGTCTTCCTTGCCCGGGGGCCGCGGACGGCGGGTGGGCGGCTCGGTCTGCGGCTTGCCGTTCCAGACCTGCGGATATTCCAGCCAGCGCTGGATGAAGTTCCACGATTGCAGGATGCCGTCATGGGGCAGCGTGCAGGCCGAACAGTCCTTCCGCGTCAGCCCGTTGGCGTCGGTATACACCTCGTAAGGGCCGGGGCATTCATAGGCGATCAGCGGGCAATAGCAGAACAGGCAGTTGAACTCCCGCTTCACGCCCTGATGGCAGGGCATGAACGGGCAGTTGGTATTGGTGAACCCCTTGAAGGCGTCGCTGGCCGTCAGGTCCTTGGGTTGCATCTTGCGGGTCCTCGCGGTCTTGGCCCCGACATGGGGCGGGTCAGTGGGCGCAAGACAGACGGCAGGGGCGCGTGCCCGGGGCCCGCATACCGCCTTGCCGCCGGGCCCGCCGCCCGGGGTTGGGTCGTCGTCGATCCGGCAGGTTTCCTGGCTTCGCGGGTCTCGGCCTGTTTGCCCGCCTTCCCGGACGGAACCGGTGGCATCTGGGCAAAGGCTCGCCGCTTACAGTTGCGGGGGCAGCGCCGGTATTGCACCGGCTTCCCTTTTCACTTCCGTCGGAAGCACCGGACCGCTGCGCCAGAGATCGCATCGTGATGCGGTCTGTCAAGGGCGGGCCGTTGCATCGGACGGGGGAGAATGCCATTCCCACGGCACGATCCACAGTTGGAAACCCGATGCGCCCCCTGCCTGTCCGTCCGTTCCCCATCCGCCAGCCCCGCCGCGCCACCGTCGCCGGCCATTTCGGCGAACTGCTGCAGGGGCGTCTGGGGGCAGAGGGGCCGGTGGCCCTGATCACGCTGCCCTGCCCGGCCCTGAGCGTCCGCGCGACATGGCACCCCGGGACGGGGTTCGGCATGTGGCAAGGGGCGGCGCGGGTGCTGAGCCGGGGCCAGATGGCAGAGCTGTTCGCGCTGACGGGGCGGCGCTCGACCTCCGGCCGTTGGCGCATTGCGGCCCGGATGCCGCCGGGGGGCGGGGCGGGCGCATCCACCGCCGCGCTGCTGGCGGCGTTGCGATGCCTGGACGACGCCCCCCGCCCGCCGGCGTCCGAAGCCGCCATTTGCCATGCGGTGGAAGGCGCCAGCGATCCGCTGATGCATGACACAGCCGAGCGTCTTCTCTGGGCACCGCGGCAGGCCCGCATCATCGCACACTTGCCGCCCCTGCCGGCCTTTGACGTGGTGGGCGGATTCGCCGGGCAGGGCACGCGGACCAACCCCGCCGATTTGCGCTTTGCCGATATCGAGGATCTGGTGGCGGCTTGGGCCAAGGCGCCCCCCCGCACAGTGCTGGCGGAGTTGGCAACCGAAAGCGCACGCCGCAACCATGCGCTGCGCGGCGGGCCGGACCCGGCACCGGTTTGGTCGGTCGGTCGCAAACATGGCGCGCTTGGGATCGTCGCGGCCCATACGGGCACAGCGCTCGGCCTGTTGTTCGCGCCCGGCACCGCGCCGCCGGCAGCCGGTGAGGCATTACGACAGGCGGGGCTTGGCCATGTGATCCGGTTCCGGACAGGGGGGCGGGGATGAGTGCAGCCGCGATGATTATCGCGATGGCGGTCGAGGGCGCCTTCGGTTGGCCCAATACGCTTTACCGACGGATCGGGCATCCTGTGACATGGATCGGCGCCCTGATCGACAGGCTGGAGCGGCGCTGGAACCGGCCCGATCTGGACGATGACACCCGGCGGCGGCGCGGGGCGGTGACCGTGGCGCTGACGGTTGCCGCAGCGGTACTGCCGGCCCTTGCCATATCGGCGCTGCTGCCCGGGGGGGTGCTTGGCATGGTTCTGACCGGACTGCTGGCCGCGCCGCTGGTTGCGACACGCAGCCTGCGCGATCACGTGGCATGGGTCGCCGCACCTTTGGCCGCGGGCGATCTGCCCGGCGCGCGGCGCGCGGTGTCGATGATCGTCGGGCGCGACCCGGCGCAGTTGGACGATGCCGGGCTGGCCCGTGCCGCGCTGGAAAGCCTTGCCGAAAATGCCTCTGACGGGGTGGTGGCGCCGGTGTTCTGGGGGGTGGTGTTCGGACTGCCCGGGATTGCGGGCTACAAGGCGATCAACACGCTGGACAGCATGATCGGGCACCGCAATGACCGCCACCTGCACTTCGGGCGCGTGGCCGCACGGCTGGATGACGTGGCCAACCTGATCCCGGCGCGGCTGACGGGGTTCTTGTTCTGCGCGGTGTCGGGGCGCCCCTTGCACGCCGTCGCCGTGATGCGCCGCGATGCCCGCGCCCACCGGTCCCCCAATGCGGGCTGGCCCGAGGCCGCGATGGCCGGGGCACTGGGGGTGCGGCTCTCCGGCCCGCGCAGCTATTGCGACCGGGTGAGCGAGGAGCCTTGGCTGAACGCGGGCGCACCGGATCCGGACGCGCGGGATTTGAACCGCGGCCTGTCGCTGTACCTGCGGGCGATGGGGATGCTGGCCGCTGGCCTTGCGCTGCTTGCCTTTGCGGCCTGAACCGGCAAAGACACCCCCATGACAAAACACAGGGACCATGGCGGCGACCTGACCGCCGCATGCGCACGACATGGCGGCACGCCGGAGGACTGGATCGACCTGTCGACCGGGATCAATCGCGTGCCCTATCCGTTTTCCGCCCCAGCGCCCGCGGCATGGCGCACCCTTCCCGGCCGGGCGGACACCGACCGCCTGATCGTCGCGGCGCGCGGGGCCTATGGCACCGACTGGCCGATCTTGCCCTTGGCCGGGGCGCAGGCCGCGATCCAGCTATTGCCCTGCCTTCGGGCGGCGGGGCCCGTGCGCATCATGGGACCGACCTACAATGAATATGCCGCCGCCCTGACCGCGGCCGGCGCCGACATCGTGCAGGTCGGCACGGTCGGTGACCTGGCGGGGGCGGGGTTGGGCATTCTGGTCAACCCCAACAATCCAGACGGGCGGCAGACCGCCCCTGACACGTTGCGCGACCTTGCGGCAAAGGTCGGGCTGCTGGTGATCGACGAAAGCTTTGCCGATCCGCATCCCGGCCTGTCGGTCCTGACAGGCCCCTGCCCGGACAATGTCGTCGTGCTGCGGTCGTTCGGAAAGTTCTACGGGCTGGCCGGACTGCGGTTGGGATTTGCGCTGGGGGCAGATCAGCATCTTGGACGGATGGCCCAACAGGCAGGCCCCTGGGCGGTCTCTGGCCCGGCGTTGGATATCGGGGGGCAGGCGCTGGCCGATGATGCATGGCGGGCGGACAGCATCGCGCGGCTGGGCGAGGACGCGGCACGGGCGGATGCCCTTGCGGCGCGGGCCGGATGGACACTTGTCGGGGGGACGGCGCTTTTCCGGCTGTATGACACGCCCGATGCCCGGGCCACGCAGATGCGATTGGCACAGGCGCATATCTGGTCGCGCATCTTCCCCTATTCCGACCGCTGGCTTCGGCTTGGCCTGCCGGGAACGGAGGCGGAATGGGCGCGGCTTGAGGCGGCGCTGCGTTAGGGGAACGCCTTATCAGGTTGCTGAAAACCAGAAATCCTGCCGTCGCAACAGAAAACCGATCCTTGTAAGCAACGATGGCGCAAGGCAAAAAGGGCCGCGCCTAACTCGGGGTGGGCGCAGCCCGGGCCAGCGTCGGGACGGTGTTCCGAACGCTCTCGACCTCAGGCGCATGTCGTGGGCTTTTTCAGCAGCCGCTTAGGTGTTGAACAGGAAGTGCAGGACGTCGCCGTCCTTGACCACGTATCCCTTGCCCTCCGCCCGCATCTTGCCGGCATCCTTGGCGCCCTGCTCGCCGCCGCAGGCGATGAAATCGTCATAGGCGATGGTTTCTGCCCGGATGAAGCCGCGTTCAAAATCGCCGTGGATGACGCCGGCGGCCTTGGGGGCTGGCGTGCCTTCGGGGATGGTCCAGGCCCGGGCCTCTTTCGGGCCGACGGTGAAATAGGTCTGCAAACCCAGAAGCTTGTGCCCCGCCTTGATCAGCCGGTCCAGCCCGGCCTCTTCCAGCCCCAGTTCCGACAGGAACATCTCGGCCTCTTCGGCGTCAAGCTGGCTGATCTCCTCCTCGATCTTGGCAGAGATCACAACGCTGGCCGCGCCCTGTTCCGCGGCCATCTTCGCCACCGCGGCGGAATTGGCATTGCCCTCTGCCGCCTCGTCCTCGGCCACGTTGCAGACGTAAAGCACGGGCTTTGCGGTCAGCAGTTGCAGCATGTTCCATGCTTTTTCGTCGTCTTCGGCCACCTCGACCGTGCGGGCCGGTTGCCCCGATTCCAGCGCGGCCATGGCGGCGTTCAGCAGGCGTTCCTGCTGAACCGCCTCCTTGTCGCCGCCGCGCACCTTGCGCACGAGGTTCTGGAGCCGCTTCTCGATCGACTCCATGTCGGCCAGCATCAATTCGGTCTCGATCACCTCGGCATCGGCAACGGGGTCGACGCGGCCCTCAACATGGGTCACATCGCCATCCTCGAAACAGCGCAACACATGGGCGATGGCGTCACATTCGCGGATATTGGCCAGAAACTGGTTGCCCAGCCCCTCGCCCTTGGACGCGCCCTTCACCAGACCGGCAATGTCGACAAAGGTCATGCGGGTGGGGATGATCTGCTTCGATCCGGCGATTTCGGCCAGTTTGTCCAGCCGCGGATCGGGCACCGCGACCTCGCCCACATTGGGTTCGATCGTGCAGAAGGGGAAGTTCGCCGCCTGCGCCGCCGCGGTGCGGGTCAGCGCGTTGAAGAGCGTCGACTTGCCCACGTTCGGCAGGCCGACGATGCCGGTCTTGAATCCCATCTGTCTCTCCGCGTTCGGGTTGCGGGGCCACCTACCCCGCGGACAGGCCCCGCGCAAGGGCCGCGACGTTGAGAATCGGGGCTCCCTGACGCATACTGTTGCCTATTCGCGTTCAATCTCTTCGCAACCGCAGGTTTTCGTCATGCCCCGGCTGATGTCGTACAATATCGAATGGTTCGACAACCATTTCGAAGCAGACAATTCGATGAAGACCGGCGCCAAGTCGGTGGCCAAGTTCGACGGGGTTGCGGCAGTCCTGTCGGAAATCGACCCCGATCTGGTGGGGATCACCGAGGCGCCGAATACCACGACCACGACCGGCGAACGGAACACGGTCGCAGCGCTTGAGGGCTTTGCAGCAGCCCGCGGGTTGCGCCAGCGCAAGGCACTTATGGGCTTTCCATCGGCCGGGCGGCAGGAAATCGCGGTGCTCTACGACCCAGACGTGTTCGAGGTGACCCATGATCCGGATGGCCGGAAAGGTTCCGTCTCTGACCCGCCGTTCAATGAGCAGTTCCAGATGGACAGCGACGGGGACGGCATAAAGGAGCTTTACAAGCACTACCGCCCGCCGCTGGAGGCCAAGGTCACGCGCAAGGACGGCGGCGACGATTTCTGGCTGATGGTGGTGCATGCGAAATCGAAGGGCATCTTCGACGCCATGGACCGCGTGCATTTCGAGCGCGCATCGGAACGCAACCGGCGCAAGCTTTTCGCCGAATGCACCTCGATCCGGAACCGCGCGACCGACTGGCTTCATGACGGCCGCCCGGTCGTTGTGATGGGGGATATCAATGACGGGCCGGGCTTTGATTTCTACGAAGGGCGCTTCGGGCGCAGCGCGGTCGAGGTCATCATGGGCAGCATCTTCGAGCCCGAGGATATCCTGTGCAGCCATCTGGGCATGCCGAAATGGGGCCGCTATGGGTGGGAGCCGTCGACGGCGCGGTTCACCGACGCGTTCACCGGCGACACGGTCAACGCGCTGATCGACCATATCCTTGCATCCCGCAAGGTCGCGGTGGCCGAGGGTGGGGCGAAGGTCTGGAACCCCTGGCAGCTTGATCTGGCGGAACCGCTGAAACCGGCGCTTCGCGATGGTTCCGACCATTTCCCGGTGACGCTGGACATCCTCTGACCGCCGGGCCCGACAGACGGCCCGCGCCATGCCGCCTTGATTTTTCGCGCGGCATTCTGCAAGTGGTCCCGAACCAGTTGCGAGGACCGACATGACCCGGATCGACGATACCTTCCAGCGCCTGAAAGCCGAGGGCAAGAAGGCCTTCGTTGCCTATGTCATGGCCGGCGATCCCGACTACGACACCTCGCTTGAGATCGTGAAGGGGCTGCCGGGTGCCGGCGTCGATATCATCGAACTGGGCCTGCCCTTCACCGACCCGATGGCCGATGGCCCGACGATTCAGCTGGCCGGGCAGCGCGCGCTGGAAGGCGGGCAAACCCTGCAAAAGACGCTGGATATGGCAAAGGCGTTCCGCGAAGGCGACGACAGCACGCCCATCGTGATGATGGGCTACTACAACCCAATCTATAACCGGGGCGTCGATACCTTTCTGAAAGACGCGAAAGAGGCCGGCATCGACGGGCTGATCGTGGTGGACCTGCCGCCCGAGGAGGATGACGAGCTTTGCATCCCCGCGCAGAAGGCGGGGCTGAACTTCATCCGGCTGGCCACGCCGACCACCGATGACAAGCGCCTGCCGCGGGTGCTGCAAAACACCTCTGGCTTCGTCTATTACGTCTCGATCACCGGGATCACCGGCGCGGCAGAGGCACAGGCGGCCGATGTCGCCCCCGAGGTCGCGCGGATCAAGGGCCAGACCGACCTGCCGGTGATCGTGGGCTTCGGCATCAAGACGCCCGAAACGGCAGAGGCCATCGCGGGCGTGGCCGATGGCGCGGTCGTCGGCTCTGCCATCGTGAAGCAGGTCGAGGACCGGCGGCCCGTCCCCGAGATCCTGGCCTATGTCAAGGCGTTGGCCGATGGGGCGCATCGGGCCTGATCGGTTCGTTCTGGCCCGGTTCAGGGTCGGTCGAACAAGGCCGTGACCCTTGGGGCGTGGGCACCCCGCCCGCCATGAATGGTATATCCGTAGTACCAGACACCCCCTTGGGTCGCGGAGCGCCAGACGTCGACCCGGCCGCGCCGGAAGATCATGTCGCCCCGCCGCTCTGCCGTGCTGTGGAGCCCTGAGCCGAACACCAGGTAGTGGGCATATTTCTTGGCCACGTAGAGACGCCGGAAGCGCAAGTCATTGGCCGCCGTGGCGGTTTCCGCCGCCCATGTGGTGCCAGACAACGTGTCGTGGGCGGCATAGACCGCGTCAAGGTCGTCCACGATCTGCTGCATGAAGGCGATCTCGGGCGCATAGGTCGCCTCCAGCCGGGCAACCTCTTCGTCCGGCATGCGGGAGGTGCCCTCGGCCTGGGCCAGTACCGCCAGCAGCAATGCCGCACTCAACGCGTTTGCAAGCAGGAAGCCGAACGATCGGCCCCACCCGGCCGCCAGCCCGAAGGCGACCCTCAGCAGGGCCAACTCAACAGCCGTGTCGACCAGCGTGACGAATGCGAGTGCCACGCCTGCCTCGACCGCCGGAGAGCCATATGTCACCCCCAGAACCAACGGTGCGATAAGCGGGTACAGCCCCATGCCGAGGACGGGATAAACCACCAGACCCAACGCCGCCGTGACCGCGTTGACGACGACCGAGAGCACCGCAGCCCTGCGCCAGCCGAGCGCGAACAGCCATTTGATCGCCGCCGCCTCGATCCCGATGGCCAGAAGAATGACCCATGCGTGCTGTAGCCGCGCCCAGCCGATCAGCGGCGCCATCGGGATATCGGCATACAGCACCGGCGCCCACAGCACCTGCACCAGTGCCATCCCGATCAAAGCCAGAAAGATGCGCTGCATGTATGCCTCCACCCCCAGCCAGTTTACCGGAGTCAGCCCCGGGGTCGGTCGGCCGAACCTCAGGCCTTGATACGATACCCGTTCCGGAACCAGCGCCAACACAGATACATCACGCCCCCCGTCGCGGCCGAGCAGACGGCCAGCCCCAGCCACGGAGAGCTGTCGGATGTACCGATGATGCCGTAGCGAACCCCGTCGATCAGGTAGAAGACCGGGTTCACATGGGTCACGATCTGCATCGGCAGCGGCAGACGCTCGATGGAATAAAAGGTGCCGGATAGAAAGCTGAGCGGGGTGATGATGAAATTGGTGATCGCGGCCATCTGGTCGAACTTGTTGGCATAGATCGCCGCCACAATGCCCAGCGCCGACAGGAAGGACGAGCCGAGCAGCACGAAAACCAGCGCCCAGAGCGGATGCGCCACGCCCATGCCCAGCACCAGCAACATCAGCAGGCCCACGGCCAGCGCCACCAGCAGACCGCGCACCACGCCGCCCGCGACATAGCCGACCAGCAGTTCGGCGGCCGAAAGCGGCGGCATCAGCGTATCGACGATATTGCCCTGCACCTTGGAAATCAGGATCGAGGACGACGTGTTGGCAAAGGCATTCTGGATCACCGTCATCATCAGGATGCCGGGGGCAAGGAAATGGATGTAGGGCACGCCCATGACCGCACCCCGCGTCCCGCCGATGGCCAGGGAGAACACCCCCAGAAACAGCGCCGCGGTGACCAGCGGGGCCGCGATGGTCTGGGTCCAGACCGCAAGGAAACGTTGGATCTCACGGATGCTCAGCGTGTAAAGCCCCAGCCAGTTAACCCGGCCGAAACGCCTGACGCCCATTTCTGTCGATGCCATGGCCTGCCCCTTTCCTCGCCGGATGCTTGTATCCCCGAACCGGCCCGGATTAGAATAGGTCCCTGAGGGATTTCTCCAAGCCGGCAGGCAAACGCGCGCATTCCGCCGTCGCCGCCAGCCCAACCAAGGAAACACACATGTCCTGGACCGAAGAGCGTGTCGAAACGCTGAAACGTATGTGGGCAGAGGGCCAGTCGGCCAGCCAGATCGCCAAGGAATTGGGCGGGGTCACACGCAACGCGGTGATCGGCAAGGTGCACCGGCTGGGCCTTTCGAACCGGGCCGGCAGCGCCCCGCCCCCGGCCAAGCCTGCCGCAGCAAAGGACAAGCCCGCCGCCAAGCCCGAGGCCGAGGCCCCGCCCCGGAAGCCCCGGAGACGGAGGCCGAGCCCGCCGCAGCGGACCCGCCCGAACCCGAGAAGGCGGCAGAGCCCGCGACGACGCCCGCGATCCGCAAGCCGATCGTGCCGGCCGGTCAGCCGCTGCCGCCGCAACCCTCTGCCAACGAGATCAGCCCCGAGACGCTGGCCTCGGTCCGCGAGGTGGAAAAGACGGCCCGCAAGATCTCGTTGATGGAGTTGACGGAGCGCACCTGCAAATGGCCCATCGGCGACCCCGCGACCGACGATTTCTGGTTCTGCGGCCTGCCGGTGCAGCAGGGCAAACCCTATTGCGAGGCCCATGTCAGCGTCGCCTTCCAACCGATGAGCGCGCGGCGCGACCGCAAGCGCTGATCGTATTTGGCCAGGCACGACCCACGCGGCCCGCCCGATCTGGCGGGCCGCATCTGGGTTTGGCGGCGTCCGATATTGCCTGACGCACTGGTGACGGAATGCTTGCCCAATATCCTTTTGCGCCGGCCCCACTTGCGCTAGGACGCTGGCTATGAGCAACCCGCCAGACCTCCGCCCCGATATCGCGCCCCGCGCGCGACTGACAGAGACCGCCCGCCCCGGCCAGCCCACCATCGGCATGGTGTCGCTGGGCTGCCCCAAGGCACTCGTCGACAGCGAGCGTATTCTGACCCGCCTGCGCGCCGAGGGCTATGCGATCAGCCCCGACTATGCCGGCGCGGACGCGGTGATCGTGAACACCTGCGGGTTTCTGGACTCGGCCAAGGCCGAGAGCCTTGAGGCCATCGGCGAGGCGCTGGCCGAAAACGGGCGGGTGATCGTGACCGGCTGCCTGGGCGCAGAGCCCGCCTTCATCACCGGTGCGCATCCCAGCGTTCTGGCCGTCACAGGCCCCCATCAATACGAACAGGTTCTGGATGCCGTGCATGCCGCGGTGCCGCCGGACCCCGACCCGTTCGTCGACCTTCTGCCCCCCGCCGGCGTGAAGCTGACCCCGCGGCATTACAGCTATCTGAAAATCTCCGAAGGCTGTAACCACCATTGCCGGTTCTGCATCATCCCCGACATGCGGGGGCGGCTGGCGTCACGCCCGGCCCATGCGGTGATCCGCGAGGCGGAGAAGCTGGTCGAGGCCGGGGTAAAGGAACTGCTGGTCATCAGCCAGGATACATCGGCCTATGGGGTCGATCTCAAACACGGCACGCAGAATGGCCACCGCGCCCATATCACCGATCTGGCCCGCGATCTTGGCTCACTCGGAGCATGGATACGGCTGCACTACGTCTACCCCTACCCCCATGTGCGCGAGCTGATCCCGCTGATGGCCGAGGGGCTGATCCTGCCCTATCTCGACATCCCGTTCCAGCACGCCCATCCCGACACGCTGAAACGCATGGCGCGTCCGGCCGCCGCGGCCAAGACGCTGGACGAAATCGCCGCATGGCGCGCGATCTGCCCCGATATCGCCCTGCGCTCCACCTTCATCGTCGGCTATCCGGGCGAGACAGAGGCAGAGTTCCAGACCCTGCTCGACTGGCTGGAGGAGGCGCAACTCGACCGGGTGGGGTGCTTCCAGTACGAAGACGTCGCAGGCGCACAGTCGAACGCCCTGCCCGACCATGTGCCCGCCGAGGTGAAGCAGGACCGGTGGGAACGGTTCATGGAAGCCGCGCAGGCCATTTCAGAGGCGCAGCTGGCCGCCAAGGTCGGGCGGCATCTGGACGTCATCGTGGACGATATCGACGAGGACGGCATCGCAACCTGCCGTACAAAGGCGGACGCCCCCGAAATCGACGGCTGCCTGTTCATCGACGAGGGGACCGAGGGACTATCCCCCGGCGATATCGTGACGGTCGAGGTGGACGAGGCCGGCGATTACGACCTGTGGGGGCGCCGCGTCTGACCCGCCCCCCCCCGTTGTCGAACGACACACCCGCCGACCGGTGCCGGGGCAGGCCACAACGTTGTCGTCAACCGGCCTTGGGCACCTCGGTTTCACCCTCTTCCTGCGCGTTGTGGAACACCGTGGCGCATCCGCGCCCCCGCCGCTTGGAGGCATAGAGGGCAACATCGGCCTCGTGGATCAACCGCTTGGGGTCGGTTGGCACAATGCCGTCGGCAATGCTGATACCGATGCTGCCCGAAATGCGGCAAGTGATGTCGGAAAACCGGATCGGTTCCTCCAGCCGGGCGATCATCCGCTCCGCCGCGGCCAACAGGCTGTCCGGGTCGACCAGATCGACGAAAAGAACAATGAACTCATCCCCGCCGAAACGTGCAACGAGGTCTTTCTCCCGGCACTGGGCCCTGAGGATCCGCGCAGCCGTGGCAAGAACCCTGTCGCCCGCGGCATGGCCGTGGGTGTCGTTGACCTGCTTGAAATGATCCAGATCGACATGCATCAGGGCAAAGCGTCGTTTTGACGTCAGCAGGTCGTCGAGGGCGGCCTCGAATCCGCGACGATTCAACAGACCCGTCAACGTATCGGTGGCGGCTTCGTTTTCGGCGAACTCGCGCGCGCCGTTCAACTGCTGCGCCAGGCGCTTCAACTCTCCGGTGATCGCCGCCTTGCCCTCCATCAGGTACAGAAGTTCGACGGCAAGTTCGGACGGGGCGAAATCGTTCAGCTTCAGATCGAACCGCTTGACCGCTTCGAAGAGCGAAATCCCCAGGGACAGGTTCAGAAACGCCCCCGTCCCACCGGGAAGGGCCACGATATGCCCCTTGAGCGGCAAATCGGGCACATCGGTCAGCGACACCCGCAATTGCATGCCCTGCATCCGCAGAAGCTGATCCAGTGAATGGGATTGCCGGGGGCGGGACAGGCACAGAACCTCATCCAGTCGGCGTTCGTGCAAAGACCGCCCGGCCAGCCGCGTCAGCGTCGGTCCGGCCCGGACCACGAAATTTCCGGCGCCTACCCAAATATGCATCGGCATCAGCGAATCAAGCGCCGAACCCGACAGGCCGATCACGCGATTGCTGCCGACATTCTCCAGGCCCGACGTCATGCCAGCGTCCCGCTGAGAGAAAAGGCCCTGCCCTCGGAGAATTTCACGTCCAAAAGATTGATCCGAAGAAGGCCGCCATCGGCATGCGCCTCTTCGACCTCAAGCAGGACAAGGGCACCGTAGTCATCGGCAATGGCGCGCAGCATGCCCTCCATCACGTGAATGCAGCATTCCATCCCGTTGCGGGAGCGCAGCAGGAAACTGCCGCCGCCGTCCTCTTGCAGTTCCAGTTCCGGAACCGGGAAATCCGGCACGATCAGGCGCAAACGTTCGGGAAAATCCTCCAGCGAGTATATGAAGTCGGAAAATGTTTCCCCGCCGAACCGAAGAAGCCGCCGCAGCGGCTCCAGCGACGGATCGGACACAAGGAACGTCCCGAGATCCTCCAGCAACATCGATCGGGGCTGGTTCAGGCTTTCGGCCGCACTGCTGATCAGCGCGCCGGTCATCGCATCGCTGTAGTTCAGCAGCGCCGAAAACCCACGGCTTTCGGCGCCCGCGTCGCGTGCGATACGGTCCCAAAGCTCAGGCCCGTATGTCGTCGAAATAAAATACTGTATCGCCCGGTTGACGAGCCCATGCATCGGTCTGACCCACTTCGTTACTGCACAACTGTGTGCATTTGGTAGCCCGGAGCACGTTAATAAACGGCAAATCCCGCTGCGGATCAGCGACCGAAAAACAGCCGTCTGCCATCGGCCTGCAACGCGTTCAGCGGCACAGGCTCCAGGCTGTAGGTCCCGTCGATCAGCGCGTCGATCAGCGACCCCGCCGTGCGATAAACCGCCCCGCCCGCAAGATATTCAGGGCTGCGCATCGAAAAGCCCGGCGCATCCTCGTTCCGGAAATAGGCACGGAGCAGCGCCGCACTGCCGGGGGGCTGCGCAACGACAAGCACCTCATCCCCGCCACGCGGTTCCGAGAAATCGGCGACAAGGGCGACGCAAGCGGGATTGCCATTGGCCGTGCGGGCCCGGCAGGCCTGCGCGATCTGCTGCAACTCCCAAGGCCGGAGGCTTTCGAGCAGATCGCCGGGCAGGGTTGCGCCCTCGGGACGCACGGGCAGGCCCGACGCGATTTCCGCCCGCGCCCGCGCGCCGTCATCGATGCCGTCGCCATGATCAAAGGCGTGCCGGCTTTCGGCATCGTTCAGCAGCGCCAGCCGTTCGGCAAGGCGGGTGGCCTCCGGATGCTCTGTCAGGGCCGCAAGCTGGGCCAGCGCCGCAGCGCCAGCGGGGCCCCAGTCGCGCCCGATGGTCCACAAATCCAGTTCGTCGGCGCTGGCCTTACCGGTTGCAAAGCGCGCGACCTGATTGTCGGCGGCGATCTTCTGCAAATTCAGAACCGGGGTGAAGACGGCCGCAAAGGTCGCAATCGCGACCAGCGCCATCAGGACATTTGCCCGCCTGATCCGCGCGGCCCATCCCCGCCCGCCCAGCAGCGACGCCGCATAGGCCAGCCCATAGCCCAATGCCAGACCGGCCAGCGCGTTGGCGAACACCCGATCCGGCGTCAGCCCGTATTGCTGAACGCGCAGCCAGATCGCGAACAGCGCAAGGCCCGCCAGCGCGGGCAGCAACAGCGACAGGCTCCACGCGAAAAAGCAGGTCAGCCGCCCGACCGGTCGATCCTCTCCCCCGGTGTCGAGCCCGCTGGAAATCAGCATCGTCGCGCCGAAGGCCATGGCCAGCAGAAGACCGGCGGCAGAGAATTCCCCGAAAAGCTGGGTCAGCCCGCGAAACGGCACCGCACCCAGAAACACGATAATGACGACCAGAACCACCGGCAGCAGAAGGCGCAGCAGCAACAGCAACAGTTCCGAAGAGATGTAGTCCGACAACTCTCCGACGACCGCGAGCGCCAGCCCCAGCGTCAGACCCGACAGCAGGAACACGATTTCCCCACGTGCGATCAGGCGCGCGATCAGGTCGATGCCCACGATCTCCAACAGCGCGTTCGACAGGAACAGCACCGCCCAGACCAGCCCCACGAAGAGCCACGAGGCCGTAAAGCGCACGACGATCATCCATGACTGGTCGAACAGCACGGCATAGTCCGACCATCGCGTGCCACGGCCGATGGCGGCGATCAGGAACGGCAGCGGCAAGAACCACAACAGCGCGACAGCGGCCACCGGATGCCCGGTGTCGAGATAGACCGCCACCGTATCGAAGCGCAGGCTGGCCCAGGTCATCAACCCCGCCAGCGGCAGCGCAAAGACAGCCGCCGCCGCAAGCGCCGGCCAAAGCCGGAGCGGCCCCGCAAGCGCCAGCGCCGTGGCGAAGAACGCGGCGGCGAGGCTTCGCAGGAACAGCAATTGCCGCGGGGCATCCGCCAGATATCCCGGCGCGACATCGCGCAGCGCCCAGGCCGCCGCACCGCCCGCCAAGCCGATCAGGCCAAGGGCAATGCGCCCGGTCAGCGGCGATGCCGTGGCGCCGGTCACGCGCTTGGCCCGGGGGCGGGGCCCGCCAACCGGTCCAGCAGGGCGGGCAAATGCCCGATATCGGGCAGAACCGCATCGGCGAGATCGGCCAGACCCTCGGCCCGGGCAAGACCGGTCAGAACCCCCACGGTCATCATGCCCGCCGCGCGGCCCGCATTCAGGTCATGGCGGCTGTCGCCCACCATCATCACCTCGCCCGCACCCCGCCCGGTTTCCCGGGCAAAGGCCAACAGAGGGCCGGGATCGGGCTTTGCACCGTGGCCACTGTCGCAGCCGGCAACGAAATCGAAACGTGCAAGGATTCCCGCACCGTCCAGATGCGCGCGCGCGGGACCCTCTGCATCGTTTGTCACGACACCGAGTGTCAGACCCCGCGCGGCAAGGCGTTCCATCAGCGGATCAAGTGGCACGGCCGGAACCATGGGCGCGTGTTCCGCCGCATCGATCAGCCAGTTGGCCAGTTCATTGGGCCGCATCTGCGGCAGATGCGGCATCATCACCCGCACCACGTCGCCGGGCGTGCCGGCAATCGCGGGGCTGGACGGCAGGAAGCAGCCACTTTCCACATCGAAGCCCAGCGCCGTTGCAAGGGCCGCCTTGTCCGCAGCCTGCCGGGCCTCCAGGTCGTCCAGAATACCGGCCGCCCAGCTTCCCCAACTGCGGTGGAAATCGAAAAGCGTGCCATCCTTGTCGAAGAGAATTGCCGTGATCGCGACCATCTGCACACCGTATTCCGCGCCGTCACGACCGTCTTGCCGACTGCGGTCTGGCAATGCAATCGCCGTGTGGCCCGTTTTGCCCGATCACGTCCAGTGCGGGTCGTTTCCGCCGGGCAGGTCCGCGCGGGCCTGCAGCAGCGCCTCCCCCGGCAGCCCCTCTGCCTGGCAGAAGGCGATGACCCAGGCATCGTCCATCAGCAGGAAGTCGAGGATCGCGGCCAGCATCTCGGGATCGTCTGCCCGGTGCAGCAGATCCTCCTGCGCAAGGCCCGTGGAGCCCAGGAACACGGGCCGCAACTCGTCATGGGCAACCAGCCATGCAAGTGCCCGCAGTGCCACAACTTCGCCGCTTTCCCTAACCAATTCCCACTCCTGCTCAATTGGTTAAAGGCTTTGTTAACACTTGGGCCGCAAGACTGCAGCATAGAAGACCGTTTAACCAGTGTTTCATTTCGTCTTTCCCAAGGAGGGCCTGCGATGTCCCGGCGAATACTGATCGTCGATGACGTGGCAACGAACCGGATCGTCATGAAAGTGCGTCTGAGCGACGCCCATTACGAAGTGTTGCAGGCCAGCGATGGCCAAAGCGCGATCGAGATCGCGCGGCGTGAAAAACCCGACCTGATCCTGCTGGACATGACGCTGCGCGACATGGACGGGACAGAGTTCTGCCGCCGCCTCAAGGCGGATCAGGACACCGCAGCCATTCCGCTGATCGTTGTGACTGCGGCCACCGGGACCCGGGCAAAGATGGCCGCCTTGCAGGCCGGCGCGGACGAATTCCTGTCCAAGCCCCTGGACGAGATGATCCTGCTGGCCCGCGTGCGCAGCCTGCTGCGCGCCCGCGAAACGGCCGAGGAACTGGCCCTCCGCCACGGCACGCAGCGCATGCTGGGCTTTGGCGAGACGCCGGAAACCTTCCTGCCGCCCGGCGAAATCGCTCTGATCGGCGCCGATCCGCGGATCTCCCGCCGCTGGCGGACGGAACTGGACCCGCTGATTTCCGACCGCATCACGCCCATGACCCGGGCCGAGGCCCTGCAACCTGCGGCAAGCGACCAGACCCCCGACCTTTACGTGATCGACGCCGATCTGGCACCGGAGGGAACGGGGCTGCGCATGCTTAGCGAATTGCGGGCGCGCAGCGAAACCCGCTATGCCGCGATCCTTGTCGTGGTGCCAGAGGCCGCGCGCGATACCGCAGCGATGGCGCTGGACCTGGGCGCGAACGACCTGATCACGGCCCCGGTCGACCCGCAGGAACTGGCCCTGCGGATCAAGACGCAACTCAAGCGCAAGCGCCAGGCCGACAGCCTGCGGGCGACCGTTGAAAACGGCCTGAGGCTTGCGGTGACCGACCCGCTGACCGGCCTTTTCAACCGCCGCTATGCCCTGCCCCATCTGGCCCGCATCGCGCAGCGGTCCGCGGAAACCGACCGAAGCTATGGCGTGATGCTGCTGGACATCGACCGCTTCAAACGGGTGAACGACACCTACGGGCATGCCGCCGGCGATGCAGTTCTGACCGCGGTGGCGCAACGCCTGCGCGACAACCTGCGCCCGGTCGACCTGATCGCCCGTATCGGCGGAGAGGAATTCATGGTCGCCCTGCCCGACAGCGATACCGACTATGTCTGCCAGATCGCCGAACGCCTGCGCCACGCCATCGAGGAACGCCCGGTCCCCCTGCCCAACGGTCACGACGCGATCAAGGTGACTATCAGCATCGGCGCCGCGATCAGCGAAGGCCGGCCGCCGGCCGCCGAGACGGACGATCTGGAATCAGAGGTCCGCGTGCTGATGGACCATGCCGACCGCGCGCTTTATGGCGCCAAGGCGTCGGGGCGGAACACCGTCGAAATCAGCCAGACGGCGGCCTGAAAGGCCCTGCGGGCGATCCCCTTCGACCATCATCTACAGACGTGAAAAGGGGCCGCAGATCGGCCCCTTGTCGTTTTCCGGTTGTTTGCGGGCTGGCCGTTCGGTCTGCCCTACCGTCCCCGGTCGTGGGGCGGCGGACCTCGGCGCAGGGTCCGTTCCAGCCGGTCCGCAAAGTCGGCCCGCTGCTCGGGCGTCATCGCCTCAAGGCGTTTGAGGAAGACCTCGCGCGTCAGCGTCACCCGGTCCTGTATGCGGGTATGCTGCGCCTGCAAAAGATCGCGCACCCGGTCGCCATCATAGGGCTCTGCCCTCAGGGCTGCCAGAACGTCACCGAACGCGGCGCGCACGGCCTTTCGGTTTTCTTGCAGGCGCGGTGCTTGCTCGCGGAAAGCCTGGCGGAGCGCCGCGCGATCCTCGTCACCGAAAGCCCGGCCGTAGGGGCCGAATTCCCTGAGCGACGGGTCCCCGCGCATCGGGCCGCCCGGCCGGTGGCTGATGATCGCCCCGGCGACGATGCCAACGATCAACAGGTTGAGCGTGAGGCTGATCCCCAATGTCACGCGGAGCCAGGGCGGCGTGCCGCGGTTTTGAATGTCGGTCGTCTCGGCCACGATCAGCCCTCCGCCAGATAGGTATCGAGATCGGGCATCATGTCGGCCATGTCATAGCCGCCGCCCAGAAATTGAGTGGTGTAGGTGTCAAGGGCCCCGGGGCGGCATAGCCGATCCAGAGCCCGAAAAGCCCCGCCGTGGCGAGCCCGCCCATCGCCGGCCAGCCGCCAAGTGCCGCAACCAGTCCGGCCAGCACCCCGCGCGGGGCCGGGCGCGATCGCCTTGCGGAACGCTCAGGGGCCGGGGCGGGGCATGCGGCCATCGCGTCGTCCATCACCCGGTCCAGGAAGGCTGCGGAAGGCTCTGTCCTGTCGGTCCGGGCCGCCGCGAAAAGCGTGTCGAGTTCGCTGTCTGTCATCCGCTGCTCAGTCATCTTCAAACCCCAGTTCCTGACGCCGGGGGGCAAGTGCCGCCGCCAGCGCCCGTTTGCCCCGCGCAGTCAGGCTTTCGACCGCCTCGGTGCTGATCTCCATGATTTCGGCAATCTCGGGGTTCGCCAGACCCTCGACATGGCGCAGGACGACCGCCTGCCTTTGCCGCGCTGGCAATGTGCCAAGCGCCTGTTGCAGGGCATCCACCCGGGCCGCCTGTTGCAGACGGGCCTCGGCCCCCGGTGCGTCGTCGGGCGGTTCGGGCACCTCGTCCAGCCCCTGCCCGCGCCGCCGGCGCAGCCGGTCGGTGCACAGGTTGGTGACCACGCGGTACAGCCATGTCGTGACCTTGGCCTCCCCCACCCGCCAGTCGGGCGCCACGCGCCAGAGGCGCAGCATGGCCTCTTGCGCGACATCCTCGGCCTCGGCCCGATCGCCGGTCAGGCGTGCGGCATAGGACAGGACCCACGGCGTCAACCGCATGGTCAGAACCCGCGCGGCCCGTGCATCGCCCCGCCCATAGGCGGTCAGCAGTTCTTCGTCAGAACTCTCGTTCACGGCATCGAAAGGCATGTCCATCCTGTCTCCGGCCTAGTGCGCACCCGTTCGCCCCGCAAGTCCGGCGGGGCAAAACTGCCCCGCCAGCCCTGCACGCCGTTACCAGCGACCGCGCATCGGGCGGAAGTTCTGCGCCGCGGCACCGAATTCCTCCTTCGAGATCGACCCGTCGCCATCGGCGTCGATCCGATTGAAGATCATCTCGGGCCCCGGACGCGCGGCCATTTCCTCGGGGTTGAGCTTGCCGTCGCCATCGGCGTCCATCATCTCGACCAGCGCCTGCGCCCGTTCGGCACGGGCCTCGTCGCTGAGGGTCGGATCGCCGAAGCCGCCATAGTTCGGCGCGCCGTCACCCTGCAGACCGCCGAACATGCCATAGCCGTGGCCCATACCCTGACCCTGCCCCATCATGCCCGGGCGCGGCCCCATGCCATTGCCGGGACCCATACCGTTGCCCGGGCCCATCCCGCCGGGGGACATCCCACAGCCGGGCTGCATGCCGTAACCTTGCCCCATGCCGGGGCCCATGCCATAGCCCTGCCCCATGCCGGGGCCCATTCCATAGCCTTGCCCCATGCCGGGGCCCATGCCATAGCCTTGCCCCATGCCGGGGCCCATTCCATAGCCCTGCCCCATGCCCGGGCCCATGCCATTGCCTTGGCCCATGCCGGGCCCCATGCCATAGCCCTGTCCCGGGCCACGGCCGCCACGGCCCATGCCGCGCCCGTTCCGCATCGGCCCAAGCCCCTCGGCCTCTTCCGCCGAAATCAAGCCGTCCTTGTCGGTATCAAGCGACCCGAACCGCGCCTTGGCGCGGGCGGTGAATTCCTCAAGGCTGACCGTACCGTTGTCATCGGCGTCCATCCGGTCGAACATCATGTCGGCGCGGCTGTTCGCCACGGGCTGCGCCCCCGCCGGCAGGGCAACGAAAAGCACCGCAGCGGCCCCGGCAACCAGCGCCAGCTTCTGCGAAATCATTGATTTTCCATGTTTCATTTCGTTTCTCCTTCTCTCCAAGGCCGTTCCGGACGCAAGCCTTGTGGCCCGCGTTCATCCACTTCTACGGAGGTCGAAACGCTTTCCGTCGCCCGGTGCGAAAGATTTGCGACATCCCGCCGCAAGGACAGCAGGCCACCTGTTAACGCATTCGCGAGTTATTAGATTCAAAATCAAACTTGCACGCAGAAACGCCCCGGAGGCGGGTCGACATGGCAACGACAGATATTGATATGCATGAAACGGGTCACCGGCCGCTTGGTTCGGCGCTGCTTCGTGGTTGGTGCAAACGCTGCCCGAGTTGCGGGGCGGGGCCGATGTTGTCGGGTTATCTTGATGTGCGGGAGCACTGCCCGGTCTGCATGGAAGAATTGCACCACCACCATTCCGACGATGGGCCCGCCTATCTGACGATCCTGATCGTGGGATTCCTGATGGCGCCCCCGATCGTGGCGGCGGTCATGGTGTTCAAGCCCGATCCGCTGGTGCTGACCTCGATATTCTCCATTGGCTGCGTCGCGCTGGCCCTGTACCTTCTGCCAAGGTTGAAAGGGGTCATGGTGGCACTGCAATGGGCCAAGAGGATGCACGGCTTCGGCCACAGGCGGTAGACGGCCCGCCGATCCGCGATGCGGCCAGCGTGATCGTGCTGCGTGACACGGGCGGCGTGCCAAGCGTTCTGATGGGCCAGCGCGGCTCCTCTGCCGCGTTCATGCCCGACAAGTTCGTCTTTCCCGGCGGCGCCGTGGATGCCGAGGATGCGTCGGTTCCGCTGGCCTGCCCGCTCTCCCACTTGTGCGAAACCCGCCTCTCCCGGCATGCGGACCCGGACGTGGCCCCGGCCCTTGTCGCCGCAGCGATCCGCGAGCTGTGGGAGGAAACCGGGCTTGTCCTGGGGCAGCCCGGCGTTTGGCCCGGGCCCGCGCCCCGCGGATGGCGCGGGTTTGCCGACGCGGGTTTCCGGCCCTCGGCTGCAGGCGTTCATTTCGTGTTTCGCGCGATCACGCCGCCCGGCCGGCCGCGCCGCTTCGATGCCCGGTTTTTCCTTGTTGAGGCCGGATCGCTGGCCAGCGATCCCGATGATTTCTCGGGTGCCGAGGACGAGTTGCGCCACCTGCAATGGGTCCCCCTGTCCAAGGCGCGATCGTTCAACCTGCCCTTCATCACCGAGGTCGTGCTGGCCGAAGTCATGGCGATGGTCCGCAACGGCATGCCGCCCGCAAGCGTTCCGTTCTTCAACAACCTCGGTGAGCGGTCGGAGTTCCTTCGGATCGGCGCGTGAGGCCGTCGTCAGATCGCAAGGATCAGGATCAGGATCGAGGCGCTCAGGAACCCCATCGCCAGCAGTTCCCGCCCGCTGGTCTTTTCCTTGAAGACGAAGGTCGCGGCAAGAAAGCTGAAGATCAGTTCCACCTGCCCCAGCGCCTTGACATAGGCCGCCTTTTGCAAGGTGAAGGCCAGAAACCATCCGCCCGAGCCCAGAAGCGAGGTCAGCCCGACCAGCGCCGTCACGCGCCAGTTGGCAAGAACGCGCGTGATCTCTCCCCGCTCGCGCAGGGCCAGCCAAGCGGCCATGGCAAGGCTTTGCGAGGTCGCCACGATGAACAACAGTAGCGCCGCACTCAGGAACACGTCATCGAGCCCGAGCGCCAGCGACGCCCCGCGATAGCCCGTGGCCGACATCGCGAACAACACGCCCGAGGCCAGCCCCAACCCCGAAGCCGGGTTCATCAGGCGCCGGTGCCAGGGAACGCCCGCCGCCGCGGGGGCATCCGACAGAAGGATCACGCCGACAAACCCCACGAGGATCGCGAAGAGCCCGGGCACCGACACGCCCTCGCCCAACACGATCAGGCTGACCAGCGCGGTTTGCAGAACCTCGGTCTTCTTGAAGGTAATCCCGACGGCGAAATTGCGGTGGGCGAAAAGCGCCACCACGCACATCGTTGCCACGATCTGCGACAACCCGCCGGCCATCGCCAACGTCCAGAAACGCAATGACAGATGCGGCACGCCCTGCCCCGTCACAGCCATGTAGACGGCGACGATCACGAAGGCCAGCGGCGCGGAAAAGACGAACCGGGCAAAGGTCGCGCCCCCGGTGGACAGCCGCGTTGCCTTCAGATGCTTTTGAAGCATGAAGCGCAGGTTCTGCACGAAGGCGGCGAACAGCGTGATCGGGATCCATGCGGCCATGCCACCGTTTGCCACCGCACAGACGGACTGTCGAGCGGCAAAAGGCGGCCCCCGATGCGGGGCCGCCTTCGCCTTTACGTCAGACCTGTCTCAGGGTCGCGTCAGCTGCACCCAGACGTCGCGCCGCAGGTGTTGCACTTCATGCAGGTGCCGTTCCTGACCAGCGTGTAGTTGCCGCATTCGCCGCAGGGGTCGCCCTCATAGCCCTGCATCTTCGCCTTGGTCCGCGCGTCGATGGAAACGGAGCCGGAGGCCAGCGCGGTCTCGTTCAGGCTTTCCGACACGACGGTCTCCATCGCGATGGCCGCGGCAGAGGCATCCAGCGCCGCAGCGCCCCCCTGAAGGACGACCAGTTCCTGCGGCAGACGCTTGCGCAGATAACCGGTGGAACTGATCTGCTTCAGCACCTCCAACGATTTCGACGCTGCGCGTTCGGACACCGGGGTCACGTTGGGTTTGCCCTCTGCATCGCCCGCGCCCAGTTCCTCGAACGCCGCGCCCTGCGGTTTGACATGGGCCAGATCGGTCCGGTCGAGATAGCTGATCGCGAGTTCGCGGAAGATGTAGTCCAGGATCGACGTGGCGTTCTTGACGCTGTCATTGCCCTGCACCATGCCCGCAGGTTCAAACCGGGTGAAGGTAAAGGCCTCCACGAATTCCTCCAGCGGCACGCCGTATTGCAGACCGACCGAGACCGCGATGGCGAAGTTGTTCATCATCGCCCGGAAGCCGGCGCCTTCCTTGTGCATGTCGATGAAGATCTCGCCCAGCGAGCCGTCGGAATATTCGCCGGTGCGCAGATAGACCTTGTGCCCGCCCACGATGGCCTTTTGCGTATAGCCCTTGCGCCGGTCTGGCAGCTTTTCCCGGTGGGAGCGCTGGATTTCCTTGACCACGACCTTTTCGATGATCTTCTCGGCGATCACCGTGGCCTTTTCCGGGACCGAGCCCGACATCAGGACCTCTTCGGCCTCCTCGTCGTCCTCGACAAGGCTGGAAGCCAGGGGCTGGCTGAGTTTGGAGCCGTCGCGGTAAAGCGCGTTGGCCTTCACCCCCAGCGACCAGGACAGTTCATAGGCGTTCAGGCAATCCTCGATGCTGGCATCGTTGGGCATGTTGATCGTCTTGGAGATCGCGCCCGAGATGAAGCTTTGGGCCGCGGCCATCATCTTGATATGCGCCTCGACCGACAGGAAACGCTTGCCTTTCTTGCCGCAGGCATTGGCGCAATCGAAGACGTGGTAGTGTTCGGTCCGCAGATGGGGGGCGCCTTCCAGCGTCATGGTCCCGCAGACATGGTCGTTCGCGGCCTCGATCTCGGCCCTGGTGAAGCCCAGATGCCGCAGCAGGTCGAAGCCCGGGTCGGTCAGTTTCTCGGCGGGGATGCCCAGAACCTCGGTGCAGAAGGCCTCACCCAGGGTCCACTGGTTGAAGACGAAGCGGATGTCGAAGGCCGACGGAAGCGCCGCCTCGATCTTGTCCAGTTCCGCCTGCCCGAAGCCGTGGCCGAGCAGCGCCTTGTGATCAATCGCGGGCGCCCCCATGAGAGAGCCGTGCCCGACCGCGTAGTCGATGATCTCGGCGATCTGCTCGGGGCCGTAGCCCAGCCCCTCCAGCGCCGCGGGGACAGAGCGGTTGATGATCTTGAAGTAACCGCCACCGGCCAGCTTCTTGAACTTCACCAGCGCAAAGTCGGGCTCGATCCCGGTCGTGTCGCAATCCATCACCAGCCCGATGGTGCCGGTCGGCGCGATCACCGAAACCTGCGCATTGCGGAAGCCGTTCTCCTCGCCCAGCGCAAGGGCATTGTCCCACGCGCTCATCGCGAGACCGACGAGACGCGCATCGGGGCAGTTGTCATGATCCAGCGGCACGGGCTGAACGGCCAGGCGGTCATAGCCCTTGTCCCGCCCCCAGGCTGCGTTGCGGTGGTTGCGAATGACGCGAAGCATGTGATCGGCGTTTCGATCATAGCCGGGGAAAGTGCCCAGTTCGCCCGCGATCTCGGCCGAGGTGGCATAGGCGATACCGCTGAGGATTGCGGTCAGTGCACCGCACATCGCGCGCCCCTCGGGGCTGTCATAGCCCAGCCCCATGGTCATCAGCAGGCCGCCGATATTGGCATAGCCCAGCCCCAGCGTCCGGAAGTCGTAGGACAGTTTCGCGATTTCCTTCGACGGGAACTGCGCCATCATCACGCTGACTTCCAGCGTCAGGGTCCAAAGCCGGGTGGCGTGGATGTAGTCCTCGGCCTGGAACTGCCCGTCTTCCCAGAAGGTCAGCAGGTTCATCGAGGCGAGGTTGCAGGCCGTGTCGTCCAGGAACATGTATTCCGAACACGGGTTGGACGCGCGGATATCCCCGTCTGCCGGGCAGGTGTGCCAGGCGTTGATCGTGTCGTGGAACTGGATCCCCGGATCGGCGCAGGACCAGGCGGCGTGACCCACCTGTTCCCACAGTTCGCGTGCCTTTACGGTCTTGGCGATGCCACCGTCGGTGCGCCGGATCAGTTCCCAGTCTGCGTCTTCGCGGACCGCCTTCAGGAAGGCATCGGTCACCCGGACCGAGTTGTTGGAATTCTGGCCCGACACGGTGCCATAGGCTTCGCTGTCCCAGTCTGTGTCGTAGGTGGGGAACTCGATGGACGAATACCCCTGGCGTGCGTAGTCGAGCACGCGCTTTACATAGGCCTCGGGGATGAGGGCTTTCTTGGCCGCCCGGATCGCCGTTTTCAGCCCCGCGTTGGCCGCGGGATCAAAGGCGTCCTCTTCCTTCCCGTCCCAGGCCCGGATGGCCCCGAAGATCTCGTTGAGGTGTTTTTCATGGGTCTTGGAGCCCGCCACGAGGCTTGCGACCTTCTGTTCCTCGATAACCTTCCAGTTGATGAACTGCTCGATATCCGGGTGATCCATGTCGCAGATCACCATCTTCGCTGCTCGACGGGTTGTCCCGCCTGACTTTATCGCACCGGCCGCCCGGTCGCCGATACGCAGAAAACCCATCAAACCGCTTGATTTACCGCCGCCCGACAGCGCCTCTCCTTCGGCGCGCAGGGAGGAAAAGTTTGTGCCCGTGCCCGAGCCGTACTTGAACAGCCGTGCCTCGCGCACCCACAGGTCCATGATGCCGCCTTCGTTAACCAGATCGTCCTGAATCGACTGGATGAAGCAGGCATGGGGCTGGGGATGTTCGTAGGCGCAGTCGGATTTCACCAGTTCGCCGGTCCGGTAGTCGACGTAGAAATGGCCCTGGCTCGGCCCGTCGATGCCATAGGCCCAGTGCAGGCCGGTGTTGAACCATTGCGGGCTGTTCGGGGCCGCGCGCTGGGTGGCCAGCATATAGCGCATCTCGTCGTAATAGGCGCGGGCGTCGGATTCGTCGGTGAAGTAGCCACCCTTCCAGCCCCAATAGGCCCAGGCGCCCGCCAGACGGTCGAACACCTGCTTGGCGGAGGTTTCCCCGCCGAAACGGTCCTCCTCGGGCAGATCGGCCAGCGCCTCTGTGTCGGGGACGGAGCGCCAGAGGAAGTCCGGCACATCGTCCTCGGGCACCTTCTTCAGCCGTGCGGCAACGCCTGCCTTGCGGAAATATTTCTGCGCGATCACGTCGCTGGCGACCTGGCTCCACCCCGCGGGCACCTCGACCTCATCGAGACGAAACACCACCGTCCCATCGGGATTTCGGATCTCCGACGTCGCCACGGCAAACTCGATTGCGCCGTATGCGCCGGTGTCCTCGGTGGTGAATCTGCGTTCGATTTTCATGGTCTGCCCCGTCCAAGTTTGTCGTTTCGCCGGCCAACTGCCGGCCAAGACATCGCAGGCCCCGGAACTCTGCCTCTCCGGGTCGTTGGCGCCAGTGGCGCAACCTGTCGATGTCGATGTTCTGTCCTGTCGCCGATGCCGCCCCTATATATTGTGGCGCCGCACCCCGTGGCCACAAATTGGCGGAAATGGGGCGACCGGGTCAATGGATTTTTCGTTAATTTGCACAAGTTTTTGGTGTTGACCGGCCGACGAACCACTAGGGCTTGATTCACGGCGGGAGGTCGGCGCGGGGATCGGTCACCGGAAAAGCCAACAACCCAAGGCATTTACAACCGATGGTTGTTTTGGCTAAGGGCCGTCGGGAGCACCCATCGGTCGCATCGGGTTACGAACCGCCCCGGACGCGAACCAGACCGCCAAAGCCAAAATCGATGAAGATGGTCGGGGCGGCGAGATTCGAACTCACGACCTTCGGTACCCAAAACCGACGCGCTACCAGGCTGCGCTACGCCCCGACTGACGACCCTGATACCCGAGCCCGCGGCAGATGCAAAGCCTTGGCGTGAGCCCCATCGGCAGCCCGGGCCCTATTCCGCCCCGCAGGGCCATGCCGCGATGGTCTGATCCAGAAGCGGATAGCGCAACTCGCTGCCCGGCACGATGCCCATCCGGCGCGCCATGCCGCCGTTGATTTCCAGAACGGCAAGAATGTTCGGCCCGCCGTCGATGGCCGTGCGGTCGAGTGGCCGGGCGTTTTCGTGGATTTTCACAACCCGGCCTGTCTGGTCCAGAAACAGCATATCCAGCGGGATCAGCGTGTTTTCCATCCAGAAGGCGACCGGTTGCGGGGAGGGGTACAGAAACAGCATGCCGGCCAAAGGCGGCATGTTCTCCCGATACATCAACCCCTGCGCACGCTCACCGGGGTCGTCGGCCAGTTCGACGGCAAACCGCGCTCTGCCCCAGTCGCCCCTCAGATCGACGTGACGCATGTCGCATTGTGCAATCGCAACGCCGGCCACAAGGCAGGCGGCGATTGCCAAGGCTATTGATCGCACAAGGCGCTTTCCCATGGTCCCACCGTGATCGCCAGTTGGCCGCGCTTTCCCAGCGTCACGCGAACGGCAATCGCCTCCCCCGGCTGAAGATCCGCAAGGCCCGAACGCCGCAGCACCTCGATATGAATGAAAACATCGTCCGGGCGGCCAAAGACATTGGCAAAGCCGAAGCCCTTGGTCTTGTCGAACCACTTGACCCGGGCCGGTTCCAGAGGGATGGCCGCAAGCGCCTCCTCATCCAGATCCATCTCGTCTTCGAGGACCGGCTTCTGCCCCGGATCCGGCGGCGCGATGCTGATAACCTCGGTCGCCTGCAAACCGCGCGACGTCTCCTGCACCATCAGAACGATGCCCGCATCGTCGGCCACCGAGCTTTGGCCGAAATTCCGCAGGACGTTCGCGTGCAACAGGATGTCCGGCCCGCCGCTTGCGGGCACCACGAACCCAAAGCCCTTGCCCGGGTCAAACCATTTGACCGTGCCTTCCGCCTGACGTGGCTCTGCTTCCTCGTGTTCGCTCATATCACCCGTACCCGGCGTCAGGTGGGCCTCCCCTCGTTCACTTGTGACAGACCCGCCGACCGATGCAACCCGAATTCACCGAAAATCGGCGGCGGGAAAAATTCGCGAAGCGCGAATTTCAAGGAAAAAGTCTCGCAGTTTCCCACGCTTCGTCAACTTCTTTCCGCACCCAACGGAAGCGGTCGTGCAGGCGGAAGGCCCCGTCCGCCCAAAACTCTATCTCGACAGGCCGCAACCGGAAGCCACCCCAGAACGGCGGCCGTTTCGGAGCTGTCCCATGCTGTGCCGTCACCCGCGCGACGTCTGCCAGAAGTTCCCGGCGCGATCCCAGTGGACGGGATTGCCGCGATGCCCATGCGCCCAGACGGCTTTTCAGCGCACGCGACGCGAAATACGCATCGGCCTTTTCGCCGTTCTCCTCCTCGGTAATCCCTCGCACCCGAATTTGTCGCCTTAAAGACTTCCAGTGTAGCACGAACGCGGCCTTGCCAGAGGCAAATATTTCCTCTGCCTTCACGCTCTCATAGTTGGTGTAGAACAGGAAGCCGTCGTCCTCAATTTCCTTGAGCAGGACCATGCGCACATTCGGCAATCCGCCGCCGTCGACCGTCGCAAGCGCGATCGCGCTGGGGTCGTTGATTTCCGTCTTCTCGGCCTCGGCCAGCCACCGCCGTGCGATCTCGAACGGATCGTCCCCCGCGAAAATCCCGTCTCTATCCGCCATGCCTGCGCGCTCCTGCCTTGGTCTCATGGTCTTGATGGGCCAATCCATTTGCCCTACACCGGCTCAACTTTTCTGAACAGGTGGTCGAGGGCTCCGGGATGTCAACGAAACTGATGGAAGGCAAGCGCGGACTGATCATGGGGCTTGCCAACGACAAGTCCATCGCGTGGGGCGTCGCGCGACAATGCGCGGAGCATGGGGCAGAGCTTGCGTTCTCCTACCAGGGTGACGCGCTCAAGAAACGTGTGGCGCCGCTGGCCGAACAGGTCGGCAGCGACATCGTGCTGGAATGCGACGTGGCCGACGAGGGGTCGCTTGATAACCTGTTCGACAACCTCGCCAAGCGCTGGGATCATCTGGACTTCATCGTTCATGCCATCGGCTTTTCCGACAAGGAGCAGTTGCGCGGGCGCTATGTCGACACGACGCGTGACAACTTCGCCATGACCATGGACATCTCTGTCTTTTCCTTCACGGCCGTGGTGCAGCGCGCCGCGAAGATGATGGCCGAGGGCGGCTCTGCCCTCACCCTGACCTATTACGGCGCCGAAAAGGTGATGCCCCATTACAACGTGATGGGCGTGGCCAAGGCCGCACTGGAGGCGTCGGTCAAATACCTGGCGGAGGATCTGGGCAAGGACGGCATCCGCGTCAACGCGATCTCGGCCGGGCCGATCAAGACGCTGGCCGCCAGCGGCATCGGCGACTTCCGCTACATCATGAAGTGGAACGAGTTGAACTCTCCGCTGCGCCGCAACGTCACGCAGGATGAGGTCGGCAAGTCCGCCCTCTACCTTTTGTCCGATCTCGGCAGCGCCGTGACCGGGGAAACCCATCACGTCGATGCGGGCTATCACTGCGTGGGGATGAAGGCGGTGGATGCGCCTGATATCGACGCGGTCACCGGCCGCAAGGGCTGATCGTTGCAGTTTGCGCATCTCCTCGCCTTCAACCTGACGCTTCTGGCGGCGATGGCGGTGCCGGGTCCGGCGCTCCTTTATGCGCTGAAAATGGCCATCTCGCGCGGACGGCGGGCCGGGATGGCCGCGGGTGCCGGGCTTGGGATGGTCGCCGCGGGATGGACCGGCGCCGCGCTGCTTGGCCTTGACGCGGCCTTCCGGCTCTTCCCGTGGGCCTTTGTCGGCCTCAAGGTCGCGGGCGCGCTGTATCTGCTCTACATCGCCTGGACGATGTGGCGCGACGCCCGCACCCCGGTGGCAGAGCCCACGATGCCGGCCCACCGCGCCTTTGTCGGCGGGATGCTCGTCAATCTTGCGAACCCGAAGTCGGTTCTGTTCGCGGCATCGGTTCTGATCGTGATCTTTCCGCCGACCCTGACCTTGGTCGAAAAGGGGGCGGTCGTCCTGAACCACCTTGCGGTCGAAGTGGTCGTCTATGGTCTTTTCGCTGCCCTTCTGTCGACACGAACCGCCCGCACAGGGTATTTGCGCGCCAAGCCGCTGATCGACCGTCTTGCGGCGGCGGTTCTGGGCGCGCTTGGACTGCGCCTATTGCTGGACCGCTGAAGACAACGGAGGATTCCATGGCCCGCGACCGCCTGCCCCATGAAAAGGGATTTCACGTCAGCTGGGACCAGTTGCACCGGGATGCCCGTGCGCTGGCATGGCGGCTGGACGGACAGGGCCCCGACGAGGGCGGATGGCGCGCCGTGGTCGCGATCACCCGCGGCGGCATGGCCCCGGCGATGATCGTGGCGCGTGAACTGGACATCCGCATCGTCGATACGATCAGCGTGAAATCCTACAACCACCAGACCCAGAGCGCCCCGAAGGTCATCAAGTCCCCCGACATGGACCTGATCGGCGACGGCACCGGCGTTCTGATCGTCGATGACCTTGTCGATACCGGTCGCACGCTGGACGTCGTGCGCGCCACGATGCCCAAGGCCCATGTCGCCACCGTCTATGCCAAGCCGAAAGGCCGCCCGATGGTGGACAGCTACATCACAGAGGTCAGCCAGGACACGTGGATCTTTTTCCCGTGGGACATGGCCCTGCAATATGTAGAGCCCTATCGGGGCACCTGACCGGGCGCATGCGCAGGCGGGCCGGCGGGGCCCGCGCCGTTCGGCCGCTGACGCTTGCGGGCACCGGCACAAACACATACACAAACGCGGAAACCGCTGTGGCAAAGGGGCGCCCACATGTCAAAATCCGTCGCCAAGCAAACCTCCAAATCGCTTGTCTGGGTGCTGATGCTTCTGTTGATCCTCGGGCTCGGCGGGTTCGGCGTGTCGAATTTCGGCGGCTCGATCGACTCCATCGGCACCGTCGGCGACCGCAAGATCAGCATCGATACATACGGCCGGGCGTTGCAGCAGGAACTGGCCGCGCAGCAATCCGCGACAGGGGAACGGATGAGCCTTGCCGAGGCAGAGGCCCGCGGCATCGTGGCCAGCGTGCGCGGCCGGGTCATCGGCGACGCCGCGATGGACAATGAACTGGCGCGGCTGGGCGTGTCTGTCGGCGACGAACGGGTGGCCGAGCGGGTCAGGGACTTTCCGGCGTTCAAGGGGCCGGACGGGACATTCAGCCGCGACACCTATGCCTATGTGCTGAAGAACAACGGCCTGACCGAATCCGCGTTCGAGGACCGCGTTCGGGACGATACCGCCCGATCGCTGTTGCAGGCGGCCGTCGTCGGCGGGCTTGGCCAGCCGGACACCTATGCACGGACGATCTACGCCTTTCTGGCCGAACGCCGCAGCGCAAACCTGGTCGAACTGACCGGCGAAAACCTGCCCACCCCCGTGGGGGAACCGGACGAAGCCGCCATTCAGGCCCAGTACGAGGCCACGCCCGCCGCCTATACCGCCCCCCGGATTCGCAAGATCACTTATGCTTGGCTAACCCCTGACATGATGCTGGACCGGATCGAACCCGATGAAGAGGTGCTGCGCCAGCTCTACGAGGACCGGATCGACGAATTCGTTCAGCCCGAGCGCCGGCTTGTCGAACGGCTGGTCTTCCCCGACGGGGCATCGGCCGCCACAGCGATGGAGGCGATCGTTGCCGGCGAGACGACGTTCGAGGATGCCGTTGCCGACCGTGGCCTGTCGATGATGGATGTGGATATGGGCGATGTCACCGAGGTCGAAATCGGGGGCGACGCGGGGCGGGCAGTCTTTGCCCTGAACGAACCCGGGATCACCGGGCCGCATCTGTCCGATCTCGGGCCGGCGATATTCCGTGTCAACGCGATCCTGGCCGCGCAGGAAACCCCGTTCGAGGACGCCCGCGAAGCGCTGGCCGAGGAAGCCGCGCGGGACCGCGCGATCCGCGTGATCGGCGACCAGATCACCGATCTGGATGACCTGCTGGCCGCGGGGGCAACGCTTGAGGAACTCGGTACTGAAACCAAGATGGAAGTCGGCCAGATCGACTTCACCGCCGACAGCGATGAGGGCATCGCCGCCTATGACGATTTCCGCGCCGCCGCAGAGAGTGCCGCCGAGGGCGATTTCCCCGAGATCCTGGAACTGGAAGACGGCGGGATCTTCGCCCTGCGTCTGGATGCCGAAATTCCGCCCGCGCTGCGCCCGCTTGCGGACGTGCGCGAGCAGGTGATCGCCGACTGGCGTGCCGCCGAGACCGGCCGCCGCCTGACCGAAATGGCCGAGGCGATGAAAGCGGAACTGGACGCGGGCAAGTTCATCGACGCGCTTGGCGTGCCGTTCGAGTTCGAGACCGGCCTTGCGCGGGGCAGCCTCACCCCTCCGGAACTGAACGGCGCCCTGTTCGGCCTGTCCGATCTTGGGGACAGCACCGTCGCCACCATCGGCGACCGAGTCTGGCTGATCCGGCTTCTGGAGATCATGCCCCCCGATCCGAACGACCCCAATGCCGCGTTCCTTCTGGAAAACCTGACCGGTCAGGCCGCGCAGAGCATTGCGGGCGACCTCTACGCCTATTTCACGCAGGCGCTGATCAACGATGCGGGTCTGAACCTCGACCAGTCGGCGATCAACGCCGTGCATGCCAACTTCCGATAAGGTCGCCGCGCGATGCCCAAGCTGATCCCCGAATTCGCCGCTTTCGAAGCCGGCTATGCCAAGGGCAAGGCCCAGGTGGTCTATGCCCGTCTTGCCGCAGATCTCGACACGCCGGTGTCGCTGATGCTGAAACTCGCCGGCGCCCGGACCGACAGCTTCATGCTGGAATCCGTGACCGGGGGAGAGGTTCGGGGGCGCTACTCCGTCGTGGGGTTCAAGCCCGATCTGGTCTGGGACTGCCGGGGAGACACCAGCCGGGTGAACCGGCAGGCGCGGTTTGACCCCGACGCGTTCGAGGCGATGGAGGGCAGCCCGCTGGACACCCTGCGGCAGGTGCTGGCCGAAAGCGCCATCGACATGCCCGAGGATCTGCCCGCCATTGCCGCGGGCCTGTTCGGCTATCTGGGCTATGACATGATCCGGCTGGTCGAACACCTGCCGAATGTCAATCCCGACCCGCTGGGCCTGCCCGATGCGATGATGCTGCGCCCCTCGGTCGTCGCCGTTCTGGACGGGGTGAAGGGGGAGGTCACGGTCGTGTCCCCTGCCCGGCCCGAACCGGGGCTGTCGGCCAAGGCCGCCTATGCCCAGGCGGCCGAGCGCGTGATGGATGCGCTGCGCGATCTGGAACGCGCAGTTCCCGCCGACACCCGCGATTTCGGAGAGGCCCGCGAGGCCGGGGAGCCGGTGTCGAACTTCACCAAGGACGGCTACATGGCCGCGGTGGAGAAGGCCAAGGAATACATCCGTGCGGGCGACATCTTTCAGGTCGTCCCGGCGCAACGCTGGACACAGGATTTCCCCCTGCCGCCGTTTGCGCTCTACCGCTCGCTTCGCCGAACCAACCCCTCGCCCTTCATGTTCTTCTTCAATTTCGGCGGGTTTCAGGTGGTCGGTGCTTCGCCCGAGATCCTTGTCCGCCTGCGCGAGGGTGAGGTGACGATCCGCCCCATCGCGGGAACGCGGCCGCGCGGCGCGACACCGGAAGAGGATCGCGCGCTGGAGGCCGATCTTCTGGCCGACCAGAAGGAACGCGCCGAACACCTGATGCTGCTGGACCTCGGCCGGAACGACGTCGGGCGCGTGGCAAAGATCGGCACCGTTCGCCCGACCGAAGAGTTCATCATCGAGCGCTACTCCCACGTCATGCATATCGTGTCGAACGTGGTCGGCCAGATCTCGGACGATCACGACGCGCTGTCGGCCCTGCTGGCCGGGTTGCCCGCGGGCACGGTGTCGGGGGCCCCCAAGGTTCGCGCGATGGAGATCATCGACGAGCTGGAGCCGGAAAAACGCGGCGTCTATGGCGGCGGTGTCGGCTATTTCGCCGCCGGTGGCGACATGGACATGTGCATCGCGCTGCGCACCGCCGTGGTGAAGGACGAAAAGCTCTATATCCAGGCCGGCGGCGGGGTCGTCTATGACAGCAACCCCGAGGCGGAGTGGCAGGAAACCGTCAACAAGGCCCGCGCGCTCCGCACCGCGGCGGCCGAGGCCGCCCGCTTTGTGCGTCGCGGGAACCTTTGATCGCGCTCAGTAGTCGCGCTGGAAGAAGAAGCCGATCCCGGTATCGCCCTGATCGTCGACGCTGCCGGTGACGGAAAGGCTGCGCGTGACGTCAAGGTTGAGGTGGATTTCGGTCTGCCCTTCGGAGTTCACCACGACTTCGGAATAAAGGTTGTCGCTGATATACTTGCCCGCGGCGACCTGCGCGCCGCCATCGGCACCTGTGGTCACGTCCAGTTGGTCAAGCCCGATGTTCCGGCGCAGGTTTCCGAAGAATCCTTCGCCCCCACCCGCGAGTTCGGAGGCCGCCGCGGCAAGCTGCACCGCCTGGAAGGCCGACAGGCTATCGATCTTTTCGCCGAACAGAAGTTGCGCCAGAACCTCGTCCTCGGGCAGCTCGGGGGATGAGTTGAACGTGATCTCGGGTTGTCTGGCCCGCCCTTCGACCCGGATTTCAAAATCGGTATCGCCGCGCTGGGTATCGACGACGAACAGGATATATGGCTCCAGCGCCCCCTGAAGCGACACCCGCCCTTCATCAAGATCGAAGCGCTGGGTCATGATGTCGAGCCGCCCGCGGATCAGGTCGAACTGCCCTTCCGGTACGATATCCGACGTCGTGCCCCTGAGGCGCATCCGCCCGCCAAGCTCGGCCTCCAGCCCGCGGCCGCGCACGAAGATCTGGGACGGCGCCGAGATGACCAGATCCAGCGGATAGCCGGGGCCGCTGCTTCCGCCCTCGCTGCTGGTCTTGATGAGCCCGGCCTTGACCCGCGTTCCCTGCACGGCCGAGGACGCGCCGATATGCACGATATCCGGGATCGGCCCACCCGCGCCCGAGCCGGACGAGGGAACCATCACTTCGGTCCGGCCGACATCGATCCGCCCGCCGATGCTGGCGCCGCCGGTCAGGGGGCCAGACATCGTCACCTGCCCGTCCAGGGTCGTCTGGTAAAGGGTGGGGTCACGCAACTCGGCCCCATCAAGCGTTACGGTCAGGTCGCCGTTGAAAGGTGCTGTCAGGTTGACCGGCCCGCGCACGGCCACGCGGCCAGCCCCCAACGCACCGGCGACGTTGATTTGTGCCGTGGAATTCGACAGATCGACGGTGCCCCCGAGGTCCTCGATGGCCAGGCTTGCCGAGGGTATCGCCACGCGCCCGCCCGATGCCGACACCCGGCCCGACAGCGATGCAAGATCAAGGGGGCCGTCGAGCGCCAGATCGAACCGGAGTTGCCCATCTATGCTTTGCGGGGCGATGAAGGCATTGGCCAGCCCCAAGGGCAGCCCGCCGCTCAGCGTCAGATCCGCCGTCGATGCGTCCTGCGCGAGGGTCCCGCGCACGGTCGCCGTGGTGCCCCCCGGTGCGACAAGATCGAGATCGAGGCCCCAATTGGCGCCGCGCGGACGCACCTGCCCGTCCAGCGTCACGGGACCGGCGAAGTTCGGCACCAGAAGCGCAAGATCCGACAGGCGGGCCGCCACGTTCAGGCCGCCATTTCCGGCAGGATCGGCGTGCACGGTCAGTTGCGGAGTGTCCGCCTGCAGCGCGTCGACGCGAATGACCCCCTCCTTGCGCGACCCACGGACCGAAGCGGCGACCTGCCCATCGATCAGCTTGTCAGCCTCTGCAATTCCGGTGGCAACGCCGGTTCCCGTCAAATCGGCCGCCACCTCAAGATCGGCATTCACGGCGCCCGCAAGGCTTGCGGTACCTTTGAGTGTCCCCGCCAGCGTCTGCCCGGCCAACCCGGAAAAAGCCGACAGATCGGCCACGGCGAAGGACAGATCGGCATCGACCGGCAGGTCCGGATCGTCGGGCTTGATGGTTCCGGTCCCGTCGATTTCGGCCCCGGCCCCAAGGATCGTGAACCGTTCAAGCCTGAGATTTCCGTCGGCCTCCCACGCGGCATCGGCGGTCACGGTGGCCGGACCGCTGAGATTCGGGTCGACAAGCGACAGGTCGTGAATCTCTCCGCGCACCTTGCCCCCGCCGGTCGAGGCGGAAAGCGATGCATTCGCGGCAAGGGTCACGGCATCGGTCTGGACATCCAGATCGCGCAGCGTCGTCCCTTCGGGTCCGCGCGCAGCGGACAGGCCAACGGTGCCGCGCCCGGCCAGCAGCGGGTCCAGTTGCGGAATGCCCGCGGCCAGATCCTGGGTGGCGGCATCAAGGGTGACGTCGAAGATCCCGTCGAGGAGACCGTACCGGCCAGACACCCGCGCCTCTGCCGACCCGCCAAGATCGCGGCCGGCAAGGGAGCCAAGGCGCGACAGGTCCCCCACGGACAGCCGTGCCTGCCCCTCGACCGGCAGACCGTCGGCCAGTTCGTTCAACGTGGCATCGGCCATGACGCGGATATTCCCCGCAGTCAGCAAGAGGTTGCGGAGCGTCGCCTGCCCCCCCTGCTCCCATGTCACGGCCGCCGATCCTTCGGCCCCGCGTCCCATCGCCTGCGCAAGGGCCGGGTCGTTGTGGTCGAGCCCCTCTGCCTTGAAGACGACATCGGCGGTGACCGATGCCGGGTTTTCCGGCCGGATCGTACCGGAACCGGCCAGGTCCGCACGTGCGATGGACAGGCCATCCCGAGAGAACCCGTCAAGCACCGCCTGCGCCGACCAACTATCCCCTTCGTCTTCGTCGAAGCGGGCGACCAGATCGACGCCATCGACCCTGGCGGCGGGGCCGGGCACCGGCAGGACGACGGGGCCATCGAGACGCCCATCAAGGGAAAACCTTTCGGGCAAGCCCGAGGGCGAGAGTTCCAGTGTCCCGGTGAGATTGAGCGCATCGGCCGCGACCTGAAGATCCTCCAGATCGAGCGCACCATCGGAATACCGTGTCCCCTTGGCACTGACCGACGTGCGTTCACCGAAGAACGGGCGGAACCGGTCTTCCATCAGCGGCCGCAAGTCGCCCGCAACGGCAAGGGTAAAGGCGTTGGTGCCCGGGTCCCCCTCGGGCTCGGCCAGGGTGACCCGTCCCGCGACCCGCTGCACACCATCGGTCGCCAGCCGCAAATCCGCACCGAAACGGGACAACGGCCCCTCTCCGATCACGGAAAGATCCAGCGACGGGGCCCCGGGCAGGGTCAGCAGGCTGGCGGCAATCCCGCCCTGCCCTTCGGTCATGGCAAGGTAGAGGGACAGGATCTCGGTCTCGTTGCTATAGCCCGCCGCCAGCTTGAAATTGCCCTCAGCATCGGTGCGCGTCGCGGTCAGATCGACCCCGCCTTCGCCCCCGGCCAGCCGCACGGCGCCATCGATGGTCAGCACGGCGTCCTGCCCGATCAAGGCCTCGCCAAGTTCCAGTTTCTCGGTCGAAATCTTTCCGATCTCGATGGACACGGGCAGATCGGGCAAAGAGAACGGCTTGGCCTCGGAATCCTTGACCGTCGCCTTGTCGCCTTCCGATTTGGGCAGGCGCGGCAGGAGGATTTCATCCGCGGTCAGTTCCTTGATGTCGATGCGACCGCGCAACAGCGCAGCGCGCGACCAGTCCAGAACCGCGCCCCGGAGGATCAGCCAGGGGCCATCCTCATCCGCGATGACAAGTTCTTCCATCGTCGCGCGCGAGGACAGGGCGCCCTCAAATCCCGTGACGGTCACCTCCCGGCCTGCGCCGGACAGTTTGCTTTCGAGGAAGTTCTCGATAAAGCCGCCGCCGTCTTCCGATTCCTGCGCGAGTGCCGGGGCGGGGCTTGCGACGATCACAAGGCAAATTAGAATCCTGCGCATCAGAAAGCCTGCCCGATCCCGATATAGAATTGTACGCCGTCGCCGGTTCCGCCGCCCATCGGCGCCGCAACATCAAAGCGGATCGGCCCGATCCCGGTATCGTATCGAAGGCCAAGTCCCGCGCCGCTATGCCATTTCCCGTCATCCATCCAGGAATTCGGACCGATGAAGCCGGCATCGGCAAAGGCAACAACGCCGATCGACCGTGTGACGCCCATGCGCGCCTCTGCCGACAGACCAATAAACGACCGGCCGCCGATTTCGTCGCCATTGTCGAGTTCAACCGCCAGCGATTGATAGGGCTGGCCGCGCACGGTTCCACCGCCGCCCGAGAAGAACAGCAGGTCCGAGGGCACGCCCTGCGCACTCGCCTCGAGAATCGATCCGATCTGGAGGCGCCCAGCCAGAACCAGCCTTTCCCCGATGCCGCGATAGGCACGCATATCGGCCTTGATCTGCGCACCGTCCTCGGCCTCTCCCCCAAGACCCAAAAGCGGCGTTGCTTGCAGGTTGAGGTAGAACCCGTTGCGGGTATCCAGATCGCTTTCGCGTCCATCCCATGTCAGCGCGGTCGGGAACATGGCATGATACATATACCGCTCTCCGAGATCGTCACGGATATCGGAGTAGTTCAGCAAAAGCCCCGACCGTGCCGACAGCCGGTCAGAGAAATCATGGGTCAAGCCGAAGCCGAATTTCGATGAATCCTCGGTGTAGTTCGGTTCGTTATCCCGTTTGATGCCGGCCAGAACATAAAGGCCCGTATCCGGATCGAAGGTCGCCGGACGTTCGAAAAGCCCGTTCAGACTGAAGTCCTCTCCGCCGTCATCGGCCCCGCCGACGCCGCTGATCTCCAGATCGAACCGCAACCGTTCGGCCCCACCCAAGAGGTTGCGATGCATCCAGAAACTGCTAAGCGACAGCCCCTCTTGCGAATAGAGTTCCGCACCGAAGCCGAACCGGCGGGGCTTGTCATCCACGACCTCCAGCGTGATGTCCATGCTGTCGTCGGGGGCCAGCGTCTCGGCCTCTGCCAGGCGGACCGAGCGGAAGGCGCCGGTCTTGCGCAGGCGATCGGCGCTGTCTTCCAGCTTTTCCGGATCGAAGGGGTCGCCCTCCGGAAGCCCGGCGATGTCGTGCAGCCGCTTGCGACGGACCCGCGAATCGCCCTCGATCACGAGTTTGCCGAAGGTCACGGCCGGACCGGGCGAAAGCTTGAGATCCGCCGACAGCGTCGCGTTACGATGGTTGGCCGCGATCCGTTGGCCCGAGATTTCCGCCTTGGCGTGGCTTGCCGCGCGCCAGGCTTCGACGCCCGCGCTGGCCGCCTGCCGGATCAGACCGCTTTCGGCAGGTTTTCCCGCGGCAAAGCCATCCGGCAGGACCGTACCCGGGGCAAGCGGACCGATCTCTGCCCGTGAAAAGGTGAAGGCCGGCCCGGTCTGCACCTTGATCTCGACAACGCCGATACTGCTGGGCACGGACAGGGGCGCGATATAGGAGGCCTCGCGCCCATCAAGACGGATATTCACAACGGGGCCGTAATAGCCGCGCGCATAAAGCGCCCCGACGATGCGGGAATAATCGGCGAGCGCGGCGGAATAGATGTCCTGCGCCGTCGCCTCTTCGTTTGCGACCGTTCGAACGGTGAGCGCGGCCGACTCGACCGCCTTCACGGCACTGTTGTCCCCCCCCGGTTCCGTAATGCGCACCTCGGTCGCGACCGCAGCCCCGGCAGACGTGGAAAGAAGGGCCAGTGCGGCCAGCAGATTTCTAGGACTTGATTCGATCACGGTATGCCCCCTTGCGGGGACATACTCGCGAACGGTGACGGCTTGTCAAAGCGGTTAAGGCCGAAATGCCGCAGATCTCAGGTCGTGTGGCTTTGCGCGCCGAACACCTTGTGCGCAACGAGCGGATAGACAGCCACCAGCGTGATTCCCAAAAGCAGGAACTCCGCACCGTAGACGAAGAAATACGGGGTGGCCGCGCCAAACAGCGTCGACAGGGGCGAGGCAAGAATCACGTCGCGGGCGACACCGCCAAGGGCGATTGCGATCCCGGCAGAGGTCGCCTGCACCGCGCCCCATGCGCCAAGCGCCAGACCGACCTGCTCTTTCGGGGCGGCGCGCATCGTGGCCGTCAGCGTACCGTGACCGAAAAGACCCGCGCCGAATCCCGCAAACAGCGTGCCCAGCACGAAGATCGCCGGGGACTGCAGCGTGGCAGAGAAGGTGATCAGCGCAAAGGCCGGCAGACCGACCGCCGCACCCCACCCCGCCATGACCATCGGATCGGCCCCGCGGCTGAGCACGCGCGACGCCCAGGCGAACCCGACAAGGCTGCCGCCGGCAAGGGTGGCGGTCAGGCGCGTGGTGGCAGACACGGTCATGCCCAGCACCTGCCCGCCATAGGGCTCCAGCAGGACCTCGGCCAGGCCGAAACCCATCGTGCCCAGACCGATGACCCAAAGCAGACGCTTGGGATTCGCCCCGCGCATGAACAGGCCCCACGCCTCGGCAAAGGTGGGATCGGGTTCGGGATTGGTGCGCTGCTTGTAGGCGCGATCCCTGTCGCGGGCCTCCATCTTCCAGATCGCCAGGACGTTCAGCACAAGGGTCATCAAGGCTGCCCCCTGCACGACCTGAATCAGCTTGGCGTGATAGAAGTTCTCAAGAAGCACACCGAAGATCAGGGCGCTGATGATCATGCCGACCAGCAGCATGACATACATCAGACCCACGACATTGGGCTGATCCTCCCGCGGGGCAAGGTCGGTGGCCAGCGCCAGCCCGACGGTCTGGACGATATGCATGCCCGCCCCGACCAGAAGGAACGAAATCGCCGCACTGACCAGCCCGATCCATATCGGCGCCTCGGCCGCGTATTCCTGCCGCGACAGCACGATCAGCGCCAGCGGCATCACGCAGAAGCCGCCCCACTGCAGCAGGGTACCCTTCCAGATATAGGGCACGCGGCGCCAGCCGAGCGCGGATTTGTGCGTGTCGGACTTGAAGCCGATCAGCGCGCGAAAGGGCGCAAATACCAGCGGCAGCGAGATCATCACGCCGACCAGCGTTGCCGGCACGTCAAGTTCGACGATCATGACCCGGTTTAGGGTCCCGACCAGAAGTGTCATGGCCATCCCGACCGAGACCTGGAACAGGGCAAGGCGCAACAGGCGGCTGAGGGGTAGATCGTCGCTTGCCGCTTCGGCAAACGGCATAAAGCGCGTCCCGGTCGCGGCAAGCGCCTGGACGGCCATTTTACTGAATCGATTCATGCGGTCGCACTCCACACGGCAACCTCACCGGCGCCGTGCCCCGATGGCCCGCAAGGGCGCGTTTCCTATGTGGCATGGGCAGGGCGCCCAGCGCGTAAAGGCCGAGGCTTGGCCCCGGCCTTCGCAAAACGCTTCTCTCAAACCAGATGGTTATCCGAGAAGATCGTCGTCTCGTTCACCAGAACGGCTTACTCGGAAGCAGCGCCGTTGTGGTAGTCAGCCACCCAGGTGGTGTTGGCAACGATGCCAACGTGCACGAGGAAGGAGCTGATGGCGACGGCGCTCAGGAAGAGCGGGATACCAACGGTCGGCTTAACGACCAGCCACATTTTCGCGTTGTTCATAACCTAGGTCCTCCTAAATTAGCCGAGCCACGGGGTGGCGATGGCAGCCAGGAAGTGAGCGAACAGCGCCAGGGCGCCGAACACGCGGGTGCCGTCGATCACTTGCTTGTGGATCTCTTCGGCTTCGGCAAGGGTCAGACCGGTCGGCCAGACTTTGTCAGGATCGTCAGACATATTGTCGTCTCCCCAATATGGTTTTCGACTGTGGTACGTGCAGAGCCTGCACGCAGGCGTCGACAACTTCCGATCGGGTGCTTTCCGCTGCGAAGGCTTTGGAAGTTTTGCCTCCGACCATCGTCGTCACTTAGAAACGATGTCACAAGCGATTGACGTTGGCAATGTCAACGAAGGCTGACACCCCCCCGAAATCGTGCGACATATCGTTCAGCGTTGACAGCCGGTCGCAGGCGTCGCACCTGTCGCACCGCATATTGTCCCTGCGACCGTCAGAGCCATTGAGTTTTCCGGTACATAGTGGGGTAATGGGAGGTGCCGTACTGCAAATCCGCCGTTCTCGTCGGGCCCTGAACGAGCTGCGCTCCTTCCAACGACGATGCGGGACCTTTGAAAACCTGGAGGATCCATGGCCGACAAATATATCTGGGACAACTGGCTTCCCAAACTCGCCACCAAAGACCGCGTGCTGACCGACACCGACTTCGGCAAGCCGGGTGCAAGCACGACCCCCTTCTCTGACATGCTGGGCTTTGCCTGCGTGTCGACCAAGAAATCGAACACCGAACTGATGTCCGGTCCGATCGTGTCCGAACAGATGGGCTGGGAACTGCTCAACTACGACTACGGCGAAGGCAACGTCATCCTGACGACCGGCTCCACGCCGCTGTCCTCGCGCATGGGCTGGTCGCTGCTGGCCGATCGTCAGTACTACGGCGTCGCCGAGACGTCCCGCTAATACGGGCGCAAGCCTGATCGAAACGCCCGGGGGTACCAGCCCCCGGGCGTTTTCTTTTGTGCCGGGCCGATGTCGGGGCGCAATTCTTTGGCGGCCGACGCCCCCACGGACGGGACGGAAACGGTCCGTTTCTCAACTTTCGCCATGATTCCGCACGGGTTCGCGCCAGAATTGGGGCGTTTCATGAAAGCAGGCGGCCGGAAACCCCGAGTCGCCACGAGGCCAAACCCGCGAAAGGAGAATGACATGGCAGCCTCAAATCCCGGCACAAGCCGCCCGGTTCCCCCAAAGGCCGACGCCCCGACAAACGCCCGCACCCGACCGAACCCGAAACCGCAGGTCACCTTCACCGACTGGGCCAGTATCTGAGTCGGCACGAAAAAGGGCCGGCCCGATGGACCGACCCGATGTGAGAGTCGCGCAGGAACGCGCGAGGAAAACGCCTGTATGGCGGTACAGAACGTGCCCGGGACGGGTTATCCCACCAGTTCGAGACCCGAGAAGAAGTAGGCGATCTCTTCCTTGGCGGTGTCCTCGCCGTCCGAACCGTGGACGGAGTTTTCGCCGATCGACAGGGCGAATTCCTTGCGGATCGTGCCCTCGGCGGCTTCGGCGGGGTTGGTCGCGCCCATGACTTCGCGATTCTTGGCAATCGCGTCTTCGCCTTCCAGCACCTGCACCACGATGGGGCCGGAGGCCATGAACTCGCACAGTTCGCCGTAGAAGGGACGCTCCTTGTGGACGGCATAGAACACGCCGGCCTGCGCCTCGGTCAGGTGGATTCGCTTCTGCGCGATGATGCGCAGGCCGGCGGCTTCCAGCTTGGCGTTGATCGCGCCGGTCAGATTCCGCTTGGTCGCGTCGGGTTTGATGATGCTGAAGGTACGCTGAATGGCCATGATCGGGTCCTCTTAGGCGCCGCGGCACATGCGGCGGTGAAAAATCGCGGCTCTGCTAGCATGGGGTCTACGCCTTGAAAAGCGGCGATTGACGGGGGCTGCGGGCTGCGGCACATGCCCTGCATGCTACGCATCAGCGATATTTCCTACGCAGTCGAAGGCCGGCCGCTGTTCGACGGGGCCTCCACCGTGATTCCCGAGGGCCACAAGGTCGGCCTGGTCGGGCGCAACGGGGCGGGCAAGACCACGCTCTTCCGCCTGATCCGGGGGGAACTGTCGCTTGAGTCGGGCGATATCGCCCTGCCGCCCCGCGCCCGCATCGGCGGGGTGGAGCAGGAAGCACCGGCCTCTGACGTATCGCTGCTGAATACGGTTCTGGCCGCCGATACCGAACGCGCCGCCCTCTTGGCCGAGGCCGACACCGCCACCGACCCCCATCGAATCGCGGAGGTGCAGACGCGCCTTGCCGATATCGACGCCTGGTCGGCAGAGGCGCGGGCCTCTGCGATTCTGAAGGGGTTGGGTTTCACCGAAGCCGAACAGGCCATGCCGTGCTCTGCCTTTTCGGGCGGCTGGCGGACGCGTGTCGCCCTTGCTGGCGTGTTGTTCGCGCGCCCCGACGTGCTGCTTCTGGACGAACCGACCAACTATCTCGACCTCGAAGGGGCGCTGTGGCTGGAATCCTACCTCGCCCGCTATCCCTACACGGTGATTCTGATCTCGCACGACCGGGACCTGCTGAACCGCGCGGTTGGCCATATCCTGCACCTGGAGGACCGCAAGCTCACGCTTTACACGGGCGGATACGACAGTTTCGCCCGTGCGCGCGCTGCGACTCGCGCCGTTCAGGCCGCCGAAGCGAAGAAACAGGACGCGCGGCGCGCCCATTTGCAAAGCTTCGTGGACCGATTCCGCTACAAGGCGTCGAAAGCCAAGCAGGCCCAGGCCCGACTCAAGATGCTGGAGAAGATGGACAGCATCACCGCACCCGAAGATGCGGCGCGGACGGTCTTCACCTTTCCCCAGCCGGACGAACTGTCCCCGCCCATCGTCGCGCTGGAAAGCGCCTCGGTCGGCTATGACGGCAAACCGGTGCTGTCGCGGCTGACCCTGCGAATCGATCAGGACGACCGGATCGCGCTGTTGGGGCGCAACGGTGAGGGCAAATCCACCCTGTCGAAGCTGCTCTCAGGCAAGCTTACCGCCCTGGGGGGGCGGGTCACACGATCGGGCAAACTGAGAATCGGCTATTTCGCCCAGCATCAGGTGGACGAGTTGCATCTGGACGAGACACCCCTCGACCACCTGCGCCGCGAACGCCCAGAGGATGCGCCGGCCAAGCTGCGCGCCAGGCTGGCGGGGTTCGGACTGGGCGCGGATCAGGCGGAAACAGAGGTCGGACGACTCTCGGGTGGGCAAAAGGCCCGGCTGTCGCTGTTGCTGGCCACGCTGCATGCGCCGCATCTGCTGATTCTCGACGAACCGACCAACCATCTGGACATCGAAAGCCGCGAAGCGCTGAGCGACGCGCTGAACGCCTATTCCGGCGCCGTGATTCTTGTCAGCCACGACATGCATCTTCTCAGCCTCGTCGCCGACCGGCTATGGTTGGTAAAGGACGGGCGGGTTTCCCCCTATGACGAAGACCTCGACGCCTATCGCCGGTTGTTGTTGGCCTCGGATGCGCCCGAAAAACCTGCCGCCCCCCCGAAGCCGACATCGAAGAAACCGTCCCGCGATGCATTGCTTGCCGCCCGCGCCGAGGTCCGCAAATGCGAGGCCAGGGTCGAGAAGCTGACCGAGATGCACGAGAAGCTGTCCGAAAAGCTGGCCGATCCAACGCTGTACGACTCGGCCCGAGAGGATGAGCGCTTGCTCTGGCAGCGCAAGTTCGCGGAAGTCGAAGACGCGATGGAGCGCGCGGAAACGCTCTGGATGACCGCGCTGGAATCGCTTGAGGAGATGGAGACGTCAGGTCAGAAAAGCTGAGGCGCTACTCGTCTCCAGCGACGGAACCCTCCAGACGCCAGAGGTGCGGCATTTTTCGCATGCGGGACAATGCCGCCTCTCGCTGCTTGACAGAAAGCCGACCCCGGCAGCAGCTTTGAACTGGACGGTTTAGTTTCGTTTAGGGGGTACAACATGAAACCTGTCGTCGCTTCTCTCGCTATTTCTATGTTCATGGCTGGGTCGGCATCGGCCTCGCCGATCACGGCCTATGAGGTTCAGTCGGTCTTTGACGGCAACCAGGCCTATGGCGGCATTCTCGGAATGCTGTTCGAGGTCAATGAGACCGTTACCGTCCTGAGCCTTGGCGCCTTCGACGATGACGGCGACGGCATTGCCGGAACGCTGACTACGGAGCTTTGGTCGCGCACCGGCACCGTTGGCGATTCCATCCTCGCCGCGATGACCTTCACCGCCAATGACTATGGCACGCTGGAAGGCGGCAGCCGGTTCAAGGACCTTGTCGGCCCGCTTGTTCTCACGCCGGGATCCTACGCCATCGTTTCCTACGGCTACAGCGCGACCGACGAAAACGGGAACCGCAGTTCTCCCAACTGGATGGGCTCTCTTGCAACCAATGACGGCAATGGCGCGCTGAGTTTCGTCCGCGGCGGGCGCTACGGCGGCACGCCCGGCACGGGAATCGGCACGACCTACGACCCTGAGGTTCTGGGCCACGGCGATCCGTATGCCGCGGGCACCTTTACCTACGAGGTGGGTCTTACACCTTCGGTTCCCCTTCCGGTCAGCCTGCCTCTGCTTGCCGGCGGCGTGGCCCTGATCGGCGCCTTCGGGGGGCGGCGGAAATCCTGAACGGCCTTGGGCACGGCCTGATCCAAGCCCAGCGTTCGTGGAACCGTGCCCTGTGCATTGCCAGAACTGGTGCCGCAGCCTAAGGCTGCGGCATGGATACAACCTTTTACATCGGCGCCTTCGTCACGCTTTTCGTGATCGTCGATCCCGTGGGGCTCGCGCCGCTTTTCGTGGCCATCACGCAGGGCATGGACGGCGCCGCCCGCCGCGCCATCGCGTTTCGAGCGGCGGCCATTGCCGTTGGGCTTCTGACGCTCTTTGGCATTTTCGGCGAACAGGTTCTGGCCTTTGCCGGGATCTCGATGCCCGCCTTCCGCATAGCGGGCGGGATCCTTCTGTTCCTGACCGCCCTTGAGATGCTGTTCGAGCGACGCGCCAAGCGGCGCGAGGATCAGGCCCATGACGACCGGCCCGATCCCTCGGTCTTTCCGCTGGCCACGCCGCTGATTGCCGGGCCGGGCGCGATGGCCACGATGATCCTGTTGAACGGAGAGGTTGGCCGCGACCCGCTTGCCATGGTCCTGATCCATCTGGCGATGCTTGCCGTGATCGGTGTCGTGCTGCTGCTGTTTCTGTCGGCCGGGCTGATGGAGCGTGCCCTTGGCCGAACCGGAATCAATGTGGTGACGCGGCTTCTGGGCATGTTGCTGGCGGCCTTGTCGGTACAGTTCGTGCTCGACGGGTTACGGGATTTCGGCCTGGCCCCGTGACTGTCGCCTCGCGTTTCGGCATATGACTGCCTATATCCCATCGCGATACTTCTTTCCCGAAAGGAACGCCATGTCGGGCGACGACATCGGACGGTTGATCTATCTTGTGCTTCTGGGCTCGGCGATCGGGGGCTACTTCCTTGTGGCCAACCGTAACCGCCTGGGTCATGCGGCGCGCCACGCGCTGCTTTGGGGGCTGATCTTTCTGGGCGTGATCGCGGGGATCGGGCTGTGGTCCGACATCCGTCAGCAGGTCCTGCCGCGTCAGGCCGTCTTTTCCGAAGACGCCAGGGTGGAGGTGCCGCGCGCGCCGGACGGCCATTATTATGTGACGATCCTGGTGAACGGAAACCCGGTGCGCTTTGTCGTGGATACCGGTGCAACCGACGTCGTCCTGACCCAGAAGGATGCGCGCCGCGTGGGGCTCGACCCCGCCAAGCTGAACTATTTCGGCGAGGCCCGGACAGCAAACGGCGCCGTGGAAACCGCCCCCGTTCGGCTAAGAGAAATGCGCCTTGGCGCCATCACCGACCGGGACGTGCGCGCCTATGTCAATTCTGGCGAGATGCGCGAGTCGCTGCTGGGCATGGGATACCTGAACCGGTTCGAGCGGATCGAGGTGGTGCGCGACCGGATGATCCTGACGCGATAGCGCATCCGCGTGCACCGCGCCGGATCACGCTCAGGCGCCGCCGCTTTCCGCCTTCTTCTGCCACCGCCCCGACTCTTCAGACCAGTATTGCGCCGTCACGCCCGCCCCGGTCAGGGCCCGCCACTGGCCGCGGGCATGCTCAACCGCCGCGGGATCGTTGCCGCCGAAGAGAATGCACACCCGTTCAAGGGCGCCCGCCTCTTCCGGAGCAACGGCGGCCCCGTCCACGGCCATCACGCAAAGCGGGTTATTGGGGGCGTCCGCACCGGTCGTCAGCAGGACGGGCTGATCGGCGTCGAACCCCCGACCCGCGCGCCCGTGCGGCAGGAACCCCTCGCCCATCCAAAGCCGTTCATCCAGCCAGTCGAGCCGCGCTTCGTCCGTCCCGCGGACCACCACGCGCCAGCCCTGTGCCAGCGACTTTTCCAGAAGAACCGGCAAGGTCGCCTCAAGCGGGCGGCGCGTCAGGTGATAGAAAAGCGCGGCCCCCATCACCGCCCGGCCAGCGGGTCGTAGTCGCCGAAGGTCCACATATGGCCCTCTGGATCGGCAACCGAAAAGCTGTGCCCGCCATGATCGTGCGCGTCATAGGGCAGAACGATCTCGGCCCCGGCGTCCTTCGCACGTTCGTAGCGGTCAGCCACATCCGGAATCACGGCATAGATCGTCGTCGTCTCACGCCCGCCTGTGTCCTTGGGGTCGATCATGTGGTCGTCAAAGGCGCCACGCCCCCAAGGCCCGATCATCACGACCCCATCGCCGATGCGCAGCTCCGCATGGACCAGCGCCCCGTACTCATCACGATAGACGGCATGTTCGTCCAGCCCCAGCACGCCCGCCAGAAAGGCAAGCGCAGCCTCCGGGTTTCGATAGCGTCGCGCCGGTATGATCATGACTCACCTCCCGTTCAGGGACAGCATCTTACCACGCTCGTCAGGCTTCGAAACGGTCCGCAATCAAACGGTCCAGCGTCAGAACGCCCCACCCGGTCGCGCCCTTGGGGGCAAGGGCGGTTTCTTCCGACACCCGGGCCACACCGGCGATATCGAGATGGATCCACGGGCAGTCGTCCTTGACGAAGCGCTGCAGGAATTGCGCCGCGGTAATGGAGCCCCCGGCCCGCCCGCCCACGTTTTTCATGTCGGCCAGTTGCGATTTCAGCAGCCGGTCATAGGCATCGCCCAGCGGCATGCGCCACGCGCCTTCGCCCTCCTTCGCCGCGGCGGCAAGGAACGCGTTGCAGAGATCGTCGTCGTTGGAAAAGACCCCGGAATTGTAGTTGCCCAGCCCGATGATGATCGCGCCGGTCAGGGTGGCCAGGTCGATCATTGCGGCGGGGGCGAACCGCTCCTGCGCGTACCAAAGGACATCGGCCAGAACCAGTCGGCCCTCCGCATCGGTGTTGATGACCTCGACCGTGTCGCCCTTCATCGTCTTCACGATATCGCCGGGGCGCTGTGCCTTGCCGTCGGGCATGTTCTCGACAAGCCCGACCAGACCCACGACATTCGCCTTGGCCTTGCGCAGGGCCAGCGCCCGCATGACGCCGGACACGACCGCCGCGCCGCCCATGTCCATGGTCATCTCTTCCATGCCGGCGGCAGGCTTGATCGAGATGCCGCCAGTGTCGAACACGACCCCCTTGCCGACCAGCGCCAGCGGGGCGGCATCCTTTTCGCCACCGTTCCAGCGCATGACGACAACCTTGGACGGGCTTTCCGAGCCCTGTCCCACGGCCAGAAGCGTCCGCATGCCGAGCTTGCGCAGGTCCTCTTCCTCAAGGATCTCGACCTCAAGCCCCAGTTCCTGCATCGCGGCAAGCCGCGCGGCAAAGTCGTCCGTTGTCAGGATGTTGGCCGGTTCGTTGACCAGATCGCGGGTGAAGAACACCCCCTCGGCCAGGGCTGCCATCGGGCCGGCGGCGGCGGCGACCTCTTCGGGTTTCGTGGCCATCACGCGGACCTTGCCCGGTACGGTCGGCTCGGCGCTCTTGTGCGCATCGAAGGTGTAGGCCCTGAGGGCAAAGCCAAAGGCGATATCGGCAGCCCCCGCATTCGACCCCGCCAACAGCAATACATCCCCGCCCTTCATCAGTTTTGCCAGCGCTGCGCCCGCCTTGCGGGCCACGTCAGCCCCCGGCCGCTTTTCCAGCCGGACAACGTCCACCGCCTCCACGTCAAGCTGGGCCGGATAGGCCAGCGACGTGACATCACCGGGCGACATCTTTTCGAAGGCGGGGCTTTCGACAAACCGGGAAAGGGCGCCGCGGATCAGCTTGTTCACCCGCCGCGCCGAGGGGTCGAGCTTGCCATCCTCTCCCACGAAGACGGCCACACGGCCCGTCGCCGCATCGATCGCGTCAAGATCGGTTTCGGCAAAACTGATGGCGATGGGTGTGCTCATGATCCGGTTCCCTGTTCCGTCTTTCAATCCTCTCCTACCTAGCCGCCCGCCCAAGCCTTGACCAGATAGCAGTTTTCCCCCCGCGGGGATTGATCTAAGGTCCCGTCCGATCGGTAGTTTCCTTGGGGGCCTTTGTGCCGAGATTCGACAGATACCTGCTCGGGCAGCTGATCCTTCTGTTCGGCTTCTTCGGACTCGTGCTCATGTCGATCTACTGGATCAATCGTGGCGTGGTGCTGTTCGACCGCTTGATCTCCGATGGCCAGTCGGCATTCGTCTTCATGGAATTCGTTGCCCTGACGCTCCCGAATGTCACGCGCCTCGTCCTGCCGATAGCGGCCTTTGCTGCCACGCTTTATGCCGTGAACCGCATGAACCGCGAAAGCGAACTGGTGGTGATGCAGGCCGCGGGGTGCAGCCCGTGGCGCCTTGCCCGTCCGATCCTGATGTTTGGATGCCTCGTCGCGCTGATCATGGCTGTGCTGACGCATTTCGTCGTGCCCGCAAGCCGCGCACAGCTCAAACTCCGCGAAGACGAGATTTCCCAGAACATCTCCGGCCGGTTGCTGGTGGCCGGGCAGTTCCTGCACCCCATCGATGGCATCACGATCTTCATCCGCAAGATCGAAGCGGGTGGTGAAATCCACGATCTCTATCTGTCCGACCTGCGGACCGAGCCGGGCACAAACACGGCCTATACCGCGAAACGGGCGTTTCTAACCCGGGACGAGGCCGGACCGGCATTGGTGATGTTCGACGGGATGGCCCAGTCACTGAACGAGGCCGACCAGCGCCTGTCCCTGATATCGTTTGAGAATTTCGTCTTCCACCTTGGCAACCTGATTGAGACGCGCGGGCAACGGACCCTGCCGATCGAGACCCTTTCGACGGCCACCCTGCTGAAAGCCGATCCCAAGGTGATCAGGCGCGTCGGCGAATCCCGGGCCGCCTTTTTGTATGAGGGCCATGCCCGCACCGCCCAGCCGCTGCTGGCCGTGGCCGGGGCGCTGATCGGCTATGGTGCCCTGATGCTCGGCGCATATAGCCGGTTCGGGCTTGGGCGGCAGGTGGGCGTTGCCATCGTGCTGCTGCTGGCGCTGCAGCTTCTGGATAATACCGGGGGTGAACTGGCACGCCGGGATGCGCATCTCTGGCCATTGACCTATATGGCGCCCTTGGCGGGCATGGCCGTCGGCGCGCTGCTGATCTTTGCCGCAACCCGCCGCTGGGCACGGCCATCCGAACGGCGCGGGGCCAGCGCATGACCCTGCATCTCTACCTTGCCCGAAAATACACGCTGACCCTGGTCGCCATCATCGGTCTGTTCGGCGCGATCCTCGTCTTGCTGGGGATGGTCGATGAACTGCGCAACTTCGATATCGGCACCATCACCTTTTCCGATGCCTTGCGCCTTACCGCGCTCAAGGTTCCGGCAGACCTTTACCTGATCCTGCCGCTGATCGCCTTGCTGGCCACGCTTTCGATGTTCCTCGGGCTCGCGCGGACATCGGAACTTGTCGTCACGCGCGCCTCCGGACGGTCGGCCCTGCGCAGCGTGATCGCCCCCGCGGCGACGGCATTCACCTACGGCGTGATCGCAGTGGCGATCTTCAACCCGATCGTGGCCGTCACCTCGACCAAGTACGAACTTCTGTCGAACCGGTTCAAGGATGGTGAGGTCAACATCCTGTCGGTCAGCGACGAAGGCCTCTGGCTGCGGCAGGCCAGTCCTAAGGGACAAACGGTGATCCGCGCCGCCCGCGCAAACGCGGAAGGCACCCAGTTCTTCGATGTGACGTTCCTGAATTTTTCCAAGGACGGAACGCCGATCTGGCGCATCGAGGCGACGCGCGCTGATCTGACCCCGCAAGGCTGGGACGTGCGCGATGCCAAACGCTGGGACCTTGACCGGGACATCCCCAACCCCGAGGCCGCCGCGACCGTGGAAGAGCACCTTGTCGTGCCGTCCGACCTGACGCGCCAGCGCATTCGCGACAGCTTCGCCAGCCCGAACGCCGTTTCGATCTGGGATTTGCGCGACTTCATCGGCGAACTGGACCGCGCCGGTTTCGCCGCCCTGCCCCACCGGGTCTGGTTCCAGATGGAACTCGCGCTGCCGCTGATGATGGTGGCCATGGTGCTTGTCGGAGCCGCGCTGACCATGCGCCATGTCCGGTTCGGCAAGACCGGCCCGGTCGTCGTGTTGGCCTTCACCCTTGGCCTGACGCTCTTCTTCCTGCGCAACTTCGCGCAGGTGATGGGCGAAAACGGTCAGATCCCGGTGGCGCTTGCAGCGTGGAGCCCCCCGGCCGCCGGCATTCTGATGGCGTTGGGGCTGTTGCTGCATCTGGAGGATGGCTGATGCGTCGCACGCTTGCCCTGATGGCGCTTTGCATTCTGCCGTTCGCCGCAACGGCAGAGGAGACTAAACCGGACTTTGCCACCCTTGTTGCCGACAGTGTCAGCGTGGGGGACAACCGCCGGCTTGTCGCCACGGGCCATGTCGAGGTTCTTTACGGCGACATTCGCCTGACCGCGCCTCGCGTCGCCTATGACCGGGAAAACGACACGCTGTCGATCGACGGCCCGATCCGGGTGACCACGGAAAACGACACGGTGATTCTGGCCTCGGCCGCCGAGCTGTCGCCGGATCTGGCGGAGGGGATCCTCTATTCCGCCCGGATGGTCATGGACCGTGAATTGCAGATCGCAGCGGCAGACATCCAACGCATGGGGGGCCGCTATACGGTCCTGAACAAGACCGTCGCGTCGGTTTGCCGGATATGTTCGGAAAGCCAGGAACCGCTGTGGCAGATCCGGGCAGAGCGCGTGATCCATGACGAGGAACGCCAACGCCTGTTTTTCACCAATGCCAGGCTCGAACTTCTGGGCGTGCCGGTCTTCTACCTGCCCCGGCTCAGCATCCCCGATCCCAGTCTCAAGCGTGCGACGGGCTTTCTGTCGCCGAAGATCCGCACCAGCGACATCCTGGGTACGGGGGTCAAGATCCCCTATTTCATCGCCATTGGCGATCATCAGGACGTCACGCTGACCCCCTACGTTTCCGAAGAAACGCGAACGCTTGAATGGCGCTATCGGCGTGCCTTCCGCGCGGGCGATATCGAACTGAATGGCGCCTTTTCGAACGACGACCTGAAACAGACCAGTACCCGGGCCTTCTTGTTCGCCGAAGGCACGTTCGACCTGCCGAAGGACTTCACCCTCGAATTCGACCTGAAAATGGTGTCGGATCCGGACTATCTGTTCGACTACGACTTTTCCGACGACAACCGGCTGGAGAACACGATCTCGATCAACCGCACCCGGAAGGACGAATTGATCCAGGGCGACCTGGCTTACTTCGAACCGCTGCGCGATACCGCGACCGACAGCAGCAATCCGGCGCGGACGGGGGACGTTTCGTACCGGCGGCGGTTCGTCCCGCCCGTGATCGGCGGCATTGCCGGGTTCACATTGTCCGGTCGGGGCGCCTACCGGAATTCCAGCCAGGACACAGACGGCAGCGACTACGACAGCTATGGCGACGGGATGGATGTGACCCGCGTATCAGCGGGGCTCGACTGGCGCGGCGACCACGTCTTTTCAAATGGCATGGTGCTGGCGGCGATCGGTGCCGTGGATATGGACCTTTACTACGTCAACGACGACATCGAACTGGAAGGCACGCATACCCGCATCACGCCTGCCGCGGCGCTTGAGCTTCGTTGGCCCTTTGCGGCCTCCACCGCCTCTGGCGGGACGCATGTGCTGGAACCGCTGCTCCAACTGGCGTGGAGCGATCAGGACGACGGCAACATCCCGGACGAAGACAGCATCCTTCTGGAATTCGACGAGGCGAACCTGACAGCGCTCAGCCGGTTTCCCGGAGAAGACGCAAGGGAGGCCGGGCTGCGCGCCAGCATCGGTCTGGGCTGGACATGGACCGACCCGTCGGGCTGGTCCGTCGGCACGACCGTCGGCCGGATTCTGCGGGCCGAGGATCTGGGTCAGTTTTCGCAGGGCTCCGGCCTTGACGGCCTGACATCGGACTGGATGAGCGTCCTGCAACTCAGCCTGCCCAGCAATCTGTTGCTGTGGAACCGCACCTTGTTCGACGACAGCTACGATGTGACCAAGACCGACCTGCGTGTGAACTGGACGCCGGGCCGGTTTGCCCTGGGCACGTCCTATACATGGATCGCGCCAGACGCGTCCGTGGGACGCAATGACAAGGTATCGGAATGGGAACTGGAAGCGTCCTACCAGTTTCACGACTACTGGACCGGTCGCACCGATTGGCGCTACGACGCGGTGGAAAGAAACTACTACGATGCCGGCGTCGGCCTGATGTTCCAGAACGATTGCCTGACCGTGGACCTTTCGGTCTCGCGTCGTTTTTCAAGCTCGACTACACGTAGGGAGTCGACGGACTTTGCCCTTTTGGTTCAATTCGCCGGTTTCGGATCCAGCAGCAGCGGGACGGCTCAGGCCCGCCGCTGCACGCGGTTCTAGGACAGGTTCAGAACGGAGAACGAAAATGTTCCGACGGATGGTAACGGCTCTGCTGCTTGTCTTTCTCGGTGCGACAATGGCTGCGGCGCAGTCTGGCGGGCCGTTCGCGCCGCGCGTGATCGTCAATGACGAGGCGGTGACCAACTACGAGGTTCAGCAACGCGCGCGCTTTGTCGAACTGCTGGGCGCCACGTCGGATCCGCGGGAACTGGCGCTTGAAGGGCTGATCGAGGACCGGCTGCGCGACAGCGAGGCCAAGCGGCTCGGGATCACGCTCAGCGACGAGGAAGTCGCCAAGGGCATGGAAGAGTTCGCGGCGCGCGGCAACATGTCGGTGGACGAGTTCACCGCGGCCATCGGCCAGGCAGGCGTCGCGCCAGAGACGTTTCGCGATTTCGTCCGGTCGGGCCTTTTGTGGCGCAAGGTCGTGCGCGGCCGGTTCGGGCCCCGCGCACAGGTCACCGAAGCCGAGATCGACCGCGCACTGGCCAGCACCTCGGGCACCAGCGTCGCGACGGGCGCGCAGGTCCTGCTGTCAGAAATCGTGCTGCGCGCGGACACCCCCGAATACCGGGCCGAGTCGTCGGAACTTGCCGAACGTCTGCAACGAACGATCCGGTCCGAAAGCGCCTTCGCCGCTGCTGCGCGCCAATACTCGGCCGCGCAATCCCGGGCGCAGGGCGGCCGGATGGGATGGACGCCGCTGTCGAAGCTCCCCCCGCAGGTTGCGACGCAGGTTCTGACCCTCGGCCCCGGAGAAATCTCCGACCCGGTCGAGCTTCCCAATGCGATTGTCCTGTTCCAGTTGCGCGCGATCCGCGAAGCCGGCACCACGGCACCCAAGACGGTCTCGGTGGAATATGCCCGTTTCTTCATTCCCGGCGGGACCATGGCCGATGCCCTGCGCGTTCGCGGACGCGTCGACACCTGCGACGACCTGTATGCCGTCGCCAAGGGCCTGCCAGAGGACCGTCTACAACGGGAGGTGAAGCCGGTGGCGGACGTTCCCAAGGCCATCTCGAGCGAACTTTCCAATCTTGACGAGGGCGAGATTTCCTATGGGCTCAGCACGCCCGACATGGCCGTGGTTTTGATGATGTGCGGCCGCACGCCGGATCTGGGCGATGCCGAGATCGACCGGGACGCAGTCCGCCGGCAATTGGTGAACCAGCGCCTTTCGGGCTATGCCACCAGCTATCTTGCCGAATTGCGGGCCGATGCGATCATTCGCCAGCCATGACTGACAAACCCATCGCCATGAGCTGCGGGGAACCGGCCGGCGTCGGCCCCGAGATTGCCGCGAAGGCGTGGCAGGCCCTAGGCGCGCGCCTGCCGTTCTTCTGGATCGGCGACCCAGCCCACCTGCCAGAGGGCACACCGCATACCGAGATCCACGCCCCCGAAGAAGCGTTGCATGTGGCCGCCACGGCCCTACCGGTTTTGGCCCAGCCCTTTCCAGCCCCGGCGGTGCCGGGCCAGCCCCACCCTGAAAACGCCGCGGCCGTGATCGCGGCCATCGCGCGGGGCGTGGAACTTGTGCAGGACGGACATGCCAGCGCGCTTTGCACCGCGCCGATCCACAAGAAGGCGTTGCAGGACGGCGCCGGTTTCGCCCATCCCGGCCATACGGAATACCTTGCGCATCTGGCTGGGGTCGACCGCGTCGTAATGATGCTGGCCTGCGATGCGCTGAAGGTCGTGCCCGTGACGATCCACATCGCCATCGCCGATGTGCCGGGCGCTCTGACAGAGACGCTCTTGGAAGACACGCTGCGCATTACCGAGGCAGCGATGATCCGCGATTTCGGAATCGATGCGCCCCGGCTGGCCGTTGCCGGGCTGAACCCCCATGCAGGCGAAGGCGGCGCAATGGGGCGCGAAGAGATCGAGATGATCGACCCACTGTTGGACCGTCTGCGAGCGGAGGGGATGCGCCTGATCGGCCCCCGCTCTGCCGATACGATGTTCCACGAGGCCGCGCGGCAAACCTATGACGTCGCGGTCTGCATGTATCACGACCAGGCGCTGATCCCGATCAAGACGCTGGATTTCGCAAGCGGCGTGAACGTCACACTCGGGCTGCCCTTCATCAGAACGTCGCCGGACCACGGCACCGCCTTCGACATCGCGGGAACCGGGCGTGCCGATCCGACAAGCCTGATCGCGGCCCTTGAAATGGCCCACCGCATGAGCCGGGCGCGCGCAGGATGAGCGCCATCGACTCCCTGCCGCCCTTGCGGGAGGTGATCGCCACACACGGGCTTTCCGCGAAGAAGTCACTGGGCCAGAACTTCCTGCTGGACCTGAACCTGACCGCCAAGATCGCGCGGGCGGCTGGCGATCTGTCGGGCTGTGACGTGCTGGAGGTCGGCCCCGGCCCCGGCGGGCTGACACGCGGTCTGCTGGCTGAAGGCGCGCGGCATGTTCTGGCGGTCGAAAAGGACAGCCGCTGCCTGCCGGCGTTGGACGAGATCGCCGCCGCCTATCCGGACCGGCTGACAGTTCTGAACGCGGATGCGATGGACAGCGACGTGCTGACGCGCCTTACAGCGCCGATCAAGGTCGTCGCCAACCTGCCCTACAATGTGGGAACGGAATTGCTGGTACGCTGGCTGACCCCGCCTGCATGGCCGCCGGTCTGGGACAGCCTGACACTGATGTTCCAGCGCGAGGTGGCGGAACGGATCGTGGCCCAACCCGGCTCCAAGACCTATGGGCGTCTGGCGATTCTCGCGCAATGGCGGTGCGACGCGCGGATCGCGATGCGCCTGCCGCCGGAGGCGTTTACGCCGCCGCCCAAGGTCGCCTCTGCCGTCGTGCATCTGCGCGCCTTGCCAGAGCCGCGTTTCGAGGCCGACGCCGCCGTTCTGGAAAGAGTCGTGGCCGCGGCTTTCGGCCAGCGGCGCAAGATGCTGCGCGCCAGCCTGAAGGGCGTTATCCCCGATATCGAGAATGTGCTTGAATCTGTGGGGATCGCACCGACCGAACGTGCCGAGCAGGTTTCGGTCGAGCGTTTCTGTGCCCTTGCGCGCGCCGTCGCGGGCTGAGCGTCACTCGGCCGCTGGCGCCTCGGGCTGATCCTTCGGCGTCTCAGCGTCGGGTGCTTCGGCATCCTTGGCCTCGGGCGCGTCTCCACGCTGGGCCTCCGGCGCCGGTTCCGTTTGCGCCTTCGGCGCCCGCGGCTTGCGGGGACGGCGTGGTTTCGGCGCGGGCTTTTCTTCCGGCGTTTCGACCAGGGTGCTTTCGCCTTCGTCCTGGGGCAGGTCGATCACCTCGGCCGACACTTCGACAGGGGCATCGGTGGTCTCTTCCGCCGGGGCGCCATCTTGCTGCTGCGCGTCGTTCTCGGCTCGATCGCGGTTCCGCTCGCGGTTCTGGGCTTCCTGCTGCTCCCGGCGCGCATCCTGTTCGCGCTGCGCCTCGCCCAGAAGGCGGGCGTAATGTTCGGCGTGCTGCTGGAAATTCTCGGCGGCGACACGGTCGTTTGACAAATGCGCATCGCGAGCAAGCTGATTGTACTTGTCAATGATCTGCTGCGGCGTGCCGCGCACCTTGCCCTCGGGGCCCGAGCTGTCGAAGACCCGGTTGACGATGTTGCCCACCGAGCGCGAACGGTTCGACTTGTTGCGCGAACGTGACTTGGATGGTCTCATGCGATTTCTGGTTTCCAGCCTTATCTTGGCCTTGTCGGTGCGACGACGCGCAATAGCAGCGCCCTGTCCCATATCCGACCTGTGTCTGGCTTATCCTGCGCAAGGGGGCCATTCTTGGGCCCCGAAACAAGCGCCGTTGTGACTAACCACGGGTAGAATGCTCTGACAAGTGAAAAATACACCGAACATGTCATTATGCCCGGCGATTTCGACCACACGGGTTAACGCCCACCGGGGCACCGTCGGGCCTCGACCACCCGGTCCCTGCCATCAAGGTCGGGGTGGATGGCAACGGTTTCAAGCCCGACCTCCGCGAAAATCCTGCGGACATCGGCCGCCTGGCTTGCGCCGATCTCGACCAGAAGCCGGCCACCCTCGGCCAGATGGCCCTGCACCCCAAGGGCAATTGCGCGATAGGCAGAGAGTCCGTCCGCCCCATCGGTCAGGGCCCCCTGCGGTTCGTGGGAAAGCTCCGGCGCAAGCGTCGCCATCTCGCACTCGGCGATATAGGGCGGGTTCGAGACGATGAGATCGTAAACACCCGACACATCCGCGAACCAGTCCGACTGGGTGAATTCCGCACGCATCACACCCAGCGCACCGGCATTCGCGCGCGCCACGTCCAGCGCAGCTGCGGACAGATCGGTGCCCAGCCCCGCCGCATCCGACCGTTCGGCAAGCAGGGTCAGCAGAATGCACCCAGAACCGGTGCCCAGGTCCAGAACGCGGGAAAACGGGCAGGCCAGTGCGGCGGCGATCAGCGTCTCGGTCTCCGGACGCGGGTCCAGAACGTCGGGCGTCACGATGAAGTCGCGGCCATAGAATGCGCGCCGCCCGGTGATATGAGACACGGGCTCGCGCGCAACGCGCCGGTCAAGGGCAATGTCCAGCACGGGCAGTACAGCATCGGCGACGGGATCGGGAAGGATCAGCGTCAGCCGCCCGGGATCGATGTTCAGCACATGGGCAAGCAACCGCCTTGCATCGCGGGGCGCGTCGGGAATGCCAGCCTGCCGAAGGCGCGCCACCGCGTGCGACAGCGCCTCGGCGCCGGTCATGTCTCCATCTCGGCCAGAAGCGTGGCCTGATGATCGGCGATCAGGGCATCGATGACCTCGTCCAGATCGCCCTGCATCACCTGATCCAGCCGGTAGAGCGTCAGGTTGATGCGGTGATCGGTCATCCTCCCTTGCGGGAAGTTATAGGTCCGGATCCGTTCGGACCGGTCGCCGGACCCAACCTGCGCCTTGCGGTCGGCTGCGCGTTCCTCGGCGGCGCGCTGGCGCTCCATGTCGTAAAGCCGCGCCCGCAGGACCGACATCGCAATGGCCCTGTTCTGGTGCTGGGATTTCTCCGAGGAGGTGACCACGATACCGGTCGGGATATGGGTGATCCGCACCGCGGAATCGGTGGTGTTGACGTGCTGCCCCCCGGCGCCCGAGGCGCGCATGGTGTCGATCCGGATATCGTTGGCCGGAATGTCGATATCGACCTCTTCCGCCTCGGGCAGTACGGCCACCGTGGCGGCAGAGGTATGGATGCGTCCGCCCGATTCCGTTTCAGGCACACGCTGAACCCGGTGCACACCGGATTCGTATTTCAGCCGTGCGAAGACGCCCTCCCCCTGGATGTTCGCGACGACTTCCTTGACCCCGCCAAGCTCTGTCTCGGATTCCTCCAGAATGGTGAACTTCCAGCCCTTCGCCTCGGCATAGCGCTGGTACATTCTCAGCAGGTCGCCCGCGAAAAGCGCTGCTTCCTCGCCGCCGGTGCCCGGGCGGATCTCCATGATCGCCGGGCGCGCATCGGCGGCATCCCGCGGCAGCAGGGCCACGCGCAGCGCCTGTTCAAGTTCCGGCTGGCGGGTCTTCAGCGCGGGCAGTTCCTCTTCGGCCAGCGCGCGCATCTCGGGGTCGTCCAGCATCGCCTCTGCCTCGGCGATATCGTCCAGCAACTGCCGATAGGCGGCGATCTGTTCCGCGACCGGTTTCAGCTCCGCGTATTCGCGACTGACCTGCGCGAAATCCTCCGCCGCGCCGGTGGACAGCTTGGCCTCCAGGAATTCGAAGCGCTGGGTAATCTGGTGAAGTTTGTCGAGAGGAACCATGGCGTTTCCTCGCGCGAAGGCGCGCCGCGGTCAAGGGGCGGCCGCGAGCAACAGGTTTCGTTGCCCTTTGGGAATCGGTATGCTTCAGGTGCGGAAAATGGGGGGTGGTTATGGCCTACGCTTTGGCACATGCACTTGTGACGGGTCTTATCGTCTTTGGTGTGATCTTCGGGTTTCGCGCCATGGGCTGGCTCGAAGGCCGGCCGAAATGGAAACAGGCCCTGATCGTGGCACCGGCAATCTTCATCGTCCTGTTCGGTCTCAACCTCATCTGGCCGGCGGGCACCGGAACCGGCGGTTGAGCGTGCATTCAGTTTCCAAGACGCGTCTCTAGCGCGGCCTGCCACCGCGCCAACCGGCTTGCGTTAACCCCCATGTCGGAATGGCCATAGCGAGAGCGGGAAAATGCGGCATAGGTCGCCCCCTCACCCTCTGGCAGAACGCGGACAGAGATATAATCGGGAAACCCGAACAGGGCGGAGCGCTGGACATAGGTCATCCAGAGTTCGGCAGGCGTACCGGCGATACGTTTGGTCCGCCCTTCGCCAAGGGCGAAGTCGTCGATGGCCGCGGCCAACTCCAGTGGCGGAACGGCAAAGACGGGCGCTGTGCCATCGCCACCCGCGGGGCGGATCAGGGCCGCGTTCGGGCTGTCGGGCTTTGTGGCGGTCAACGGGTCGACATGCCAGACCGTCGGGTCATCCGCGACGCGCCGGAAATAGACGGCCCCGGCCGCCGTTGCGACCACAAGGACCACGGCCAGCAGAATGAGTATCTTCAACGGTCCTCTCCCCTTTCCTCGCGCCGCGCCCAGCCCCAGAGGCAGATCAACTCGACCGCCACATGGGCCCCGGCGATGGCCGTGATCCCCGCCGGATCGAAGGGGGGCGAGACCTCCACCACGTCGCCCCCAACCAGATCGATCCCGGCCAGCCCGCGCAACATTGCCGCGGCCTGCGCGCTGGTCAGCCCACCCCAGACCGGTGTGCCGGTTCCGGGGGCAAAGGCCGGGTCCAGCGCGTCGATATCGAAGCTGAGATAAACCTTCGCGTCACCGACGATCTCTCGAATACGCGCCACCGCCGCCTTGGCGCCGTGGTCATGGACGAAGGGTGCATCGAGGATCATGATCCCCATCGTGTCCGGGTTGTCGGTGCGAATGCCCACCTGCACCGAGCGTGCCGCATCGATCAGCCCCTCGTTCACCGCCTTTCGGAACATCGTCCCATGATCGATCCGTGTCGGATCATCATCGGCCCATGTGTCGGTATGGGCATCGAACTGCACCAGCGCCAGCGGCCCGTGCCGGGCAGCGTGGGCGCGCAGGATCGGCAGGGAAATGGAATGGTCGCCGCCCAGCGCGATACATCCTGCCCCGGCCTCCAGTATGCCGGCAATATGGGCCTGCAACACGGCGGGGAACTCTGCCACCGAAGCGTAATCGAAAGCCAGATCGCCATAATCCACGATGTCGAAGCTCTCGAACGGATTGAAGCCCCAGCCAAAGGGCGCATCGAAGGCCTGGAGCGTGCTGGCCTCCCGGATCGCGCGGGGGCCAAGCCGCGTGCCGGGGCGGTTCGTCACGGCCTGGTCGAACGGCACGCCGGTGACGGCCAGATCAACGCCCGTCAGGTCCTTGGTCAGCATCCGCCGCATGAAGGAGGTCACGCCACCGAATGCATTCTCATAGGCCATGCCACGGCGCCCCTTGCGGGTGATCGCCGTGTCGACCTCTGCCTTCGCGTCTTCCAGCGCCATCAGCCGCCCTCCTGTCGCCCGCAGGATAACGCGTGCCGCGCCGGGGGCCAGCCCCGCCTTTACATCGCGCGCGCGATTTGCCCTTGTCGCCCCGAGCCCACGACAGGGAGGCCCCGATGTCCCACTCCGATTCCGATGCACTCGTCCACGATCCCGACGGCGGTTTGCCGCGCCTTCTGGAAATCATGCGCCGCCTGCGCGACCCCGACACGGGCTGCCCCTGGGATATCGAGCAGGACTTCGCCTCGATCGCGCCCTACACCATCGAAGAAGCCTATGAGGTGGCAGACGCCATCGCGCGGCAAGCATGGGATGAATTGGAGGCTGAACTGGGCGATCTGCTGCTGCAGTCGGTCTATCACACCCAGATGGGGGCGGAGGCGGAACTCTTCACGTTCGAGTCCGTCGCGAACCGGATCGCGGACAAGATGGTCGCCCGCCATCCCCACGTCTTCGGCGACGAAAGCCGGGATAAATCCGCGGAGCAGCAGACCCGCGACTGGGAAACCATCAAGGCCAAGGAACGCGCCGACAAAAAGGCCAAGGGAGTGCTTGACGACGTGGCCCTTGCCCTGCCCGCACTGCTGCGCGCGGTAAAACTGCAGAAGCGCGCGGCGCGGGTGGGGTTCGACTGGCCCGAAGTAGCACAGGTGGTCGACAAGATCGCCGAAGAGGCCCACGAACTGGCAGAGGCGCGCGACACCATGACCGAGGCCGAGGTGTTCGAGGAATACGGCGATCTTCTGTTTGCCGTGTCCAATCTGGGCCGTCACCTCGGGGTCGAGCCAGAGGAAGCCCTGCGCGCGACCAATGCAAAATTTACCCGCCGCTTTGGCGCGGTCGAGGCAAAACTGGCCGAGATGGGAAAACGGCCGGAGGATTCGGATCTGGCGGAAATGGACGCGCTCTGGAACGCGGTGAAGGCAGAGGAAAAGGCGGGCTAGCCGCCCCCATCAATGAGTGTCGCCCGTCGCGATTTGGCCAGGCCAACAGATGCCAGGTCTTGACCCAACTAATTTGGTCAGGTTTAAGATGTCGCAGGGAACCATCACCTCGAACGGGAGAGACCATGACATTGCGCACTGCGCTGGCGGCTGCGACCGCGACCCTCTTGCTTGCCCCTGCCGTATCGGCTGACGTCAACATCTATTCGTACCGCCAGCCCGACCTGATCAAACCGGTGCTGGAGGCCTTCACCGACGAAACCGGTATCCGCACGAATGTCGCCTTCCTGAACAAGGGCATGGTCGAGCGGCTGCAGGCCGAGGGCAGGCGCAGCCCCGCCGACATCGTGCTGACCACCGATATCTCGCGCCTTGCCGAACTCGTGGCGGCGGGCGTGACGCAGCCGGTGGACAGCGGTATCCTGACCGCAAACATCCCCGCCGCGTTCCGTGCGCCGGACAATCAGTGGTTCGGCGTGACCACGCGAGCGCGGATCGTCTATGCCGCGAAGGACCGCGTCGATCCGGCCGAGATCACCACCTATGAAAGCCTGGCCGACCCGAAATGGCAGGGTCGCATCTGCACGCGGTCGGGCACGCACAGCTATACGCTGGCCCTGGTCGCGGCGATGATCCATCACCACGGGGAAGAAGCGACGAAGACCTGGCTGGAGGGGCTGAAATCCAACCTCGCCCGGCGTCCGCAAGGCAATGACCGTGCGCAGGTCAAGGCGATCTGGGCCGGGGAATGCGACATCTCGCTGGGCAATACCTATTACATGGGCCAGATGCAGGCCGATCCGGAGCAGCAGGCCTGGGCCAACGCGGTCAATGTACTGTTCCCCGTGTTCGAAAATGGCGGCACCCATGTCAACGTCTCGGGCGTGGCGATGACGGCCGCGGCGCCGAACCGCGCGGATGCGTTGACGTTCATGGAATTCCTTGCCTCTGAGAAGGCACAGGAAATCTATGCCTCCGAGGTCTTTGAGTACCCCGTCGCCCCCGGCACAGAGCCGTCGGAACTGGTGGCCAGCTGGGGCAGTTTCACCGCGGACGATGTGAACCTTATGGATTTGGCCGGGCTGCGCGGCGCCGCCCTGCGGCTGGTGGAAGAGGTCGACTTCGACGGCTGACCGGGCCCGGGCGCGCTGGACTTCCCCGCGCGCCCACGGCACGCTCCGCCCCGAGCCATCGGAGACGCCCCATGCCCCGCAAGATCATCATCGACACCGACCCCGGTCAGGACGACGCCGTCGCGATCCTGTTGGCGTTGACCAGCCCTGATGAGCTGGAGGTGCTGGGCATCACCGCGGTGGCGGGCAACGTCCCCATTGCCCTGACCCAGAAAAACGCGCGGATGGTGTGCGAACTGGCGGGCCGGCCCGACATGCGCGTCTTTGCTGGCTGCGACCGGCCCTTGTCACGCGATCTGATCACGGCGGAACATGTGCATGGCAAGACCGGGCTTGACGGGCCCGTGCTGGCAGACCCGCAAATGCCCTTGCAGGATCGCCACGCGGTGGAGTTCATCGTCGAAACGCTCAGGCAGGAAGCCCCCGGCACCGTGACGCTCTGCCCCCTCGGGCCGCTGACCAATATCGCAACCGCCTTTCAGATGGCGCCGGAGGTCGTGCCAAAGGTGGCGGAAATCGTTCTGATGGGTGGCGCCTATTTCGAGGTCGGCAACATCACGCCCGCGTCCGAATTCAACATCCATGTCGACCCCGAAGCCGCGGATATCGTCTTCCGCTCGGGTGTACCGCTGACGATGATGCCGCTGGACGTGACGCACAAGGCGCTGGTGACGCGGCCGCGGAATGAGGCGTTTCGGAAACTTGGAAACCGCGTCGGGCAGGCCGTGGCCGAGATGACCGATTTCTTCGAACGGTTCGACAAGGCGAAATACGGTTCCGAAGGCGCGCCGCTGCATGACCCCTGCGTCACCGCCTATCTTCTGCGGCCCGATCTCTTCACCGGCCGCCACATCAATGTGGAGATCGAAACCGAGGGCCGCTTTACCACCGGCATGACGGTCGCCGACTGGTGGGGGGTGTCCGGGCGCGCGCCGAATGCCACCTTCATGGGCGATGTGGATGCCGACGGTTTCTTCACCCTGCTGACAGAGCGTCTTGGCCGGCTGTGACGGTTCCGAAGCGTCAGTGGTTTTTTGGCAGATACTTCGGGATTGGCCCGGATCGCAGCCTAAGTGATCGTCCATGACACTCGATATCCCTTTCGACAATTCCTACGCACGTCTGCCGGACCGCTTCTACGCCCGGCAGTCCCCTGCCCCGGTCCGCGCGCCAGCGCTGATCCAGTTGAACGATCGCCTTGCCGAGGAGCTTGGCCTCGATCCGTCCGCCTTACGCTCCGGCACCGGCATCGCGATGCTGGCGGGCAACCATGTGCCAGAGCACGCCGCACCCCTGGCCCAGGCCTATGCCGGCCATCAGTTCGGGGGGTTCGTTCCGCAACTGGGCGACGGGCGGGCGATCCTGCTGGGCGAAATCATCGCGCAGGATGGCCAACGGCGCGACATTCAGTTGAAAGGCGCCGGCCGCACCCCGTTCTCCCGGATGGGCGACGGGCGGGCATGGCTGGGGCCTGTCCTGCGCGAATACATCGTGTCCGAGGCGATGCATGCCCTTGGCATTCCCACAACGCGGGCACTGGCCGCCGTGACAACGGGCGAAGATGTCTATCGCCAAAGCCGCCTGCCGGGGGCGGTGCTGACGCGGGTGGCCGCCAGCCATATCCGCGTGGGGACCTTCCAGTATTTCGCCGTGCGCAATGACACAAAGGCATTGGAAGACCTGACAGCCCATGTCATCGCGCGCCACTACCCCGAGGCGCAAGGCGCGCTTGACCTGCTGCGGGCGGTGATCACGGCACAAGCCCGGCTGGTGGCGCAATGGATGGGCGTGGGATTCATCCACGGCGTGATGAACACCGACAACATGAGCGTCGCGGGGGAGACCATCGACTATGGCCCTTGCGCCTTCATGGACGGATATCACCCCGACACGGTCTTCAGTTCCATCGACGCGCACGGCCGCTATGCCTTTGCCCGGCAGGCTGACATCGCGGCCTGGAACCTTGCGCAACTGGCAAGCTGCCTGTTGCCATTGATCGACGAGGACCAGGATCGCGCCATCGGACGGGCGACCGAGGCGCTGCACGCCTTCCCCGAGATCTTCAAGGCCGCATGGCTGGATGTCTTCCGCCCAAAGATTGGCCTGACCACTAGGGAAGATGGCGATGCGGAGCTGATCCACCGCTTGCTGGACATGATGGCGGCAAGGCGGGCGGACTTCACGAATACCTTCCGAGGCCTTGCGGACGGAACAGTGCAGGATGCCCTGACAGGCGTCGCGGCTTTCGACGATTGGTCCGCCGCTTGGCAGGCGCGTCTTCAGCGCGAACCGAATGCCCCCGAAGACAGTTCCGCCCTGATGCGCAGCGCCAATCCCGCGGTGATCCCTCGCAATCACCGCATAGAAGAGGCGATCGAGGCCGGTCTGACCGGTGACTTCGGGCCTTTCCGGAGATTGCTGGACATCTTGCAGACACCATTCGATGACCCCGCCCCCCAATTGGCCTATCGGGATCCGCCCGCCCCGGGGCAAGAGGTGATGCAGACATTCTGCGGCACCTGATACGCGCGGAAGGAAGGGCGCGGTTGCAGTCTCGCCTGTCGGCAAGCATCGTGCTAACGCACAGGCGCCACAACCCGGGGTTTGCATGCACGTCCTTCAAATCGCTTCGTTTCTGATCGTCCTCGCCGCCGTGTTCGGGAGCGTGAATTACTTCTTCCTCAAGCTGCCGCAGCCCATAGGCATCCTGATCGTGGCGCTTCTGGCCTCGGTCGCGGCGATGGTGATCGACATGCTGGTGCCCGGGCTGCAGATTGCCGACACGCTGCGCGGCATGATCGGTGAGATCGACTTTTCCGACGCGCTGCTGGAAGGGATGCTGGGCCTTTTGCTGTTCGCAGGCGCCCTGCATGTCAAGATCGAGGACTTGCGGAGCGAAGCGTTGCCTGTCCTGCTAATGGCGACCATGGGCGTGGCACTTTCGGTCGCGGTCGTGGGCGTCGGCTTTTCTTGGCTGACCGGTATGCCGCTGCTTGTGGCGCTGGTCTTCGGGGCCATCGTGTCGCCCACCGATCCCGTGGCCGTTCTGGGGGTGTTGAGAGAGGCCAATCTGCGCCGGTCGCTGGAAACCAAGATCGCCGGCGAAAGCCTATTCAACGACGGCGTGGCCTATGTCGTTTTCCTGATCCTCGTCGGGCTGGCCTTTACGGGCGACGCCCATGGCGACCACGGGGAGGGCGGCGCGGCCATCGGCGCGATCCTGCTGTTCGTGCAGGAAGCCTTTGGCGGGGCGGCGCTAGGCGGGCTGCTGGGTTGGCTGACCTTCCGGGTGATGCGGCAGATCGACGACTATTCGCTGGAGGTGCTGATCACGCTGGCGCTGGCCTTCGGCGGGTATGAACTGGCGGTCTGGCTGCATGTCTCCGCACCGATCATGGCCGTCGTGGCCGGGCTCATGATCGGCGATGTGGGCATGAAATACGGTATGTCCGAAGAGACCCGGAATTACGTCGACGCCTTCTGGAAACTGATCGACGAGATCCTGAACGCGGTGCTGTTCCTGCTGATCGGGGTGGAGGTCTTCGCGGTGGCCTTCGACATGGACACGCTGCAAGCAGGCGGCATTGCCGTCGGTCTGGCGCTGCTGGCACGCTTCGTCGCGGTTCTGATCCCCATCCTGATCCTGCGGCCCTTCCATGGCAGCGGCAAGGGCACCGTTCCAATCATGACATGGGGCGGGCTGAAAGGCGGCATCTCGGTCGCACTGGCGCTCAGCCTGCCGGACAGCGAGTGGAAGCCGATGATCCTGACCGCGACCTATGTCATCGTGGTGTTCTCGATCGTCATTCAGGGGCTGACCATCGCGCCCCTTGCCCGACGCATCGGGCGCGAACCGGAACTCTTGTGAGGTCAGGATGCACGTGCGCCATCTGTCCCCCATCGCCGCCTTCGACATCCACCCCGGCGGCAACGCCCGCACGTTCAGCGACCCGTGGCCCTCGCCCCGTCCCCCGAAGGAGGCGCTGTGGCGCTGGATGCATCTCGACCTTGCCGATCCCGGTCTGGCGGAATGGACGCTGACCCACCTGCCCCCGGTGCCCGCCGGGGCCCTTGTACAGCCTGAAACCCGCCCGCGCTGCACCCCCACCGACGGGGGACTTATCGTCAACCTGCGGGGCGTGAACCTGAACCCCGGCGCCGATGCCGAGGACATGGTATCCCTACGGCTATGGGTGACATCGGCGCTGGTCGTCAGCGTGCGGATGCAAAAGGTCTTCGCCATCGACGACCTGCGGCAAGCCGCCGAGGCTGGCGAGGCGCCCCCCAACCCGGGCGCATTCCTGGCGGCACTGGCCGAAGGACTGACCGACCGGCTGGAAGCGGTGTCCCTTGCCATGGATGACGAGGCCGACACGCTGGAGGAGGCGATCCTTGAACAGGATGACCATGACGCCGGCGGCCGGCTCGGCGCGCTGCGGCGCAAGGTGATCCGCCTGCGCCGTTTCGCCGGCCCGCAGCGCGAGGCCCTAGCCCGCCTGTCAGAGGCGCCCGCCAAGTTGATCGACCCCGACGCACTCGTCCTGCTGGGAGAAAGCGCCAACCGCGCCACCCGCACGGTCGAGGAAATCGATTCGGTTTCGGCCCGCCTGCAGACGCTGCACGACCATCTTGAAGCGGCCCGCGGCAATATCATGGCCCGAAACGGCTATGTCCTGTCCGTTGTCGCCGCGATCTTCCTGCCACTGGGGTTCCTGACCGGGCTCTTTGGCGTCAATGTCGCGGGCATGCCGGGCACCCAGTGGCCATGGGCCTTCGCCGCCTTGTCCCTTGTCAATCTTGTCTTCGCAATCGCGCTGCTGGCCATCTTCCGCGCCTTGAAATGGCTTTGACCTTGCAACCTTGTGCGCGACGGGTCGTGCAGGAAGGGGTGGAAACCGCGCCGGGCAACCGATAGATCAAGGGTTCGAAATCCGGGGGCCGCGATGTCCGACACCATCATTTCCCGCTGCGAGGCGAAAGGCCTGCGCATGACCGAGCAACGGCGCGTCATAGCCGGGGTCTTGCAGGACAGCGACGACCACCCGGATGTCGAAGAACTTTACACGCGCGCCAGCACTGTCGACCCCAAGATCTCCATCGCCACGGTCTATCGAACCGTCAAGCTGTTCGAGGAGGCCGGCATCCTTGAAAAGCATGAATTCGGCGATGGCCGCGCGCGATATGAGGATGCGGAACGCGCCCATCACGACCACCTGATCGACCTGAATTCCGGCGAAGTGATCGAATTCTGCGACCCCGAGATCGAGGAACTGCAGGACAGGATTGCCCGAAAGCTGGGCTATCGGTTGAAGGGCCACCGGTTGGAACTCTACGGCGTACCGCTGAAAAAGGGGTAATCCCCCTTCCCCGGCACCGCGCCGCGGGCTAATGCGGGATGTCTCTCCTGCGATGGATTCCCGACATGGAAAACCTGCGCGGCATCGCGCTGATGGTCGTCTCGATGGCGCTGTTCGCCCTTGAGGATATGTTCGTCAAACGTCTGGCCGCCGACCTGCCGATCGGGCAGATCCTCGCGCTGCTTGGTGCGGGCGGCGCGGTGGTCTTTGCCGCGATGGCCCTGGCGCGCGGGCAAAGACTGTGGTCCGGTGCCTTGCTGACGCGGCCGGTTCTGTTGCGGAATGCCGGCGAGGTCATCGGCACGCTGGGATTCGTGACGGCCATTGCATTGACGCCGCTGACCTCGGCCTCGGCCATTCTACAGGCGACGCCGCTGGCCGTAACGCTGGGCGCGGCGCTTTTCATGGGGGCGCAGGTGGGCTGGCGCCGGTGGACGGCGATTTGCGTGGGGCTGTTCGGCGTGCTGCTGATCGTGCGACCGGGGCTGGAGGGGTTTCGCCCGGCCTCGCTGTTCGCGGTGATGGGCGTGGCGGGGTTGGCGCTGCGCGACCTTGCGACGCGGGCAACCCCGCGCAATGTCTCCTCGCTCCAACTGTCCACCTACGGTTTTGCGATGCTGGTGCCTACGGGGATCGTTCTGATGTTGGTCGGGGAAGGCCCGACCGGCATAGACGTTGCAAATGTCGGGCGCCTGGGGGCCGCGCTCGTCATGGGCGTTGCGGGCTATTACGCCATTGTCGAGGCGATGCGGGTGGGAGAGGTCGCCGTCGTCACCCCGTTTCGCTATACCCGGCTGATCTTTGCCCTGCTTGTCGGGATGCTGGCCTTCGGGGAACGCCCCGATGCCCTGACCCTGACCGGGGCCGCCGTCATCATCGCCTCGGGCCTTTACACGCTGTGGCGGGAACGCGCCCTTTCCTTGGGGCGCACCCGGCGCTAGAAGGTCGGCGAATTCGCATTCGCAGCAAATCAGGGACTGTCCCGCTATGAGCACCATCATCGATATCATCGGCCGCGAAATCCTGGACAGCCGGGGCAACCCCACAGTGGAAGTGGACGTCATCCTTGAGGACGGCACGATGGGCCGTGCCGCCGTGCCCTCGGGTGCCTCTACCGGCGCGCATGAGGCGGTGGAACGCCGCGACGGCGACAAGGCCCGCTATATGGGCAAGGGCGTGCTGGACGCCGTCGCCGCCGTGAATGGCGAGATTGCCGAGGCATTGGCGGGCATGGACGCAACCGAACAGGTGGCCATCGACCGCGCGATGATCGAACTGGACGGGACCGAGAACAAGGGCCGGCTGGGCGCCAACGCGATCCTCGGCGTGTCGCTGGCCGTTGCCAAGGCCGCGGCCGATTTCACGACGCAGCCGCTCTACCGCTATGTCGGCGGCACCTCGGCGCGCATCCTGCCGGTGCCGATGATGAACATCATCAATGGCGGCGAACATGCCGACAACCCGATCGACATCCAGGAATTCATGATCATGCCGGTCAGCGCGCCCACGATGCGCGATGCGGTGCGCATGGGCGCCGAGGTGTTCCATACGCTGAAAAAGGAACTGTCCGCCGCGGGCCACCTGACCGGTATCGGCGACGAGGGCGGCTTTGCCCCGAACCTGTCCTCCACCCGCGACGCGCTCGACTTCATCCTGAAAAGCATCGAGAAGGCGGGCTACAAGCCGGGCGAGGACGTCTACCTCGCCCTCGACTGCGCCTCGACCGAGTATTTCGAGGGCGGCAAGTACGAGATGAAGGGCGAGGGGAAATCCCTGACCGCCGCCGAGAATGTCGAGTATCTGTCGCAGCTTTGTGCCGACTACCCGATCATCTCGATCGAAGACGGCTGCGCCGAGGATGACTGGGACGGCTGGAAATTGCTGACCGAAGCGCTGGGCGGCAAGGTGCAGCTTGTGGGCGACGACCTGTTCGTGACCAACCCCAAGCGGCTGGCCGACGGGATCGCGCAAGGCGTCGCGAACTCCATGCTGGTGAAGGTGAACCAGATCGGCACACTGACCGAAACGCTTGCCGCCGTCGAGATGGCCCACCGTGCACGCTATACCAACGTGATGTCCCACCGCTCGGGCGAGACCGAGGACGCGACCATCGCCGATCTGGCCGTCGCGACCAATTGCGGGCAAATCAAGACCGGGTCGCTGTCGCGGTCGGACCGGCTGGCCAAGTACAACCAGCTGATCCGGACCGAGGAGATGCTGGGCGAAACGGCTGAATATGCCGGGTCGTCGATCCTGAAATAAGATAAGGCGCCGGGCCCGGTTCACGCCGGGCCAAGGCGCCTTTCAAACGTCCGGTGCCGCCCGTCGGGTCAGACGAAACGGTACAGACCGTAACTGGAACCGCGGTTCGCCAGTTCCTCGATCAGGGCACGGCCTTCCGCGGTGGGCATACCCTGGGAATCCAGCCAGCCGCGACCGCGCGCCGCCTGCTCTTGGCGTTCCTTGCCGGGCGCGGCGCAGAAACTTGCAAGCCCCAGAATTCGCGACACCATATCATCGGTGGTCATCACCGGTTCGGCGTCCAATTCTTCAACTTCATCCATCTTCATTGTCTTGTTCCCCGAAAAATCTGGTTCGCCCCGCACAACCGACGCAAAATTTGCTACGGCACGGGCCATAGCAAAAATGCTGCGTCGCAGCAATGCCGGTGCAGCATTGTGCCGCGATGCAGAGAAAGTAACCTCGAAAAAGTAAGTTTTGATGACGCCATCGAGACAAAATCGGGACAATTGTAGACGAATCGGCCGGCTTGCAGGGGGGACCACAACGGCTAGACTGCTGCCATGACAGCCGACGAAATCATCGCCACCCTGAACCTGGCACCGCATCCCGAAGGCGGATGGTACCGCGAAACATGGCGGGCCGATGCCGATGGAAACGCGCGCGCGACCGGTACCGCGATCTACTACCTTCTTGCCGAAGGTCAGCGCAGCCACTGGCACCGGGTCGATGCGGATGAAATCTGGCTGTTTCACGCGGGCGATCCGTTGGAACTGCGCCTTTCGGCCAGCAAAGAGGGACCAGCCCAAAGGTCAATTCTGGGCGCCGATCTTGCCACCGGCGCGCGGCCGCAAGTCGTTGTGCCTGCGCATCATTGGCAATCCGCCCGACCGCTTGGCGCGTGGACATTGGTCAGTTGCACCGTCAGCCCGGGCTTCACCTTCGACGGATTCGAGATGGCCGCACCGGATTTCGACATACCCATTGCCGGGTCCGAATGACGGTCAGGACGGGGACGGCTTGCTGATCTCGCCTCCCCCCACAGCGGCACCGACGCCCGTCGTGGCCGGGCAGGTGGTGGGCAGGCCACGCGCGACGCGCACCGCAAGATAGGCGAAGGCCTGCGCCTCAAGCATATCGCCATTCAGACCGACCATTTCCACCGGAACGACCTCCAGACCGGTGCGTGTGGCGATCATGTCCATCATCACCGGGTTCAGCCGCCCCCCGCCGGTCACCAGCAACCGGTCCGGCTGGCGCGGCACATGGTCCAGCCCGCATGCGATGGCCGCAGCGACCACAGCGGTCAGGGTGGCCGCCGCATCCGCGTCCGACAGATGCGCCACGGCTTTGGCCAGACCGGCAAAGTCGTTCCGGTCAAGGGATTTCGGCGGCATGCGCAGGAAATAGGGATGCGCCAGCATCGCCTCGACCACCGCCGGGTCAACCTGCCCGCGGGCCCCCAGTTCACCGTCACGGTCGCATGCCCGGCCCAGCCGTGCCTGCATCAGATCGTTCAGCGGCGCATTTGCAGGCCCGGTGTCGAAGGCCAGAAGGGCACCGTCATCCTCAGGCCGCTCAAAACTCGGGTCGACCCATGTCAGGTTGCCGACGCCCCCAAGATTGACAAAGGCCAGCGGTGCCTTGGCCCCGATCCATTTTGCACAGGCGAAATGGAAGAACGGGGCCAGCGGCGCGCCCTGCCCGCCCAGTCGCACATCGTTGCTGCGAAAATCCCACGCCACCGGCACGCCAAGTGCATGGGCCAGAACGCGGCCATCGCCGACCTGATGCGTGCCCCGGCCCCGCGGATCATGGGCAAGGGTCTGCCCATGGAATCCGGCCAAGGCGATATCGTTGAACTGCGCCATAAGTTCCGCATGGGCGGTCTCGACGATCTCGGCGGCCTCGGCCACGCCGTCCTCCCCCGGCCAGCGGCCAAGCGCGGCGGCGATCCCCTGACGCTCTGCATCCGAATAGGCGCGGTAGGCCACCTCACCGAACGCCGTGATCGCTTCGCCATCGGTCACGACGACAGCGGCATCCACCCCGTCAAGCGACGTCCCCGACATCGTGCCCAATGCCCGTACGGGCAAGCCTTGCATCATGGCCTTTCCCTTGTCTGCCTGCCCCGATATATGACGGCGCAAATCCACCCTAAGGGAAAAGTGGCAATGACCTACCACCCCAAATCCGACTTCCTGCGCGTGATGATCGAGCGTGGCTTTCTGGCCGACTGCACCGATTATCAGGGGCTGGACGAGGCTTTTGCGGCTGGGGTCGTTCCGGCCTATATCGGCTTCGACGCGACGGCAAAATCCCTGCATGTTGGCAGCCTGATCCAGATCATGATGCTGCGCTGGCTGCAAAAGACGGGTCACAAGCCGCTGGTCCTGATGGGGGGCGGCACGACCAAGGTGGGCGATCCGTCCTTCCGCGCCGATGAGCGGCCCTTGCTGACGCCCGATCAGATCGATGCCAATATCGAGGGGATCAAGAAGGTCTTCGCGAAATACATCAGTTTCGGTGACGCGCCGTCAGACGCGCTGATGCTGAACAACGCCGAGTGGCTGGATGGGCTGAACTATCTCGATTTCCTGCGGGATATCGGGCGGCATTTCTCGGTCAACCGAATGCTGTCCTTCGAATCCGTCAAGTCGCGGCTGGACCGGGAACAGTCGCTCAGCTTCCTCGAATTCAATTACATGATCCTGCAGGCCTACGACTTCCTCGAACTCAACCGCCGCTACGGGTGCCGGTTGCAGATGGGCGGTTCCGACCAGTGGGGCAACATCGTCAACGGGATCGACCTGACGCGCCGCATCCTTGATCAGGAGGTGTTCGGCCTGACCTCTCCCCTTCTGACGACATCGGACGGCAAGAAGATGGGCAAGTCGGCCGACGGTGCGGTGTGGCTGAATGCCGACATGCGCAGCCCGTACGAGTTCTGGCAGTTCTGGCGCAACACCACCGATGCCGATGTGGGCCGGTTCCTGAAGCTTTACACCGAAATGCCGCTAGATGAGTGCGAGCGGCTGGGCGCGCTGGAAGGGTCGGAGATCAACGATGCCAAGATCGTTCTGGCCAACGCGGTCACGACCCTGTGCCACGGGGCCGAGGCGGCCGAGGCGGCCGAGGCAACCGCGCGCGAAGTGTTCGAAAAGGGCGGCGTGGGCGAAGACCTGCCCACCCTGTCCGTTACCGCAGACGAAGTCGGTGCGGGCATTTCGGTCGTTCAGTTGATCACCCGGTCGGGCTTGGCCAAATCGGGGAAAGAGGCCAAGCGCTTGATCGCCGAGGGCGGCGCGCGGTTGAACGACGCCCCCCTGTCCGACGCCAGTTTGATGATCGACGCCGGCATGCTGGCAGACCCGATCAAGCTGAGCGCAGGCAAGAAGCGGCACGCACTGGTCCGTCTGGCCGACTGAGAACCGGCACTTTCAGGGGCGCCAGAGCGGTGCGCCCCACTTCAAAGAAACGGCCCTCCCGAATATGTGGGAGGGCCGTTTTTCTATTCGTGATGCTCTTGAGGAAAATAGAGCGACTGGGTCAACCCGCGCGGCGCCGCATCAGACCGAGGCCCGCCAGACCGGTCCCAAGCAGCACCAGGCCCGCGGGCAGCGGCACCGGCGACGCCAGTGCGGCGACCTCGGCATAGGTCTTGAAGACCTGGCCCTCATCAAACAGGAAGCCCTCGAAATTCGTAAGACGCAGGCTGAACACATCAAAGCCGTTGTCGAAGCTCAGATCGAGAATATCGCCGTCGAGGACCACGCTCAGCATCTCGAAGGTGTAGTCATAGGCTTCGAACGTGTCGTAATCGTCGCCCCCGTCGAACAGGGAACCGACACCGCCGAAGACACCGCTGAAGTCAGCGCCGCCAAGGGTCAGAAGGTCGTCGCCTGCCCCGAGATTGCCCCCGCCAATGACCGTACCGATTGAGGACGCCGCGAAGACATCGTCGCCGCCCCGCAGGTTCACGGCAAGACCGGTCGGATCGGCAACACCCTGCGTGGTGCTTTCAAGCAGGCCGTAGTTGATCACGACGATATCCTGCGTGGCGTCGACATCGGTTTCAACGCCAACGGTGCCCGAGATGATCCCATAGTTTTCGATGTAGGACACCACCTCGTCCGGCGTGTCGACAAGCTCTGACGGATCGAAATCGATGGCCGCGTTGGTCGTCGAGCGGATCACCCCGGTAAAGTCGTTCAGCACGTAGCCCGAGTCGATATCGAGTGCATCCTGCGCCTCAAGGCTCGGATCGGCATCCAGATCGGCCTGGGTCTGGGTATTCTCCATGACGCCGAAGTTGTAGATCTCGGCATCCTCGCCAACCTGCACCGCATCGTCGAAGCCCAGGATCGTTCCGTAGTTTTCGATATAGGCGGTATGCTCGGCCTCCACGCCCTCACCAGCGGTGGATTCGATCAGGCCGTGGTTTTCCAGCAGGAGGAAATCGCCAACGTCGATCCCCTTGTTGGTGGCGATGATCGTGCCGGCTTCCCAGTTGACGATTGCGGCATCGTCACCGGCTTCGACGGCGTCGCCATCGGTCGTCTCGATCGAGCCGTAGTTTTCAAGTTCCAGCCATTCGTCAAAATCGATGGCCTTGTTCCCGGACAGGATCGCGCCCTCGTTGTAAATGTAGCCCCAACCGGCCTCGACCGCATCGCTGTCTGCGGTGATGTCGCTATAGTTGGCAAGGTCAAGGAATTCGTCGATATCCAGCGCCTTGCCGCCGGACACGATCGACCCGAAGTTCTCGACAATCGCGGTGGTTGCCTCTACCGCATCATCCCCCGTGGTGATCGCACCGTGGTTGCCAAGCCAGGACAACTCCCCCGCAATGTCGATGCCTTTCACGGTTGCGACGATATCACCGAAGTTGTCGATAAAGGCGCCATCGCCCGCGTCGATACCGTCACCGTCGCCACCGGCCACCGCAATCGTGCCGTCATTTGTCAGGAACAGCGAGTCGGCAACACGGATCACATCGTCATCGGTATTCTCGACGGTCGCGCCGAAAAGCACGTCCACGGTGACGCCGTTCAGCGTCTCTTGAACGAACCCGTCACTATCGGCACCGGTGCATGTCACCGTTGCGCCGTCGCCGAGGAAATCCGGCGTACAATCAGCCAAAGCGGATTGGGAAAACACCATAGGCAGCGCGATCAGCGCCGTGGTTAATAGATAACGTTTCACAGTTACACCCCCATACGGAACAATTATCGCAGCGTTAACCAATCCACATGAAGGTTTTGTGTCACTCGGGACGCGGCGCCCTATTCCGTCACTCTTACCGTCACCATCCGGTCCGGTTGCCCCAGAACGGCACCGTTCCGCCCCTTGCCGCGCTTGATGGCGTCGACAACGTCCATGCCGCCGGTGACCTGCCCCACGACGGTATACTGCCCGTTCAGAAACGCCCCCGGCGCGAACATGATGAAGAATTGTGAGTTGGCGGAATCGGGGTTCTGGCTGCGGGCCATGCCGACCGTACCGCGCTCGAACGGCAGATCGGAAAACTCGGCCTTCAGATCGGGCATGTCGGAGCCGCCCATGCCCGCGCGGCGCATATCGCTGCCAAACTTGCCGAATTCCACATCACCAGTCTGGGCCATGAACCCGTCGATCACCCGGTGGAACACCACGTCGTCATAGGCGCCTTGCTCTGCAAGCTCGGCGATGCGGGCCGCGTGATTCGGGGCTACGTCCTCCAGCAGATCGATGGTGATCGTGCCGTTGGCGCCTTCGCCCGCGATCTCGATTTCCAGCCCCGTCGCAAGCGCGGGGCTGGCGGCAAACGCCAGAAGAAGGGCCAGCTTACGCATCGGCGGCCACCTTGACGCTGATCATCCGGTCGGGATTCGCAGGCGGCTCCCCCCGGGCGATGTCGTCGACATGCTCCATCCCATCGATCACGCGACCGTAGACCGTGTATTGACCGTTCAGGAAGTGGTTGTCGATGAAGTTGATGAAGAACTGCGAATTGGCAGAGTTCGGGTTTTGCGAGCGCGCCGCGCCCAAGGTCCCGCGGTCATGGGGCAGCTTGGAAAACTCGGCCGGCAGGTCGGGCAGATCGGACCCGCCCGTACCCGCGCGGCGCATGTCGAAATCCTTTTCCGCGTTGCCATAGGCCACGTCGCCGGTCTGGGCCATGAAGCCGTCGATCACCCGGTGGAACACCACGTTGTCATAGGCCCCTGCCCGCGCGAGTTCCTTCATGCGCTCGGCATGTTTGGGCGCGACGTCGGGCAACAACTCGATAAGGACGGTACCGCCCTTCAGTTCCATGACGATCGTGTTTTCGGGATCTTTGATGTCGGCCATTGACCGGTTCCTTATGCCTGTTCTGTCGGGGGCGGAGCCTAGTGCGACCAATCGCCGATGAAAAGAGGCACCGAAATTGCAAGGATTGACCTTTGCCCCGCCTTTGGGCGAATTAGCGCCAACGCGAAAACCCTGGGAGGAGAGCGCATGGCCTGGAAGACCCTCGACGACATGGACCTTGACGGCAAGGTCGCACTGGTGCGGGTGGACATCAACGTGCCGGTCGAGGACGGCAAGGTGACCGACGCCACTCGGATCGAACGCATCATTCCGACGGTGATGGATATCCTTGAAAAGGGCGGTAAGCCCGTTCTGCTGGCCCATTTCGGCCGCCCCAAGGGACAAGTCGTCCCCGAGATGAGCCTGAAGGTCACCCTGCCCGCGCTGGAGGAGGCGTTCGGCCGGGGCGTGATCTTCGCCGATGACTGCGTGGGGCTGCCGGCGAAACAGGCCGTCGCGGCGCTGAGCGAGGGGGACATCCTGCTGCTGGAAAACACCCGCTTCCACGCAGGCGAGGAAAAGAACGACCCGGCGATGGCCGCCGCTCTGGCCGCACTTGGCGACGTTTACGTCAACGATGCATTCTCGGCCGCGCACCGCGCCCATGCTTCGACCGAGGGGATCGCAAAGCTTCTGCCCTCCTGCGCCGGCCGCAACATGGAAGCGGAGTTGAAAGCGCTGGAAGGCGCCCTGTCGAACCCCGAACGCCCGGTGGTCGCCGTTGTGGGCGGCGCCAAGGTTTCGACCAAGCTGGACCTTCTGGGCAACCTCGTCACCAAGGTGGACTACCTGGTGATCGGCGGCGGCATGGCCAACACCTTCCTTGCGGCGCAGGGCATCAATGTCGGCAAGTCGCTGTGCGAGCATGACCTGACCGGCACCGCGCGCGACATCATGGACAAGGCCAAGACCGCGGGATGCGAGATCGTTCTGCCCGTCGATATCGTCTGCGCCCGGGAGTTCAAGGCCGGGGCCGAGAACGAGACCGTTCCCACGGATGCCTGCCCCGAAGATGCGATGATCCTTGATGCCGGGCCGGAAAGCGTTGCCAAGATCGAGGACGTCTTCTCCAAGTGCAAGACCCTGATCTGGAACGGCCCGCTCGGCGCGTTCGAAATCAACCCCTTCGATTTCGCCACCAACGCGGCGGCAAAGAAGGCGGCAGACATGACCAAGGCCGGTACACTGACCTCGGTTGCCGGCGGCGGCGACACGGTTGCCGCGCTGAACGGTGCGGGCGCTGCGGAAGATTTCACCTACATCTCGACCGCGGGCGGTGCCTTCCTGGAATGGATGGAAGGCAAGACCCTGCCCGGCGTGGCAGCCCTCGAAGGCTGATCGCTGCAACAGTCCGGAATGGCGCCGTGCCGGCGCCATTCCGGCCATTTCCTTTGCGAATCACTTGCGCTAGAGTGCCCGCAGCCGTCCATCAGAGGCGGTGCATGGGGCATTCAGGATGAGCGGTATGCGCAGACGTCCGGCTTGGGGCGCGCTCGTTTTTCTGGGACTTGGCTTTTCAGCCTCGATCTATTTCACATTCGCCGCCGTTCAGGGCGACTATGGCCTGTTTCGTCGTGTCCAGATCGAGGCCGACATCCAGCGGCTGCGCAACGAAAAGGCGGCACTATCAGCCAGCCTGGAAGACCTCACCAACAGAACCCGCCGCCTGTCCGACGGCTATCTTGACCTCGACCTGCTGGACGAACGCGCACGCGAAGTGCTTGGCCTGATCCGGGCCGATGAGATCGTGATCCGCTAAGGCCGTCGCCACGCCCCTTGTCTCCGCGAATTCTTCCTCGCAATCCGCGTCGAGCTCTGTTAACATTTTGTTCAACGTTAAACCATTTTCGTGCGAGGGAGGCGCTGTCGAATGGCCACGCGCAAAGCACCAGCAAAATCAAATACGTCCAAGGAAGAGCTGCTGAAATTCTACCGTGAGATGCTGCTGATCCGTCGATTCGAGGAAAAGGCAGGCCAACTGTACGGGATGGGCCTGATCGGCGGTTTCTGTCACCTGTATATCGGGCAGGAGGCCGTCGTTGTCGGCCTGGAGGCCGCCACCGAAGAAGGCGACAAGCGCATCACCTCCTATCGCGATCATGGACATATGCTGGCCTGCGGGATGGACGCCAAGGGCGTCATGGCCGAACTGACCGGGCGCGAGGGAGGATACTCCAAGGGCAAGGGCGGTTCGATGCACATGTTCTCGAAGGACCGTCACTTCTATGGCGGCCACGGGATCGTGGGCGCACAGGTACCCATCGGCGCCGGCCTCGCCTTCGCGGACAAATACAAGGAAAACGGCCGCGTCACGTTCGTCTATTTCGGCGATGGCGCCGCCAACCAGGGCCAGGTGGCCGAGACCTACAACATGGCGGAGCTTTGGGACCTGCCGGTCATCTTCGTGATCGAGAACAACCAGTACGCCATGGGCACAGCCGTCAAGCGCGCCACGAAAAGCCCCGACTTCTGGGAACGCGGTGCAGCCTACGGGATCGAGGGCGAAGCGGTCGACGGGATGGACGTGCTGGCCGTGAAGGCCGCAGGCGAAAAGGCAGTGGCGCACTGCCGCGCTGGCAACGGCCCCTACATCCTTGAGATCATGACCTATCGCTACCGTGGCCACTCGATGTCGGACCCTGCCAAGTACCGCTCCCGCGAAGAAGTGCAGAAGATCCGCGAGGAGCGCGATGCCATCGAACATGTGCGCGAGCTGATCTTGCAGGGCAGCCACGCAACCGAGGACGAGTTGAAGGACATCGACAAGGAGATCAAGGGCATCGTCAACGAGGCGGCCGACTTCGCCAAGGAAAGCCCCGAACCCGCGCTCGACGAGCTTTGGACCGACATCTACGCCGACGCGGCGCCGCAGAACGCCTGAGGGGGACGACGACAATGGCTACCGAAATCCTGATGCCCGCGCTCTCCCCCACGATGGAGGAAGGCACGCTCGCCAAATGGCTTGTGAAAGAGGGCGATACCGTCTCGGCCGGCGATATCCTCGCCGAGATCGAAACCGACAAGGCCACGATGGAATTCGAGGCCGTGGATGAAGGCATTCTCGGCAAGATCCTGATCGAGGCCGGCACCGATGGCGTGAAGGTCAACACCCCCATCGCCGTTCTGGTCGAGGATGGCGAGGATGCCGATGCCGCCGCCGCGCAATCGGCCAGCCCCGCGCCGCAAGCCACCAAAACGCCCCCGCCGCGGCCCCGGCAGAACCAAAGGCCCCCGCGCCCGCGGCCGAACCGGATTTCCCCGAAGGCACCGAATTACGCTCCTGCACCGTGCGCGAGGCGCTGCGGGACGCCATGGCCGAGGAGATGCGCCGCGACGACACCGTCTTCCTGATGGGGGAGGAAGTGGCGGAGTATCAGGGTGCCTACAAGATCAGTCAGGGCCTTCTGGACGAATTCGGCGCCAAGCGCGTCATCGACACACCGATCACCGAACACGGCTTTGCGGGCTTGGGCGTCGGCGCGGCCTTCGGAGGACTGCGCCCGATTGTGGAGTTCATGACCTTCAACTTCGCGATGCAGGCGATGGATCACATCGTCAACTCTGCCGCCAAGACGCTTTACATGTCGGGCGGGCAGATGGGCGCGCCGATGGTGTTCCGCGGGCCGAACGGTGCCGCCGCCCGCGTCGGGGCACAGCACAGTCAGGACTATGCCGCCTGGTATGCCCATATCCCCGGCCTGAAGGTCGTGCAGCCCTACTCGGCCGCCGATGCCAAGGGTCTTCTGAAAACCGCGATCCGTGACCCGAACCCGGTCATCTTCCTTGAAAACGAGATCCTCTACGGCCGCAGCTTCGAGGTGCCGGTGCTCGACGATTTCACCATTCCCTTCGGCAAGGCCCGCATCTGGCGCGAAGGGTCCGACGTGACGATCGTCAGCTTTGGCATCGGCATGGCCCACGCGCTGGAGGCCGCAGACGCGCTCCACAAGGAGGGGATCGAGGCCGAGGTGATCGACCTGCGCACCCTGCGCCCCATGGACACCGCCACCGTGATCGAAAGCGTGAAGAAGACCAATCGCTGCGTGACGGTGGAAGAAGGCTTCCCGGTCTGCTCCATCGGCAACCACATCTCGGCCGTTCTGATGCAGGAGGCGTTCGATTGGCTGGATGCCCCGGTGATCAACTGCACCGGCAAGGACGTCCCCATGCCCTATGCCGCGAACCTTGAAAAGCTGGCGCTGGTGACCGCGAAAGAGGTGGTCGAGGCGGTCAAGCAAGTGACCTATCGCTGAGGAGACGCGGATATGCCCACGGAAATCCTGATGCCCGCGCTCTCCCCTACAATGGAGGAAGGCACGCTTGCGAAATGGCTGGTCAAGGAGGGCGACACCGTTTCGGCGGGTGACCTTCTGGCCGAGATCGAAACCGACAAGGCCACGATGGAGTTCGAGGCCGTCGACGAGGGGACGCTTGGCAAGATCCTGATCGCAGCCGGCACCGAGGGGGTAAAGGTCAACACACCTATTGCCGTTCTGCTGGCCGATGACGAAAGCGCTGACGACATTGGCGCCGCGGCCCCCACGCCGACAAAGGCGCCTGAGATTGAGACGGGCGACAAGTCGGCCCCTGCCGGTGGTTCCGCACCGACCGCATCGCCCCCACCCCCTGCGGCCGCTGACGGCACGCGCATCTTCGCCTCACCGCTTGCCCGTCGGATCGCCGCGGACAAGGGGTTGGATCTTGCGCAGATCACCGGCTCCGGTCCGCGCGGCCGCATCGTCCGGGCAGACGTCGAAAACGCCACCGCCGCCCCGGCCCCGAAATCTGCCGGATCAGCCGCGACCCCGGCCGCACCCGCGCCAATGCCCGCAGGACCGGATGCCGGTGCCGTCGCCAAGATCTACGCCGACCGTGACTACAGCGAAATTCCCCTCGACGGCATGCGCAAGACCATCGCCGCGCGGCTGACCGAGGCCAAGCAGACGATCCCGCATTTCTATCTGCGTCGAGATATCCGGCTGGATGCGTTGCTGGACTTCCGCGCGAAACTGAACAGGCAGCTGGAGCATCGCGGCGTCAAACTCAGCGTCAATGACTTCATCATCAAGGCCTGTGCACTCGCGCTGCAACAGGTGCCGAAGGCGAACGCTGTCTGGGCCGGGGACCGGATTTTGCAACTGAAAACCTCGGACGTGGCCGTGGCCGTGGCCATTGAAGGCGGGCTGTTCACGCCGGTTTTGCGCGATGCCGAGACCAAGACCCTCTCGCATCTGTCGGCGGAGATGAAGGATCTGGCAACCCGCGCGCGGGACCGCAAACTGGCGCCCCATGAATACCAGGGCGGCAGCTTCGCGGTTTCGAACCTCGGCATGTTCGGCATCGACAATTTTGACGCGGTGATCAATCCGCCCCATGGGGCCATCCTGGCTGTTGGCGCGGGGGTGAAGAAACCCGTCGTGACCGACGAGGGAACCATCGAGGCGGCGACGGTCATGTCGGTGACGCTCAGCGTCGATCACCGGGTCATCGACGGCGCGCTTGGGGCGGAGCTTTTGCAGGCGATCAAGGACAACCTCGAAAACCCGCTTGCGATGCTGGCGTAATATCAACCGTTACCGCAGTGGGGCCGGTCGGCCGACGGCTTGCCGGCCAGCGTCTTGCGATGGTCAACACCTGACCATCGCAGGAACCTGCCGTCCCAGCCGCGCCGTGCGGACGCAAAAAACGTGCTGCGACGTCGCAAAAGCAGGTGCAAAGCTGACGCAAGGGAAACGTCAGCGACGTTACAATTGAGAAACGCGCGTAACACGATTCACCCTAAACATCCTGCGCGTGCATCGTTTAGAACCCATCGACATACTAGTATGGTTGTGGGAAAGATTCCCGAGTATCGCATTCCAAGAGTAGAAATTCGGAACATCTCCGCAGGAGGCGACAAGATGAAAACGCTATGTGAAGTCTCTGACAGCGGCGAAATGCCGATCGGTACCAGCCTTGATCTGGCCTGTCTTCTCGAAAGCCTTCCCGCCCACAAACGCCTTGAAATCGCGGCACAATTGATTGTCGATACGGCTTATGACCAAGCCGGGCGCGTGGACACGGGGCTAGTTGCGACGCTGATCCGCGTGGCCGCAACGCTTGAGAAGTCGGCCCTCGCCCACTGATTGCGCACACCGTTCGGGCGCACGGCTTGTGATGCGCTGCAACCTTGTGTTGTCTTTGCTCTTGGGGCACCCTTTTTCCTAGCAAAGGACAACCGAGCGGGTTGCTACCATGCCGTCCAGCGTACTGGCGATATTTGGAGAGAATCTTAAAGACCTTTGTCAACTCAGGGAATCGCCGGCCCGAGTTGCGCGCGATCTGGATATCAGCCGGGTTCAGATGCACCGCTACATGA